>CAJUQJ010000008.1 GCA_910588215.1 uncultured Lachnospiraceae bacterium
CTGCCGGGCGGATTGGGGACTTTCACCCGTTAGAACGTGTGCCCACCGGGCACACACAAAAAATCCCCATGCCACAACCGGCACAGGGATCATTATACTTCTATATTCAAAATATCAACCTCCACATTTCCCTTCGCCAACGTGAAATGCCCCAGAAAATTGCATATCTGTTGCATTTGATTACGAATATGCAACGCCTACCCTCTATCTGTCCTTAAATACCGAAATCTGCAACAAATTACTTGCATCTGTTATCATATCTATTGCAAAATTCTATAAAAGAGTCTGCTTATCAAATACATAGACACCTACAGCGTAACTCTCTGTCCCCATACTCCTGACAAGATATCTAACCGATAAAATCCAGAACACCGCTGAGTTCATCCGGCAGTCTCCCACATGCTTCTGGTAATCCTGCTTCTTCTGACATAGATTTCTCTGGAATCTTCTGTACATTTATCGTACCGATACCTGACAATAATGCTCCTACCAACTTCATCCCCTGTTCCTGTATCTCTTCCCGCACTGTTACAAGCATATGTTCATGGAACTGCTGACGCTCCGCCATCTCTATTTGTATGCTGAGATATTCCTCCAAAACCCTCTTCACATAGGAAGTAAGTGACACAGAACCCGCCGCTTCTGCCAGTTTCATGTACAGGCTGCTATCCGCTTCATCTTCCATATTAAAGCGAAGGAATATCGCTTTTTGTTGTCCAGCCATCAGTTCACCTTCTCTCCAGCATCTGCCCTGCAAGAAATTCATACCCTTTTGCATTGGCGCACAAATCACAGTCGTAAGCGGTATGATTCCTGAATTTTCCTGTATGTTCACGTGCCATCAGCGCACCGCCGCCCACATAAATGATGTTGATATAGTCAAGACTGTAACCTCGTTCAGAAAGCTCCAGTTCCAGAGAATGTATTTTTTCCCGCATCATTCCATGGATTAACTCTGCGTAGACTGTTGGCAGATTACTTCCTTCTTTTAACATGACCTTCATGATCTCATGTTCCGGGATATCCTTCCCTGTCTGTATTTTCATATCCCGTTGGATTTCTTTAATCCATTTGACCATAGCCTTTTCAATCGTGATAGACTTGCTCTCAATCGGAAGCCCATTCCGCACATAGACAACATCAGTAGTCTTACTTCCAATATCTACGATCAGGTAATCGTCTTTCATATTACCAAGCCTTGAAGCTATCGCGGAATAACACTGTGGACATACAATCACTTTTACAATCGTTACAGAATATTCTTCCCCCTCATAGGAAAATTCCAACGTATTCTGCTGATCATAGTAATCAACCAGCTTTAGCTTATCCCTCCCAAAACTGGAAAACGGCAGACCAACCGCAAGTACAATCTTTGCCTTGTGAAGTCCCTCTTTCCGAAGTTCCATTGCAATACCCGCCATCGTACGGAGCCTTGCCGTATCATCCGATATCTTATCATCTGTAATTGCCGCTCTGCCTTCCCCTACCTTAAAATATTCTCCGTCATAAAACAGAGAATTTTCTTTCAATGTCGGTTCAACACTCCCAAGCATATGTACGCCATTGTCAAATATAAAATTTGCGGTCTTTCCAAGCTGATAGCCGTCATCAAAGCCTATGATACATCTTTTATCATCTAATCTGATCATGTTTTTCTTTCCTTTCTCCTGTTATTTTATAATCCTCTCCTGCTAAAAGCAGAAATCCCCATGCCACAATCGGCACAGGGATTACCATAGTATCATGAATATAATATATAATTGCAGGAACATCTTATCCGTTTCCCTACAGTCCAATCGTTTCAACTTTTCAATGATTCATTCAGCATACTCAATAAACCTCTTATAAAATTACCATAACAATTTAGTGTAACTATTATACAGGGTCTGGATTCTATTTCATTCGTTTTTTCATTAATAAGCATTGGTATTTGACCATCATAATCAAGTGCACCTATATTCAACAAATGTACTATTCCATCATAATGATACTTCGTACCATCATTTGGAAAACGTTCATCAGATTCATCAATATCCAACAGCATTTCTAAATAAGGATAAAATGATTTTGAAATCATATTTACAGTAAAAAAATAATCATCCTTGTTTATCTCTCCTTTTGCTAAATAGTTAAATGCCATTCCTATTAATTTCAACTTTTTGTCATCATCACACGAATCTACAATGTATAGGAGCTGCTTAGAAATTCTACTACATTCTTCGATATCACTGAATTTTTCTTGCCATTTAGTATTCTTCTCTATGTTCTCAATGAAACTTTTTAATTTTTCCAAAAAAATTCTATCACGAATATCTGCACTTATTTTTATCATACTAAAGGTGGAGCCTACAATAGGTAACTCTTTTATGATACCATCTCGTAAAAACATATCTAAAGTAAGCTCACCATAATCTGTCAACAAAGACATTATCTCATCTTTCATAATTAAGCCCCCTTTATACAACTTTAAATTGATTAATCGTCTCCAGATAAATACCAACCATGTTCAGTATGTCTGGGAAAAACATAGCCAGAGCTATCACTCGATTTTCTTTTATGTATTTCTCTATCAAATTGATCTAATATACTTTCTAATTCTATGGCTCTTGAAATATCTTTGGGTTCCGAACACCATGCCTTTCTAATCTCTTCTCGCTCTGTATCAAGCTCACTGTCGGATAATGATTCCATCCATTCATTACTATATTTGGGATATTCTCTTCCATTTAAATATTTGATTATCTCAAACCCTGTAACGGCTATCGCACAAAGACCTGCTATAATTCTACCAGTACTCTTTTTCATTTTAACCTCCTTCACTTCACAATTGTATCTAGAATTATATGCACTCCCTATCAGTAACACAATCACTTAAAGATAGAATACACAATTAACTCATTCGTCGTCAACTATAACCAACTCCATAATCTTACTCACCGTAACATCTTCCACATACTTCATCAAATAGGGAACAACAGCCTTAAAATTTTTCTTTTTCACCCCCGAAATCCTCCTAACATCCGTCCAATAAAAAGGCTTCCCCTCCTCTTCCAACTTCCGATAAGCCCAAATAATCTTCCTCGCCCAACTCTCAGGATAAGTTTCCGTATATCTCTCAAAAATAGCCTTACACCTCGGCATATTCTCCAACTGATGTCCCCGCAGATTCATTTCCCGATACACAAGCCTTTCCGATACCCTCTCTGGTCTGCCGTTTTCATTAGCAGTTCCATCATATACACCCTTAGCAAACCTCTCTAATACAGGAGCCATTTCCCGATCCAACAGTTCCCAATCTACAGGCGCAGTATTCCTCATATAATGGCTGTCCTGTTCCTGCTGAATCTGCTCCTTGGTCAAAGCGGAAGCCGTTAATTCCTCCGCTCTCATCCCCAAGAAATAAGCAATCTGACAGACAACCGAAAAGTCATACAGATTCTCCAACAATACTCTCTGAATCTGATACACACTTGCTACACTACATATCCCCATATTTCTATAAAACTCATTCATATCATCAGCAAGCATCTTCGTATATCTGCTCCGTCCTGATGTTTTCAAATATTTTGTCCTGCTCATTCCATCATAAAGGATAGAACTGATAGGAATATCATTTTCAAAATCCATCACCGAATCAAATACTGACACCAGATATTCCATATACTGAATCACCGATAAATCATTCTCAAATACTGCTTCTCTGTCATATGTATAGTTTTCAGCAGGGCAAAACGTAAAACTCTGCTCACTCTTTGCCGGAACACTCGATTCCATAAGCCTGCATTTATGCTGTGTACATATACACATATTCCTGATCTGGTGCTTCCTATGCCAGTATGCTTCCCCATAAATTTCTCTGTCCTCTTTTACACACAATGGACAGAACCGCAGATAACGTTCCCCATCATTTCTAGGAAGAACAGGAAATAAATGATGTACATCACAAGAATCATGCCCCAAATGATACAGAGCCTCTTTCTTTTCTGCCAATGGAACAAACCTTGCATACTGAGGATACATGGTATGATCTAAGACCAATTTATCCAGAAAATATATTTCACCGATCTGCTCCCTAGCTTCATTATTTAAGTTACCAATGAATTCTTTGCTTAGATAATCTGACTTCTTACAATACAACTCCTGCAACGCCATCTTATGGGAAAAACAGCCAGAATGTACATAGTATCTACCAAACCAACTATATACCAATTCATCAGGATAAATTGTCGGCATATATGTAATCATACAGCCACCTCCATCACTGTCATATGTTCTTTCAATAACTGTACGATATCCACATTTCCATCCTTGGCAACAGAAACTAATCCTGCAATCGTAACCTCTACACTATCCCCTTCTCTTATAGGATTCTTCACACCCGCACTCATAACAGACACTTTCCTTTTGGGCTTGGATGTCTGCTTTTTCTGTTCCCTATGGATAAAACCATGCAGCATAGACAACCGTTTTTGATATGCCTCTTGTAGAGATTCCAGATTCAGGACTTCTTTACCATTCAAAATAGCGATCTCCTGTGCATCATGGAGCAGAGACACCACCACCGAGATATTTCCCGAAGTATGCTCATAGAGCCATTCCATGATCCCGTCTGTGATCTCCGTTTTCTGCTTCACATACTGATAGGAAAACACAATCTTGCAAAACTTTCTGAAATCCATACCATACTCCATCACATCATACCGTAACCCTAATGACCTTCTGGCAAGTTGAACCGCCTGTTCAAAAAATACCGCACTCTCAGGAGTCCCCACCATACAGATAGAAATACCGCTGTTATTGATAAGCTGTGTAAGCATCCCTACAAGACTCTTTCCATTTTTACTGTTACATACATTCTGAATCTCATCCACCACCAACAAGCCGATATGATTCAATGCTACCTGACTGACACTCCCAATCAGCATATCTGTTGTAGTTCTAGCCCGTAGTGCATTCTGATAATACTTACTGTCTATCATTTCATCCACTTTCCGCAGTATCTCCAAAAGCAACCCCTTTACAGAAGAATCAAAAGGACACTGGACACAGATACAGGGAATAATCTTTGTATATGGATTCTCCACTTCAATCACCTTATTTTCAGTAATCAGCGTGATTGCCCTACTAATAGCGGAACTTTTACCAATGCCGGATGCCCCAATGATCGTAAAGCTGTCTGAACCACCCATAATACCGCTGTACTCCTGCTGTATCACAGCCCTATAATTCTGATTCTTCTGCTGTACCGCCAGTTTCGTACCCTTCTTTTGTAATGACCGTAACAATGCCAGATACATTTTACTGTAAATCTCCAATGACATCTGGGAAGGTACATATATCCTGTAGAGATCAGAAAGTGCCATAAGACGCATAGGAACCTCTGCTGTACAGATTGATTCATCATACTTCGGTAAAACTTTCAATGCTGAAAACAAATCATCCCCTGACTTCATAGTTGGCAAAATATGAATAATGATTGAAAAATCAATCACAACAACTCTCCTCCTTCATGTAATCCTGATGGCACCTGCTTTGTTCCTTTTTTCTGGTGTTACGAATATTCTTCATATGTACATCCCTATGACCACTAATACTGCTCGCAATAGTTTCAATATGTTGTGCCAGATCAATCTGCGCCTGTAAGTTGTTCCTCATTTCATTCTTACTAATAATCCTCTGTCCAGTCTGTATCTCCTGCACTCCAACAAGATCTTTTCCCTGAAAACGGGATTCTATCAACACAAATTCCATATACACACCATTCTCAATTATCCATACTGAAGTCACATCCTCTGGGTTATAAGCCACCGTCACAGTACCGCCAGATAGATACTGCTCTGTATATCCCTCACAGTGATACCGCAGCTTATTTACTTTCAAACCCGTCCGACCAAATTTCCCTGTAGTCCTTGGCAACAATGTCAATATCAATTCTCTACTATCCACACTGATCAGATTAGCGCCTATCTGTGACTTACCCCATTCCCAGATACAGGACGCATAAGGCTTCACCCCTGCATTTATCATAGCTTCTGTATAAGGAAAGTTTTCTATGATCCGTTTTGAATTATAGTAGATCATACAATGTAGGATAATCTTCTCAAAGTCCAACATCGTCAGACAGGCATCTTTACGGTAATCATGTACGCCTCGTTCCTGATAATCCGGCTCGATCACACCCTTTCCCTTCAAATGCTTCTTATACGTCTCCTGTATCAGATCAAAAAACTTCTCTACCAACCCTTTCAGTTCTGGTCTGTATGATGGCAGATTGACAACCGTAACACCCAACTCTGCGATCTGTTCAAAATTCTCCGATTTATATTCACTACCCATATCGGTAACAAATGTCCCCGGAAGCCCGTTACAATCCCAATCTTCTTTTTCTATAGAGATACCAAAACGCCTACACCATGCAGCCTTATCAGCTATGATATTCAGCATTAACCCCCGAAGACTGTATACGCCACCTTCCCATGAAAGAGAATAACCACAGCACAGGCTACTGTAAGCATCAATACATGCAGTAAGAATTGGTCTGCCAACCAGATTTCCTTCCTCATTGATCAGATAAATGTCACACACCGTAGCATCCAACATCCCTACACCAACCGAAGGAGCAAACGCCTGTACACCTTCTCCGATAAGAGGTCTGTTATTCCTCTGATAATTCTTCAATCCATCCCTTGAAA
The DNA here is from genome assembly GCA_910588215.1 of uncultured Lachnospiraceae bacterium. Taxonomy (GTDB): domain Bacteria; phylum Bacillota; class Clostridia; order Lachnospirales; family Lachnospiraceae; genus UBA3282. Next base: position 6,693 of record CAJUQJ010000008.1, read on the forward strand.
TATAGAAGTTCTGCATTTTCCTAGTCTTACGATAAAAATACCGAAACTGATAGAAGGATGGATATTCTACACTCAACACGCCACTGGCATCACAATACTTCTCTTTGAGCATCATTGTGTATGCCGTCATAAGGGATTGCTTCTTTGTGGTATAGAAAAACTTGTTCAACGCCCATCTCATATGCACTTCATCCTGTGTCAGTTCCCGTTCATTCTGATGCTTCTTTGGAGCAAGAACAGTCACATCCAGATACGATAAATAAAGACAGAGATAATTCCTCACAGTCTGTTTCGATACTTTATGTTCCTCCGCTATAGAACAGATCAGTTTAGAACGCATCTTATCATCTGACATAAAAGAAAGAACAGGTGCAATCATTGTGTATCGCTCATGCATAACCTTCCTCTGGTCTGCATCTAAAGCATCCACAATCCTGATTCCTGTAATCTCAAATAACTCTTCATTAGAACACCCGACATAAAATTCCAACAACTCTGATTCTACCCATACTGGCATAGTATGTTTCACACAATCAATCATGAGGATTCTATCATCCTGAATATCCAATATACGCATTATGGTATCACCAGAACGCAACAGATCATACTTCTTCATCAATGACCAACCCCCAATCCGTAACTCCATGTCTGATCCAATACTCCCTTGAAGCATCCAATAGTTTCACTGTCAGAGGCTTCATCAGAAATTTACGGAACACACATTCCCGTACCATCAGATCACCATCTGTCTTGGTACAGACAAAATCAGAAGTATACTCCCCGACATCCAATCCATCCAAAAGGATATTACATCTGATCTCCTTCACTTCATCACTCGCCTGCAACAGATCAGCATAAGCATACTGGATCGCATCATACGTCCTGCATACCTCAGAGCACTTACCGATCATCCTCTTTTCACATCGCCCCTTAAAGTTCTTTTTCCTCATCCTTGCAAAACCTCCCATCCGGGAACATCCTGCCATTTTCCCAAAAACACTCCCCAAAAATGAAAATGTATCGTTTTTGGGAATTTGGGGATTGTACTTTTGGGAAATCCGAAAATCAGCAAAAATCTTAAAATCCCCATTTATCGAGGTTTTCAAGTCATCCTTAATGAAAATCATTTCTCCCAAAAACGCAATCAGGAAATATCACCATGTCGTAGGGCACGGAAATTTTTTCTAGAAAGAGCATAAAAGGGCAATTTGTTTTATCCTGTCGGGCTTTCGCCCTGGCTGCCCCTACTCCATGGTGATCCTGTGCAGGACATTCCAACAAATCCAGTGTTTATGCAAGGGAAAGGATAATCCAAAGGATAAAAATAAGACCCCGCATCCTGCGATGCAAGGTCTTATTTTTCTATGTCGTAGCTAATTATATTTGCCTCTTTTTAGAATAAATTTCTGTGCCCTACGACAATAAATTACTTCCCCTCCCTATTGCATATTGCCGCCTGTGCTGCCGCCAGCCTCGCGATCGGCACCCTGAACGGTGAACAGGACACATACGTCAGCCCAATCTTATGGCAAAACTCCACGGAAGACGGATCACCACCGTGTTCGCCACAAATACCAAGTTTGATATCCGGTCTGGTCGCACGGCCCTTCTCTGCTGCCATCTGTACCAGCTGTCCAACACCGCTCTGATCCAGTCTTGCGAAAGGATCCGACTCATAAATCTTACTCTTATAGTAATCACCCAGGAATTTGCCCGCATCATCACGAGAGAATCCGAATGTCATCTGGGTCAGATCATTCGTACCGAAGGAGAAGAACTCTGCCTCCTCTGCGATCTCATTTGCCAGAAGCGCCGCTCTTGGAATCTCAATCATCGTTCCCACATGGTACTTGATGTCGGAATTCTTCTCTTTCTTCACTTGCTCTGCCACTTCTACCACAACGTCTTTAACGAATTTAAGCTCCTTCTTTTCGCCGACAAGCGGAATCATGATTTCCGGCACAATGTCGTAGCCTTTCTCATTCTTTACTTCGATAGCTGCTTCCATAACAGCTCTTGTCTGCATCTTGGCAATCTCCGGATAGGTAACTGCCAGACGGCATCCGCGGTGGCCCATCATCGGGTTGAACTCATGCAGGGAATCGCAGATCTCCTGTACGTCTTCAGCCGTCATCATCATCTCTACCGCCAGGTCATCAATATCACCCTGGTCTGTCGGCACGAACTCATGAAGCGGCGGATCCAGGAAGCGGATGGTGACCGGTCTTCCTTCCATTACCTCATACAATGCTTTGAAATCACCTTTCTGGAAAGGAATCAGTGCGTTCAGCGCCTTCTCTCTCTGCTCCACGGTCCTTGCCAGAATCATCTGTCTAATCTTCGGAATCCTGTCAGGTTCAAAGAACATATGCTCGGTACGGCAAAGTCCAATACCTTCTGCGCCGTATTTGATCGCATTGGCTGCATCAGCCGGCGTATCTGCATTGGTGCGCACTTTCAGCTTACGATACTTGTCCGCCCACTCCATAATGCGTCCGAAATTACCGCTCACCGATGCTTCCACTGTCTTGATATCACCCTTATAGATCTTACCGGTGGAGCCGTCCAGAGATATATAATCTCCCTCATGGAATTCTTCTCCGCCCAATTCAAACACCTTATCTTCTTCATTGATCGCAATGTCGCCGCACCCGGATACGCATGCCGTACCCATACCGCGGGCTACCACTGCTGCGTGAGATGTCATACCGCCGCGAACGGTCAGGATACCTTCTGCCGCGTGCATACCCTCAATGTCTTCCGGAGAAGTCTCCAGCCGGACAAGAATGACTCTCTCACCTTTTTCATGAGCTGCCTTCGCCTCTTCTGCGGTGAAGTATACCTTACCTGCCGCCGCACCCGGAGATGCTGGCAGTGCCTGTCCGATCACTTGACCCGCTTTCAAAGCCGCAGCATCAAACGTAGGATGCAGCAACTGATCCAGTGACTTCGCCTCAATACGAAGAACTGCCTCTTCCGGTGTGATCATGCCCTCGTCCACCAGATCACATGCGATCTGGATCGCTGCGGGAGCGGTCCGCTTACCGTTACGTGTCTGCAGGAAGAACAGTTTGCCGTCCTCGATAGTAAACTCCATATCCTGCATATCGCGGTAATGATTTTCCAGTTTATTGGCAATCTCCATGAACTGTTTAAAGCACTCCGGCAGATCCTCTTGCAATTTGGTAATAGGCTGGGGTGTACGGATACCTGCTACCACATCTTCACCCTGTGCATTGATCAGGTACTCTCCATAAATCCCCTTCGCGCCGGTGGAAGGATTCCTTGTAAAAGCAACACCGGTGCCAGAAGTATCGCCCATATTACCGAATACCATGGCCTGCACATTGACTGCCGTGCCCCAGTCACCCGGGATATCGTTCATTCTGCGGTATACGATCGCTCTCTCATTGTCCCAGGAACGAAATACCGCCTTCACCGCCTCCATCAGCTGTACCTTCGGCTCCTGCGGGAACTCCTCGCCCTTGTTCTCTTTATAGATATTCTTAAATCTAACAATGATTTCTTTCAGATCCTCTGCCGTCAGCTCTGTATCAAACTTGATTCCCTTCGCTTCTTTGATTTCGTCCAAGATCCTCTCGAAATAAGACTTCGGTATCTCCATAACGACATCGGAGAACATCTGGATGAATCTTCTGTAAGAGTCATAAGCAAATCTGGGATTGCCTGTCTTCTTCGCAAATCCTTCTACTGCCACATCCGTAAGACCAAGATTCAGGATTGTGTCCATCATGCCAGGCATGGAAGCCCTTGCACCGGAACGCACCGAAACAAGAAGTGGATTCTCGGTATCACCGAATTTCTTACCCTGCTTCTTCTCCAAGTTTGCAAGCGCATCAAAGATCTGTCCTTTGATCTCGTCCGTGATCTGCCTGCCGCTGTTGTAATAATCGGTACAAGCCTCTGTCGTAACTGTAAACCCTTGGGGGATCGGCAATCCTAAATTCGTCATCTCAGCAAGATTCGCACCCTTACCGCCGAGAAGATTACGCATATCGGCATTGCCTTCTTCAAATAAGTACACCCATTTTGCCATAACTTTTTCCCTCTCTTTTCTTAAATACTACTCAGGAACCGTAATCAGGAATCCTGTTTATCGGATTCTTCATTTATAGTTCCTAATCTGACCCGCAGAGAGGCACGCTTACGTGCCCTTTAATTATTTTACCATATAATTGGAAATTTAGCATCCGTTTTTTGTAGTTCTGCACAAAATTTATGGTAAAAATCCTTCAAAGATGAAAACATCAAATTTTCCATTCATTTTTTCCAATTCTTCCGCGCTGCGGATCGTCCAGGCTACCGCCGGATGTCTATATAACCATCTGCAGATCCGCCGCCCCGGTTCCTCCGTAAACTGATGATTATAAGCAATAAAATCTGGCGCCGTGAAGAGATTCAGCAGAAGATGTGTCATGAAGAAGTAAAGCGGACTCTTATGCCCGCCGTCCAAGCGGAAGTTAGACGCCAACTGTCCTCTGACAACATTGTTGTGGTATCTGCGATACCAAAGCAGTACCAGCGGGTTGAAAGACTCGATGCAGTATTCCCCTGAATAAGCCCGCAACATCCGATCGATCACCTCACAGAAGGAGATGTCCCTCGTCTCTGACTTGATCTCCACGATGAGCGGCACCTGGCCATCCACCAAAGCAAGCATATCTTCCAGCTTCGGGATACTCTGATCAGAATCTGCCAGCTTAAACTGCTGCAGTTGTTCATAAGTATAATCTGCGATCTTGGCCTTCACGCCGCACATACGCTCCATCGTCCCGTCGTGGAAAATGACCGGAATATCATCCTTCGTCATCTGTACATCCAACTCAATACCATACCCGGCTTCCACTGCCCTGCGAAAAGCCGCCATGGAGTTTTCCGGTGCCTCCCCTGTATTGTCGTACAATCCTCTGTGGGCAAAATATTTTTTGCGAAATATACCCACATCCGGCCGGTTCACCACACGCGGTGTCACCGCCAGAAGATATAACATTCCCGGATACAAAATACATTTCAATGCTTTTCCCAAATTCTTCGCCATCTTCTGTACCTCCATACCAGAATCTCATTGGATCCTGTACTCTATAGACTTATTTATTCTTCAGCATATGACCATGCAGTTTTCTATCTTATACATGCCGGTATTTATTATAGTAGAAACGGCTGCAAATGTACAGTCTATTGCAGAAAGCGGCACAAAAAAGGGGAATCGTGCTTTTTCCTTGAAAAAAAGGCCATGTTGTGTATAATGATAGAAGTAACTTCATTAAATATATAAATTATAGGAAAACAGAGGGTTTATCATGATTCAAGCAAACAACGTAACACTGCGCGTAGGAAAAAAAGCGCTCTTTGAAGATGTAAATATCAAATTCACGGAGGGAAACTGCTATGGACTGATCGGTGCCAACGGCGCCGGCAAATCCACCTTCTTAAAGATCCTCTCCGGTGCTCTGGAGACCACAAACGGCGATGTATCTGTCACTCCCGGCCAGCGCCTCTCCGTGCTGGAACAGGATCACTTTAAATATGATGTTTATCCGGTCATGGACACTGTCATCATGGGCAATGAACGACTCTATCAGATCATGAAGGAGAAGGACGCCATCTATGCTAAGGAAGATTTTTCCGATGAGGACGGTATCCGTGCCAGCGAACTGGAAGCGGAATTCGCCGAGATGGACGGCTGGGATGCGGAATCTAATGCCGCCATGCTCTTGAACGGTCTGGGCATCGGCACCGATCTGCACTACAACATGATGGCTGACTTAAACGGTAATGAGAAGGTTAAAGTCTTGCTGGCCAAGGCGCTCTTCGGCAATCCCGATATCCTGCTCCTGGACGAGCCTACCAACCATCTGGATCTGGATGCCATCGCATGGCTGGAGGAATTTCTGATCAATTTCGACAACACAGTGATCGCGGTCTCCCACGACCGTTATTTCCTGAATAAGGTCTGCACTCATATCGCGGACATCGATTACGGCAAGATCCAGCTCTATGCCGGCAACTACGACTTCTGGTATGAATCCAGCCAGCTGATCATCAAGCAGCGCAAGGAAGCCAATAAGAAGAAAGAGGAACAGATCAAGGAATTACAGGAATTCATCTCCCGTTTCTCTGCCAATGCGTCCAAATCCAAACAGGCAACTTCCAGGAAGCGTGCCTTAGAGAAGATCGAACTGGATGATATCCGCCCTTCCAGCCGCAAATATCCTTATATTGACTTCCGCCCGGAGCGTGAGATCGGCAATGAAGTGCTCACGGTTGAAGGCCTCAGTAAGACCATCAACGGGGAGAAGGTTCTGGACAACATTTCCTTTATCGTCGGCCACGATGATAAGATTGCATTTGTGGGCGGAAATGAACTGGCGAAGACCACGCTTTTTAAGATTCTGATGGGTGAGATGGAACCTGACGAAGGTACCTATAAATGGGGCGTCACCACTTCACAGGCTTATTTCCCGAAAGATAATACCGATGAATTCGACAACAATTACACTATCACCGAATGGCTTATGGGCTATTCTCCGGTCAAGGATGTAACTTATGTCCGCGGATTCTTGGGACGGATGCTCTTTGCAGGCGATGATGGCGTGAAGAAAGTGAAAGTACTCTCCGGTGGAGAGAAAGTACGCTGTCTGCTCTCCAAGATGATGATCAGCGGTTCCAACTGCCTGCTCTTCGACGAGCCCACCAACCATCTGGACATGGAATCCATCACGGCTCTCAATGAAGGTATGAAGAAGTTTAAGGGCGTGGAGTTGTTCTCCTGTCACGATCATCAGGTCGTACAGACCACCGCCAACCGCATCATGGAGATCCTGCCGGACGGCACTCTGATCGACAAGATCACCACTTACGACGAATATCTGGCCAGCGACGAGATGGCAAGAAAACGTACCGTATATACAAGCACCGCCAATGATGAGGAAGACGACTGATCCTGCGGTCTTGCTGTAACCAATGTGCCTGCCTCCTACTAATATAAGGGCGGCAGGCCTGACACTTTCATCATACAGACACATACTGGAGGCCTGACCATGAAACCTGTAGACCTGCATACGCACTCCAACAAATCCGACGGCACTTACACCCCTGCACAGCTTGTGGATTATGCCGTCAGCAAAGGATTAAGCGCAGTCGCGCTCACCGATCATGACACTATAGACGGATTGGATGAGGCCGTCTCGCATGCCGAGGCGCTGGCCGCTGCCAGCCAGCCTCCCGTCGAAGTCGTGCCCGGGATCGAGTTTTCTACAGAACATGACAAAAAGGATGTACACATCGTAGGATTGTACATCTCCTACAATACCCCTGCTTTCCGGGCGCAGCTGGACGCGTTCGTGAATTCCCGTATTAACCGCAATATTAAGATGTGCCGAAATCTGCAGACTGCCGGTATCGATATCACCTTCGACAAACTGCAGGCGAGAAATCCCGGTGCCGTCATAACCCGGGCCCACTACGCCTCCTACCTGCTGGAAGACGGCTATGTAAAAAGCAGGCAGGACGCCTTTTCCCAATATCTGGGAGATCACACAAAGTACTTTGTACCGAGAGAAAAAGTAACGCCGGCGCAGGCTGTAGATCTGATCTTGAAAGCCGGAGGTATTCCTATTCTGGCGCATCCGCCCCTGTATCACATGGGGCAGGACAGACTTGATCAACTGATCTCTTCCTTAAAAGAAGTCGGGCTTATGGGCATCGAGGCATTTTACAGCAGTTACACGAATCAAGATGAACGAGATATGCGCAGATTCGCTGAGCGGTACGATCTTCTTCTAAGCGGAGGGTCTGATTTTCATGGTACCAATAAACCTGGCCTGGATCTGGGTACCGGCTATGGTAAGCTTTTCGTGCCTGAAGAATTGCTGGATAAGCTGAAAGAAGCTCACCACATTTAATGTTTATACCTCATTTCGTCCTTAACACAGACATACAAGGACACTCTATCGAAAGGACAGCCGCACAATATGAAACTCTTATTTACGGATCTAGACGGAACATTACTCAACAATGCCAGCCAAGTATCTCCCGCTACCAGAGCCTTTCTGGATGATTTCCTGGCTGCTGGCAATAAACTTATCCTCTCCTCAGGCCGTCCCACAGACAGCGTTCTGGAAGTGAAAAGCAACGCCGGGCTGAATCATCCCGGCATTCTGTTATGCTGTTATAACGGCGCACAGGTCTACGAGTGCGACAGCCGCAGTACCATTATGGCCAAAAGGCTGCCTCTTCCTTACGTCTCTTATCTACAGGAGCAGGCAGTCAAACATCATTTACATATTCAGACTTATCAGGAAAATGCCGTGGTCTCCCCTGCTGACGACGATGAGATCCGTTTCTACCGTACAAAGATCCATGTGCCGCTTGTCGTATCTCCGGTGCTGGCAGATGCTCTCACCGATGGTCCATACAAGATGCTTGCCGCCGATCTATATGACCACGACAAGCTGGAAGCTTTCCGTCTGGAAATCTCCGACTGGTCAAAAGGCAAGATACAGACCATCTATTCCAACGATAAATATCTGGAACTTTTCCGACATGATGCGGGAAAAGGAAACGCACTGCACTTCGTCTGTGAACACTTCGGCGTATCCCTGTCGGATGCCTATGCTGCCGGAGACGCCGAGAACGATATCTCTATGTTACAAGCCGCAGGCACCGGCATCGCAATGTGCAATGCTCCTGACCAGGTAAAGCAGACTGCGGATCTGGTCACCCGATACGACAACGACCATGACGGACTGGCGGAAACAATGCGCAGGCTTCTATAGTATAACCCACGCTAATTTCCGACTGTAGTCATGGCATATTTGAGTCTCCGACTCAAATTATCGATTGAAAAATCATTGCATCAGCATGATTTTTCAATCTAGTACTCCGTACTTGAAGTTCCTGTGCAAATTTTCGAGGATATTTTTTCGAGTGTACAAGTTCAGAAACGGAGGCGTAGCGGGCTACGTTGAGTATTCTGGGCTTGTGCAATCGGGAAAATAGACCGAAATATTTGCACAAGGGTTTTCAGTACGGAGTACTAGCCTTCTACGATCAAATATCTTCCGTCGCCAATCTCGAACACTTCATCGGCTTCCAGAATGCTTTCTTCATCGGCTTCTTCCGTATCGATTCCTTCTTCCTCGAAGAATTCCCACACTTCCCTGACAGAGTCCACCACCACTGCCATACAGTCTTCCAGAAATGCTTCCGCCTCTTCCGGAGTCTCTGCTACCGGCTCCGGATAAAGCTGTGACTGGTTCTCCAAAAAACACTGCAACACTTTCTCATCAAACATAAAATTCTCCTTTCCTGGCTCTTACTGCCACAATCCGCGCCTTTTAAGCTCCTGGCAAACCCTTCCTACAGGCAGTCCCACCACATTGTTGTAATCACCACATATGCCCTGCACATAGGCCGCGCACAGCCCCTGGATCGCATAGGCTCCGGCCTTATCCATCGGTTCCCCGCTGTCCACATATTTCCTGATTTCTTCCGCCGACATAGAATACATGGTCACATCCGTACATTCGCTGAACGTGGCATACATGGCAGACATATCCTTATACTTCCAGGCAAGCGTCACCCCCGTATAAACCTGATGGCTGCCACCTTGCAGCTTCTCAAGCATCCTGGCTGCATCTTCCTTATCCGCAGGCTTACCAAGAATCTCGCCCCAGCAGGACACTACCGTATCCGCACCGATCACGACGAAATCTTCCCTGCCTTCCTCAGACAGCTTTCGACATATATCTACTGCCTTCTGATAAGACAGTTCCTCCACCACCTCATTCGGTTCCGTCTTCGTACTCTTTTCTTCCACCGTGCTGGGCATGGTCTTAAAGGAAATGCCTACCTGTTTTAAAAGCTCCTTCCTTCTCGGCGATGCCGATGCCAGATATACTTTCATCTTAATCCCCCATTTTCGCTCAAACTGATCTTCTTCTCTCCATCCGCTCCGTTTATCTGAAAATGAACGCGGCAGTACACCGGTGCGCCGGTTACATCATATCCGCCGGCTCCGGCTCCTCATGATGCACCTCCGGGATAAATACCCTCTTATTTCCAAACTCTTTCTCAGCTTTAGCTGTCGCCTTCGCTTCATGGCAGAACTGCAACTGTGCATTAAACAGTTCCTTACCTCTTAAATCCGGTTTCTCATAGCTGCCATCCGCCTGCAAGATTGACGCTTTCACCGTATCCCTCAGCTGGCTGTCCAGGATATGGTGCAACTTCTCCTGCAGTTGCGGTTTTTCCACCGGAAAAAGTATCTCCACTCTCCGATCCAGATTGCGCGGCATCCAGTCCGCACTGGCGCAATAGTATTCTGGTTTTCCATCATTCTCGAAATAGAAGATTCTGGCATGTTCCAGATAGTTACCTACGATAGAACGCACCGTGATCGTCTCGCTGACACCGGGAATTCCTACCTTCAGACAACAGATCCCTCGAATGATCAGATCGATCTTCACCCCGGATGCACTTGCCGCATAAAGCGCCTCTATGATCGTCTTATCACACAGCGAATTCATCTTCGCTATGATATGAGCCGACCTGCCCTGCTCTGCATAAGTCCTTTCCCGCTCGATCAGACGCAGGAATCTGTCTTTGAGCCAGAGCGGCGCCAAAGAAAGTTTGTTCCAGCTTCTCGGCTCCGAATAGCCTGACAACATGTTGAAGACAGCAGTGGCATCCTCTCCGATAGCTTCCGAACAGGTAAAAAGTCCTACGTCCGTATATAATTTAGCCGTAGAGTCATTATAGTTACCCGTTCCAAGATGAACGTATCTACGTATACCATCCTCTTCCCGGCGGACAACAAGTGTAATCTTACTGTGAGTCTTGAGTCCCAGCAGGCCATAGATCACATGACATCCCGCTTTCTCTAGCTTCTTAGCCCAGACGATATTATTCTCCTCGTCAAACCTGGCTTTCAACTCCACCAAAACAGATACCTGTTTCCCGTTCTCTGCCGCCTGCTCTAAGGCTGCCACAATCGGGGAATTGCCGCTGACACGATAAAGCGTCTGCTTGATTGCCAGCACATCCGGATCCTTGGCCGCCTGTCTGACAAACCGCACTACCGGCTCGAATGTCTGATATGGATGGTGCATCAGGATATCTCCTTCTCTTACCCTGGCAAACACATTAGCGTCCTCCGGCAGCTCCGGAACCGACTGCGGTTTCAGATAACTGTCCTCCTTTAGATGGTCAAACCCTTTCATACCATACATCTTCATAAGGAAAGTCAGATCCAGAGGTCCACTGATTGAATAGATATCCTCCTTCTCGATCGCCAGCTCGTTCTGAATCAATTTCAAAAGCTTTTTGTCAATTCCTTCTTCCACCTCCAGCCGGATGACCTGTCCCCACTTTCTTTTCTTTAACTGCTTCTCGATCTCCTGCAGCAGATCCTCCGCCTCTTCTTCCTCAATGCCAAGATCCGCATTGCGCATGATCCGAAACGGATAAGAACAGATAATATCATAGTTAAGGAAAAGCTTCTGAATATTGCGTTCGATCACTTCTTCCAGCAGAATGACTTTCTGCTCTTTACCACCGGGAAGCATGACAAGACGGGACAAGACACTCGGCACCTGCACCATGGCAAATTCTATCTCATCCTCACCGTTTTTCTTTTTCATCAGCGCTCCCAGATTCAGAGACTTATTCCTGATCAATGGAAATGGCCTGGAAGAATCTACCGCCATAGGCGTAAGTACCGGATAGACATTATCCGCAAAATACCGATCCACATAGACCGCATCCTCTTTGTCCAGTTCTTCATGATGTCTGACGATATGCAGCCCCTCATCCAATAGGCGCGGCATCAGGGAACGATTATAGACCGAGTACTGTTGCTCCACCAGCTTATGTGTTTCCTCATTCACGCGCAGCAGCTGTTCCTCCACCGTCATTCCCGCGATATCCTTCTTCTTATAACCGGCATGCACCATATCCTTCAAAGAGGCAACCCGCACCATAAAGAATTCATCCAGATTGGATGACGTGATACTTAAAAATTTCAGCCTCTCAAAAAGCGGATTCTTCTTGTCTTTCGCCTCACATAAAACTCTCTTATTAAAAAGCAGCCAGCTTAACTCTCTGTTTGTATAATATTCGTCTCTTGAAAAGTCCATCTCAATTCCCCTGTTCCCTTCTTATAACACTTTAACTCTCGGCCCTCGTTCCATTCCATACATTCTCCCGCTACCTCTGCAGCAAGTACTAAATCTCGGGCCGTATCGCTGCCTTTCTACCCTTTCTGTCTGATCACCGGACATACACTGAATACTTCTTCAAAAAAATGTGCCCTCCTGGCCAACAACCCCTTTTCCAAGGTAATATCCTGGGAGGAATCCACCGTGATGATCAGCTTTTCGTCCTTCAAAGCGGTCTTGACATTCTTAAACTTCTGTTTATGGCTTCTGTCCAGTCCGTTGGCTACCCGCAAGATAGCCGTAAGCTTGGCGATCGTAAGATAATCCCTTCCACTGATCGTATTGTCCTGGCTCATCAGATCATAATAATCAAACTCCAGATGATTATATTTGACTACATTGGCCACGATTTCCCGCTCCATATGGGACAGTCCTATGATCTCCGTAGACATAATGATATGATAGGAGCATTCTCCCAGATTGACCAAGCTAATGTATTTCCCACAGTCATGCAGAAGCGTTGCGATCCTCAATAAAAGTCGTTCCCTTTTACCCAGGCCATGCACTTTCTTCATACTGTCATAGATAGTCAATGCGATCTGTTCCAGCGTCTCTCCCCTGCGCTTACTGCCCATATATCGTTTACTGATATTCTGTGCACAGGCTATGATATCCTGTTCAAAGTCATGACCAGACTTAAGGATCTTATTCTTCTCGCCGTATTCATAGGCAATACCGTCACACAGGCTGACACCCGGCGCCCAGATCAGCTTGGCATCCATCACCTTGACGATCCGGTTGAGCAGGATACCGGATATAAACAATAATGGCACATTCTCTTCTGGAATATCCAGAGCACGCGCAATCTCCTGCACTGTCTTGATCCGGATACTATCCAGAAAACTGTCCATAGCCGCTGCCTCAATGCTGCTTTGTTCCAGCCCGGCTACGTTCCTGCCGACCACTGCCGAGATATAATCATCCACCACGATGATATTCTCGATCACTCGATCCTTCAGATGTAGCTTCTTAAAAACCGCGATCTGAGAACTGATGATCTCATCCAGCATACTTTCGTTCTGTTCCGGGCGAATATTTAATTTATTGAGCTGTTCCTGCAGGCGAAGCACTCCCAGACGCAGGTTCTGTGTTGTCACCAGCGTATCCTTATCAAACAGGGAGAGCTGAATACTGCCGCCTCCAATGTCTACGATCGCCGTTCCTTTCTCTATGATCCTGTTAAACGCATCTCCCTTGGAGGCTATGGACTTGTAATCCAGAAAGCGCTGTTCCGAGTTGCTGATACACTCGATCGTGATGCCTGTCCGCTGCGCGATCTGATCCAGAATAATCATCGTATTGTCCATCTCCCGGATCGCACTGGTGCCATAGGCTTTATAATCATCCACCTTATAGCCTTTCATGATCTCTCCATATTCCCGCAAGACCCTGCAGAGCTCATTCACTCTCGCATTGCTGATCTTACCGTTGGTATAAGTATCCGATCCCAGATCGATACGGTGCCTGATATGGTCTATCTCCCGAATGCCATTCTTTGCCGAGATCTCGAAAATCTTCATGCCCAGTTCATAGGAACCCACATCTATTGCCGCAAATGTCTTCATAACAAACCTCCATCTATTCTCCTTGTCCGCGAAGATGATCTATAAACTGTTGGGCTGTCCTGCCAGAGAGTCCTCCGTGGGCAAGCTCCCATTTTCCGGCTTCTGCAAGCAGCATCTCCTCATCCATCGCAATGCCGTAGCGAGCCGCAAGTCCTTTCACGATCTCCTGAAACTGCTTCTTATCCGGACCACAGAAGAAGATCGTCACACCGAATCGGTAGACCAGGGATAATTTCTCCTGCACTGTATCGCTGGAATGCAGCTGATCCCGTCTGCCCTCCTTGTCACTGAAGTTCTCCCGAATCAAGTGTCTTCTGTTAGAGGTTGCATAGATCAGTACATTGTCCGGTTTCTTCTCCAGTCCCCCCTCGATTACGGCCTTCAGATATTTATATTCCGTCTCGAACTCCTCGAAACTCAGATCGTCCATATAGATGATAAATTTATAATTCCGATTCTTCACCTGCGCAACCACATCGTTCAAGTCATGAAACTGGTGCTTATAGATTTCGATGATCCGCAGCCCCTTGTCATAATATTCGTTGGCGATCGCCTTAATACTTGTTGATTTCCCCGTTCCTGCATCTCCGAATAGAAGACAGTTATTCGCTTTTCGTCCAGACACAAATGCTTCTGTATTCTCAAGCAGCTTCTTCTTCGGAATCTCATATCCGATCAGATCGTCAAGCTGTACATGCGAAATGTTCCGAATCGGTACGATCTTCGTACCTTCTGTTTCATGAATCACCCGAAATGCTTTATGTAAACCAAGTGTGCCCACTCCATAGGCACGATAAAACTCCGTCAGGATCTTTTGCATTTCTGCCGCCGATTCTGCACATGCCAGTTCTCCCGCCAGCTGGCAGATCCGGTCTCGAATCCTCGTACTGTACACCCTGCTGACCTGCTGTGCCCTCTCATAGTGCAGCACATAATAGAATTCCGGCACCTTCAGGACTTCCATCATCTCTGTATGATCATACGCAAAGAATTCTCTGAATATGGCAATATCATGCAGTACAAGCTGATTGATGCTGCCTTCCACTTCTCCTCTGATCTCACAGGCCAAGCTGTAGCTGTTCTCGTTATTTACCAAAAGATCTGCCAGATAGCAGTGCCACAGATTACCATAGAAGCCATGGGCTGCCGCCCGCTCCAACAATTCATGCATACATTCATAGAACAGCGGCCTGGCTGTCGCATCCCCGGCACGATAATGCTCCATCAGCCACACCATGTCTTTAAGAATCTTCCCGTCTTCCAGATTCTTATAAACAATCAATTCCTCTTCCCGCATCTTCTGTCACCCCCTCCTGTCTAATAATTTCCCAGTATCTTCATGCTGCGTGCCTCTTCCCGCAGTCCTCGCAGCGCATTCTTAACCGCTCCATCGGCCAAATTGCCCTCAAAATCAATAAAAAAACGATATTCCCAATTTCTCTCTTCGATCGGCCGGCTCTCTATCTTACACATATTAAGATTATTGTAAATAAAGTGCGACAAAATCCGGTAAAGGGAACCGCTCTCATGTGAGACCTCCAGGCACAAGCTCACTTTGGCCGCCTTCTTCAGGAATATCTTCTGGTTCGTGACAATAATGAACCGCGTCGAATTACTGGTCGATTGGTTCACGCCTCGTTCCAGAATATCCAGCCCGTAGATCTTCGCCGCCTGTTCACTGGCGATCGCCGCCTGGCTTAAGTCCATATCCTCGATCACTTTACGCGCAGCAAAGGCATTATTCTGCATGCTGATCTGTTTCCAGTTCTCATGTGCATTTAAGTAGCGGGCACTCTGCATCAATGACTGAGGATGCGAATAGACCGTCCGAATCCGATCAAGCCCTGCTCCCGGAACACCCAGAAGACAGTGTTCGATCTTTATGATCTGTTCTCCTACGATATAATTCTCAAATTCCACCAGCAGATCATAGATCTCGCTGACAATCCCGGCGGTCGAATTCTCGATCGGCAGCACCGCAAAGTCCGCATTCCCCTCTTCTATGGCGCACATGGCATCCCGGAAAGTATCCACATGAAAGCAATCCACATCTTCCCCGAAATATTTGATCATGGCCATCTGGGAATAGGCTCCCTCCGCCCCCTGAAAGACTACTCTGGACGCTTCTACATCCAATCGGTCCACCCCGATAAAAGGCAGCCTGCCGCCCACACCTGTCGCTGTCAGCTTATTATATTGTAGCTTACGGCTCATGGACATGATCTGCTCGAACAGTTCCTGGACTCCATGAGCATTAAACTCGTTGTGCGCCAGACTGCGGACTTTACGAAGCTTCTCCTCCTCCCGCGTCTTATCCAGAACCTTCTTCCCCGTCTCAATCTTATAATCTGCCACCTGCGAACAAATCTCCATCCGCTCTTCATACAGTTGAACGATCTGCTCATCTATGTGATCTAACTTTCCACGCAATTCGGTCAAATCCATCATGTCTGCTCCTCCTGCATCTGTCTTGGTATCAAATCCACTCTCTAATACTGCTAACATCTTAACGCAAAACCCCCTTGATAGCAAGACAGTTTAAAGCTATAATATTAACATGATGTCAGGATTAAAGGACATAGGCCGCGTCACGCTTGCATATAAGTGTTCTTATGACTATATGGCATCTTCAAATCCCAACATCTCATAAAATAAAGCAGAACTGTATAGCAGTGGAATCAACCGTAAACTCGACTAAATGGAAGATCTTGCTATACTATTAGCACGGAGGTAACCATGACTAAAAAAGCGAAGAATCTTGTGATCATATTTATAACTATTGCTATTTTTGCTGTGCTCATGTTTCTCACGATCTTACCGAGCCGCATCCCGTTAACGAATGACGATACCGTCGGCAATACTCCCGGCAATTTGAATAACGGCGGATATTTTTGTGAATCAGACGGACGTGTCTATTTTGCCAATGCCTACGACGATTATGCTCTGTATTCCATGAATGCTGACGAATCCGATATCAAGAAGATAAACGACGGCGCTTTTTCCTGCCTGAACGTGGGCGGCGATTATCTATACTATTCCATGATCGGCAAGACTGAAGATTATGACCTGGGCTTTATCGGAAAACCTTACGGCGTTTACCGCAGCAAACTAAACGGTAAGAAGGCCACTGGGATGGACCGCTGTCATATCATCAATCTGCGGCTGTGCGGCAATTATGTTTTCTACGAGAAATATGACAATAAAGAAGCAGTTTCTCTGGAAAAGATAAGAATCGACAAGAAGGAGAAGCAGACCGTAGCTCCGAAGACGATCATCAATCCCAACTGTTACATAGACGGTAAGATCTATTACAACGGAGACGCAACAGATCATTATCTCTACGCGCTCGATACCGCTACCGGTGTCTCCGAAGTCGTGTGGGAAGGAAACCTCTGGAATCCCATCGTGCAAGACGGCTATGTATATTATATGGATGTAGACAACGACTACCGCCTGTGCCGATATTCTTTCAATAATGATACGATAGAAGTACTTACCAACGAGCGTCTCGATATGTTCAATCTATATGACCATTACATCTATTATCAGGTAAGTTCCCCTACCCAACCCGCACTTAAGCGGATGAGAATAGACGGTAGTTCTCAGGAACTCGTCAAGGAAGGCGTGTTCCAAAATATCAATATTACTTCGCAATATGTATACTTTAATGCCTTCAACGAGCCGACTCCCGTCTACAAAACAAGTACCTTCGGCCCCGTTGGTGTCACAAGCTTCGACACTGCCATGCAGGCCGCATTGAAAGAGGCAAAACCTGACAAGCAAAGTAAAGAATAATAGAATGCAAAAAGGAAACCATCCGGTTTCCTTTTTTATGCCCATTATCATTGTGCAGTGATCGCAAAACGCTTCTGCAAGATTGCATCATCATACATACATTGATAGACAGACCTTATTTTTATAGCCATATCTTCCCCCGCCCGGCTGTCCATGACGGGCAGGATCATAATACGGTAGTCCACGCCCCACAGCCTGCATCTGGTGGTCGTCATCTGACAATTTGCCCCCTTATAAAAAACGATTCGCCTTTGTCGGACTTTTCTCGTCTCTTCGTCCAACCCCGGCAGTTCATCATCCTCCACTTCGATCATGATCCCGTTCCAGGCCGCACACTCTTCCCGCAACATAGCCAATGCGTGCGATCCATATCCTGATCCACGCAGCTGTCCACAGACTGCAAAATAATCTAACAGCAGCATTTTCCTCTTATAGTCTGCAAGTAAGAAAGCATACGCGCAGAGAGTCTCCTCCCCCTGCCCTTTTCCCCTCTCATAAAATCCATACATATAATAATTCCTTTTCGACGACATCTCTCTGATGATGGAGAACGGCTTTACCTCATCCGGCGGAAAGTCTCTTCTCAGATGTTTCTCATAAATCTCCTCTGCCTCGTTGATCGTCAACTCTCTGGCATATAATCCTACTCTGTCCATTGCTGTATCATCTGCCTCCGTTATTCCACACGCGGGCCGTCAAAGCCCTTTCTTACCTGCTCTTCCTCAAACATCTGCCGCACATTTTTACGCAAGACCGGATGCTCTGCATACGGCGCAATCTGCATGAGAGGTTCCAATACAAAACGCCTGTTATGCATATCTATATGAGGCAGGATCAAATCCTTTGTATACAAGATGCAATCCTCATAGAGCAAAATGTCAAGGTCCAGCGTCCTCGGTCCCCAGTGTATCTTGCGCTCCCTTCCATGATTCTGCTCAATCTCATGCAGCTTCATAAGCAGCATCTGCGGTGTATACAATGTATCCACCTCTATAGCGCCGTTAAGGAAATCATCCTGCTCCACACCTCCATAAGGCGGCGTTTCAATCCAGTCGGAGACCTGCAGCACCCTGCATTTATCATCGGCACGCAGCTCCTGCACCGCCTCCTCCAGATGCCTTCTCCTGTCTCCCATATTAGATCCGCAGGACAGATAAACCTTGTGCCATCCTCTTGTAATCCTCACCGACACGGATGCAAAAGGCAGCGGGATCGGCGCTTCCGGCTTGCGCACTTCCAGCGTCACCCGTCTGACAAGAGGGAATGTAAGCAGCAATGCCTCCGTTGCCTTCTCGGCCACGGTCTCTATCAGCTTATACGTATGCTCCTTGACAAAACCATCCAGAAACCTGCACACTTCCCCATAATTCGTGGAAAGCGCCAGATCGTCCAGAATGCCCGCGGGCATCGTATCCGTCTCTAAAACAGCACTGACGTAAAAATTCTGCCCTTTCTCGTTCTCTTCCTCATAAACCCCGTGGTGGGCAAATATCCTTAAATTATCTATCCTGATCTGATCCATGTTATCTGTCCTCATGTTTATCCCAACCTCATCTCCATCCCGGCTGCCTACTCGTTTCTTACCGCCCTCGTCTACATGGCTCTGCTTCCCGCACCCTCCGATCCGTATAAAAGTCACCTGCGGTTCCTATCCCTTGCAGACTACCTCTCATATCCGTCCCGTATCGCCTCCGCCATCCTGATGGCACGCACATTCTCTTTCACATCATGTACCCGGACAAACATGGCCCGCTTCAAAACCGCAAATACGCTAGTCACAAGCGTTCCTTCCACCCGCTCCTCCTTAGGGAGATTCAATGCATTGCCGACCACGGACTTCCTGCTGGCGCCAAGCAGAAGCGGATATCCCAGGGAATGCAGCATTTCCATCCTGTCAATTATCTCCAGATTATGCTCATAGGTCTTTCCAAATCCTACCCCCGGATCCAGCATGATCTTATCATCCGCGATCCCTGCCTGGTGCGCGATCTGCAGTGTCTCTTCCAGATCCCACAACACTTCTTCCATATAGTTTTGATAAACGGTTTCCTTACGGTTGTGCATTAAACAACATGCGATATTTTCATTTGCAATCACTTCTGCAAGCGCCGGATCAAATTTCAACCCCCAGATATCATTGATCAGGTCCACACCTGCACAGATACCGGCTTTTGCCACTGCAGCCTTGCATGTATCCAGAGAAATCGGTATATTAAATCTGGACTTAATAGCTTCTATAATCGGAATTACGCGTTCTTCTTCCTCCTCTGCCGTGATCGGCGTATAACCCGGTCGGGTAGACTCGCCGCCTACGTCCACTATATCCATACCATCTGTTATCATTTCCTCCACATGATACAACGCCTGATCGATCTTCTGATATCTGCCTCCATCAGAAAAAGAATCCGGCGTCACATTCAAAATCCCCATTACATACGTATGCCCCTGTGTGGCAAAATCCCTGCTTCCTATCCTCAAATCATCTCTCCTTTACCATCATTCTCGCCAGTATGAATTACTATGCATCCCGCAACCCCCTCAAAAGTATTGCTTTGCTAACCAATAAATAAGTCAGTTCTCTTTATCTTGAGCGTACCATTTCATAAAAATACTGCCGCAGCTGCTGTTCCTCCCGGAAACACCCTCTGGCCGCCGTCGTGACCGTGCGGCTGCCCGGCTTTGCCACGCCACGCATTGTCATACACATATGTTCCGCTTCCACCATCACCATCACTCCTTGTGGTTTCAAATGCTCCATAACGGCCTCCGCAATCTGGATTGTCATCTGTTCCTGTATTTGCAGCCTTCTGGCATACACCTCCACCGTGCGGGCCAGCTTGCTCAGCCCCGCCACTCTGCCGTCGGGCAGATACGCAATATGCACTTTGCCATAAAAGGGCATCAAATGATGTTCGCAGGTGGAATAAAAGGTGATATCCTTCTCCAGAACGATCTCATTGCTCTGCACTGCAAAAGTTTTGGAAAGATGCTGCGACGGATCCTCATCTATCCCCCTGCAGATCTCCCCATACATCCGCGCAACCCGGTTGGGCGTGTCAACAAGTCCCTCTCTGGTCACGTCCTCACCGATTCCTTCCAGCAAAAGCTTTACTGCCTGTTCAATTTTCTTCTGATCTACCATGAGAATCTCTCCTGATCGTGTCTCTATGTTCTACCACATTGATCAGTTCTCCCAGATATGAGAGAGAACCGAATGCGATGATAACGGCATCCTTATCCTGACCTGCCAGCAGATATGCGATCTCCACCGCTTCCTGTATGCTGTCTGCCACCGTCACGCTGTTGTGAAACATGCTTGCCGCCTGTGCCAGTTCATAGGCGTGCAGCGCCCGTTCACCGGCCGGCGGCGTCACTGTGACAATATGCTCCGCCAATCTATAGGTATCCTGGATCACCTTATCATATTCTTTGTCTTTCAACATTCCCATTATATAGATGATTCTTCTGTTTGTAAAATAGAATCTGATACTTTCGGCCAACTTTCTTGCCGCATCCTCATTATGTGCTCCATCTGCAATGAAAAGGGGCTTCTTCCCGATCACGTCAAACCTGCCCCGCCAACGTGTCTCCAGAAGTCCCTGTCTAAGCTGCTCCTCCTTCACCGGAAAGCCCAATCTGCCAAGCGTAGTAATGATCTCCACCGCCGCCACAGCATTTTCTATCTGCACCTGCCCCGTCATCGTAATCGCCAGCTTCTTATATTGTTCGTAGGTAAAATACTGTTTCGCTACGCCGTACCGGATATTTTGAGTCTGGTTTACATCCGCCATATGAAATTCGGCCTTACAGAGTAACGCCGCCTGCCGCAATACTTGCATAACCTCCGGCGGCTGCCGGACCGAAACGACATAACAGCCGTTCTTTATAATACCTGCCTTGACCGACGCTATCTGCTCCAGCGTTTCTCCCAGAATCCCCATATGATCTCTGCTAATCGAAGCAAATGCCGCCACAAGGGTAGTCACTATAACATTCGTAGCATCCGTAGCCCCGCCCAATCCCGTCTCCAACACTACGATCTCACACTGCTTATCCAGAAAATAGAGAAAGGCGGTCGCCGTCTCCACTTCAAAAGCGGTCGGATGGGGTCGTCCTTCTGCCGCCATCGCCTCTGCCGCCTCCCTGACCGGTTCTAAGTATCTACACAGATCTGCCTGCGTGATCATCCTGCCGCCGATCTGAAACCGCTCCCTGTAATCGCTCACGGTCGGTGAGACATATCTCCCTACCTTATATCCGGCTCTCATAAGTACAGTCGATACATAGGCAACGATGGAGCCCTTACCGTTGGTTCCCGCCACATGCACGAATTTCAGCTTGTCCTGTGGATCGTGCAGACGTGCACACAATTCACGCATGGACACAAGTCCCATGACACTGCCATATTGTCCAAGCTCCTCCATATAAGCCATCGCTTCCTTGTAATTCATATATGTACTCCCTCTCGCCAAAGCCTGATTCCCTGTTGGTCAGCTTCCGCTGTCAGCCCTGTCCGTTTGACCCATCATTTCCGATGCCATCAGTCAAGTAAGCGGATACACTGTACGTATATAATGTTCCTCAAATGGCAATCCTTATACAGACAGTTCCATTGCGTTCCTAAACACCCATATCCTACATTATGATACCACCATGAATAGAAGTGGGTGTTTAGAAAAATATGCACACAAAATCGGAGATTTTGGCGCGTTCACGGAGTCCGCAGTGTAATGCGTACTCCTGATTGACAGGTTACTTCTACAGTAACCCATCCAATGGATCCATTCCCCACCCAAGAAAGGAGCAATCTGGCTATGCGAAAATTTATTCACAATTATATTCACTGCGGTCTCCTCGGCTGGTTTCTGGAAATCACCTTCACCGCCTTCCAGGCCTTCCGACGGAGAGATTTCAAACTTCCCGGTGTGACCTCGATCTGGATGTTCCCTATCTACGGGCTGGCATCCCTGCTAGCACCGCTCTGCCGACTCATACACCGTCAAAATTTCATCTTTCGTGGTCTGGTCTACACCGGTATCATCTTCAGCGCTGAATTCATCACCGGAATCCTGCTGCGCAAACGGGAACTTTGTCCCTGGAACTACGAGCGATCCCGTTGGAATATTGCCAAGGTGATCCGTTTAGACTACGCCCCCTGCTGGTTCACAGTCGGCCTGCTGTTTGAACGACTTCTATTGGAGAATGAAGATCGGCAGACATGATCCCTTCATACAGCCGTACGGCGCCCGTACCCTGCAGTATACTTACAGATCATCGTCCTCGATATCGGACGCATTGATATTCAGTGTATTTAAAGTACGGCGCTTTCTCCTTGCCTCTTCCGCTGCTTTCAGGATATAGTTCTTGATCTCCCGGGCATTCCTGATATGTGTAAGAAATAACTGCGGATGCGTGTTATCCCCTGTATAGCATGCCACCGTACCAAGCCCGAAGATTCGTTCCCCCAAGCTTACCTGCAGTTCTACATCCTGAACCTTATATAGATAACAATCATTCTCTTTTGTATTCAGAAGACCGTCGTTGATGGTGATCACCTCATCTGTCACCGTGTATTTTGTAAAAGTAAACGGAAGTCCAAAGAATACCCAACGTTTCCGCTCCACATATTCCTTCCGCTCCCCTGTATTATAACCATCATCCCTCACATTTTCCGTTACTTCCTGCCCCAGTGCCTCCGTCCTATTCTCCATCTCTGCCTCCATTCTAAATCGTCATAATGCCATATCATATGCTCATTGTCCTATAAAAATCTGTTATGTCGTTTACCTTATTTACTATAACACACCCCCTCCTGTTTGACAAATTTTTCCACCTGTGCGGTTGCAATCCAATCAACAGAATTTGTGACGCTTCGGCACAAATTCTAACTGAACTTGTTCAGTTTGTTGAACTAAATTGCTCATCAGAGAATTTATTCAATCTTCTCACCCGAAATGTGCCGCTTGAAACCAACTTCTCTTTATGATATGATATACAAAATATAGAGAACTCGGACTGACTACACACATTATAAGGAGGATAAAATCATGACTGCTAAAGAATGTATCCTGGGACGCAGAAGCATCCGCAAGTTTAAATCCGATCCGGTCTCCCACGATCTGCTTTCACAGATCGTGGAGACCGCATCTTATGCTCCCAGTTGGAAGCATACACAGATTACCCGTTATATCGCGATCGAAGGAGAATTGAAAGAACGGATCGCCAAAGAAGGTACTTCCCTCTATCCCGGCAACGCTCCGATCATTTCCGGTGCACCGGTCTTAATTGCCGTTACAGTCATTAAGAATCGCAGCGGTTTTGAACGTGACGGTTCCTTCAGCACTCCTCGCGGTGATGGTTGGCAGATGTATGATGCCGGCGTTGCTTCGCAGACTTTTTGTCTTGCCGCATATGAGCAGGGACTTGGCAGTGTTATCCTCGGCCTGTTTGATCAGGCTTCTATCGAGGCCATGTTACAGTTACCCGAAGACAGAGAGCTGGTAGCTCTCATCCCTGTCGGTTATCCGGACGAAGCACCCGCTGCTCCCAGAAGGAAACCTGTAGAAGACTTGTTGTCTTATCAATCTTGAACCCATATTGAATAGAAGAGAGCATTCTCTTCTATTTTTTTGAGGACCCTACGGCAAACGATAAGCAGATATACCGTTTGTTATAAATCACTAAGAAAGAGGTATGATAATCTATGAGACATCTAATGAATCCACTGGATTTTACCGTGGAAGAGCTTGACACTCTTTTCGATCTGGCAGTTGACATTGAAACATATCCCGCCAAATATGCCCACGCATGCGAAGGCCGGAAGCTGGCCACATGCTTCTATGAACCCAGCACCCGGACAAGACTCAGCTTCGAGGCTGCCATGCTAAATCTGGGTGGGCAGATATTAGGGTTTTCAGATGCCGGTTCCTCCTCGGCTTCCAAAGGAGAGAGCGTATCTGATACGATCCGGATCATTTCCTGCTACGCAGATATTTGCGCCATGCGACATCCCAAGGAGGGCGCCCCTATGGTCGCTGCCGAACGCTCCGGCATCCCGGTCATCAATGCCGGGGACGGTGGACACCAGCATCCGACTCAGACATTGACCGACCTTCTAACGATCCGCGCCTTAAAGGGAAGGCTGGGCAGCTTTACCATCGGTCTCTGCGGCGACCTGAAATTCGGAAGAACGGTGCACTCTCTGATCAATGCCCTTATTCGTTATCCCGACATTCACTTTATTTTTATCTCTCCTCCGGAGCTGAAGGTGCCGGATTATATCACGGATATGTTACACGAGAAAGGAATCACATATGAAGAAGTGATCCGCCTGGAAGACAGTATTTCTCAGCTGGATCTGTTATATATGACCAGAGTTCAGCGGGAACGCTTTTTCAATGAAGAAGACTATGTCCGTCTGAAAGATTTCTATATCCTGAACAAAGAGAAAATGAAACTGGCCAAAAAGGATATGCTGGTGCTGCATCCGCTGCCACGAGTCAACGAAATCTCCGTAGAAGTGGATGACGATCCGCGTGCTGTCTATTTCAAACAGGCAAAATACGGCGTTTATGTCAGAATGGCTCTTATCCTCACTTTATTACAATCTGCCGGACACCCCTGTAGTTTGAGTCAATGACATGATACCAAGAACCGATATTGAAAATCCTCTGCTATCCTGTCTACAGATGGATTTAAGAACTTACCCCAACATTGCATCTGAACCGTTACAAAGCAACAACTTATGACCAGGAAAGGAACTTCAACATGTTAAATGTAGGAAAAATCGAAGAAGGCTTCGTGTTGGATCATATCAAAGCCGGAAAAAGCCTCTCTATCTATCATCATCTGCAACTAGATAAATTAGATTGTACCGTAGCGATCATCAAGAATGCCCGCAGTAATAAGATGTGTAAAAAGGATATCCTGAAAGTAGAATGCGATATCAACACTCTAAATCTGGACGTTCTGGCCTTTATAGACCACAATATAACCGTCAACGTGATCAAGGACGGTAAGATCGTAGACAAGAAAGAACTTGTTCTTCCACAAGAAATCCGAAATGTGATCAAATGTCGAAATCCACGCTGCATTACCTCTATAGAACAGGAACTCCCCCACATTTTCGTGCTCGCGGATGAGGAGAAGGAGATCTACCGCTGTAAATACTGTGAAGAGAAGGCCAGCAAATCGGCTTCTGCGTGGTAATGAATAGCTGGGACATATTTTTAGCACCATGAAAATATTCTTTTCATGGTGCTAATATTTACTCTGCCTTTTGACTATTCAAAACAATTGCCTCAAATTCCGCCCTTGCCAATGCAAGGCACTCCATCAGCTTCGGAGAGAATAATCCGCATTTACCGTTAATGATCATATCATAAGCCACATCCAACGGGAATGCCGCTTTATATACTCTTTTATGTACCAATGCATCATACACATCTGCTACGGATACAATCTGAGCCGCTATCGGAATTTCTTCTCCCTTCAAGTGATCAGGATATCCTCTACCGTCATATCGCTCATGATGGTGTCTGCAGATTTCATAGCTTACCCTGCGGTATTCTCCCTGCTGAATGTCCCCCAGCATATCGATCACATCGCAGCCCCTCGTCGTATGAGACTTCATCACGTCAAATTCTTCATTGGAAAGCTTACCCGGCTTCAGGAGAATGCCGTCAGGTATCACGATCTTACCTACATCATGTAAAGCCGCGGCAGAAGTAATGATATTGATCATGTTGTCGTCAAGTCCATACTCCGGATAAGTCTTAGCCACATGCTTAGCCAATATATTCGTAAAAGTTTTTACGCGCTTAACATGATCTCCGGATTCCAGATTACGGAACTCAACCACATTACTCATCACATCTATGATGTGGTCATTCATATGGCGTAGTTCTTCTGCCTGTTTGCGCAGAACCTTCGTCTGTATCTCCACCATCTCTTCCAGATGACGTTTATTATAGTACAACTCGATCACGTTCCTGGTACGCTGCTTTACAATATAGGCATCAAAAGGTTTCTTAATGATATCGCTTGCACCTAATCGATACGCATCTCTCTCAATCTGCGTCGTTGCCTCACCGGTGATCAGAAGTACAGGAATATTGTCGATCCAGTTACGCTTCTTCATCTCCTCCAGTACTTCAACACCATTCATTACGGGCATAACAACATCCAGAAGGACCACCGAGATTTCCTCAGGCTTGGCAGCAATGATGTCCATAGCCTCTTTACCATTTGCTGCCTGTATCGTTTCATAATCATGGAACATCTCGCAAAGAATCTCTCTGTTAATATCTACGTCGTCAACAATCAGTATGGTCGATTTATTCATGATAACCTCCATGGTTCCGTCCTGCGGAATCTCAAATCCATTCATTCCGGTCTGCTGCGTTCAATCTTGCAGACAAAATCCATTTCGCTGCCTTTCCGGCCATTACTTTATAACTTTATATTCCTCGGCAAAAATCTCTTAGACCTGAGCCACATCCTTCATAGAGAAACTCATTCTGCCCATTTTATCCTTACCAAGACAGACAACTGTCACTTTATCTCCCAGAGTCAGCACATCTTCCACGTGATTGATCCTCTCTCTGGCAATCTTAGAAATATGAACCATTCCCTCTTTACCGGGCGCAAATTCAACGAACGCGCCAAATTCTTTGATACTCACTACAGTACCTTTAAAGATCTGTCCCTCTTCAAAATCTGTCACGATCGTCTTGATCATCTCCACGGCCTTGTCCATCATGCTCTTATCTGTACCACATACGGATACTTGGCCATCATCCGTGATATCGATTTTAACGCCTGTGCGGGCAATGATCTCATTGATCGTCTTTCCACGCTGCCCTACTACATCACCGATCTTCTCAGGATCGATCTGTACGGAAATGATCTTAGGCGCATATGGTCCAACTTCCTTACGAGGTGCAGCGATAGCTGGTACCATACAATTAGCCATAATAAATTCTCTTGCCTCACGGCATCTGGCAATGGCGCCTTCCACGATCGGCTTAGTCAATCCATGAATCTTAATGTCCATCTGGATTGCCGTGATACCGTCATGTGTACCCGTCACTTTAAAGTCCATATCGCCGAAAAAGTCTTCCAGTCCCTGAATATCTGTCAGCAATACGAAGTCATCATCCGTATCTCCTGTTACAAGACCACAAGAAATACCCGCCACCATCTTCTTGATCGGTACGCCTGCCGCCATCAAGGACATACAGGACGCACATGTGGAAGCCATAGAAGTAGAGCCATTGGACTCAAATGTCTCAGATACCGTGCGGATCGCATACGGGAACTCATCCTCGGAAGGCAATACAGGAAGCAACGCTCTCTCCGCCAACGCACCATGTCCGATCTCTCTTCTGCCCGGTCCACGGCTGACTTTCGTCTCACCTACCGAATAAGACGGGAAATTATAATGATGCATATATCTTTTACTTGTTATATTCTCATCCAGACCGTCCACTCTCTGTACTTCCGACAGCGGCGCCAATGTACATACATTGCAGATCTGCGTCTGTCCGCGAGTGAACATGGCAGAACCATGCACTCTTGGAATTATGTCAACTTCCGCTGCAAGAGGCCTGATCTGATCCAGTGTACGGCCATCCGGACGCTTGTGATCCTTCAAGATCATCTTACGCACTGTCTTCTTCTGATACTGATATACTGCCTCACCCAGCACTGCAAGATACGCTTCGTTCTCTGCGAACGCCTCTTCCAGCTTGGCCGTAATATTTCTGATGTTCTCCTCACGCACCTGTTTCTCGTCTGTAAAGACTGCCGTCTCCATCTCTTCAGGTGTTATGACCTTCTTCATATCTTCAAACATCTGCTCCGGAATCGCACAACTCTCATAAGTATGCTTCGGCTTCCCTACTTCTGCAACGATCTTATTGATAAACTCAATGAGTGTCTGGTTCACCTCATGAGCTTTATAGATTGCCTCTAATACTCTGTTCTCCGGCACTTCATTGGCACCGGCCTCGATCATCATCACCTTCTGTGACGTGGAAGCTACCGTCATCTTCAGATCGCCTTTGTCCCACTGTTCCTGCGAAGGATTAACGATCAATTCTCCATCCACCATCCCCATCTGCGTCATGGCACAAGGACCATCAAAAGGTATGTCCGAAATGCATGTCGCGATAGCGGTACCGATCATCGCTACCAACTCCGGACGACAAGCCGGATCCACACTCATGACCATATTGTTCAGGGTAACATCATTGCGGTAGTCCTTCGGGAACAGAGGGCGCATTGGCCTGTCGATCACACGGCTGGTAAGCACGGCATTCTCGGATGCCTTGCCCTCTCTCTTATTAAAACCACCCGGAATCTTACCTACAGAATACAGCTTCTCCTCATATTCAACACTGCAGGGAAAGAAATCAATTCCCTCTCTCGGTTTCTCGGATGCCGTCGCAGTCGATAATACCGTTGTCTCTCCATACTGCATAAAAGCACAGCCATTAGCCTGCTTACCCACTCTACCGATATCCACACGAAGGGTGCGGCCGGCAAGTTCCATTGTGTAACTCTTGTACATGATCTTCTCTCCTTTTCTCCTGTTTCCAAAGAGTGTAAAAACTCTGTTCTCTGAAAACAAACTAGCCACCATGATCCTGCTTTGCAGAATCTTAAATCATTGCGGAGCATACCTGTTCTCAGGCATTCCCCAGTATGAGAAATAACAGTTGTCCAAATCCCCGTTGGCATCGGCCCCGGAAATATATCTCACACTATATGACAGGTAGAAGATGCCGAAACTACAAATATCTGCACAAAGAACAACCTTTCCAAACATCCATATCCCGCATCATCTATCATCATACCACCACAAATCGAAGTGAATGTTTAGAAATATATGCAGTTACTTCTATAATAACCCCCATCATGCGCTCTTTATACATATATTTGTGGTCTCGGATGCTTCTTCTACCTATACATTTACATTGTCATTTGTTTCACCCGAAAGTCTCCATAAAAAAATAAATTTGCTTCGCAAAATCAGCAAAACAAGCATAACATATTTGCGAGATTCGTCCCGTATACTCGAATAAGCGGATCAATTTCCTATAAAATAAAATCGAAAAGGCGAACAAGACTGGATATGATCCAGCCTTACATCCGCCTTCTCCGTCTTATTTTCTCAATCCAAGTCTCTCGATCAGGGAACGATATCTCTCAATATCCTTATCCTTCAGGTAAGCTAACAATCCTCGTCTCTGACCAACCATCTTCAGCAGACCACGTCTGGAATGATGATCTTTCGGATTCGCCTTAAGATGCTCCGTCAGTTCCTGAATTCTTGCTGTGAGAACTGCTACCTGTACTTCCGGTGAACCCGTATCGCCAGGTGTTCTCGCATACTCATTGATAATCGCTGTTTTCTTTTCTTTAGAAATCATATTTTCTCCTTTCCTACAGGGATCATTCCGAAATCCCTTTAACCGCCAGACACTAAGATTGGGTTGGAGTCTCCCGTCTCCGAGTATCAGCTGAATCTTATGTGCAAAGGATTTCTGCACTTCACACATCGATTATTCTACCATACATAATATGGCTTGTAAAGCATTTTGTATGAAGGAAAACCGATGCTGCGCAGCCGGCGCCGCTTTGCGGCTCATCTTTTATTTCGGCTTAGTCCTGCAGGATCCTGACTGCCTTGACCGGACTTCTGTATGTCACATTAGAAATACGTATGCCTGTCTTTGGATTGCTGGCATGGATCACCTGTCCCCCACCAATATAGATAGCCACATGATTGATGGATCTACCATTGCCATAGAAGATTAAATCTCCCGGCTGTGCCTCCGATACTTTGATCGTCGTACCGTAGCCCGCCTGGGCCACCGACGAATGTGGCAGGCTCACACCATATTTCTTAAAGATGCTTAACACATATCCGGAACAATCCGCTCCCTTTGTCAGGCTCGTTCCGCCCCACACATAAGGATGCCCCAAGAATTCTTTCGCATATTGGCACAGATCCACCCGCACATCGGATACGCCTTGTCCATAGAGCAGTTCCGTCATCGTGATCGCTGTTGCCAATTCCGAACTGACTTCCACATATTCCGCAGAGACAAATACTTCCTCGTCATCCAGATAGACTCTGACCCAATCGCCTTCTACATCGGCCACTTCCAGTTCTTCTCCGTTCGGCACAAGCGTGATCACCTCAGAATCCGTATTGGCCTGTGCCCTGACTTTCAGACTGTCCGTCGTAACATGTGCCATGGTCACTGCCAATTCTTCCGCCCTGCGCTTAGCCGGTATCCCTGTCAAAAGATACTCCAGGCTCACATAACCGTCCACCTTACCTGATCTGATATGCGCCCACGTATCATCACTGTCCAGCACTTCACAGGCTGCATCCTTAGGAAGCTTGCCCACCAGTTTACTGTCTTCAGCGGCCGCCGCGCGAATGTTCAGATTATTATCCACATTGGCAATTCCCAGATTCGTATACCCCCAGTTAGCATTTTTAGCTTTCTCATATGCCCTGGCATATTCTCTTTCTGTCTTGCTCGCCTCCAAGATCATTCCGGAACCGATACCGTCACCCAGAATCGCTTTCAGCGGACTGGCCTTCTCTGCAGCTTCCTGTTTCTCGTCCACAGAATCACCGTTCTGCTCCTCATCTTCCTTGATATCACGGCTTCCTATTCCTGCTGTCCCCTCCCCATCGCTGTTCTCCGTTCCGGCTTCTCCGCCTCCGGTACTTTCCTCATCTCCTGCTGTATCCACATCTTCCGCCGCTGCGGACTTCTCTTCTTCCCGTGCCGTATCTTCTGACTTGTCCTCGTCTCCTCCAGTCTCTACGGTAATCGTTCCTATAGACAAAAGATCGGGAAGATTCGATGCCCGCGTCTGCAAAGGTGCAAGCAGCAACAAGCAGCTTGACAGCAGACACATAATCTCTCTTCTTTTCATAACCTATGTTCATCCTCTCGGTTTTAATCTGTCACACACCGGTCAGCACTTGTTTTGGCCACCGATCAATCGTGTCCATTCCCCTGTTACATCCATTACATCTATTACATCTATTACATCTGTTACATTTGCCGTTCACAACTTGTAATATTTCTGTAACATTTCCGAAAGTTATTATAACAGCAGAATCACAATATGTCAAACATCTATTTTAAACTTCTGCACCTCACAGCAACAAAGACTGTCCCGTGAAATAAAAAAACGAGCAAAGCCCGTTTACATAATTACAGTTCACGGCCAGTCAGACCGTGAACTGCTACTTTACATTCATAACACTTCATTCGCCGCTGCAAATTCAAGCCGGAATTTCTTCTCCATAATTATTGGAAAAAGCAATGTTCACCGCATGATCAGCAACCCTCTCGAGTCCGGATACTATATCCGAATATAGCGCTCCGGCCTCCGGAGAACACTCGTTATTTGACAGTCTGTCAATATGCCTCTGCTGCAATTCCTTCTCTTTTTCGTCAATAGCATCTTCCAAATGCACCACATCTTCCATATGTTCTTCCGTGCTCTTGACAAACATTTCCACGGAAAACCGAAGCAGTGTATTGACCATATCCAGCATCTCGCCAAGTTCTCTCTGTGCATCTTTCGAGAACCCTACTCCGGTTTCAATCCGATGTACAGCCGCCTCAGCGATGTTCTCGGCATGATCGCCAATCCGTTCTATATCATTTACTACATGGAACAATGCACCGATGTTCTTCAAATCTTCGATCGGCAGCGTCGTCTGGTTGATCTTGACCAAATAATTCGTGATTGCATGGCTCAGGAAATCAATGTTCTTCTCTACCCCTCGCACCTCTTCAATCTCATCCTGGTCCAGCGTCATCAGCACATTCATAGCGCGATTTAAGTTTTCCGTAGCAAGAGACGCCATACGATCCAATTCCTTAATGGCCTCCACGACTGCCGTAGCAGGATTTAAAACCGACTTCTCTCCAATATACTTTAACTGATAGCTGTCCCTGTAGCCCACTTTCTTGTCATCGCCGGGTACAAACAGATATGTAAGCTTAACAATACCTCGAATAAAAGGCATCATAATGATCACCTGGAAAACTTTGATGGCAATATGCGCATAGGCAACAACACGCCCCAGATTATTTCCCGTCACATAGGTGAGCAGTTCAACAATCTGATGCACACAAAGTCTGAAGATAATATAGACGATGATAGTACCGATCACATTAAAGATTAGATGAATAGCCGCCGCTCTCTTGGCGTCCTTCTTACCGCTCAGAGAAGCTAACAGTGCCGAGGTACAAGCCCCGATATTACAGCCGAGAATGATAAACATGCCGATATCCATGCCCATCAATCCCTGGTTGGCGAGCAGGACCATAATACTGACTGTGACAGAAGAGCTCTGAATGACCGCCGTCAACAGCGCTCCCAGAAGTACCGCAAGAATTGGTGTCTGGAGAGATGCAAACATATGTATGACTGCAGGTGAATCCTTCATGCCCGCCATTGCACCGGACATCGTACTCAGACCCATAAACAAAACGCCAAAGCCAATGATGACTTCCCCCCATCGCGACACTTTCTGCTTCTTGCAGAACATAACGATCAGTACACCCACAAGCAGAATGACCGGAGCCGCTTTCTCCAATTTAAAAGATACCAAGAGGGCCGTCACCGTCGTACCGATATTCGCTCCAAAGATAACTCCCGCCGCCTGTGTCAGTGTCATCAATCCCGAATTAACGAAACTGACCACCATAACTGTACACGCCGATGACGATTGAATGACCGCCGTAAAGAAAATACCTACCAGGATACCGGTAAATCTGTTGGTCGTCAACCGTTCCAAAATACCTCTTAATTTCGCTCCGGCAACTTTCTCGATACTGTCGCTCATAATGCGCATGCCGTACAAGAACAGTCCCAGACCACCTGCCATGGAAAGAATGATCGCTGGATTCATCTGTATAAAATTCCCTTCTTATGTATATTAACACCATCACATCATGCTCTCACGAAGTGTGCATTCCTGAGCCATGAATACTGTCAAAACCCCACTGTACTTATTTTATCGAAAATAGCGTATACTGGCAAGCCCTATCTGCTACAAAATCTATGATCCTATCTTGGGCCCAAATGTTAACCATAGTTTCTTCTATATCTAAATCACTTAACAAACTCCACTGAACCAAATTGCTCATCAGTGAATCAAATCAACCTTCTCTCCCGCGGCAATATCCTGTACTAATTGTGCTTTAAGGCTCTCCACACTGTCAAATTTCTTTTCCGGCCTGCGGAAAGCCAGGAACTGTACTATAATATCCGTGCCGTAAAGATCTCCTTCGAAATCATACAGGTAGGTCTCCACTCCCATAGCTGTACTGTCGCTCACGGTGGGTTTACATCCGACATTGGAGATACCCTTATAACACGTACCCTTTGTTATAACTCTGGAATAATATACGCCGTTAGGTGGCAAAAGCTTGTCCTCCTCCGGTATCAGATTGGCAGTAGGCATGCCAATCCTTCGGCCAAGCTTCTTTCCGTGTTCTACACAACCATTGACACTATACGGTCCGCCAAGCATACTTGCTGCAGATTCCATCTTCCCCTGCCTGACAGCCTCTCTCACTCTGGTAGAACTGACTTCGCTCCCTTCCGCCATGACTTTATCGATCAGTTCCACACGATAGTCATATTCCTCGGAAAAATATGCCAGGAGTGCATGATTACCTGCTCCTTTTTTCCCAAAAGAAAGATCCGGCCCTGCACAGATATAAGCAGCTTTCATCTGGTTGACCAAAAACCGACGTACAAATTCTTCCGGTTCCGTAGCCGCAGTCACCGTATTCAACGGGAATTCAATCAGTACGTCAACTCCCATCTGCTCAAAAATCTGCCGCTTTTCCTTTTTGGTGGTCAACTCCTTCCCTTCTCCTCCGAAAAAAGCCGAAGCGGACGCATCAAAAGTAAAGACCGTAGCTAAAAGCCCTCTTTCCTTCTGCACAATGATCTTACGGAGCAATGCCTGATGTCCCAGATGTACGCCATCAAATTTACCGATGGCAACAGCACTTTTCTGATTCAGTTGAAACGTTGTCGTCTTTTCTATAATCTGCATGTTTATGACCATGCTCCTTTCCCGGTGCGAGTCATCATGCCGGCAGGCACTGATCCTCACACCCCTGTCGGCCCTGCTATATATACTCATGATTATTTATAGAAACATCTTGATTGGTTTCATAACGGCAGAATTTTTATTGTATTGATAGATTCCATAAAACTTTCCCGCACCATCGTATACCCTGATCTGCTCCTCATCCAGCCAATCTGTCTCCGTCACCAGATCCTCCACTCTAAGCATGTTACCGTTCTCTGCCATTTTCCGCCCGTGTTCTGTCACAACGACGGCCGGATTCTTCCCAAAGATTTCATCCGGTCTTATTATAATGTCTGTTATTCTATTCTGGTCGCATAAAGTTTCAATCTGCTTCAAAGTATGTGCCTCTTTTATACCGAATATCCCTACCCGGCTGCGAACTAAAGACTCCATGGCGCCACCGCATCCAAGCCTGTCGCCTATATCGTGGCACAAGGTCCTGATATAGGTTCCCTTGGAACAGACCACACGCATTTTTACCCGGGGCAATTCTACTTCCTGAATCTCCAATTCTTTGATCAGCACCTTTCTGGATTTACGCTCCACCTCTTTGCCTTCCCGCGCCAGCTCATATAGTTTTCTGCCGTTAACTTTCAACGCTGAATACATTGGCGGAATTTGATCGTATTCCCCAAGAAATTCCAGTATGACCGCTCTCACCGACTCCTCCTGCAAGGCTTCTGCCATACCCGGCTCACACTTTCTTATCACTTGTCCGGTCATATCCTGGGTATCGGTGTCCACACCAAGGTAGAGCACTGCGATATACTCCTTATCCCAATCGGTCAAAAGATCGCACAGCTTTGTGCCCGAACCTAAACATACAGGAAGCACGCCGACCGCTTCCGGATCGAGTGTTCCTGTATGCCCGATTTTTTTCATTTTACATATGCCACGGAGCCTGGCTACCACATCATGGGATGTGTAGCCCGCCTCCTTATATACATTTATGATTCCGTTATACATAAGCACGCCTCTGCTCTTGTTATTTTATGTTCAGCTGTTCAGCGATCCCCTTCGACAGATTATTGATGTTATCGTGATATGTACCGTTCATCGTACAACCCGCCGCACGGACATGGCCGCCGCCGCCGAACTTCATCGCCACAGATGCCACATCCACCCTGCCATTAGAACGAAGGCTCACTTTATACTCCAGCGTTCCCATCTCATACATAAAGATAGCACAATCCACATCCTTCACAACTTGCAACTGATTCACGATCCCTTCCAGATCTTTTGGGGTCACCTGATAGAATTCCATCATACGGCGGGATACCATACTCACAATACACCTGTTATTCATAAACCGCACACTCTCTAAAACTGCTCTACCCATGATCTGCGTCTGAACATAGGTCTTCTCATAAAAGGTCTTCTGTATGATATCTGAGAAGTCAAATTCAAATTTAATTAATTCTGACACAATCTGTAGTGTGCGCGGTGATGTGTTAGAGTACCGAAGCACTCCCGTATCATGGATGATACCAATGTAAAGAGCGATGGCGACCTCACGGTCTATCTTTGCGGGATCCATCAGATCATAGAGTAATTCCGCAGTGGAGCTTCTATCCGCCTCCACTATACGCACATCTCCGCATCCCGGATTACTGATATGATGATCGATATTGATCCTCTTACCTGCGTTCTCAAAAAGGGGACGTGCATCTCCCAGACGATCGTCTGCACAGTCCAATGCAATGAAAACATCATATATTTTATTAGTATTAATTCCTGATTTAATATCTTCCAGATGGCTGATACATTCAAATATCTCGGCCGGTTTATCAAGAAACACATCTACTTCCGCTCCGGGCAGTTCTTTTTTCAGGTAAAGATACAATCCCATAACCGAACCGACACAGTCCCCATCTGGCCTGGTATGACCGCTGATCGCTATGGAAGCCGCATTTTGTAATTCATCGATTATCCTCATCATTCTTCCTCCCTTCCGAAGCACACTGAACCTATTCGCTGTCTGCTTTCTCTCTGCCGATCACTTCATCTATCTTCTTAGACATATTTACACCGTATGCGATCGACTGATCCAAAATAAAAGCGATCTGAGGTGTGTTACGTAGATTAATCTTCTTAGCCAACAAGCTGCGGATATAGCCTTCCGCACTCTCAAGGCCAGCCAACGTATCTGCCTGTGAAGTCTCATCTCCCAGCACACTGATCCATGCCTTGCATGTCTTTAAGTCCGGCGCCACCTCGACCGCCACCACCGAAGTCATCATTGCGATTCGGGGATCCTTGATCTCCCCCCTGATGATCTCGGCCAGTTCACGTTGTACTTCTCCATTGATCCGGGTATTCTTAACACTGTTCTTACGCATTATACCTGACTCCTTTCTGCTGCTCACAGATTATCTGTCCACTCTTACGCTGCAAACTTCTGCGCTTCGCAAATATGATCATCTTTCGCAAATAGCGGTGACAGATCTTGATCAACGAGGCACCTCAACCATAACATAGGCTTCTACGATATCAAGTTCCTGCATCTTATCGAATCCGTCGAATACGAGACCGCACTCAAATCCGGCTCTGACTTCCTTGACGTCATCTTTAAACCGCTTCAAAGAAGACAGTGCTCCCTCGTAGATCTGCTCGCCTTCTCTGGTGATACGGATCTTGCAGCCTCTCTGGAACTCTCCGTCCAATACATAAGAACCTGCAATATTTCCGATTGCAGATGCCTTGAAGATCTGACGCACCTCCGCATGACCGATGACCTTCTCCTCGAAGATTGGATCCAGCATGCCCTTCATAGCCGCTTCTATATCCTCGATCGCCTGGTAGATGACCTTATACAATCTCACATCCACGCCTTCTCGCTCGGCCACAGCCTTGGCTGTAGTGTCCGGCCTTACGTTGAAGCCGATAATGATCGCCGATGATGCAGATGCAAGGGATACATCGGATTCATTGATCGCACCTACACCTCCATGAATACATTTTACGACCACCTCTTCGTTAGACAGCTTCATCAAACTCTGCTTAACAGCTTCCACACTACCCTGCACATCCGCTTTCACGATCAGATTCAATTCCTTCAGGTTACCTTCCTGAATCTGATTAAACAGATCGTCCAGAGACATTCTCTGTTTAGTATCTGCAAGCATCTCTTCTTTATGCTGAGCCATATAGGTCTCCGCATAAGATTTCGCACTCTTGTCATTCTCATGAACAATAAATACTTCACCTGCACTCGGCACATCTGACAGACCGAGAATCTCTACCGGGGTAGAGGGTGTCGCCTCTTTGACTCTTCTGCCCTTATCGTCTATCATGGCTCTCACTTTACC
This sequence comes from uncultured Lachnospiraceae bacterium, assembly GCA_910588215.1. Taxonomy (GTDB): domain Bacteria; phylum Bacillota; class Clostridia; order Lachnospirales; family Lachnospiraceae; genus UBA3282. The sequence continues at coordinate 44,755 of CAJUQJ010000008.1, forward strand.
ATGACTTGCACCTGCCGAAATAAAATCACCTACATGCAGCGTACCCTTCTGTACAAGCACCGTCGCTACTGGTCCACGACCCTTGTCAAGCTCTGCCTCGATCACCAGCCCCCTGGCATTTCTGTTCGGATTCGCCTTCAATTCCATGATTTCTGCCGTTAAAAGAATCGTCTCCAACAGATCTTCCAAGCCTTCTCCTGACTTGGCCGATACCGGTACGAACTCTGTGGATCCGCCCCAATCTACAGGAATCAATTCGTATTCTGTCATTTCCTGCTTCACGCGATCGATATTGGCATTAGGCTTATCAATCTTGTTCACTGCAACGATGATCTCGATGCCTGCTGCTTTGGCATGGTTGATCGCTTCGACCGTCTGCGGCATAACACCATCATCCGCAGCAACTACCAGCACTGCGATATCCGTGGAATTGGCGCCTCGCATACGCATCGCCGTAAACGCCTCATGTCCCGGCGTATCCAGGAACGTAATGCTCTGTCCATTGACTGTGACCGTATAGGCACCGATCGCCTGTGTGATACCGCCTGCTTCCTTATCCGTCACGTTAGTTTTACGAATAGCATCCAGCAGAGAAGTTTTACCGTGATCTACGTGTCCCATGACACAGATAACAGGTGCTCTGCTTATCATAGCACTTTCATCTTCTTCGTCTTCCTTCAGCAACTCCTCAATAACGTCTACTTTAACTTCTTTCTCACAGATAATCTCATATTCAATCGCGATACTTTCCGCATCTTCATAGCTTATTTCAGAGTTCAGTGTCACGATCTGTCCCTGCAGGAAAAGTTTCTTAATGATCACAGACGGCTGGATCTTCATCTTATCCGCCAACTCTTTGATCGTCAGAGACTCCGGAACCGTAATAACCTTAATCTGTTCCTCCGCCTTCTCCTCCGCCTTCTTCTCTGGCTTAATAAAGCGGCCTGCCTTATTGCGGTTCTTTATTGCCGCATCATCCTCTTCATAGATCAAATCCTTTTTGGAACGTTTATCTCTGTCCTGATTAACCCTGCGCTTTTCTTCTTCCCTGTGCTTTTCCACGTCCTTGCCAGGCGTCTCGGGCACAAAACTCTTCTGATTGTTATTTTTCTTAAATCGATTGTCCTGTCCGCCACTGCTTCTCTGAGAGCGGTCAAAATTTCCACCGCCCCTGTTAGGGCCTGCACCAGGGCCGCCACTCCTGCGATCACCCTGATTGTTGTTATAAGATGGACGACCCTGTCCCTCAGGTCTGCGATTTTCTCCTGCACTTCTCGTTCTCCCCTGTTCCTGCGGTGCTCTGGCGGTCTGCTGGGCCGCTTTGGCCTTCTCCCGCTCACGTTCCCGTTCTCTTTCCAACTCACGTTCCCGTTCACGTTCGCGCTCCAATTCTCGTTCACGCTTCTCCTGCTTCCGTTGCTCCATTCTGCGTTCCTGCTGCTGTCTCTGGCGCACCTCATATGGCTCAGCGGTAACAGGAATCGGTTTCTGGGTCGGTCTTATGATCTTGTGCGGCACATTTTGGGTCTGAACAGGTCTTGCCCCGTTTCCATTCTGCCTTCTGTCCCTATTGTCATTATTGTTTCTTCGTCCACCATTGTTGCCACCCTGTGTAGACCGCTGTCCCTGGCCTTGCCCTTGCATCTTGGAGTGCTGCGGATTGCTCACAAAGATGATTTTTTTCTTCTTAGGCGCCTCTCCTCTGCCGTTTTCACCCTTTCTGCCATCAGGATTCTGTTTGCCCGGTGCTTTACCATCCCCTCTTGGCTGCGTTGCTCCCGTCTCTGTTCTTGCCTTGGGAGCAGCCTCCGGCCTGGCTTCAGTCTTCGGCGCCGTTTCTGTTCTTTTCTCCGCTTTCGGTGCTGCGCCGGAAACCGTCTTCTCAGTCTCCGCTGGTGCTTTCACCACTGCCTCCCTGTCTGATACCGCCGCTGCCTTGTCTGCTTTTGCCTCCGCCGCTTTGACCGCATCCTGACTGCCACCACCAAACTGCTTACGCACCAAGGCAACAGCCTCCTCATCGATAGAGCTCTGTGCTGCTTTCACTTCATATCCTTTATCCTGCAAAAAAGCGACCAGTTCTTTGCTCTGCTTTTCCAGCTCTTTTGCCAGCTCATGTACTTTCATTTTCGCCATGCTCACTACCTCCAACTATTCCGAATCTACCAAATGCTTCTGTATCGAATCTGCAAATCCTGCATCAGTCACAGCAAGACAGGAACGTTCTTCCTTGCCGATCGCGTGCCCCAGTATATCCTTCTCACTGTAATATCTGTATGGCACTTTATAGAATTCACACATGTTACTATATTTTTTTCTGGTGTTATCCGAAGCATTCTCCGCTATGATAACCAGATATGCTTTTCCGTTCTTAACTGCTTCCTCTGTCGCAAATCCGCCACTGACAACATTTCTAGAGCGAGTAGCCAAGCCAAGCATCGATAACACCCGATCTCTATTCGGTCTATTCTGCATGTTCTTCCTCCTCGAACTCCTTTTCCAGATTCTCATAAACTTCCTTCGGGATACTCGTCTTAAAGGAACGTTCCAGCCCTTTATTCTTCCGCGCTTTTGCCAGACATTCCCTGCTCACACACAGATAAGCACCCCTGCCGTTCTTTCTGCCGGTCATATCCAGGACAATAGAGTCTTGCTCAGTTTTCAGGACACGCATCATCTCCTTTTTACTTTTCATCTCACCGCAGCCCACACACTGCCGCATTGGAATTTTCTTCGCCATCTCTGCATCCTCTCTACTGTCGATCGATATCTGCCGACCTTTCTATCCTCTCAAATTTCTTCCGGAACCTTTACCGGCTCTTTATACTTCTGTCGTTTCCTCATCGGGCTCATCATCTCCGGCATTCTCGTAAGTATCCTTTTCATAGCCCTCTTCGTCATAAATATCTTCATCGGTCTCTTCGTACGCATCCGTCTCGTACTGTCCCTCTCCGGCCTCTTCGTACGCTTCCCCTTCGTCGTACTCCTCGTAACCGTCCTCACTCTCATAAGACTCGTCATCGTACTCTTCATCATCGTAGACATAGTCTTCATATCGAAAGCCTACCGCGTCCTTCGCCTGCGTCTCACTCTTGATATCGATCTTGTAACCCGTCAGCCTGGCCGCCAGTCTGGCATTCTGTCCCTCCTTACCGATAGCCAGGGAAAGCTGATAATCCGGTACCACAACTTTAGCCGTCTTCTCATCCGGATCCGCAAATACTGCTACGATCTTAGCCGGAGACAACGCATTCTGAATCAGATTGCCCGGGTTCTCATCCCAATTGACGATATCGATCTTCTCCCCCCGCAGCTCATCCACAATAGAATTGACTCTGGCACCGTTGATTCCCACGCATGCTCCTACCGCATCCACATTCTGGTTGGTGGAACGGACCGCCAGCTTCGTCCTGCTGCCTGCTTCCCTGGCGATACTCATGATCTCCACCGTACCGTCCTTGATCTCCGTCACCTCAGCCTCAAACAGACGCTTCACCAATTCCGGATGCGTACGGCTTACAAGTATCCTCGGTCCTTTAGGTGTATTCTTCACTTCCAGGATATATACCTTAATTCTCTCCGTAGGTCTGAAATTCTCTCCCTTGACCTGCTCACTCTCGTTCAGGATAGCATCCGCCTTGCCCAGATTAATGGAAATGTTCCTGCCGATGTGACGCTGCACAATGCCTGTCACCACATCCTTCTCCTTCTCATAATATTGGTTGTAGATGACACTTCTCTCTTCCTCGCGGATCTTCTGTAAGATCACATTTTTCGCATTCTGCGTCGCGATACGCCCAAACTCCTTGGATTTGATCTCCACATGCAGCATGTCGCCCAACTGCGCCTTATGAGAAAGCTCCCGCGCATCCTCCAAGGAAATCTGAAGCACGTCATCCTCCACTTCCTCTACAACTTCCTTCTCGGCATAACACAAGAAATCGCAGGTCTCCTTATCAATTTCCACCTTCACATTATCTGCCTTGCCAAAATGGTTCTTACAGGCCGTGATCAAAGAATTCTCGATCGCATCGAAAAGAGTCTCTTTGGGAATATCCTTCTCTTTCTCCAGTATGTCCAGCGCCTCCATTAACTCCTTATTCATTTTCCGTTATCCTCCTATGTCTGTTAATCTCTATCACAATTCCCTAACTGTTCTACTGTCATTACTTTGTAGAAGTAACCGGCAATCAGAACTGCACACTTACCTGCGCTGTTCGTGAACGCGTCGCTCAGAAATCCAGTGCCAGCCTGATCAGCGCCACCTCAACACGCTGAAACACACGTTCCTTTCCGTCCTCCTCTATCGTCACGGTCTCCCCGTCGTATGCCCGCAAAATGCCAGAAAATTCTTTCTGCTTATCAATCGGCTTATAAGTCTTCACCTCGACTACCGCTCCCAGACTCTTTTCCAGATGGCGGTCTTTCTTCAGTGTCCTGCCCAGTCCCGGACTACTAACTTCCAAGATATAGGCATCCGCTATATAATCCTCCGCATCCAACGCATCCGACAGTACACGACTGACATTCTCACAATCTCCTATGTTGACCCCATCCAGTTTATCAATATAGGCCCGCAGATACCAGTCGCTGCCCTCCTTGACATACTCCACATCGTAGATCTCCACACCAAACCGCTCTGCGATCGGCATCAATATCTGCTCCGTTCTTGATTCATAGGTTTCTCTTTTTGACATAGATTCCTCCTGATTGCAGCAGCTGTTCGAATCCTTGGACATCATGTCTGTTTCCCCACAAACGAAGTCCCTTCCCAGCGTAGCGTAATGACGCTATGTCTTCCTCGCTGACAGCATAAATACTCGTTTCACATAAAAGAGTGGACTCGCAAGTCCACTCTCTATCTTATCCTTTATACATATTACTTAAAGTAGTATAACATCCTTTTCCAGCATTTGCAAGGAATTTTTCCGTTCCCTGCTTCAAACACGAGTGTTTCTGTTACACTGCACGGCCTAGTCGTTCACGGACTGTAACGTACTTCTTATAACCGAAACACTTCCATCTCTTTCTGCAGACCATCCGCGATGTTTCTCAGCTCCGCAGCATTCTGGGAAATCCGTGACATATGTTCTCCGACCTCGGTTACCGAAGCAGATGTCTCCTCGGTTCCTGCTGCATTCTCCTGTGCAAGAGATGTGAGGTTCTGCACGATATCCACCACATTGATACGGGTATTGTCTATCTTTTCCATCTTCTCGGCAATGATGCGTATTCCTTCGATTGTCTTATCAATACCATCATGCATCTCCGAGAATCGTTCCTTCGTCATTCCAACATTCTCATTCTGATCTTCCATGACCTGTTTGACCTCACCCATGGTCCTTACTGCCTTCTCTGAATCTGCCATCAGCAGCGCAATGATCTGTCCGATCTGCTTTGCCGATTCGTTAGACTCCTCGGCCAGCTTCTGAATCTGCTCCGCCACAACGGCAAATCCTCGCCCCTGCTCTCCGGCCCTGGCCGCCTCAATAGCAGCATTCAAAGATAACAGATTGGTCTCTTCCGCAATGGACGTAATCAGCGTAGTCGCTGCCTTGATCTTCATCGCAGATTCATTCGTTGTATTCGTCTGTTCATAGATCAGGTCGATCGCATTCTGCGCCTTCCTGTTCACTTCTTCCATCGTGTCTAATGTTCTGGCTGCCACTTCGCTTGAGGAATACATCCCCTCCGCCGTCTTATTAAGTTCCTCCATCTCCATGCTGTTCTCTTCGATCATGCTGCCCATCAACACAATATTCTCGGTAGCCTTCTGCGTCTCATCCGCCTGTGACATAGCGCCATCGGCCATATCCTGTACTGCCTGATCCACCTGCTGCACCGTATTGAAGATCATCTCGGTATCGCTGTTTAGTCTGTGAGATGTCTCCATGACCGTAGCACTGTGATCCTCAATCCTGCCGATCACACCTACGAGTTCCTTCCTGAGAATATCAACCGCCCGGCTGATGGCTCCGATTTCATCCTTCCTATCGCTCAGCTTCTTCTGGCTCTCATCCTCCCGAAAATCCAATCCGGCGAATTTCATTGCTACCTCCGCAATATGTCTGAGCGGTTTTACGATTACATTGCAACAAAAAGAAGCTGCTATCATACAGATCAACATCGTAATGCTGCCCCAGAAAATGCAAGTCCAGAAAATTTCATCCGAAGATTTCATTTCTCCACCGGAAGATTTCATAGCTGCATCTTCATCCGCAGTAATAACAAATATGTAAGAACCGTCTTCCGTCACGCTGTAGGCAGCATATTTCTTCTCTCCGTTATAAGTATATTTCACAGAGACTGTCTCCTGCGGAATATTACCTGATTGTATCTGCGCCACTGCGCCGCTTACTGCCTCATTCTCCACCGGACTGCCAATCTTGCTGGCCGTCGGATGATAGCACATGATTCCATCCCTATCCACGATATAGGCGTAGGATCCATCCAAATCCATAATGTTCACACCGCCCGCCAATTCTTCCCAGAATGCATTGTCCGGCTCTTTACCCTCTTTGATAAGATCCGCCACCCTAAGATTCATAGTCTTCCCATAGGATCCTGCCAGATCATCCATGTAACAGACCACCATATCCTTAAACTGTTTACTCGACATGGAACTGAAAATAGCAATCAGTGTCATGCCAACAATCACTATGGCCCCCATTGCCATAAAGATGATCCTGGCACGGATTGATGCCATTGCCGAGATTCCCATATCCATTCTACTGTCTGAATTCTCATTACTGCCTGTCAGTTTGTCGTTACCCATGTCCGTTTTCTCCCCTTCACCTTTTTCCTCCATTTCAAAGCATGAGCGGTCTCGGAAACTCTTTAAGCCCGAATTTCCGCTCTTTTTTCATGTTCTTCTTTTTTACTTTCCTCCATATCCCGGAAAACATTTTTGTTAAATTATCAAAAAAGTATTGACATATAAGTCAAAATGTGCAGCGTGTTTGGTGACCATATGCGCCAGTCACCAAACGAGCCCCTTGTAGTTAAGAAGCGTCTGTGCCCCACGCACAGCACTAAACTACTAGGAGGTGCACTTTATGATCAAGTGCTGGCAGTCCATGCAAGATTGATTACAAGTACTTTCTCACCGAATCCAAAGTCCATCTCGATTCCTCTGAAAGAAACCAGCTCCATACCGAGCTTTGGAAACCATGGCAGAAGCTCCGGCTTTTCGATTCCGATAAGGCCATGGAGTTCCTTTTGCCCTTTTACTCCAACACTGGCAGGCCCGCTAAGAACCAGCCGCAAATCTTAAGGTCTTTTATCCTTTTCTTTCTTCTATTTTCGGAAGGTTTGGCCAAGCTATCCCTTACCCTTTGGGTGGACAGGCCCTGGACTGCACCGCCAACGGACTTATATGCGCGTAACAAACTGCTTCCGGCTTCCTGGAACAGCAAAAGCCGGATAAGCCCAAAGGCAAAAAACAGAAAGCACAGGAGGCAAAGCCCAAAATCACAGAAGCTATCGAAAAACGGCTCATGGGCAGGAAGGATATCCCTTTTAACTTTGAAGGGCGGCTGCAGCGCTTCTTCTATCATGTGGCTGTCCTGCCTTCCATGGAATCCGGTCTCATACCAAGGGAACACCTTACGGTTTCCGGAGACGGCACCGCCGTGCATACCCATGCCTGCCCACGCGGGCACCACAGGGTTGGCGCACCGGAAAACCTGCGGCATTTCCCCGACCCCGATGCTTCCTGGGGCTGGGACAGCGACCTGGAAAAATATTACTTCGGCTACACTTTGTTCCAATTATCCTGCTATAACAGTGAACTCAGGACAGATCTCCCCCTGCTTCTGCGTTTTACCAGTGCAAAGCGTCATGATTCGGTCAATTTCCTTGTCGCTTTCCATGAACTGGAAAAACATATGCCGGCTGTTTCCACCTCGAATATGTGCCTGGATTCTGCAATGGACAATTACCCCACCTACCGGATCCTTAAAAACAGGGGAATACGGGCCTTCATCGACCTGAACGACAAATGCGGCCGGCCAAAATCAATTCCTGATACCATCACCATTGACAAAGACGGGACGCCCTTATGTCAGGAAAAACTGCGCATGAAACCTAACGGTTATGACAGATCCATCAGTCACCTCATGTGGCGCTGCCCCTATGGGAAAGAACACTGTTTCAAATGTAAAAACTCCTGCACAGATTCCAAATATGGGAGAGTCGTCAAGACCCGGCCCGAATGGGATATCCGGCTTTACACCGATGTCCCCCGCGGCACAGATGCTTATAAGAAGATCTATAACCAGCGCACCTCCACAGAACGGATCAACAACCGCATCCTCAATGATTACAGGCTGCACCGTATGTTCATACACACAAAGGAGCATTATTCTTTCATGACAACTATGATCGGAATCTGCATCCATCTGGATGCCCGCTATAAACAGCAGGTGCAGGCAGCCGCATAAACCAAGTTTCCTGCTTCCGGATTCTTTCAGGCCTGTTTTCCGACAGGTTTTAAAGTCATGCACATTTTTATTCTTTATGCTCTCTGGACTGCTCAAGCCCCACAATCATCCATCCCTTATCCCTCTCATTCCTGAAAATCAACCCTTTCCTGCTTATTCTCTATTGAGTTTCCGAGAGTGCTCAGCGTTTTACGCTGAGAACGTGAGCAGAATTTAGAAGTTTTCCGAAGGAATACTCCAATTTTGCTCTGCGGTCAACAGAATTTGTGACGCTTCGGCACATATTCTGACTGAACTTGCTCAGTTTGTTGAACTAAATTGCTCATCAGAGAATTTATTCAACCTTCTTCCATAATTCTATCGCCAATCAGGGCAAAACAAATGCGGATATCAATAGATTGGTATCCAGCACTCTGCTTATTATTATATCCAATTTTTTGTCCTTCTTCAATCCCGTTTTTTCAAATGAATCTATTCATTTGCTCTGCCGATCACTTTTACTCTATTCCCTTTAACTTCCCATCTTCCGAAAGTCCTCTTCCAATTAATAGGCAAACATATTCTTTGTATTTAAATTCAGCACTGGTGTCACACAATGGATTTATAACTCCACATGCAGCAATCGCATGGGTTCCCTCAGGTTTCACACCCTATAATTACTTTTCTCAAACAAAATAAAAAATGCCGTAAACCGCATCATATCAGGGTTTCCAGCACTTCTTAGGGTTGGGCTGTTATAAACAGTCAACAGCTCGTAGGGGAATCGAACCCCTGTTTCCGCCGTGAGAGGGCGGCGTCTTGACCGCTTGACCAACGAGCCATTTGATTAGCACTTGCTTATATTATTACATTTTCCGAAAAAAAGCAAGTACTTTTTCAAATTTTTTCAAAAAAATTATTGAAAAACGTAAAAGCAGCGAAGTCAACTCACAAAATCAAACAGACTAATCTGATTGGACTCCGGCAGGTTCCCCAGGATTCCCAGCGTACTCATCAGATCGATGATCGTCTTGGATGCCTTCGTGCGCTGCCTGAAATCATCTTTGCTGAGGAATGGGCCATCCTTGGCCGCCTCAACGATGGCATCCGCCGCCTTCTCTCCCAGACCGTCGATGCTGCTTAAGGACGGCATCAGCTTCCCGTCCACGATCTGGAACAGACGTGACTGCGCCGAGAAAAGATCGATGGGCACGAACTCAAATCCTCTGGCATACATCTCCTGCACGATCTTCATATCCTTGTTGGTATCCTGCTCTTTCTTGGACAGGGTGTCGCTTCTGCGCTTGTAGTCCGCCATCACGTTCTCCAGATGCTGCTGCCCCTGGCACATGATCTCATAGGAAAAAGCCGAAGCCCGAATACTGAAATAGGCTGCGTAGTATGCCAGCGGATAATTGATCTTACAGTATGCAATACGCCAGGCCATCATGACATAAGCCGCCGCGTGAGCCTTCGGGAACATGTATTTGATCTTCTTGCAGGAACCGATATACCAGTCCGGCACGCCCTTCTCCGTCATTGCCGCAATCCAGTCGTCTTTTAGTCCCTTGCCCTTACGGACGCTCTCCATGATCGTGAAGGACAAAGACGGATCCACCCCCTTCTGCATCAAATAGATCATAATATCGTCACGACAGCAGATGGCCGTGGAAATCGTAGCCTTGCCCTCCTCGATCAATGTCTGGGCATTCCCCAGCCACACATCCGTGCCATGGGACAGGCCGGAAATCCGCACCAGATCCGTAAAGCACTTGGGCTTCGCATCAATGACCATCTGAATCACGAACTCCGTACCGAACTCCGGCACGCCCAGACACCCCAGCTTACAGCCGCCAATCTGCTCCGGCGTGATTCCCAGCGCCTCCGTTGACTGGAAAAGCGACATCACGCCCGGATCGTCCAGCGGGATCGTCACAGGGTCTATCCCCGTCAGATCCTGCAGCATACGGATCATGGTCGGATCATCGTGTCCCAGAATATCCAGCTTCAACAAATTATGGTCAATGGAATGATAGTCAAAATGGGTGGTGACGATGTCCGTCGTCATATCGTTGGCCGGATGCTGTACCGGCGTAAAAGAGTTGATGTCCTCCCCCACCGGCAACACCACAATGCCACCCGGATGCTGGCCGGTGCTCCTGCGGATTCCCGTACATCCCGTCACGATACGGTTAATCTCACAGACACGCTTATGCCTGCCCCGCTCCTCATAATAGTTCCGCACATAACCGAAAGCCGTCTTGTCCGCCAGCGTACCGATGGTCCCAGCCCGGTAAGTCTGACCGCTGCCGAAGATCACCTCCGTGTATTTGTGCGCCTTACTCTGATACTCGCCAGAAAAGTTCAAGTCGATATCCGGCTCCTTATCCCCCTTAAAGCCAAGGAAGGTCTCGAAGGGAATATCAAACCCTTCCTTGTCAAGCGGCGTGCCGCACTGCGGACAGTTCTTATCCGGCATATCGCATCCCGCACCGCCGCCGTAAGCTCTCACTTCCTCGGAATCAAAATCATAATAGTGGCATTTAGGGCACAGGTAATGAGGACTCAGGGAATTAACCTCCGTGATTCCCGCCATATTGGCCACAAAAGAGCTTCCCACAGAACCGCGGGAGCCAACCAGATAGCCGTCCTCCACCGATTTCCACACCAGCTTCTGAGCGATGATGTACATCACCGCAAACCCGTTAGAGATGATGGAGTGCAGCTCCTTCTCCAGCCTGTCCTCCACAATCTTCGGCAGCGTCTCCCCGTACAGCTCATGCGCCCTGTTATAGCAGATCTCCGTAAGCTGCCTGTCGCTGTCCTCGATCACCGGCGGACACTTGTCCGGCCGTACCGGCGACATAGTCTCGATCATATCCGCGATCAGGTTAGTGTTGGTGATGACCACCTCCTCAGCCTTATCGCTTCCCAAATAGGCGAACTCCAGAAGCATCTCATCCGTCGTCCGAAAATACAGCGGCGCCTGGTTATCTGCATCCGGGAATCCCTGTCCCGCCATGATGATGCGACGGTAGACCTCATCCTCCGGATTCAGAAAATGTACGTCACAAGTAGCCGCCACCGGCTTGTGGAACTGCTCCCCCAGCCGCACGATCTTCCGGTTGATCTCCATGATATCTTCCACGGAATTTACATTCTGCACCCGCTCGGACTCGATCATGAACCTGTTGTTACCCAGAGGCTGAATCTCCAGATAATCATAGAAATCCACAAGTCTGGCAATCTCCGCATCCGGCTTCCGCTCAAGAAGCGCACGATAAAGCTCTCCCGCCTCGCAGGCGCTGCCCACGATCAGACCTTCCCGGTACTGATTCAGAAGACTCTTCGGAATCCGCGGCCTTCTGGCAAAATAAGTCAGATGGGACAGTGAAATCAGCCGATACAGGTTCATTCGTCCCACATTGTTTTTGGCCAGAATGATGCCGTGATAGGTGGGCAGTTTCTTTATAATGCTGGGACTTAAATTTCCCTTCTCGTTGATCTGGGCCAGCGTAGTGATGCCGTCCTTTGCCATCATCGGAATCAGCTTGACGAAGATCTGCGCCGTGGCTTCCGCGTCATCCACCGCCCGGTGATGATTCTCCAACGAAACACCCAGCGTCTTGGCCACCGCGTCCAGCGTGTGTTTGGCCTGCGCCGGCAGCATCACTCTCGCCATCCCCACCGTGTCCACATAGGTGAAATCATGGGCAATTCCCTGCCTGTCGCAGTTTTCCATGATAAAACTCATGTCGAACCCGGCATTGTGGGCTACCAGCATACAACCCTCACAGAAGCTGAGAAACTGCGGCAGCACGCTCTCGATTTTCTCCGCGTCGATCACCATATCGTCCTTGATGCCTGTCAGCTTCTCGATCTCGAAAGGGATCGGCACCTCTGGATTGACGAACACCGAAAAGCGGTCCACAATCTTACCGCCGCAGACCTTCACCGCGCCGATCTCTATGATTCTGTTTTCCACCGGAGAAAAGCCCGTGGTCTCGATATCGAACACTACGAAATCCTGGCTGAAATCCTGCCCCTTGTCATTGGTGGCGATTTCATGCAGATCGTCCACCAGATAGGCTTCCACCCCGTAAATCACCTTGAAAAAGTCCTGCTTGTCCGGGTCCGGATCCCCCGCTTCTTTGCGCTTGTTCTTTTCTGCCTTCCACAGATCTTCCCAGACATGGTTGGCGTCCGGAAAGGACTGCACCACGCCGTGATCCGTGATGGCGATCGCCGGATGTCCCCACTGATAGGCCCTCTTGACAATATCCTTGGCCTCGGACACGCCGTCCATATCGCTCATCTTCGTATGGCAGTGCAGCTCAACCCGCTTGCGCACACTGGTATCCAAGCGTGATGTGGTAAAATCCGGTATCTTCTTGATCCCCGTCAAAGAACCGATGGTCAACTCATGGTCAAACTTGTCCGTCAACGTCATGCCCTTAATCTTCACGAAAGCGCCCGGCTTCACATCCCCGGTCAACTCCGCCACGTGATCGTTGTGCAGAAACATCTTGATCGTCATCGTATCGGAAAAGTCCGTCACATCAAAGATCAGGATCGTCCGCTCGTTCTTGATCTCCCGCTTGTCCATATTGAGGATCTTGCCGCGTATGACAACCTCGCCCATCTCACCGATGATATCGTTGATTGGCATGGACTCCTCGTCAAAATCCCGGCCATACAGCACATCCGGATTGTCGGAACGTTTCAGCGCCCGCCGGAAATCGTTCTTCTTTCCGTCTTCGCCCTTTCTGCCGCCCTTGAACGACGACTTGACGCCATAGCGGCCTGCCTGTCCCGCTCCCGGCAGAAGCTGTCCCGCCGGTTTCTGCCCGCCGGCCGTGCTGCCCGCCCCGGACTGCGCCTGTAAAACGCCACCGTTCCCGGACTGTCCCAGAACGGGGCGACCTGCCCCGTTCTGGGCGGGCGCAAAGCCACCAAAACCGTCTGCTGCTCCCTGCCCCCCTGCCATCAACTGGCCGGGCGCCAGGTCTCCGACGGCTCCCTGCATATACGGTGCAAATTCATCCTGATACGCACCGGATGCCACTCCCTGACTATAGCCGGATTCAGAATTATGTAAACCTTTCATACTGGATCCCGTGTCCACCCCTGCCTCTGTACCGTCCATATACCCATCTGGCCTGCCGCCGCCATAGCCCGCTCTGGCCGAAATCTCCGCCACCTGCATGGCCAGTCTGTGCTCGTCCTCCTTCTTATACTTCCCCGCAATATGTTCCTTATAAGAAATCTGCACCGACACCGCGAAACCGCAGCGCTCGTTATAGATCTTTTCCAGAATCCTGGTCAACTCTTCCGCCTTGCTTTTGCCAAGCACCGTATCCTCCACGGTCAGCTGCAGCGTATTCTCCTCCGCAAAAGCGATATCCGCCTTCTTAAACAGATTGTACTCTACCGGAGAATACTCTCGCAGCTCTAACAGGATACTGTCCCGGTAAATCTCCGTCAGCTTCTTTGGGTCATACTGGGATGACAGATGAAAGCGTTCATAGAATTTGATCACCATAGGCACATTAGGAAAAAACTGTTTCTTGATTTCTCCCTCCGCCCGGAAAACATCCTCCTTCTGGATCAACCTGTCCGAAGAAATATAGACACGCAGAAAATCTTTCCGCTTCGTAGACGAAACCTTCTCCACAGTGACCTGCTCGAACAGATCCCGCAATCCCGTATCCAGTTTTAAAGAGGGGAACACTTCAAAGAATTTCTTACCCATCTATACTAAATATTCCTTTCCTAAGTATTCAATATGCCCATTCGTACTCTGCTGTCGCTTCATCCCTGTCACCATATCTCACAGAAAGTGCACTCTCTTTGCATTCGCACAAACATATCCTTGGTTATTCGTAGATAACGTTCTATGGCATCTTAGTACGGCTTCATGCCTGCCCCCAGTTCAAGAGTTCCTCCCGCAAAGTGGCAAGCAGCTGATCCTCCGGCACCTTCTTCACAATCTCGCCCTTCTTGATCAGCAGGCCTTCTCCCAGGCCGCCGGCAATTCCAATATCCGCTTCCTTCGCCTCACCGGGTCCATTGACTGCACATCCCATCACAGCTACCTTGATATCCAGCGGGATGTCCTCCACCATCTTCTCCACCTGGTTTGCCAGACCAATCAGGTCAATACGTGTTCTGCCGCAGGTAGGACAGGATACCACCTCGATACCGCCTTTTCTAAGCCCAAGCGTACGCAGGATCAGTTTTGCAGACTTGATTTCTTCCACCGGATCACCCGTCAGCGAAACCCTGATCGTATCGCCAATCCCCTGATGCAAGATAAGTCCCAAGCCAATAGCCGACTTAATATTGCCGCTTGTTACCGTTCCGGCCTCCGTGATGCCCACATGCAGCGGGTAATTCGTCCTCTCTGCCAATACTTCATGGGCCTTCACACACATCATCACATCCGAAGACTTGATACTGATCACCAAGTTATCATAGCCCAGGTCTTCTATAATACCCACTTTATCCAAAGCACTTTCCACAATGCCCTCTGCCGTCACGCCGTGATATTTCTCCACTAGTTCCTTTTCCAGGGAACCGCTGTTGACGCCCACACGAATAGGAATGTTGCGCTCCTTCGCCACAGTCACTACCGCTGCAACCTTGTCATGGCTTCCGATATTACCGGGATTGATACGAATCTTATCCGCGCCGTTCTCCATGGCGGCGATCGCCATCTTATAGTCGAAATGGATATCCGCCACAAGCGGAATGTGTATCTGTTTCTTAATCTCCTTAACTGCTGCTGCCGCCTCTGCAGTAGGCACTGTACAGCGGATAATCTCACAGCCTGCCTGCTCCAGACGAAGGATCTGCGCCACTGTCGCCTGTACATCCTCTGTCTTCGTATTTGTCATAGACTGAATCAAGATTGGATTCCCGTCCCCGATCACTCTGTCTCCAATTCTTATTGCTTTCGTATTTTCTCGATGCATGTTTCACTCCATTTCTGCGCTGCTTCTCCAATATTCTTGAATCTACTCCTTGATGAGTTCGCGGCAGGCAGCGCGCAGCCGCAAATCTGACAATTAAGAATTTTAATATTCGATAAAATCTCCTTGTCTGATTTTCATCGGACTACATTGCCAACACGCAATGACGCCACCGGGCTACAGCCAAATTTTCCAACACAATAATGAATGATCAGACAAGTGAAGATATTCATACAAAAAGGCCGTTACAGAGTTATGTTCATACCGTATGTACCGTTTTATCTGCTTTATGCCTCTCAAGAATACCATGTACACGTTCAACTTCATCTAGTATCATTTCATCCATATCCTTCAATTCAATCGTAGATTTCACCACCTGGCGTCTCAACGATCTGGCATCTTTCTTGAAACCTTTTATCTCTTCCTGCATGCCCTGCATCCCGTCTTTAATGTCCTTGATCTCTTCCTGCATGCCCTGCATTCCGTCTTTAATGTCCTTGATCTCTTCTTGCATGCCCTGCATTCCGTCTTTAATGTCCTTGATTTCTTCCTGCATGCCCTGCATGTTGACTATGATCAAATCCAGCTTTTGATTCTCTGTCATAGTATCACCACCTTTATCAAAATAACGTATTATTGATATTGATATAACTATATCACATTTCATATGTAAAGTCTATTCAGTTATCACGATTCATCCCATAGATTCATGATAAATCTGATCTTCCATTTTTACTTCCGATTTCCCTGCCCATGTGCAGTGCACTGCTTCACCTTACTGTCACTCCATCTCCGTAAGCCAAACCCGTTTCTCTACTACCCTTATAAAAGACCGCTTCAGTCTTTTAGAAAAACGTTCTCCGCACTTGTACATATCTTTTCTGATCTCTTGTACCATCTGATACCGTTCTGCAGGATTATCCCTGATGCATCTGCGAATAATCTGTTCCAGCCAGTCTCCCACAAAATATTGATGATCTTTGATCGCCAGCAATGTGTACGGCGGCCTTGCCGGATCCGTACCAGTCACCACAAAATACAATAACATCCCAAACGCATAAATGTCACTTCTTTCATCTGCATAAATTCCCTTACCGATACGTCCGAACTGCTCCGGCGCACCGTATCCCGGAGTAGCCGCCATCCTCATCGCGCGCACTCCAAAATTTCGACAATGTGCTGCCCCAAAATCAATCAGCCTCAGCTTATCCTCCGAACAGACCATGACATTCTGTGGTTTCAGATCTCGATAGATAACAGGTGGTTTTCTTGTATGCAGATAGCACATCACATCCAACAACTGTTCCGCCCATACATACACCTGTTGTTCTGTAGCACAACCATTTTTCTCTATATATTCCTGCAGCGTCACACCCTGTATATACTCCATCACCATATACCATATGTCATCCTCCCACAACAGATCATAAATGACAGGCAACATAGGATGTTTAAGTTGTCTGAGAATATCCGCTTCCAGCAAGATCCCCCTGTCTCTGCCAATCTTTTCTGTATTACATCCTGCTGCTTTTTCTTCTTTCCCGCACCCCGCTTCCCGTATCATTTCCTCTTCCGCAGCATCCTCTACGCTACTGATTTCCTTATCACACTGTTTATGCTGCCACTTATACACCTGTTTGATCGCCACCTTCCTGTGCAGATCTTCATCCTGCGCCAAATATACGTCTCCTTCTGCTCCCTTTCCAATAGGCCTGATCACTCTATATTTTCCGACTGCCTCTCTTTTTTCCATATCAATCATTCAAACAATTACCCCCTCTTCGCGATCCACAAATTAACCGAAATATTGCACCATAGAAATTTCCATTAGCACAGCATCACCTGTCCTCCGCCTTCACATAGACAGCCAACAGATTGTCCCTCTCCCCACGTCGCATGCATGCCTCCCCAATCTCCCGAAGCCTTCTTGCAATCTGCTCTTCTTCAAGAAGCCGGTCCGGATTCATGACCTCAGTCATTTCCCGTTGTGTAACACAATGATAAAAACCGTCGCTACATAACAACACTGCCTGTCCGCTTCTCATACTTCCCGTTTTAAAATCCGGCTTCTCATAGCCGAAACTTCCAACACATTTTGTCAACATATTCCTTCCCTTTACATGATCCCGCGTCATACACACAGCTTTTACCCGTTTATAGCCGGCAGAGAACTGATATACTCTGCTGTCACCCAAGTGCCAGACATAATATGTTTTCTCAACTATAGTCAGAACCGTCATGGTTGTCCCTAAGCTGATATTCTGCTGCAAGCTATACTGCCGAATCTTTTCGTGCATATCATACACCAGTCGCTCCATGGATCTTCGGATTTTCCAACAGGGTTTTCTTTTCTGAACAGCCCGCAGCAAAAATTCATAGAACCACTCCAACAGACGTTTCGTCACATAGCCACTGGCCCATTCCCCCTGTTCCAAACCTCCCATGCCATCGCAGACTGCTGCCATCAATACTCTGCCACGAGCAGTCAATACCTGATGCAGTACGATCGAGTCCTGGTTATCCATTGCCACAGACCCTCGATGCCAATATATACCTGTTAAAAATCTCATGTTTTTCCTTTCCTATTACTTCCTGTTTGTATGAATCGCTGCGGGATACCCGCCTGAATTACCTGCTGACTGCAGATAATAAAAGAAGTCATCTCTGTATTAAGAATTAACGTTTTTCATATTATACCACATACATAGTTGAAGTCAAGACTTATCTATTCACGGTCCAAAATATACGTATAAATAGTTACTATTCACGACCCAGGAGCCACTCATAGTAACGATTCGGGGCGATATTTAAGAATTTTGCTTCGCAAAAATCGCCCCTCACTCCTGAATCATGTTCTCACGGAATGCGCAGTCCAGCGCATTCCTGACCCGTGAATAATTGCGCAGTTTCTCTATTGCACCAACCGCATAATATCATTATACATAACAAATACCATCAATATCATCAGCACCACAAGCCCCGCAAAATGGACAATACCCTCTTTCTCCGGCGAAACTGGCTTGCCACGTATCACTTCCACAAGCATGAACAGCAGTCTTCCGCCATCTAATGCCGGAAGCGGCAGCAGATTTAAAATCCCCAGATTGACAGACAAAAGTACCACGATCTCCAGCATCGTCAGGATAGCCGAGGAAGTTCCATAATTCTTTTCCGCATGATCGTAACTCTCCCCCACAAACTGTGCGATACCGATCGGGCCCGATACATCGTCCTTCGTGACCTTCCCCCGCAACAACTGACCGAGACTCTTGTAGGTGGTCCTGACATAATACTCTACCTCGTAGAACCCGTACTGAAACACCTGTAGAGGATTACACTTCAAATACTCTCCGGCTCCTACAAATCCCATATAGTAGCGACCTGACTGCGCATCATACCGAGGATGTACGGTGACGACCTCTTTCCGTCCATCCCGCTCAAAGTGAACCTCCAGCGCCTCCCCTTGATTAAGTGCCGAGATCACCGCAACTTCCCGATAGAAATGAATCTTCTCACGATCGATCTGCGTGATCCGGTCTCCTGCCTGCAGGCCAGCTTCCTCAGCCGCGGAATTCTCCGATACCTGTCCGATCACCGGAAGATCGGCCCCCGAAAATGCCGTCAGAACAACAGCCACCACAAAAGCCAGAATGAAATTGAAAAACGGGCCTGCAAACACAGTCGCAATCCTTCGCCACACTCCCGCTTCCGGAAAAGATACACCCTTTGGTTCCAGATCGATCGTAAAATCCTGACTGCCGTCATTCTTAGAAGTGCGTGGCAGTTCCGGCTCAATGCCTGCCCTGCGGTATAATCTCCCTGGCTGTTCCTCCTCGCTGTCCATGCCATCTTCGCCGTCAAACATACATGCACCGCCGATTGGCAACAGCTTCAGGGAATATTTAATGCCTCCTTTCATAAAAGAAAACAATGTAGGCCCCATCCCCACCGAGAACTCTACGACACGGATACCGTTTCTCCTACCGATAAGAAAATGGCCCAGCTCGTGGGAAATCACTACAATACTGAAAATAATAATAAATAAAATAATCGTCCTGATCAAATTCTTACTCTCCAAACTTATTTTTCGTTATTTCATCTATAAATGCATAGGTAGCTGCTTCTGCTTCCAGAATCTGCTCCACTGTCGGATCATCGGTCACGCAGTGCTGTTCCATAGAACGCCCGATCAACTCCGGAATCTGCAAAAATGTGATCTGCTTTTGCAGGAACAGAGCCACTGCCTTCTCATTCGCCGCGTTGAACACTGTCGGCATCGTTCCTCCTGCCTCAGCAGCCCGATACGCCAGCGCTAATCCCTGAAAAGTCTCAATATCCGGCTTTTCAAATGTAAGCTGTCCGAGGCGGAAGAAATCCACCCTTCCGTTATCCATAGGGCGTCTGTCGGGATAAAACAGTGCATACTGAATCGGCAGTTTCATATCCGGTACTCCGAGTTGCGCCATAATGCCACCATCCACATACTCCACCGCCGAATGGAGAATACTCTGCGGATGCACCACCACCTGAATCTGCTCTAATCCCACATCAAACAGCCATTTCGCCTCCATCACTTCCAAGCCCTTGTTGACAAGAGACGCTGAATCGATTGTCACTTTCTTCCCCATAGACCAGTTAGGATGCTTAAGAGCATCTTCCGCTGTCATTGTACCCAGCTGTTCTCTGGTCTTTCCGCGGAAAGGCCCGCCCGATGCTGTCAGCAGGATCTTACTCACGCGCTTCCTGTTCTCTTTGTGCATGGATTGGAATATAGCACTGTGCTCACTGTCAACCGGTAAGATCGATACCCCGTTCCGCGCAGCCAGCGGCATAATGATATGACCCGCCGTCACCAGAGTCTCTTTGTTGGCCAGCGCGATCGTCTTGTGATGTTCGATTGCCGCAATCGTAGGCCTGATACCGATCATTCCCACGATTGCCGTCACCAATATCTCTGATTCTTCACAGACTGCAGTTTCCAGTAAACCTTCCATGCCATATACGACCCGGACGGGCAGATCGGCCAATCTTGTACGCAGATCATGCGCTGCTTCCTCAGTCCACATCGCCGCCAGCACGGGATGAAATTCCCGCACCTGTTTCTCCATCAATTCCACATTCGTTCCGGCCGCCAGCGCAACCACCTGTAAGTCAGGCTCTTTCCTCACGATTTCCAGCGTCTGTGTACCAATAGAACCCGTAGACCCCAATATCGCAATCTTTTTCATGCCTGCACCTCCATTTCTCCCCGACACAAACGCCCCATGAAAAACAGGGTGCAAGTGTTTTCTCTTCTGCTCTTCATAATTTTCCTAAAAACATTAATCCAATAAAAATAAGCGGCGCCGCAATGATCACACTGTCAAACCGGTCCATGATCCCGCCATGCCCTGGAATCAGCTTGCCGTAATCCTTGATTCCATGGTCTCTTTTGATCGCAGACGCCGCCAGATCTCCTACCATGGACACCAGAGCGCCAGCCGCACCAAGTCCTGCCACCAACACGAGCGGAAGGTAGGCGTCCGAATATCTGTTGATCACAAACTGCGTATAAAGTACAAACAGGATCGCTGCCCCAAACACACCGCCCACTGCCCCTTCCACCGACTTCTTGGGACTTAATTTCGGTGTCATCTTATGTTTACCGATCAGGACTCCCACCGCGTAGGCACAAGTATCACTCCCCCAGGAGCAGAGGAAGATAAACCAGACCAGATAGTTTCCCTGTTCAAAGCCCTCTCTGATCAGATAGATGAAGGATAACATGACCGGTGCATACAAATAGGCAAACATAGCCGCCATGATCTGTGATGCATGATGGCGTGGAAACGTAAATACATACATAAACAACATCGCAATCAAAGTAACGACCACTGCGATCATGACGACCGGATATACCACTACCAGCCCTTCACCACTCTCGCTGCCATACCAGACACTGCCATAGACCAGAATATAATAAAGTATCGTCATGATCATTCCGACATATTCTGGTGCGCTATAATGGCCGCCTTTGCTGCGAAAGGGCATATCTCCCACTTCCGTATGATCCTCCCGCCGGTTTTCATCTCCACTATGAGTATTACATGCTTTTGTCAATTCTCTGTAAGCGATCAGGGAGATCAGGCACAAGACCACAGCAAGCACGCCGCTCCCCGCCATAATAGTCGCCAATGCGATGATCACCAGAAGGATACCACTTAACAATCTCGTACGAAACATATTCCCGCTCCTTCCTATGCCTCCTTGACCAGGCCGTACCGTCTGTCTCTCTTATTATATGCGGCAACAGCTTTCTCCAATTCTTCCTTTGAAAAATCCGGCCATGCAACCGGCGTAAAATAAAGCTCCGTATACGCAAGCTGCCACAACAGGAAGTTTGAGATACGCTGCTCATTACATGTACGTATCAGCAGATCCGGATCCGGAATCCCACGGGTATCCAGTGTCGTACTTATCAATTCTTCCGTAATATCATTGACAGTCTGCCTGCCTTCTACCACCTCTTCCGTTAATCGGCGCACGGCACGAACAATTTCATCTCTTCCGCCATAGTTGATCGCAATCTGAAAATGCAATCCCGTATTATTCTTTGTAGCTTCCTCCAACTGTTCCATGCGCTTTCTGATATCATCATCCAGCCTGGATTTCTCACCAATGATCCGCACACACATATTGTTTTTGGCTGCCGTTTTCAGGCATGTCTTCATGTAATTGCGCAGCAGTCCCATCAGAGCATCTACCTCGTCACGGGGCCTGTCCCAGTTTTCCGTGCTGAAAGCATATACCGTCAGATATTGGATCCCCATCCGGTATGCTTCTTCGCAGATCACCTCCACCGTCTTAGCTCCCTGCACATGCCCGTAATTGCGCGGCATACCTTTGCTCTTTGCCCATCTGCCATTGCCATCCAAAATAATAGCTACATGCTTTGGAACCTCCAAATTCATAGCCATACCTCCTTCTACGCCTGTAAATTAGTAACTGTACGCCACAAGCCTGCTCCAATCGTCAAATTTCCTCTACCGGCACCGGAACCTATGCGTGCGTCACACACCATTTGTTCCACGCACAAAGATACGCATCAATTTGACAGCAAATTGGAAAAGGGACAACAGAATATAAATTCTGTAAGCCCCTCTCTATACGTTTCTCTCATGAAACACTCTACACCGTAAGAATCTCTTTGGATTTTTCTTCCACCAGCTTATCAATGTTCTTGATAAACTTATCTGTCATCTTCTGCAGCTTCTCTTCCAACTCCTTGATCTCGTCCTCGGAAACTTCTGCCTTCGCCAGCTTCTTAAGCGCATCATTACCGTCACGCCTCGTATTGCGAATCGCAACTTTACCTTCCTCACCACGCTTCTTGACATCTTTGACCAAATCCCGCCGACGCTCCTCCGTCAATTCCGGAAATACAAGCCGAATGACCGCTCCGTCATTCGTAGGATTGATCCCAATATCTGATGTCATGATCGCCTTCTCGATCGCTTTGATCAATGTCTTCTCCCAAGGAGCTATCTGTATTATCCTTGGTTCCGGCACCGTCACATTGCCTACCTGTTGAATCGGTGTTGGCGTTCCGTAATAATCCACTCTCAACTTATCAAGAACATGCGGATTGGCACGTCCCGCGCGGATCGTAGCCAGATCACCTTCCAGATAATCATATGATTTCTGCATCTTCTCCTCATAAGGTTTCAATCTTTCATCCATAGCAAACCTCCCATTTCCAGTTATTTACAAGGTAATAAACACTCAGCCGACTTCCTTGCTGCACACGGTTACCTTCGTTCCGTTAAATTCACCTTTCACAGCATTTACAATACTGTTATCTTCGTTCAGACCAAAAAACCACATTGGCATCCTGTTGTCCCTGGCCATGATAGAGGCTGTCATATCCACCACCTGTAAGTTCTTGTCGATCACTTCCTCTATGGATACCTCAGTATACTTCTTCGCACCTGGGTTACATTTCGGATCACTGTCATAAACACCATCAACTGCTTTCGCCAGCAAGATTACATCGGCATCCACTTCCACAGCACGCAATACGACTCCGGTATCTGTAGAAAAGTACGGATGCCCCGTTCCGCCTGCAAAGAAAACAACCATATTCTTGGAAAAATATTTATTAGCTCTATCCTTTGAAAACAGTTTCGTAAAGGAGCCACACTCAAAAGGAGTCAATACACTCGTCATCATGCCCTCTGAGCGGAAAATCTCTGAAACATAGATACAATTCATGACTGTTGCCAGCATGCCAATCTGATCCGCCTTCGTCCTGTCAATGCTGTCGCTGGAACGGCCACGCCAAAAATTCCCTCCTCCGATCACAATGCCAACCTGAATTCCTTCATCGACCAGCTCTTTGACCTGCACTGCCACCCCACGCACGGTATCCTCATCAAAGCCCGTCTTCTTGTCTCCCGCCAAAGCCTCACCACTTAATTTCAACAGTATACGCTGCATATGCTATTTCTCCCGTTTTGCTATCCCTCTTCATCCCGTCATTCCTACAGGTGCCAACTTATTTCTGCTTCTTAAACTCCTCAAAGAAAGTAGAGGGGCTGATATCCGCATAACACTGAGAACATAAACCTTCGATCACGGCTCCGTTATTGATCTGTACGGATTTAGACTTGATATTGCCCATAACGATCGCCGTAGTATCCAAGATGACCGGTCCGTGCACATCGATATCCCCCTTTACAGCACCTGCAATCACTGCACTCGTAGCCGAAATATTACCAATAATGACCGAACTTTGTCCAATCTTTACACTGCCGTCACTGTTGACTTCTCCGACAATCTTAGCGCCCTCTGCATAGATCTCTGCCGCTTTGGAATTTCCCTGTATCTTACCTGTAATGTTAAGCTTCCCGTAAATATCAAGATTACCATTGACCGTACCGATCAATTCCATCGAACCTTCAGATACAATATCACCTGTGATCGTCATACCTTCTGTTACCACTGCTGTCTCATCCACCGCTACACGATTAGTCTGCATATCCATAGTCTTCTCTTCCTCCTCATTCGGCTGAGATAATGTATTATCGATTTCGCTCTCTGCTTCTTCCGATTCTGTCGGCAAAAGCAGTTCTTCCTCTACCTCTTCCGGCTCTTTCTCTTCCACTACTTCTAATACTTCTTCTATACTCTCCGGCTCCTTCTCTTCCACTGTCTCATCTAAATCTTCCGACTCCGTCTCTTCCAATACCTCTGTAGCTTCTGTCACATCATCGGCCTTCGTCCATGACAGATCCTCCTCACTGTCATCGGAAACATCAGCTGCATCTGCATGTTCCGGCTCCTCTAAAGTATCCTCCGCCATCTCATTCGACCCGTCTAATCTGTCCAGCATGCTGCTGATATCAAAAGAATCCACCGTATCCAGTGTCTCTTCCGTCATCGATGTTTCCTGAGCATACTGTTCCCCGGATAGCACGTTCTCCGTCTCTGCGCCGTCTGCTGACGTAGTATCCAATGCCTCCTCCGGCATCAGTTCATTGACAGCCTGAGATAAATCTTCCTTCAAGTCTGAGAAAAACCCCATTCCCACATCCTCCATTCTTTAGTCATTACTTATATGATGAATCGCCTCCGTATCATCAGAGATCGGAACGATCTTCGTACCCTCCATCGCCTGGATTGTCTCGATCAGTGCAGGCAGCGCCTCCACGGTAGTCGATTTCTCGTATGCGTCGTGCATCAGTATT
Organism: uncultured Lachnospiraceae bacterium; assembly: GCA_910588215.1. Taxonomy (GTDB): domain Bacteria; phylum Bacillota; class Clostridia; order Lachnospirales; family Lachnospiraceae; genus UBA3282. The sequence continues at coordinate 69,871 of CAJUQJ010000008.1, forward strand.
ATGGACTCGTCATACTCCTGTAGTTTAGCCGTACAGTTCCGTATGATGCTCTCCGGACTGATATACGCACTGGATGCATCGCCTGATGAAACATTCCAGTCAAAATAAGAAATATCCTGTTCGTCAAGATAGCCGATCAGTTCATGCATGTCCACTCTGCTTACCGTATTACTGCTGCCGCCGGGAAACCTGCAGTATCTGCACCAAACACCCGTAATATCATACAGGAATTCCTGCAGCTTCTTCAAATCGGCGCTATAGCTTTCTACGCTCTGATATATCTCGTTATATTTATGACTGTAGGAATGCATCGCCAATGTATGCCCTTCCTCTACTATTCTCTTGTATAACGCCTGATATTCTTCTTCCTCTTTCCCAACAACAAAAAAAGTTGCCTTCACATCATAGTCAGACAGTATGTCCAGAATCCGATTCGTATTACTGCTGGGTCCATCGTCAAATGTCAGATAGACCTTATGCACGGCATCCTCCGCTTCTTGTACCGGCATTACATCATAATCAGTCGCTCTTCTGCCGGACTCATCCACCCCGGAAACTGTATACAGTTCTTCTGCATCCGCTCCCAACTCGCTTCCCGTATCTGTCTGCTTCATAACAGATATCGTTTCCAGCCTCGTCAGCGCGTCCCGCAGTTCTCCCTTGACGGTATAAAGTCTGACTGTCAGGAAAATACACACACCTGCCAGGATCAATATCATAAAAAACGGAACAAAGATGATCAGTTTCTTCAATCGGCGGACACGCCTGCTCTTTCCGGACGGCGGCTTCTGCCCAGCATCCGTCTGTATCATTTTCATCTGCCCCTTATTCCATATTCCATTATACTATATCATATATGATGAATTACGAAAAGAAATTTTATGAAAAAAGGCAAAGAAAAATTTTCGAAAAATTTCCACCTGTGCGGTTGGACGCTTCAAAGAGCATCCAACCTGACTTCCATATTCGGAAATATTATCCCACCCGCCATACAGATTTTATACTGCGCAATCAATCTACTGGTAATTTAAAGACTCTCCTCTTCTTTCTTGTTCATTTAAGATACCAATAATATCAGACAAATCCTTCTTTTAGCTTCTATAAAAACTTTCCCGATACCATTGTCGTTCCCAATAAGTCCTTATTTGTATCCCCTTATCTTTCACTAAATGACAGATATTACTTTTATATATTTCAAAATCTCTTAAATTGGGAACGTTTTCATCTTCTTTAAAACATTCTGTTAAAAGTTCATCCATTGTCAAATGAAGTGTCCTCGCTAGTTTATATATTGTTTCTGCCGTACATTTTCAATCCTGGTTTTTCCTTTCACAATATCTGACAACAAACTCATCAATTCAATTCCATTTCACTTTTCTCCATTTCATTGATTCTTTTCTATTGATTGTAACGGTATATCGTGACAGTGTCAAGAAATGAAAATTCAACATAAAACATTAAAAAGCCCTTGCAAATGGCGCATACACACCACTTACAAGGGTTCTCATTCTTGTCTCCAATCGCCTAATTTCGACAAATTTCTACTGATTCATCTGCTTTGCGACTTCTTCTGCAAAGTTCTCTTCCTTCTTCTCAAGGCCTTCGCCAGTCTCGAAACGTACAAACCTCTTCACGGAAAGGTTCGCGCCATTCTCCTTGGCAACCTGCTCAATATACTTTGCTACCGTCTGCTTACCATCCTCTGCCTTAACATATACCTGCTCTAACAGACATATCTCTTTCAACTCCTTGTTGAGACGACCAATCACTGCACCCTCAATCACCTTCTCCGGCTTACCAGCCATCTTGGGATCGTTCTTGATCTGCTCCGTAATGATCTCTTTCTCATGTGCCTTGTACTCCTCAGACACTTCAGACGTAGACACATACTTAGGATATAAAGCTGCAACCTGCATCGCGATATTGGTCAGCGCTTCTTTCACCGCATCGTTGACAACATCTGTCACTGCCTCCACGATAACACCGATCCTGCCGCCGCCATGCACATAAGATACTGCACAGCCTTCGTTTGCAACAACCTTCTCAAATCTTCTGATGGTAAGATTCTCACCGATCACGGCAATTTTATCGACCAGAGCATCCTTCACCGTCTTAGAGGAATCCAAATGCCATGTCTCTGCCAAAAGTGCATCCAAATCTGCTGCGTCAGACTCAACTGCCTGCTTCGCAACAGCCTCCACATATGCCTGGAAATCAGCATTCTTCGCCACAAAATCTGTCTCAGAGTTCACTTCTACTACCGCTACTGTCTTATCATCCTTAATAGATACGCGGCAGAGACCTTCTGCGGCGATCCTGCCGGCCTTCTTCTCGGCCTTCGCCTGTCCGTTCTTTCTCAAATACTCAACCGCTGCATCCATATCCCCGTCAGTCTCGCCCAACGCCTTCTTGCAATCCATCATGCCTGCACCGGTCATCTCTCTTAACTCTTTTACCATTGCTGCTGTAATAGCCATCTATCTGTCCTCCAAATCATCTCTGTTCTATCGTCAGCGACACAAATATTACGTTCGCCATATTGACCGTTTACTCGTTCTCCTCGTCTGCTTCCTCTACCTTCTGCGCTTCCGCCTCATCAACGTACTCCTCAGCGCCCTGGTTAGCCTCAACAACAGCATCTGCCATCTTGGAAACGATCAACTTGACTGCTCTGATCGCGTCATCATTACCCGGTATGATATAATCCAGCTCTTCCGGATCACAGTTCGTATCACCGATACCGATCAAAGTAATACCGAGCGTATGAGCTTCCTGCACACAGATTCTCTCTTTCTTAGGATCTACTACAAAGATACAGTCAGGAATTCTGGTCATATCCTTGATACCGCCCAGGTTCTTCTCCAGTTTCTCCCACTCTTTCTTGATCTTGATAACTTCTTTCTTGGGAAGTACGTCAAAGGTGCCATCCTCGGCCATAACTTCGATAGCTTTCAGTCTTTCGATCCTGGACTGGATCGTCTTAAAGTTGGTGAGCATACCACCCAGCCATCTCTCGTTGACATAGTACATTCCACAACGCTCCGCCTCTGTCTTAACTGCATCCTGCGCCTGTTTCTTCGTACCGACGAACAAAATAGTGCCGCCCTGTGAAGCTACATCAAATACCGCTCTGTAAGCCTCGTCAACTTTGCCTACAGATTTCTGCAGATCGATGATATGGATACCATTCCTCTCAGTGAAAATGTACGGAGCCATCTTAGGGTTCCATCTTCTTGTCTGGTGTCCGAAATGTACACCGGCTTCTAATAACTGCTTCATTGAAATAACGCTCATTGTCCTACCTCCATCTGGTTCTGCTTCCATATATCCTACACACACTGTCACTCCTGCGTTATGAAGCACCGACAATCTCCGGATATATGTGATTACTTGTTTCTATGTGATTACACACTTGGTAAGAATACCATAAAAAAAGCTCTTTTGCAAGAGCCTTTTTACTCAACACCTGTTATGATCTTCGCTATCTGTTCATCATCGGCATCAGACGGAATATAGAACGTGCCCGTTCTGAGTCTCTTATCGTATCCATTCTGACACAAAAACGCATCAAAATCATCCGCCGATGACACGATTCCGGCATCAGCCAGTTTCTTCGCCACCGTATGGGATCCATCCCCTGTTCTTACCGTAATGTTGCCTCCTGCGGAATTCTTCCCATTCTCATTCCCGGAACTTTGCTTGTCCACATCCCTGTCACGATCGGTCGGCTTACCCTTCCCGTCTGCTGCTTCTTCCTTATCATCCTCTGTCACTTTAGCGTCGCCGCCCTGCATTGTTTCCGACTCATCACGCTCACTGAGTCCCTGATTTTCTGGTTTTGCCCCATCAGTCTCACCACGCCCCTGGTCTTCTGGTTTCTTCACATCAGTCTTATCGGATTCCTGGTTTTCTGCTGTCTTTACTCCGTCACTCGGAGACTTACCCTCCGTGTCCACTTCACCGCTGCCATTCTGAGCCAGATCTGTCTTCACAACTCCGTCATCAGCCTGTGCTTGTCTTGTCTCATCCGATTCTTCACTTGCAACTGACTCCCCCTCCGCAGAATCACTGTTGTCCTCTTCCACCAGGCTCTCTTTCGTCGCCTCAGACATCTCAGCCTTCCCTGCTTCTTTCCCATCCATATCAGCCAGAACCGTATTCTCCACCATCCCGAGTTCTTTTGCCCTGGCTATGATCTCCTGATCCGTCATTTTTCTGCTGTGTGATGTCGCAGCTCCCATTATGATCGCTGTCACAACAATACCGAGACCCAGACCACGGAAATAATATTTTCGTTCCATATCAGCCCTTCTTAATTATTATAAAGATTATATTCTACATACCTTCAAACAGATCGAGCACCAGTTTGACTTCACCGAGACCCAGACCCAGTTCCTTGGCGATCGCCATATTTGATTTACCTGCCTTGTGCAGATCCAGGATTCTTTCATTGCTGTTGCGCCCATTATCCTGTGTAAATGGTATATCGATCACTGCCAGATTCTCCTGTACTTCTTCCACTTGATCAAATACCGGAATTTCCTCATTCTCTTCCGGTTCACGGATGATCTCCACCCGCTTCGGTGCGATCGGTTTAAACTCCTTCTCTTCCGTGACCGGAAGATTCTCCTTCTTCTCCGGCTTTTGCTTTTGTTCCTGCTGCTTTTGCACCAGAGGCTTTTCACGGGATACCTTCATATCAGAAAGTACATCGATTGCCGATCTTTTTGGTTTAACATCTGATTCTACTTCTGGCTCTGCTCCTATATCCGTTTTTACATCTGCACTTATATCTCTTTTTGCTTCTGTTACCATGGCAGCCTTTGCTTCTATTCCTGTCACTGCCTTTCCGGTCTCTGCTTTTGCTTCAGCCTCCCTACCTGTCAGATCCGATGCAATGCGGATTGCTTCCTGCGCTGCCTCTCTGGCAACCCGCGCCGCATTCTGCGCATCCCACACGCCTTTGACTGCGTCGTCTGCTGCTCGGAGCACATCATTGATTCTTGCCGAAGCCTCATTCACAGCCCTGAGTACATCATCTGCCTTATCCATGGCGTCATGAACAGTGATCTCGGCATCACTCAGCGTGTGCTTGACTCCTTCCGCAGTCTGTGTCGCTTCGCTGACCGCAGCTGTCAGATTTTCATGCTTATCATTCAACATATCATACAGAAAAACTACTTCTTTATGGCTCTTATGAATCTCCTCCAACACCGTATCGGAATACTCATTAATGGCCATGATCTTCTCATTAGTCAATCGCTCCATTGCCCGTTCCGTCTTCTCTATCGAATAGCTGACAGTCTCTTCAACAATATCCTCGATCTTAGCCTTAATATGTTCCTCCTCACCTGCTACCAGCTTCCGGATCTCATCTTCACCGATCAGCTTCACGTCTTCCTCTATATCTTTCTTCCTGGCCGGCATAAAGTATCCCAACAAAAATACTGCCACACCGACCACGATCAGAATGACTTCTGTTACGCTCATATCTATATCCATTCCCTCCCGCAAACTATCACTCCACGATAGTTCTTACAACCGTATATCCACCCGCTTCATGATTACCTTGCCGTCGGAATCTTTCTCCTGCTTCTTTTTTCTCGACTGACCGCCATCTCCGCGGTACTCATTGTTTCCCTTGTCCTTGGCATCAAATTTACGCTCATGATACTCGGGATTCTTGCCTTCGTTAACTCTCTTGGTCTGCTTCTCAACCTGCTTGGTCATCTGCTGGCCAAAATTCGCCTGATCCACCATCCCTCTGGTATCATCGTTATGCTTGATTGTCGTGTAATCCTGGGCTCTCGTGATCTGCCCCTGCATCTCCACAAATCCTATTGCCATATGAAACCACCCTCTGTCCGCTGTTCTTTTGCTCTCTTACTTCTTCTTAACCCCTGTCTCCGTTAAGATCCCAATATAGTTTCCCATCTTTCCCCTCATCTTTTGAAGGGCTCTCGTATGAAGCTGAGAGATCCTGGACTCCGACACTCCAAGAATATTGCTGATCTCCTTCAAGGTAAGATCCTCGTAGTAATAAAAAACGATGACCTTACGCTCCTTCTCTGTCAGAAGATCCAATGATTCTATCAGCATTTTCTTGATTTCTTCTCTCTCGAGCACTTCTTCCGGACTGTCAAACTGAGAACTTTTGCTCTGCGCTGATTCATTGGGCACTTCGCTGCCCTGTTCCAGAAACTCATTCAGTGAAACAACATTGGTTATCTTCATCTGTGACTGCCAGTCCAGATACTCTTCCCCCGTGATACCAAGTCCGGCAGAAATCTCCTCATCTGTAGCGCTTCTGCCATACCTTGTCTCAATGTCTCTGATCACTGCATCAATCTTCTTCTGCTTCTGCCTGATCGTCCGCGGAATCCAATCCATCTTACGGATCTGATCTAAAATCGACCCTCTGATTCTCAGGCTCGCATATGTTTCAAATTTGACATCCTTCAAAAAATCAAATTTATCTATAGCGTCAATGAGACCGAATATACCATAGCTGACCAGGTCTTCATACTCCACATTGTATCCAAGATACATACTCAAACGACCTGCTACGACTTTTACTAGCGGGGCATACTCCAATATGATCTTTTCTCTGACTTCAGGAGACTTTGTTCTCGCATATTCCTCCCAAAGTTTCTTCTTACCTGCCTCATCCATCTATGCTCTAATCATCCTTTACCTTCTTCTGCGAGTTCCTTCTCGATGACTTCGCCCTCTTCCATGTCGGCTTCTTCTAATTGATGTTCAAATCTGTCCAGCATACCTTTGTAAATGCATCCCACTACGTAGAATCCTATAAGCGCACACAACAGAATGATCAGCATAGACTTCGTATCATAGTGCTCAATACGAAGTGTAATACTGACAGTTGCACCCGCAAGCAGCATAACAAAAGGTGGAATCAGTTTGCGCTTTCTTGCTCGGAAAACTCTTGCCTGTGCTTCTTTCTTCTCTCGCGCCTCCCGTTCCCTTCGCTCCTCAGGACTCTCCGCCTCGGGCTGGTTTTCCTGTTCGTCTTCAATTTCTTCAACGGTATTTACTGCTTCGTTTTCCAACTCAATTTCCTTTCACCACGTTCATTCTGGTCATTAAATTACACTTTCCGGTTTCCCTACTGCACGAATTACAAAATCTCCTGTTTCCGGATAGAAAATAACGGTTCGCCCATAATTCTTACCAGTATCCTGTGCTATGACTGGTATTCTTAACTGCGCCAGCTTCTTTTTGGTCGCTTCTACATTCCTCTCTCCTACACGTACCATATCGTTCTTGCTCTGAAAAGCAAACATCTGTGCTCCCCCGGCGATCTTAGCCACAAGTCGCCCTCTGTTTGCCCCTCGAGCTACCACTTGCTTCACCAGTTCCTCAATTCCGGTATCCGCAAATTTAGGGATATTAGTATTATTTCTAATGATCGTACTATCCGGAAGCATGACATGCGCTAATCCGCCGATCTTAGTGACCGGATCACGGAGCGCGATTCCGACACAGGACCCCAGTCCCAACGTGGTAATGCTGTCAGGACTGACACACACATTCAAATCAGCCATACCGACCTTTATCACATTGCCCATAATATGACATCTCCTGTTTTATCATCTAATTATATTTATCGTTATCTGCAACGGCTCAAATATCCTTGCCATTACCGCCATCATGCTCTATCCAAGTCCTAATGCCGATAAAATTTTGCCATAAGAATCTAAGTTCGGAACCAGGATGAAATATCCATCCAAAACCATATCATCGAAAAACTGCGTCTGTATCAACAACATCTTATCCCCCAATGTCCCAAACTCAATTGCGGGAACACTAAGAATCGCACCCGCCATATCAACCGTCAGGTCGGGAACTGACGGCTGAAGTTTCAGATTCGTCAGACTGGCAAGCGAATTTAAGTAGGCCGCCGTAATGATATTGCCGACTTCCTTAAGCGCCGAAAATTCCATATCCGAGAATTCTTCTCCCTCCACCGATGTTCCCATCAGCTTATTGACCAGATGTCTGGCGGCCTGTTTCTCCAGGAGAAACATAATGCTTCCTGCAACATCTCCTTCGATGGCGAGATAAATGCCGGCCATGATGATCTCTTCACCGCCCATAAGCTGACCCAGTTCTTTGAACTCCATTAATTTCACCTGCGGAACCGACATGTCTACTTTGCACTGCATCATCTGCGACAATGCTGTCGTCGCATTGCCGGCTCCGATATTCCCCAGTTCTTTCAAAACATCGAAATACTCATCAGACATTTCTTCTAAAGTAATCCCGCCCACGATACATCCTCCTAAATATTCTCAAGCACGACCGAATTTAGATCCAAAAGGGAGATCAATCCACCCGCACATTTGCCAACTCCGTATAAAAAGCTGTCCTTCTCCTCCTTAGAATCATATGCAATTTTTTCAATCTGATCACTTTCCAGCGTAACAACCTCCTTCACCTCATCCACGATGATGCCGATCAGACCGTTCATTTCTAATTTTAAAATAATGATCCTACTGGATTTCGTCTCTGTGTCCGGTTGCAGTCCCATTTTGATGCGAATACTCATCACCGGGATAACTTCACCCCGAAGATTGATCACTCCCTTTAAGTAGGAATCAACTTTCGGTACTCTTGTAATATGCTGCATCCTGACAATATTCTCGATATACTTAATATCTATTCCATACTGTTCATCCCCTAATTTGATCACGATGAACTGTTTACTCCCGCCAGATACTTTTAATTCTTCCATATCACCATTCCTCCCTCCGCTTAAATCAATGTATTGGCATCCAGGATCAGAGCTACTTCACCATCACCCAATACGGTTGCGCCGCTGATGATCTTACATTTGCTGACATACTTGCCCAACGGTTTGATTACGATCTCCTGCTGTCCAATCAGTTCATCTACTACCAGACCTGCCAGCTTATCGCCCTTCTTCACAATGACTACAACCATATTCTCTTCCGGATCCTTCTTACTCTCAATATCCAGGATCTCATTCAGACGAATCAACGGAATGACAAGATCGCGCAGCTGGATCACTTCCTTAGCCTGCACAAGCTTTACGTCCTGCGGAGGAATATCCTCTATCGTCTGAATCGCGCCGAGAGAAATCGCATATTTTTCGTTGCCGATATCCACCATAAGGGCCTGAATGATCGCCAGCGTCAAAGGCAGTCTTATGATCCAGGAACTTCCTTCTCCCAGCTTAGACTTTACTTCCACTTCGCCGCTCAAAGCCTCTATCTTGGATTTAACAACATCAAGGCCCACACCTCGGCCAGATACATCAGACACCACTTTAGCTGTAGAGAATCCTGCATTAAACAACAGTTCGATGCTGTCTTTCTCGCTCATATTCTCGGCCTGCTCCGGTGTGATGACCCCACGCTCAATCGCTTTATTCCTGACTGCCTGCGTGTCAATACCGTTACCGTCGTCTCTTACTTCAATAACTACGTTATTACCATCCTGATAAGCGTCCAGGAAAATGGAACCAACTTCCGGCTTTCCTCTTTCCCTACGCACTTCCGCCGACTCTAAGCCATGATCCGCAGAGTTACGCAGAAGGTGCATCAGAGGATCTCCGATCTCATCTACCACGGTACGGTCGAGTTCTGTTTCCTCACCCGACATGTATAACTCCATCTTCTTGCCTAACTTCTTCTGCAAGTCACGTACCATACGGGGGAATTTGCTTACCGTACTCTCGATGGGAACCATTCTCACCTTCATGACAGATTCATGGAGGGATGTGGTCACACTCTCCAGATATTCAATCTGCTCATTTACCGCTGTGCTGGAAGTTCCGGAAACAGTAGATGCCGAAACAAGCGAATTCTTCGCAATAATCAGCTCACTCACCAGATTCATCAAAGTATCCAACTTCTCGATGTCAACTCTGACCGTTCTGTTCACAACCGGTTTATTCGCCGCAGGTTTCTTCTCTTCAGCTTTCTTATTGCTTTTGGCCGGAACTGCGGGAGCCGGTACAGTTTGGGCAGGTGGTGCGACATGTTCTGCTGCTTCCTCCTGCTTCTCCTTCGTTTCCTGCACTTCCTCTGCGGAAACTTCCTGATCCGGATCAAAAACATCACCGAGCACATCCTGAATCTCTGATACATTTTTCGCCGCAGCTATCACTTTATCCAACGAACTTCCGGTTACTACTACCAGACTGAAATCCAAACCGAACTTCTCATCCTCAATCTCCTGCGCCGGAGGATCGGAAACGATGATCTCGCCATCCTCCTCGATCGCCTTAAACACGAGAAAAGCTCTGGCTGCTTTCAAAATACACGTCTCCTGTATGCTGACTGTAAGCCCGTAAACATTCTGTCCCTGCTTGACCGCTTCTTTCAAAACGGCACGTTCACTGTCACCCAGTTTGATCTCCAACCATTTCTTACCTCCGGTCGCAGATGCAATCTGGCTGGCAGCCGGTGCTTCTTCGGAAGACGACGATTCCGCTCCGTCTTTCCCTTCATTCATGATCTCATTGAGCTGTTTGATCAAAGGTTCGTTGTCATTCGTCCCTTCGTCTGCACTCTCACGAATATTCGTATTATATTCTTCCAACGCATCAAGGCACTGGAAAAGTACATCGATCATCTCTGCTTTCACCTTGATATTACCGTTACGGACCTCAGAGAAAACATTTTCCATGTCATGGGTCAACGTCTGCATTCTCTTATAACCCATCGTCCCGGCCATTCCTTTCAGGGAATGTGCCGCACGGAAGATCTCATTGATCGTATCCATATTATCCGGTTCCTGCTCTAACATCAAGATCTGCGTATTCAGATTCTGCAAATGCTCATCTGTTTCATCAAGGAAAATTTCAAGATATTGACTAACGTCCATATTATTTTACCCCCACGTTCATAATAATTTCTTGTGCGATCTGTTCAAGCGGCACGACCTGGTCTGTCACTCCGGCTTTTACAACGCTCTTTGGCATTCCATACACTGCGCATGTACTTTCTTCCTGCGCGATCACATGAATCTTCTTCCTTACCTTCAGATTCTTGATTCCCTGTGTACCATCAGCGCCCATACCGGTCATGACAACACAGACGATCTGATCATATTTGCTGTCTCTTAAAGATTCGTACATATAGTTGGCACAAGGCTTTACTCCTTCTCTCGAAGGTTCATCCGAATAATGAATGACATGTTTTCCACCTGAATATATTACATTTAAGTGTTTGCCGCCTCTGGCTATGTAGACCGTACCTGCCTCCAGCACATCACCTTCTGCCGCTTCCCTAACGGAGACCTCACTGAGCGTATCCAGCCTCTCTGCCAGAGATGCCGTGAAGCCGGCCGGCATATGCTGTACGATCACCACCGGTGCATTCAGCTTTCTCGGCAGTCTTGGAATCACTGACTGCAGCGCCTTGGGGCCTCCGGTGGAACTTGCCAGCGCCACCACCCTATTACCCATGGCTGCAGATGTATGTTTGCCGACCAGTCCCAATATTTTCTTGGACGCCTTCATATCCTCTGCCGTAAATATCTTACTCTTAAAAGATGGAATTCTGGATTCGGCAACCGCTGCCAGAATCTCCAGCATCTTCCTCCTAAAATCGTCGCCTCTGCAGTCCATTGCATTATTCGGTTTATGAATAAAATCCAGTGCCCCCAGTTCCAGCGCATCCAACGTGGTCTTCGCACCTTCCCTGGTATCGGTACTGGCCATCATAACTCTCGCTGCAATCTTGCGGTCATGTAATTCTTTTAACAGCTCCAGACCATTCATCTGCGGCATATTAACATCCAGCACCACCGCATCGTATGTCTTCCTGCCCAGCAGCTCCAAAGCTTCTACACCATTGTTGGCTCTATCCTCTACGTGGAATCTGCTGTCGCTGTTTATTATATCACAAAGGACCCTTCTCATGAGTGCAGAGTCATCAACAACCAGTATTTTTTTCATGGTGAATACCTCCCGTCTGTCTACCAGTTCTTCTTCTGCTTTCTAAGCGTTTTACGCTCAGCATCAAAAATATATTTAATGATCTCCTCCCTTTCTTCCGTATCCACATTAATATACTGAATCCTATGTTCATAGGAACCTGAACGGTTTTCTATTTCCTTAACGGATAATACTTTCCCGATAAGACTGTATTCCTTCTCTTCCTTATCCACCAACAGTCTATACCTGCACATGATCAAGCTGTCCACCTCGTATGCGTAATCTGCCACAAAGCGAAGTCCGCCTCCGCTGATATCTACTATCACACTATCCTTAAGAGGTAATTCCGGCACCTTTCTCTTAATCTGCCCCGTCTCCGCAAGCTTTACTTCATCCGTCTCAAGCGGCCTTGATGCCATCTCCAACGCACAGCTGAGACGATAGTATTCTCTTCTTTGATATTTACGGAGATTACTTGTCAGATCCATCACCAAAACAAACACATTCTTATCCTTATAGCGGTCCACGACCCTGGCGTAACACTGATAAAGTCCCATCTCGGTGAAAAAGTAAAGATCGTATTCGCCATCTACCGGCAGTGTAACGACTCTTGCCTTCTCCATCGGCATAAGAATCTCTATCCGGTCTTCCGAAAGAATATCCAGCACCTTGCTCTGATAGCCTTTCCCCCCTGTTCTGACCTCGTCTCCTTCGTCCAGCTCCAGATGCTCCATTTCCTGCAAGTCCACACGACAGCCTGGAACTACATATTTTCCCAAAAGATTTGCCATGTTATCCTCCTCTCCGGGCATTTTGTCATGCCACAGATCCTATTCTCTATCATGATGTTCTTTCATAACAGTCCGCTTACTTTCTCTCTATCTTTTACCTATGATATGAGAGAAAAACGCCGCCATTCCACGTTTCGTCAAATCCCTGTTCAATTCCTTGTTCATTAGTTTTGCCGCCAAAGCTTCATAGGCAAGGGAAGCCTTGGCGCGTGGATTATCTAAAGAGACCGGCATCTGCTGCATGACGGCTTTGGCCAGCTGCTGATCTTGGGGAATCATACCCAGATAGGTGATAGGTACCCTTAAATACCGTACTACCACTGCCTTCAGCTTGGAAAACAACGCTTCCGCCTCTGTCTCGTTGACTACCTTATTGGCGATCACCTTCACTGATGTCGTTTCGCTGGAATATCTCGGATGTCTGTTCAACGCTTTAAGCAGCGAGTAAGAATCCGTAATGGAAGTCGGCTCCGGTGTCGTAACAAGCAGAATCTCACCGCTTGCCACCAGAAATTCCAATACGGCATCAGATATACCGGCGCCGGTATCTATGATGATCGTATCCGCCATCTCATCCAGCTGTACCAGATTCTGTACGATGTAATTCAGATAATCCCTGCTCAGGTTAGACATACCCGCTATACCGGAGCCTCCTGAGATAAACCCCACATCCATCGGTCCCCAGGTAATGATATCCTTAATATTCTTCCCCTGGTAGATCAGATCACACAAGTTATGCTTCGGTACGGCTCCGAACATAATCTCAATATTCGCCAAGCCGAAATCCGCATCCAGTATGATAACTTTCTGTCCCATCTTCCTAAATTGTATCGCCAGATTGATCGCCGTATTGGATTTACCAACACCGCCCTTACCGCTTGTAACAGTGATCACTCTTGCCAAAGGTGTGTGCGGCTGACTGTTTGCCTTGATTATATTCCTTAATTGTTCAGCCTGATCCATCAGCCTTCCTCCTTAGTTCTTTCCTCCAAGCAGTTTCTTGACCGTACTCTGTGGATTAAACTCCTCGATATCGTCAGGAACATTCTGTCCGTACGTCACATAGGACAAAGATGCCCCTGTATACAGTTTCAGATTCAGTAAATTCCCAAGCGTAGTTGTCTCATCGAGTTTCGTAAAGATCAGTTTGTAATCCGCTATTTCTTTATAAGAATCTGCGATGCTGACCAAATCCCGATATTTCGTCGTGGCACTCAGAACCAGATAGACTTCTTTATCCACCTTACCGTCTACAGAGTGGATAAAGCTGCCCATACTCTCTTTCTGTGTCGTATTCTGATGTGAATGCCCTGCCGTATCGACCAGAATATAATCATAATCCTTAAAGTCTTCCATTGCCTTACCTACTTCTTCCACCGTGTAGATGATACGGAAAGGCACCTCCAAAATATTCGCATAAATACGCAGCTGCTCCGCCGCGGCGATCCGGTAGGTATCTGCTGTCAGCAGCGCGACTTTCTTCTTCTGATCCACTCTGAATATGGATGCAAGCTTGGCGATCGTAGTCGTTTTGCCAACCCCTGTCGGTCCGATAAAAAAAACGATCTTAATATCATTTTCCGCTGGCGTAATGCAATCCGGTTTCCCGAACTTGAGGATCATCTTCTGATAAATATTGGCCAGCGCATAATCAAATGGCATATTTGGTTTGTTGATCTGTCCGATCTCGTCGATGATCTCACTGGCATATTTCTCATCTACTTCATTATCCAGCATCGTATCATGGAGCAGCTTCATGAATCTGTCAATCTCGGTCTCTTCTTTCGGCTCCTCCCGACTTTCTTCCTTTTTGTCCTCTTTCTCTTTCTCCTCCTCCGGCTTCTGTAATTGCTGTTCCAGCAAAGACTGCAGGCTGTCTAATTTCTCTTCGATCGCACTGCTCTCTTTCTTAGGCTTCTCTTCCATAGTTTCCGGTGCTGCCGGCGCCGGTATGACAGGCGTCTCTTTTGACTGGCTGGATGCTATAACGTCATTGATCGCTGATACGGCAGCCGTATACTTCTCATTCTCTTCTTCCAAGGCCACCGTCACTTCCACCGTATGCGGTTTCAGGAAGGCAAACAACCCTTTAGCCTTAATGTCCTTGACATTCATGACTACAACGCCCTCACCTAATTCCTTTTTGGCGTTGGCTATCGCTTCATTTTCTGTTCTTGCCGTAAATTTCTTGATAATCATTATGCTGTCACCATCCCAACAGACTGTAATTCAATATTGGATTCTACTTCGTTATATGATACAACGACCAGATCCTTGTAATAATCTTCCGTCAGTTTCTTAAAATATACTCTCACAATGGGCGAGGTAATGACTACCGGCATCTTACCCAGATCTTCCAGTTTCTTCGTCTCTACACCCACTGAATCCATGATCGCCCTGGTCTTGTTTGGATCCAGTGTCAGATAAGCTCCCTGCTCCGTCTGTTTCACACTGCCCATGATCTCCTGTTCCAGCTTGGGATCCAGCGTCACAACGCTTGTCGTCTCATTGGGCGGGAAGAACTTATTGGATATCGCCCGTTTGAGACTCTGTCTGACATACTCTGTCAGGATATCTGTATCCCTTGTGGTCGTCGCATAGTCGGCAAGTGTCTCAAAAATACTCAACAGATCCCTGATCGATATTCCTTCTCTCAGCAGATTCTGTAATACCTTCTGGATCTCACCAAGCCCAAGCAGCTTCGGCACCAGTTCTTCCACCAAAGAGGGGTTGGACTCCCGCAGATTGTTGACAAGATTCTGGACGTCCTGTCTTGTCAGCAGTTCGGCTATGTACTGCCTGATGATCTCCGTCAAATGTGTCGCTATGATAGATGGCGGGTCTACTACAGTGTATCCCATGCTCTCCGCCCGTTCTCTCTGTCCTTCCGTGATCCAGATCGCCGGCAGATGGAAAGAAGGCTCGAAAGTAGGAATACCGGCGATCTCCTCCTCAACATATCCTGGGTTCATCGCCATATAATGGTCAAACAAGATCTCACCCTCACTGACCTGTACGCCTTTGATCTTAATAATATATTGGTTTGGATTCAGCTGTATATTATCACGAAGGCGGATGATCGGAACTACAGTACCGAGTTCAAGCGCAATCTGGCGCCTGATCATAACAACACGGTCTAATAAGTCACCGCCCTGATTCACATCCGCAAGCGGTATGATACCATAGCCAAACTCGAGTTCAATGGGATCCACCTGCAACAACGATGTAACATTCTCCGGCTGCCTGATCTCTTCGGCCGCCGCCTCCTCCTCATCAGCTTCGTGTTCAATCTCTGCCGTCTCGATCGTACCTGCCATAATTCTTCCGGCCACAATAAACACCATTCCCATACCCACAAACACTACGGAATTGAGTGGTGTGACAATACCAAGGCCTGCCATGACCGCACCCACCAGATACAAAACCTTTGGCACACCAAACAGCTGGCCGATCAGCACCGTACCAAAATCAGCATCCTTAGACCCTTTCGTCACCAGAATACCGGTTGACAGAGAAATCAGCAGGGAAGGAATCTGGCTTACCAGACCGTCACCGATCGTCAAGATCGTGAAAGTCGACAAAGCCTCATTTAACTCCATCCCCTGCCGCAGTACTCCCATCGTAATACCGCCAATGATATTGATCACCGTAATGAAGAGACCTGCCGCCGCATCTCCTTTAACATACTTTACGGCACCGTCCATGGAACCGAAGAAGCTGGCCTCCTCCTGTATCTTCTCACGACGTCTCTTCGCCTCTGCATCGTTGATCGCGCCGGTATTTAAGTCTGCGTCGATAGCCATCTGCTTACCAGGCATCGCATCCAGCGTAAATCTCGCCGTAACTTCAGCCACACGCTCGGAACCTTTATTGATGATCATGAACTGTACAATGATCAGAATGATAAAGACGATACAGCCGACAACGATATCATTGCCGCCCACGTATTGTCCAAAAGTCCGGACCACGTTACCGGGATTGCCGGTCGTCAGGATCAGCTTGGTCGAAGAGACATTCAGAGCGATCCTGAATACCGTTGTAAAAAGCAGAATCGTCGGGAAGTACGACATGTTCAGCACTTCATTGGCAAACATACAGCCAAATAGAACCGTAAATGCCACTGCAATATTACATGCCAGCAATACATCCAGAAGTCCCGCAGGAACAGACACGATCAACATGATAAACGCGGCAAGTACATATGCGGCTACACCCAGATCAGCCTTCCTCAGTTTTCCCATGACTGCTTTTTCTCCTTTCCATTCCCTATTCGGTATGCTCAGCACTGCTCGTGCGCAGAAGCATCCGGTCGGTGTTCTTTTCTATACTTTACCCTGCAGATGATATACAAAGGCCAGAACCTCGGCCACCGCCTGATACAGTTCCGGCGGCACTACACTGCCGATATCTACATTGGCGTACAACATACGTGCAAGTGGTTTATTTTCTACGATCTCTATATGATTTTCTTTGGCTGACTCCTTGATCTTCTGTGCCAGATAATCCGCTCCTTTGGCGACAACATAAGGCGCGTCATAGAGTTCCGGATCATACTTGATCGCCACCGCATAATGCGTCGGATTCGTGATGACCACATCCGCCTGCGGAAGCTGCTGCATCATACGACGTCTTGATGCCTCCTGCATTCTCTGCCGCTGTTTGCCCTTGATCTGCGGATCACCTTCCTGATTCTTATACTCGTCTTTGACTTCCTGCTTGGTCATCTTCATATCCTTCTTGAACTTCACCTTCTGGTAAATATAGTCTGCCAGGGCAATGATCATATAGAAAAGTGATATACGCATCCCAAGATTCACCACCAGCTGACCAATCTGCAGGATCCCCTGATTCAAAGACATATCATAAAACAGGAACAGTGGCGGCATATTATCCTTAAGATAAGAATAAACAACATATGCGATCAACCCGATCTTAAGAATAGACTTCACCAACTCTACCAGTGAATTGATGGAAAAAAAACGCTTAAAACCATTGACCGGATTCAATTTATTGAATTTGGGCTGCAGGGGTTTTGTCGTAGGACTCCATTTTACCTGAATCAAATTCGTTGCAAATGCCACCAGAAATCCCACTGCCAGAAAAGGAGCCATCGTCACCAGAATGCGGAGCATTGCACTCACAAAAACTGTATTGATCGTGTTCTCCGGTATAAAACCGTCATACAACTTAATATATTCCGGTATCCTGGAATAAACATCATACATATTTCCCACAAAGAAGGTGCCCATATATTCAATCCAGAAAGAAAGCAGTATGAAGAACGCAAGCAGTTCGAATGCACTGGTCACTTCCTTGCTCTTAGCAACCTGACCTTCCTTACGGGCATCCGACAGCTTCTTGGAAGTAGGTTCTTCTGTCTTCTCTCCTCCCGGTCCGTCCTTGGCAAAAAACTGAAGATCATATTTCAGGATCACGTCATTCCCTCCACAAAGGATACGATCATCCCCTTCATCCCTTCAAACACATAGTCAGCTGCACTCGGCAGCATCCTGACTGTAAGAAACAAAATTCCCAAACCTATCAACACCTTAAGCTGTATACCGACGGCAAACATATTAAGCTGCGGGGATACCTTGGCCAAAATACCCAGAATACTGTTCAGGAGTATCATCGTACAGAAGATCGGAAGGATGATCCGAAACCCCATTACCAGATAATTTCCCATAAAGGTGGTCACGGACTCTAAAAGCGCCTCCGTCTTAAACACCGCTCCGTTAACAGGAATCAATGTAAAGCTGTCTATCAGAGCAAGCAGCAGATATTGATACATCCCTGTGATCATTAAAAATAAAGTGAAAATATATTGATAAAACACCCCGGTAAAGGTAGCCTGCTGCCTTGTCGCCGGATCCATCAGGGAAACCATGGAAATACCGATCTCCATATCAGCTATGCTGCCGGCCAGAGAAGTGACTGTCGAACAGATCTGTGCTCCCCAGCCGATCAGGAAACCGGTCAATGCCTCCTTCATAACGATGACAGCATACCCAAGCAGCGTACTATAAACTACCTCGTTGCGCTCAACTCCCGTAAAGACCAGATAACTCAGGAATATACTGAAGCCGATCCGAATCATTCTGGGTGTGTTACTCATGGAAAAGAACGGTGCCGCATAAACAAAACATGTGATCCGCACGAGAACGAGCAAGAAGTACTCTAAATCTGCATAGGTAAAGGTAATATCTATCATACTTGCACCCCCATGTCTTCTCCGACACAAACACCCATGCTATCTGATATAAACATTAAAGTCAGACCATAAATTGGTCATAAACTCCACCATGTTATTCATGATCCAATGTCCCATAACGATCAGAGCCAGAAATATGGCCAGAATCTTCGGAACAAAAGTGAGCGTCTGTTCCTGGATGGACGTAACTGTCTGAAAAATACTGACTAGCAGACCTACACACAACGACACCAGCAAAAGTGGCGCCGCACATTTAATGATCGTATAGATTGCCGTTGAGGCAATGGCTGTGACGTCATCTATTACCATATCCGCCCTTCCTTTCCCAGATACTTAACGCTTATTTGGCTATAAAGCTTTCCACCAGATTCTTAATGATCAGATACCATCCATCTGCCAGCACAAACAGCAGTATTTTAAACGGCATAGAGATCGTTGTCGGCGGCAGCATCATCATACCCATGCTCATCAGAGTCGATGCCACGACCATATCGATCACAATAAAAGGAATGTAGATCAAAAACCCGATAATGAATGCCGTTCTCAGTTCACTGATGATAAAACTCGGCACCAGCACACTCATAGGAATATCATCCAGTTCTCCACTCCACTCCAGTCGGCTGATCCCCATAAAAAGGCTCACGTCTTTCTTCTGCGTCTGACCATACATAAAGGTCCGCAGGGGCGCTGCCGCTTTCGTAAGCATTTCTTCATTGGTAAGCTCACCTGCCTCATAGGGAACCACTGCCTCATTATAAACCGTAGTCAGTGTAGGCTGCATGATAAAGAACGTCAAAAAGAGCGCAATACCTATCAAAACTGTATTAGGCGGCGCTGTCTGTGTATTGAGAGCCTGCCTCGTAAAATGCAGAACAATGATGATTCTGGTAAACGAGGTCAACATTACGATCAATGACGGTGCTATCCCAATCAGAGTCAGTATGATCAGAATGCGCAGAGCGCCGTTCACACTGCCGTTCCCATTGTCAACCGAAACCGTCACCGTATTGGCTATATTCAATTCTGCTAATTCATCGGCATCCTGTGACGTACCCGGCTCCCTTTCATTCGTCCTCTCCTGCTCTGTTCCCGTAAGATCAGAGTCACGATAAGGCGTATCCAATGATGCCTTTGCCGTCATCCCATGTCCAAGATACAGTATGCCTGCCAGAAACAGCAGGCATACCAACTTTGCCAAATGATATCCGGAAAAATGTCTTTTCATTCGTCTCGCCCATCTTCTTTTTCCAGAATACTTTTATTTTGTACTTTATTCAAAATATCCTTAAAACGCATTGTCTTAGGCACACTCCCATCAGAAAGGATTAAATCCTGCTCCGGAATCTCTGTTAACATTGTAACAGTATCTTTACAGATTGCCACTGCCAAATATTTCTGGCCTACCCGAATAATCTGAATATACTTATTATTAGACAAGCCGATCATTTCCAAAACTTCAATATTCGTATTGGAAGCCCTTCCCCTCTGGTATCCGGCCATCCATTTGGTAACGAACCAGGCGACCGCCAATACGATCAAAAAGAGGACCAACAAAGTCATAAACTGTATATAAGAATCTGCCCCCTCGGATATTGTGAGCATCATTATCCCACAACCTTTTTAACAGCCTCTATTACACGGTCTGCCTGGAACGGCTTAACAATGAAATCTTTTGCTCCTGACTGGATGGATTCGATTACCATCGCCTGTTGTCCCATTGCAGAACACATAATTACCATTGCGCCGGGGTCCGATTCCTTGATCTTCTTTAATGCCTGAATACCATCCATCTCCGGCATTGTGATATCCATCAACACAAGATCCGGTTTCAATAAATTATACTGCTCTACAGCCTTCGCACCATTCTCGGCCTCGCCTGCTACGTTATATCCGTTTTTCGTCAGGATATCCTTGATCATCATGCGCATAAATGCCGCATCATCACAAATTAAAATATTCTTTGCCATCTCTCTTCTCCTATCATACATTATTTGATAATTTCAGTTACTCGTACCCCGAAACTTTCCTCAATTACAACAACTTCACCCTTCGCGACAAGCTTGCCATTGACCAATATATCTATCGGTTCGCCGGCGATCCTTTCAAGTTCTATGATCGTCCCCGGCGTGAAGTCCAGAATCTCAGCTATGGACTTGGATGTTCTGCCAAGTTCTACCGTAACTTCCAACGGAACATCTCGAATCAATCCAATATTCTCCTGTCCCGGCATTGCATTGCCATCTTTGGCAAAACTCTGGAACTGCGCAGGCTGAATATTCATATTAGGCATCATCTGCGTTTGCGGCATCATCTGCGGCATTCCCATCTGCATCTGCATCTGTGGCATCATCTGCGGCATTCCCATCTGCATTTGTTGCGTTCCCATTTGATTCATGTCCATTCCCATTTGCGGCATTCCCATTCCCATCTGCATCTGTGGCATTCCCATCTGCATTTGTTGCATTCCCATCTGATTCATATTCATCTGTGGTGCCGGTCCCGCCTGAGGCGCTGCTGCCTGAGGTACGGCTTCTGATGCTGTATCCCCCAACTGATTCTTTAAGAAAGTATCACACAACTCTTTCGCAAAGTCAATCGGATACAATTGCATGATAGTGGAGTCAACCAGATCATCAATCTGCATACGAAACGCTATCTTGACAAAAAGATTTGCCAGAAACGGCGCTATATCTCCACCCGATTTAAAACTCGAAAGATCAACAAAACTCGCTTCCGGCGGGCTGATATCTATCATTTTATCAAGCATTGTAGACAAAGAAGTCGCTGAAGACCCCATCATCTGATTCATCGCTTCCGAGATCGCACTCAGATGCAGTTCACCAAGCTCACCTTCTACATTGCTGCCGTCACCGCCCATCATCAAGTCCGTGATGACTTTAACATCATGTTCCTTCAAGACCAAAATATTAGTGCCATCTAAACCGACCGTATATTTGATCTGAATAAATACACAAGGTTTCTCATAATCTCTCAGTACATTCTCCCACTTAGCCAGCGTCACCACCGGTGTCGTAATGTTCACCCTGCGGTTAACTAACGATGAAAGCGTTGTTGCCGAGGAACCCATACTGATATTAGCAACCTCACCTATGGCATCTTTCTCCATCGCCGACAGGATGGAATCATCCAAGTCGTCATCTGCCGCTGCAGGCGCTGAATTTTCCGCCGGTGCGCTCTCTTCGCCGCCCGGTGTATCCATACCGCTCAAGAGAGCATTTATTTCATCCTGTGATAACATTCCGTCCATGCTTCTAATCCTCCTCTCTTATTACCGACGTTACTCGCACTGCATATTTATCTTTGCTCGAACCCGGTAATGCGGTAAATTTCTCTATATTTCCAACGTATACTTTCAGATCCTGTTCCACATCGGTATTCAATCGTATGATATCTCCTACCTGTATATTGATGAAATCCGTGACGGCTATATGAGTCCTGCCAAGCAGTGCCTTGACCGGAACATCCACTCGCTTGATCAGAGACTCAATATACTCCTCAAGCTCTTCTTCTTTCTGTTCCTGCATATTTGAATACCAGTACTTGGTATTCAACCTCTCCATAACCGACTCTAATGTAAAGAACGGAAGGCAGATATTCATAAATCCTTCCACATCACCAATCCGCACATTCAGTGTCACGATTGCTATCATATCATTTGGAGAAATGATCTGCGCAAACTGCGAATTCGTCTCTATCCGTTCTAATACCGGATTGACTTCCACTACATTCCGCCATGGTTCACGCATGAGCTGCATAAACGTCACCATCATCTTTTCAATGATCGTCAATTCTATCTCTGTAAAATCCCTGGTCTTGTCGAGCGGTGCACCTTCACCGCCCAACATCCTGTCAATCATCGCATAACCTAAACTCGTAGCCATCTCTACTACAATGTTGCCACCTAATGGCTGAAAGTTAACGATTCCCAGAATGACCGGATTAAAAAGAGCATTGGTATACTCCGAAAAGACGATCGCCTCGGAGCTTACCACGGAAACCTGTACATTCTTCCGCAGATATACCGGAAGGCTAGTAGACAACAACCGCCCGTAGTGCTCGTATATGATCTCTAATGTCCGCAGATGCTCTTTCGAGAACTTAGTCGGCCGTTTGAAATCATAATTCTTGACCTGCTTATTGTTATCATTCATCTCTTCTGCGTCAATCTCACCGCTGTTCAGCGCGGCCAGCAGACTATCAATCTCATTTTGAGACAGTATCTCTCCCACGAAAGTTCACCTCCTGTGGCACGATTTACAAAGTTATTGAATAATAATGTCACTAAACGCCACATTAAAGATAAACTCCGAATTAAACATCGTCTGAATTCTTTCCAGGATATCGGCTTTCATACCATCCTGATTATTCCTTGCATCCTCAGCCGTATAACTGGAAATAACATCCGTGATCTCACTTTTGATCAAACTCTGACGAGATTCCATCTCCTCGCCATATGTCTTATAATCTTCATGCTTGGTATTCATAGACAGTGTGATCGCTCCGACAAAAAAGTGCTGTTCACCTTCTTCACCTTCTGCTTCTCCCTCGTCACGCTTTAACTCTATCGTCATCTTCTCAATGTCATAAGTAGCAATATCTGACATCGGTACCGCTGTCGCACCTGCTTCTCCCTTCGCTGTCAACTCCAGATTCAACGACCTCGTAATGTTATCCACCAACGCCGATGTCTTTCTCGCCGATCCTGTTACGCTGAACATCATAATTGCTGTCAATACGATATTTACGATCAGCAGGGCCAGTATAATAACGGAAATCAGATTTTTCTTCATGACTGTATTGTTCTCCTTTTATATTATTTCCATAAAATTTTCTGGTAACTTCTACTCGCTAATAGGAACTGAGTGAATTATAGATTTTAATCTCCACACGTCTGTTCCTCGTTCTGCCTTCCGGCGTGGAATTATCGGCAATCGGAACATATTCTCCTCTTCCGGCATGTTTGACATTCGCCGGATCCAGGTCCGTAACTGACAGCAGATAATCGAACACCGACAGCGCACGCCCAGAACTCAACTCGTCATTGTTGGAATACTTGGCGCCGGACATAGGTACATTATCCGTATGTCCTTCGATCTCTATCGTACCGGCCGCATATCGCTCCAGCACCAGCCCGACTTGATCCAGAACCGGTTTGGCTTCCTCCTTCAAGAGTGTGCTTCCCGAGTCGAAAAGCAGCGCGCCCTTCAATGTGAGCTGCACATACTGGCTGGTAAACTCGATATCTATCTCGCTGCCCATCTCCTTGTCATCTACCGCTTCCTGAATCTGCTCTGCAAGCGTCTCCGACTCTTCCAGCTGTGCCTCTTCCATCTTCTCTTTCACTGCGGCTACATCCTCATCAACGACCTGCCCCTCATCCATCTTGCCGGTACTGTTGATATACTCATCCAGTTCGTTCAACTGACTGACACCGTTGCTGATCAGAATACCGTCTCCGATCGCCGTAGCGCCTCCGCTGAACACGGAAAACGTTTCGTTAAAGGATGCCACCACCTGCTCAAACTTCGCAGCATCGATGGAAGACATGGAAAACAGCAATACGAAGAAACACAGTAACAGGTTCATAAGATCTGAGAACGTGGCCATCCACGCGGGGGAACCTTTTGGCGCTTCTTCCTGCTTCTTCTTAGCCATTTATGCCTCACCTCCATCATCGCCCATAGAACCTCTGTCTTTCGGCGCCAGGAAGGATTTCAGCTTCTCCTCGATAACACGCGGGTTTTCACCTGCCTGTATAGAGAGCAGTCCTTCGATCTCTATCTCCTTCACCATCATTTCTTCAGCATTCTTACTCTTCAACTTAGAAGCAACCGGCGCACAGATCCAGTTCGCAAGCACGGAACCATAGAAAGTCGTGATCAACGCCGTTGACATATTCGGACCGATGGATGCGAAATCTGACAGGTCACGCAACATGTTGATCAGACCGATCAGAGTACCGATCATACCCCACGCAGGACCCATGGCGCCAAGGCCATCCCAGAATCCGATCTTATCTTTATGACGTTCTTCCACACTTGCAAGTTCCGTCTCCATAATCGCACGCACTAATTCAGGGTCTGTGCCGTCTACTACCAGCATAATACCCTTCTTTAAAAACTCATCCTCAATCTCGCCCGCCGCTTCTTCCAGAGAAAGAAGTCCTTCCTTACGGGCAACATTAGAAAGATCTATGATCTTCTGAATAATCTCGGGAACGTTCATTGACGACATCTTGAAAATAAGGCCAATGCTCTTCAGATTTGCTATAAAATCCGGCATGGTACAGCTCGCCATCATACATGCCAACGCACCACCATATGTAATAAGTGCCGAGGGCGCATGCAGGAATCCCAATACCACCGATATATCCTGACCAACCAGCATACCAAAAATCATCAATGCAAAACATAGAACCAATCCAATAACTGAAGCTATATCCATCTGTATTCACCCGTCTTTACACTAATCTGCAAAAATATCCTTTCTATACGATTTTACTAAATTTTTTATCTCTTGTCTACTTTCTTTTACAATTAATTTCCGCCCTGTCGTAAAGGACAAAACCGTATCCGGTGTCTCCTCAGCCAACTCCAGAAGATCCGGATTGATCAGGACTTTAACCCCATTGATCTTAGTAACTTCTATCATCTTTCCCTTCTCACGCCCCTCCCTGACCCGCCGCCGTATCTTTAATGAACGTCACCGGCCGATACGACAACTATATTCAACTTCACAATTTTATCACATATCCATGAAAACTGCAAAGTAAATAGTAAATTCATTCAAAAAAATATGTAACAGTTCAGCCTTCGGCTTCACTGTCACGCGTGGTTCCCATGTAACCACCGTTCCGTATTCGCCTCGGACTAAGAGGCGAGAGTAAAAGAGCACAGACCGCAATTATCACTGAAAAGAGGGATTTTCATAACCAAAAATCCCTCTCTCCAATACTTTTAATATCCTATATCCAAATTCTGTTATACGATTATCTCTTCAGATTGACAAGCTCTTCCAGCAAAGTGTCCGAAGTCGTAATGATACGGCTGTTCGCCTGGAAACCACGCTGTGTCGTGATCATCGTCGTAAATTCGCTTGACAGATCCACATTACTCATCTCCAGAACACCGGATGTCATAGACCCCTGATTTGCCGTGATATCCACGCCGACACCATTGAATTCACCTGAGTTCTGTGTTGCGGAGTACAGGTTATTACCAGCCTTAGCCAGACCGGAAGGATTGGCAAACTCTGCTACCGCAATCTGTCCTAACAGCTTGGAAAGACCGTTATCATAATATGCGGTGATCCTGCCGTCCTGTCCTACCTCGATTCCGTTCAACTCACCCTGCTTCCTGCCGGCTCCCAGCGTGCTCTGCTCTTTGGAACCGTTCAGCATCTCCAGCGTACACATTCCGCCGTTACCGAAGTTGTTGATCGACGAGAAGTCGATGTCAATGTTCGTGAACTGAGACAGATCGATGTTCTTGCCATCCATGGAAGATGCCGAGCTGTTGAAAGTAAGCATCGCCGAATCCTGTCCCTGTCCGCCAATGTAGGAGAACTTACCGGTCTCATGATCGAACACGATCATATTGCCCTTGTTGTTCTCTGTCAGATTAATCTGCGCAGATCCGTCCGGTCCGACAAACTCGATGGTATAGTCCTTACCGTCACCACTCTTGATATGATATACCTGTTCAAGGATCGCCGCCTGATTATCTGCATTATTCTCCAAAGTAACACCGAAATTGCTTGCGCCGTCATACGTAGATGCCTTAGTTGTCTTAAAGGTTGCTTCGAAGCTTATGGTAATGTTCTCCGGCGGATTGCCCGGCGTTGCAGTGATATTACTTACAGTCTGTAACCCTTCCATTGCCTGTAATGCCGCTGCCCAGTCAGTTACCTTCTCGGATGTCCCATCGTCTTTCTTCTTATAATAACTGGAATCCGCCGTATTATAGATCAGATTATAGGGTTCCGCCTCGAGCTGCGCCTTCGTCAGCGTCACCTCTCCGGTTACAGTGACATCTGCACCCTCAGCCACATCACCGGCAGCTGCAGGCGTCTTCACCTTAATATTCTTACCTGCGGCAACTACCATGGCATTCTTATTGAAATCTGCCAGGATCTCCTCCATAGCCATATTGATCGTAAAACTATTGTTAGCCGCATCATACTTCGCATTCGGATCCATCGTATATTTACTGGTCGTAACCTTATTCTCCGTGGAACCAAAGGTTGCAATCTGCTCGATATTGCTCAGCCCGTACAGCTTCACCAGGGAAACGCCGTCGGGATCAAGAATATCATCCAGCTGTACCCGGAATCTGTCCTCTTCACCGATGCCGTGGAAGCTGAACTTCGCCGTATACTGATACCCCTGTGAATCAAAGAAAGTCATGGTACGGATCAGGCCGTCTGGACTGTTGAGCTTGGTGTCCTTCTTATCCAGGATACCGGATACATACCCCTTCGTCGTCCACTCCGGGTCGGAATTCATATTGTCAGGATGCATGATCCTAAGCGCCGATACGATATCCTGCCTGATATCCCCTGTCTCAGGATCCACCTGCCATCCCATGACCGTATAACCGGTATTGGCCATTACCAGGTTACCCGCACCGTCTACGGTAAAGGAACCATCTCTCGTAAAGAAGTTCTGAGAACCGTCGCTTACCACGAAGAAAGAGCTTCCCTCGATCATGATATCCCACGGATTATTCGTTGACTGTGCCGATCCCTGCTGCGCGATCGCCGTGGAGATGGCACCCGTCTTAGATCCCAGACCGATCTGCCTTGGATTGATACCGCCGCGTCCGGTGGCTGCATTGGCCCCGGATGCCGACTGCGTTGTTTGGTACAGCAGATCGCTGAACACCATATTCTGTGATTTGTAAGCTGTCGTGTTAACGTTTGCAATGTTATTACCGATAACATCCATTCTGGTCTGGTGTGTTTTAAGTCCCGCCACACCAGAGAACAATGATCTCATCATAGTAAAATGACCTCCTTATATCTGTTCTGAAACCGTTACGGGAATCCTGTTTCCATGAACAAGATCCCCTCTGCCCATTCTGTCAGTCATGGACATAAGCCTCCTTAAAGGTCCGGCTGTTACATGATAACGGCTCCATCAATATTAGTGAATACATTCTCGCTGGTTTCTGTCTGATCCATCGCCGTGATGACCGTCTGATTCGGTACGTTCACAATAAACGCCAGTGAATCGACGATGACCAGTGATTCATTGATCCCCTTCGCACATGCCTTGGCTGTCCCCATATTCAGGCGTTCCACCTGCTCCTTCGTCAACTCAATATTTCTGTCGACCAGCCGGTTCGCCGCATGCTTGGAAAACTTGACTTCACTGTCGGTACGAATCCCGTCTGTTTTGCCTGACAGGATATCCTGGAAGCTCAGTCCGTTCTGCTTTAAGTTCTCCGTCTGCTGCCTGCCTGTATTTAAATACTGATCCTGCAGCCGCTCTATGGGAAGATATTGATTACCCTGAATCTTCATATTCTCTCTCCTCCTTGAGAAGACCACACCGTCGCCGGCATGCTTCATCGGCAGATCCGTCTACCGCTTAGGTCTTGTCTGTATCTCCATCGCCGTCCTGTGGCGGTTTAGGATCTCCGTCCCCGTCACCATCACCTTCTTCTCCTGCAAGCTTGACGATCTCTTCCATCTTTTCAAAATACTTCTTTGCAGTCTCAATTTCCTCGTCTGTCAGGAAAGATTTCTGGTAATCATCCATGCTGTCGAAGATTTCTTTCATCTTCTCAACATTCTCCTTATCCGATATGGACAGAATGCCGATCTGCGGCAGCTTTCTGTAGATATTCAGGAATTCAGCACCTTTCGTGTAAGCCTCCAGATATTTCTTATCTACCACTCTGTCCAGATCATCCAGAGAATAAGGTTCTCCGCCTATAGATAAATATGCCTTACCATTCTCATAAATGATATAGTCCACATTACCCTGTACGATCTTCTCTCTGCCTGAACTGTCTGTCACTCTCATCAATACTGTCTGCCCTACCAGAGATGATGCTCTGGAAAGTTCCAGCGTTGCACTCATATTCTGCATCTGCTCCAACTCGGAGAAGGTTGCAAACTGTGAGATATACTCCGTATTCGATGTGGGTTCCAAAGGATCCTGATATTTCATCTGCGCCACCAAAAGCTGCAGGAAAGCATCCTTATCAAGACTTGAATTGCCTGTCTTGCTCACCTTATCCTTCGCCAAGGACGATGCCGATGTATTGTCTACAAATTTACCGTCTTTTACTTCCTGTATAACTCCCATTTCATCGCTCCTTTCTTATGCCGTATAATCAACCGTACTGCCGTTTGCCTGCATCATCTCCACCGCGATACGCTCGGATTCTTCCATCTCCTCCAGAACTTCATCCTCTTCAATCTGATCCAGATTGATCATCCGCCGTCTGCCCTTGCCGGACTTGGCCTGTTCTTGTTGTTCCTCGCCATTATCCTGGGAAAACTGCTGTCCGTATGCATGATTGGCAACCGTAACTTCCACTGCATCCACCTTGATCCCCTGCTCTTCAAACTGGTTCTTAAGCTGAATCAGCTGTGTCTCTATCACCGCACGTACCGTCTCATTCTGCGTTGTGAAATGTGCCGTCAGGCCGCTCTCTCTCGCCATGATCTGTACGTTGACCGTACCCAGGCTCGCGGGGTGTAACTGCAGCTCCATCGTCTGCGTCTCCGCCTTCAGATTGATCTTCATGTACTCCATGATCTGGTTCATGATCTCTTCTGTCTGCATCGAACGATATTCCAGATTGGCGGCTTCCGGTATCTCATTTACCTGTTCCGGTATCTCTGGCATCTGCATCATGGTCTGGCCTGCAGAATTGCCTTCTTTACCGCTGTTTGCGGAGGCATCCTGCTGCATCTTATGATTCTGTACTTCGGCTTTCGGTGCGCTTACTGCAGATTCCTGAACACTCTTATTACCACTTGCATCATCTACAGTCACCTTCACCTGCACGGTCTCACCGTCCTTCTGGACGGAAACAGTATAGTCTTTCATACCTTCCAGTTCCGGTGTCAAAACTTCATCCGGCATACCTGATTCTCCTTGTTCGGAGATCAGCTGCTTCATAATTGCAGTAAGTTCCTGCTCATTTAGTCCCAGTTCTTTCTGCAGACTCTCCAGGCTTTCTTCTACGATTCCTAACAGATTCTGTAAACTGCCATAAAGTGATTCGTCCGTCAGCAACGCTAACTCATCCGTATTGCCGGACATGCTCAACAACAGCTGTCTGAGATTATCAGGGTCGAACAGCTGAAGTGCCGTAAGTCCTAAAACTGCCATGGCCTCTTCCACTTCTTCCCGTGAAACGCCCAGTTCATCTGCGATATCCTGAACCAGCTCTTCTCCGGCCGTCTCCAGTTTATCCGCGACCGTATCCTGCGTATTCGTCTCTGCATCGCTCGAAATACTTTCGGAGGCATTCTGCCCCGGTCGGTCCGTTTCCACCTGGTCGGTCTTAGGCGATGTCACTTCTGTCTTTACCGTATTTACCGGCATAACTGTCTGTCCGGCAGCGATGCTGCTCCCTGCCGCCTGCTGACTTCCTGCGCTGCCACTATATTTCGTCATGACTTGACCGAAACTTTCCGAAACAGCCTCATCCGCCTTACTTCCTGCAAGATCTGTCTGCCCCTTCGCATAAGCAAACAAGGCATTTACATTATTAACATTCATGCTCCTTCCTCCTTTCCTGTATTCTCAGGGTTCTTTCCCCTGGATATTTATATATAATGCATACAGTGCAGACCGATCCTCAATCTGTACCGCAGCAGTATATATCACCTTCCAACAGTAAACGATATGCATGTGTGCATCTTATACTTACACCGTACTTTTTACAGAACATTTGTATCTGAAAAGGCGTTCGGTACAAATTTGCTATATCGTTTACTATAGTTATATATCGGCATTTCAGCAGATCTCCATAACCAAAATTCAAATAAAATTAGATCGTCTCAGTTCATGAATCCGGATCCATGATCCTCGTTAGCCTGGACGCGATCTCGGCATCCATTGCCCCCAAAATCTTACCACGATCCTGTGAGCTCATCTGGCTTAATATTCTTGCTACCAGATCCAGGTCATCCGTCATCGTCTCAAAGATCGCAGCCGCCTGCTTCGGCTTCATATCCACATAAGTCTGCGCATATTCCTGCGCCTCCTTGTCCTCCTCAATCTGCTCCACTACCTGTTTATACAAATACTCCGCCGTTGTGGGGTCCATCGATTCATAATATTTCTGATACTCCTCTGCTCCCGGTCCCTTTTCGGCGTAGACTACTTCATTGTAAAACTCCGTTCTGATCCTGTCAAAATCAATCTGTGCATCTTCAAAAGTTCTCAGTCTCTCGATTTCCGCGCGAAGCTGTTCCATCTCTTCGGAATCACTGTTGCTTGCCGACTGCGCACGTTCAAGTTCAAGCTCAAGTTCCGTAATATAATCCACTGCCTCCCGCAGACTTGTATAGCCGCCGTAAGCCTCTTCCTCCGTGGGTGTCGTTGCTTCCTCCGGCAGGATCATATTGATCACAGGTACATCCTTTAAGACCGGCGCTAACACATTAGAGCCGAATCCGCCAACATCCAACTTCACGAGCAAACATAAGATAGCCAGCCATATAGCGACGATAACAACCGTTACCAAAAACACGGAGATACCGCCCGGCTCGTCATCCCCCGCAATCTGTTCGGAAAGCTCCCGGGCGCGTTGCTTTGCCTCCTTCTTCTGAGCCTTCTGTTCCGCTTTCAATCTCTTGCGCTCTTCTTTTAACTTCTTTGTATCAACCTCAGCGTCCGCTCCGGTATTCACATTCACAAGCTCTTCTGCCATTATTACCTCCATGCCGGAGCACTTTTTCTATGACCGCAAGCCTGATTTCAAATTCAGTTCTGCGAATCCGAGTTCGTAACTCCGGCCCAAACTCATTGCCCTTTTGCTTTGCCGCGTTGCCCATAAGTATAACTGGTAAGTTCATCTACAGCCTTATGTTCTGCGGCATTTTCTTCACGTACAAATTCCACGAACGCTTTCTCACGCAGCTTCTCATGCATCTTACGCTCCTGCATTACTTCCTGCAGCTTCTTCCTTGCCTCTTCCACAACCTTCTGTGCCAGGGCAACCTGTTCGCGCTGTCTGTCTATCATCTCATCCATGATCAACACGGCATTCCTGTTATCCTTCAGATCCATAATGTGCAATCTGTCGCTGCGCATCAGGCGCCCTTCCTCCAGATAAGCTTCTTTCCTGTCGATCAGAATCTGTAATTTCTCCTCTTCTTCGTTCAAATGCATCTGTGCCCTGCCAAGATCCATCTTAGCCTGGCTTTCCAACTGATATTGGATATTCAGGAGGCTCTGCATTCTATATATAAATTTCGCCATATTCGGCCACTCCCTGCCATATATGATCTGCTAAGGTATTCACATACAAGCCTTCCAGCCTACTCTGCAAAAAGTTCCCGCAACTTTCCGACCGCCTGCTCATAGTCAAATTTGGCATCCACTTCCTGCATCAGGTATTCATTCACCGCATCAATCTTGGCAATGGCGTAATCGATCTTGGGATTGCTTCCGTTCTTATAGGCGCCGATATTGATCAGATCCTCCGCCTCATTATAAGTAGCCAGTACGTTTTTCAGCTTACCGGCGAGCATCTTATGCTCCTTATCCACAATCTGAGCCATACAACGGGATATACTCTGCAGTACATCGAT
Source organism: uncultured Lachnospiraceae bacterium (assembly GCA_910588215.1). GTDB lineage: Bacteria > Bacillota > Clostridia > Lachnospirales > Lachnospiraceae > UBA3282. Next base: position 102,599 of record CAJUQJ010000008.1, read on the forward strand.
CGCCGGGTAGTGATTCTGATGCGCCAGTTTACGATTCAACATGATATGGCCGTCCAATATGCTTCTGGCCGTATCCGTGATCGGTTCATTCATATCGTCTCCATCTACCAACACCGTATAGAGTCCCGTGATAGAACCGGTCTGGGCACACCCTGCCCGCTCAAGCAGCTTGGGCATCTCGGAATATACACTTGGGGGATATCCCCTGGATACCGGCGGTTCTCCGCTGGCCAGACCGATTTCTCTTTGTGCCATGGAAAAACGCGTCAGAGAATCCATCATGAGCAACACATCTTTCCCCTGATCCCTGAAATATTCCGCGATCGCGGTAGCCGTCTTAGCCGCTTTGTTTCTTTCCAATGCCGACTTATCAGATGTGGCTACAACAACAACCGAACGTCTCATGCCCTCTTCGCCAAGGTCACGCTCCACAAATTCGCGCACTTCTCTGCCCCGCTCACCTATCAGCGCGATCACGTTAATATCCGCCTTGGTATTACGTGCAAACATGCCCATTAACGTTGACTTTCCTACACCGGAACCGGCAAAGATACCGATACGCTGACCCTTGCCGACAGTCATCAGTCCGTCTATCGCTTTTACTCCCAGCGGTAATACTTCCGCTATGATCTTCCTGTCCATGGGATCCGGCGGCTGTGCTTCCACACTATATGGAGTACCGGCCAAATAACTGCCGTCTATCCTTCCCAGACCGTCAAGCACCTTGCCAAGCAGATCATTGCTCACCGGTACAGTCAATGGCTCTCCTACATTCTCTACAATACAGCCAAGTCCTATGCCATCTGTCTTATCACAAGGCATCAGCAGTGTCTTACGGTCTTTAAACCCTACCACTTCCGCCATGATCGGTTTATACTCCTCCTGCGCCGGATAGATTCTGCATAGGTCGCCTAACTTCGCTTCCGGTCCGGCAGACTCGATCGTCAACCCGACTACATTCTCGACCCGTCCTTTACGCTTAAAAAAGGTTTCCTCCACTATTCTGCTGTATTTCTGTAAATCAATTCCCCTATTCATAAACAGTCATCATCCACGCTTCTCATAAGATAACACACGCAATCTATTGGTCAGTTCCGCCAGCTGCGTATCTACACCACAATCAAAAATACCGCCGTCCGTTTCGATCATACATTCCCCCTGTCTTAGGGCGATGTCCTCAATGATCTCTACGGTACCTCTGCCGGCCGCAGCACCGTCTGTCAGTGCCTGCTTCTGCATATTGACAAAAGGATAATCCTCTTTAGAAACGTGTACAATAAAATTCCTGCTGCTCTCCACCTGTCTTAAGGTGGAGTCTACCAAATGCACCAGGATGTCTCTATTGTCTGCCAGTTCAATTCCAAAAATATGACTGTAAACCTCAGTGATCACATCGATAAACTTTGGCTCCAGTTCTTGGATCAACTGTTCGTATTCCGCTTCCAGCCGTCGTTTCTCTGCCATCAGCTCTCTCTTCATCTCTTCCGCTTCCGCGATTCCCTGCCGATAGCCCTCTTCGTGGCCTTCCTTCTTTCCCTCTTCCATTGCCCAGCGTCTCTTAGCTTCAATCTCGCCATCTGCAGCCGTCTTTAACTCCTCAACCTGTGCCATGGCATCATCAAGCATGGCCTGTGCCTGTGCCTTGACCTCCTCCAGATCAGGAACTTCTTCCGCCGCAGCCTTGATGATTCCGCTTCCATTCCCATCGGTATCATCGAACAAGTCGTCAATTGCTTCCCCGCCAAGACCACTTACAAATCCGGACTCTTCGCCATCTTCCTCCGATCCGCCTCCCAGCGCTGCTCTTCTCAGGGCCTTCTGCTCTTCGATCCTTTTCTCTACGAGAGCATTGGAATCAATAACATGCTTCTCATCACCGGACACCACGACCCAGCTTGCTTTATATATATTCCTAGACAACGATCTCGTCACCTCCACCTCTGGAGATAACGATCTCTGCGGAATCCTCCAGCTTCCTGATAACATTTACGATCTTCTGCTGTGCTTCCTCTACATCCTTCATACGTACAGGACCCATGAATTCCATATCTTCCTTGATCATGGCTGCCAAACGTTTAGAAAGATTATTGAAGATCGCATTCTGTACCTCTTCATTAGATCCCTTAAGCGCGGTTGCCAGATCTCCGTTATCCACATCACGCAGCACTCGCTGAATTGCTCTGTCGTCCAAAAGCAGGATGTCTTCGAACACAAACATCTTCTTTCTGATCTCGTCCGCAAGTTCCGGCTCTTCGATCTCCAAAGTCTCCATGATATGTTTCTCTGTACCGCGGTCTACCGTATTCAAGATCTCTACAACGGCATCCACACCGCCGATGATCGTATAATCCTGATTGACCAGCGACGACAATTTGGATTCCAACACCTTCTCCACTTCTTTGATCACCTCCGGACTCGTTCTGTCCATAATGGCGATACGCTTGGCAACATCAGCCTGCCTGTCAGGCGGAAGAGCCGAAAGAATCAGAGCCGACTGTGCTGCCGACAAATAAGATAAGATCAAAGCGATCGTCTGCGGATGCTCATCCTGAATAAAGTTGAGCAGCTGCGACGCATCTGTCTTCCGGATAAACTCGAATGGCTTTACCTGCAAAGATGCCGTCAGCTTGCCGATCACATCCATAGCTCTGTCGGCGCCAAAGGACTTCTCCAGCACCTCCTTGGCATAATTGATACCGCCTTCTGCAATATACTGCTGCGCCAGACATACCTGATAAAATTCCGAGATCACATCATCTTTTACCTTCGGTGTAATATTCCTGGTATTCGCAATCTCCAGCGTCAATTCCTCTATTTCGTCTTCCTTCAAATGCTTAAAAACATTGGCAGATCTCTCCGGCCCTAATGCGATCAATAAAACAGCAGCCTTCTGAAGTCCGCTGATATTTCCAGCTTCCTTAGCCATTTATCTTACCCCCAGTCTTCGTTCAGCCAGTTGCGCAACAGATTTGCCGCCGCCTCCGGATTCTCATCTACAAATTTATTGATCAGTTTTCTCTCCTCAGATTCATTCTCTACCGTGATATCCTCCAACTGCATTTCAGGCGTAGACTGCAATAATGTCTCCACGGAGATCTCTTCTTCTTCCTCCGCATGTTTCTCTCCGCGCATGCTTCGAAGTACAACGAAAGCAAGCAACGCCAAGATCACAATGATCAACACGATCTGTATGATATCTGTCACGGTAATAGCAGGGCCTTCCGCATCAAAGAAAATATTCTCACTGTAAGCCACAAGAGAAATACTTTCCGCCGAAATACCGCTAGCATTAGCTACAGCTCCTACCAAGTCTTCCTCTACTTCTATCCTGGTACGTCCAGCATTAGCTAACTTATATTCTTCCCAGGAGACTCCAGCCAGATCTCCCCGTGTTTCGGCATCCTCTTCCCGAATGATATTGTACTGGACCATGGAAGCCATCAATGAGGATTTGCCATAATCAATAGCCCCTGCCGGTGTTGTCTTCTCAGTGATCTCTTCATCCGGAAGATAATCTCTGGATTCTTCAGATTGTGAAGAATTCCCACCGCCATTGTCGGGCAGCACATAGGTACTGTCATCGTCACTGTCATTAGAATCCGTCCCCGGAATCCCCGCTACAGTACTCTCATTCTCTGCACTGAAGATCTTCTCCTGCGCGATCATGCCTTCTGTCCGGCCTTCCGGTGCACTGTATTTATGCGACGTTGATTTCGTAGATGAGAAATCAAGCGCCAGATTAGTCGCTACTTCCACATTATCAAACTGTTTCGTTCCAAGCAGAACCTTCCGCACCTCGTGGATGACCCGCTTCTCCGCTTCAGCTTTCACTGAAAGCTGCGCATTGGCTGCACCCGTTACGCTATAGTCGTCTTCTGCCGTAAAGAGCGTGTTGCCTTCTATATCCTGAATCACAATATGATCCGTCGTTTCATTGCCGATCGCCGTTGCTATTGCACGTGCAAGTCCTGCCGCACTCTCCGTGCTGAACTCATCCTTAAGTTCCAGCAAGACCCATGCGTGAGACTCTTCTTCCGTGGCCAACAACGTACCGTCATTCTCCGGAATCGATAATTTGACTCTTGCAGTCTTGATCGCAGAAAATCTCTCCAGCATATCATTTGCCAGATATTTCTCCAGGTAGACCACATTCTTCTTCTGCTTATCAGCCTCAGTGGTGGAAAAACTGCCTTCCGTTACTTGGTCGATACCGTAACCGACGGCCTGAATATTACTGGTTCCCAGAAGCATACGCGCATCGGCCTGTTGGTCGCGCAGGATTCTGAACGTCAGCGCATCTTCCGAGACCGTATATTTCATCTCTTCTCCATCCAGAAGTTCTTTCACTTCAGCCGCCTCGGCCGCCGTTTCACATTCTCTCAACAATACATACTGAGGCTTGGTCAGCATCGTCACCACCGCAACAAGCGCAACGATGACAACTGCCATGCCGCATATCAACAATGTCTTCTGCTTGGCAGTAAAACGATTCCACCATGCCAATATTTGATTACCTAATTCTCTTAATCTGACTAATAACTTATCCACCGCAATTTATCTCCTTCAGCCTTCCCCTTATTCTCACCAAGATATTAGATCTGCATCTGAAGAAGTTCCCTGTAAGCATCTAAAACCTTATCTCTGATCGCAACCGTATACTGCAATGCAGTGGACGCTTTCTGCAACGCAATGCTGAGGTCATGCGCATTCTCGGTCTCTCCGAGCATCCACTTAACCTCTTCATTCTCCGCATCCGACAGATAATCATTCGTAGTATTCAAATTGTCGATCGCCGTATGTAATAGACTTTCAAAGCCTGTTTCCTTATATGTGTCCGGTCTATTCGTAACTGCAGTCCTGGCAGCCTCCTTGACTGCCTCCGAGGACACATTGCGAAGCGCTGTAATATCCATAGCCATCTTTCTTCCTCCAAATTATAAGGTTCTCAATGATCCATCCTACTGGTTGTTCAGCAGATTTAATCCCGTAGTTGCAATACTCTTACTGGCACTGAATGCAGTCGCGTTTGCCTGATAAGCCCGACTGGCGTCGATCAGATTCGTCATCTCCGTAATCGTGCTGACATTGGGATACATCACATAACCGTTCTCATCCGCATCCGGATGAGAAGGATCATATACCATATTCCCTTCTGTCCATCTATCCTCATAAACTCCCGTCACCTTAACACCGGTACCGTCATAACGTCCCCTTGCCTTACTCAGCACCTGTCGGAAAGGTGCCTGGGAATTCTTCTCCTCGAAAACCACTACTTTCCTGCGATAAGGCGTACCGTCCTCCGTACGGGTCGTATTTGCATTGGCTACATTCTGCGAAATGATATCCATACGATATCGTTCCGCTGTCATACCGGTTGCGTTAATGTCAAAAGCTGTAAACATTCCCATAGTTTGTTCTCCTTATTCCCTCAATCACACAAGCTGTTGTCATGCCCGTTCACGGCACCATCATTATTTCATGACCATCTGCAGATTCTTGAACTCCTGTCTGATCGATGCCGTCAGACCCTGGTATACTATCTGATTCTTGGCCAGATACACTGCTTCCGTATCCGGATCCACATTATTACCGTCTACACGATAGGAATACCCCGAATAATCGCTGTATGTAACAGGACTCAACCGTCCAAGATCCTTGTTCAGCCTGCTCATCTTGGCATCCATTGAAATATATCTGGACTGTCCGAGTGCCTTCGCAAGCTGCGTCTCAAAACTGACGTCGCTTCTCTTAAATCCTGGTGTATCAGCGTTGGATATATTGTTGGAGATAACATCATTGCGAATCCATGACGCATCTGCCGCCCTATCCAGCACATTAATATAATCAAATGCATTGGTACTTGTTAATGTACTCATATAATCATAGCCCTCCTATAATAGTAGAATCCATAATCCATTATAAAGGTATTAAGAAAAAAAACAAGGTTTTTCGATTCATTTTTCACAAATAATTAACAGCAAAATCTGGAAGCCGCATATTTGGCTGGCTTCCAATTTTCCTACATCCGTCGTCAGAAAGGCCCTTTGCTATATAGAAGTGATATAAAAAAGGATTCACCCGGCATTAAACGCTCAATTGTAAATCCTTTTACATCGCATATCTCCTGTATTCGTTTCTGTTCTGCATCAGCCACTGCTTCAGATTCCTGCTCAAAACCGTCCCTGCTCTTTGAGCTTCTCTACTTCCTCGAAGACCACATCATTCAATACCTTAATGTAAGTCCCCTTCATACCGGAAGACCGGGACTCGATCACGCCCGCACTCTCAAACTTGCGCAGTGCATTGACGATAACGGAGCGGGTGATACCCACCTTATCCGCGATCTTACTCGCCACGAGAATTCCTTCCATACCTCCAAGCTCGTCGAATATATGTGTGATCGCTTCCATCTCGGAAAAAGACAGCGTGCCGATCGCGGATTTCACCACCGCCAACTTACGATTCTCCTCCGCGTTCTCCTCACTCACAGCCCGCAGCATCTCCAAACCTACTACAGTGGTTCCATACTCGCACAAGATAATATCATCAATATCATACTGTGCGTCACATTTATATAGAAACAGCGTTCCCAACCGCTCACCTGATATCTCGATCGGCGTGATCACAGCCCTGTACCGCTTCGTATCAATGCTCTCAAATCCCAAAGTCTCCAGATTGACATTCTCCTTCGTAGACAACACAGAAAGCAGCCTCTCATTCAACATAGGATCGATAAAGCCTCCCACATGATCTACGATCAACTCCATAATGGATTCCACCATATCCAGATCACCGAGTCCCAACACTTTGCCCTTCCTGCTTATGACAAGCACGTTGGAACCGAGAATATCCTTCAATACATCGCAGATATCATTGAACACGACCTTACCTGAATTGTTGTTATGCAGAAGCTTTCCGATCTTCCTCGTCTTATCCAGTAACTGAACACTGCTCATAAACCCAACTCCTTATACTCTCGCCCCAAAAAAACAGTACGCTGTCATGGATGTATAACAGCATAAATATCTGAACCGTAATACAAATGTTCCAAATAGTTACACAATTCTGTATAAAATGATTTTATCACAACATTCGAGTATAATCAATGGGCATCGCTCATATTTTGTATCTTTTGTCTGGAATATTCATTATAATCATGGAATTTTCTGACATTCATATTTTAACGTTCATTACATTACGTCAAATACAACATTTTGTCAAATCTCTGTCCCTGTTCACACAAGCAACGCATACCTCCGTCAGCCTCAACTTCCGCTATGCTTCCTGCTTCTTTACATCTTTGACAAATCCGCAGTTTTCATCCGAACATACCAGCTTATTTCCCTTCTGCAGCATGATGGCGCCGCACCGGTCACATTTATCATCTACCGGTCGCTGCCATACCATAAAGTCGCAATCGGGATTATTGATACAGCCGTAATACTTCCTTCCCTTCTTAGTCTTCTTCAATACGATATCCTTACCGCATTTCGGACATGCCACTCCGATCTTCTCAAAATACGGCTTCGTATTGCGGCAGTCCGGAAAGCCGGGACATGCCAAAAATCTGCCGTGGGGACCGTACTTGATCACCATCTGCCTGCCGCACAGATCACAGAACTCGTCAGAAAGTTCATCCGCTATCTCCACCTCATCCAATTCCTTCTCCGCCTTATCCACTGCTTCTTCCAGATCCGGATAGAAATTAGATATCACGGTCTTCCACTTTACGCTTCCCTCTTCCACACCGTCCAGCAGTGCCTCCATCGTCGCCGTAAAGTTCACGTCCACAATGGATGGAAACGCCTCCTTCATCATGTTGTTCACGACTTCTCCTAACTCCGTCACATAGAGATTTCTGTTCTCCTTAACGATATATCTTCTGGCAAGGATCGTGGTGATCGTAGGCGCATAGGTACTGGGACGCCCTATTCCCAGCTCCTCCATGGCTCTGACTAAGGATGCCTCCGTATAGTGCGGCGCCGGCTGCGTAAAATGCTGTTTCTCCACGAGTTCTTTCAACGAAAGTTTCGTGTCTTTAGTGATTCCTTTCATCAGCGTGTTATTCTCTTCCTTCTCATCCTCCTGCATATAGACACTCATAAAACCGTCAAACTTTACTTTTGAGGCAGCCACCGTAAACCTATGACCGGCGGCGTCAATCTTCACCGAGGTAGTCTCATAAACCGCAGGAGCCATGCGGCTTGCCACAAAACGCTTCCAGATCAGTTGGTAAAGTCTGAACTGATCTCTGGACAAAGATTCCTTGATCTCCACCGGGATTCGGTCGATCTGCGTTGGGCGAATCGCTTCATGGGCATCCTGGATCTTCCCGCCGCTCTTATGCTCCTGTTCCGTTTCTCCCGTATACGCCTCCCCATATCTGTCTGCTATAAAGGCCCCCGCAGCTTTCGCTGCTTCGTCAGATACTCTTGTAGAATCCGTACGTAGATAAGTAATGATACCTGCCGTACCATTCCCCTTGATATCAACACCTTCATACAACTGTTGAGCAAGGCGCATCGTCTTCTGGGTAGAAAAGTTCAACACCTTGCTGGCTTCCTGCTGCAGCGTTGACGTCGTGAACGGCAGAGGTGCCTTCTTGATCCTTTCACCACTCTTTACGGACGATATTTGATATACAGCCTGATCTAACTGTTTCTTGATCTCTTCCATTTCTTCCAATGAAGAGATTGTCTTCTTCTCCTCCACTGTCCCATAATATTTCGCAAGGATCGGTTTCTTCTCACCCTCCACCATCAAGGAAGCGTCTAGTGTCCAATATTCCTCCGGTATGAAGGCGTTGATCTCCTCCTCCCGGTCACAGATAATACGCAGTGCAACGGACTGTACGCGCCCGGCGCTTAACCCTCTCTTTACCTTTGCCCATAAAACAGGTGATATTTTATATCCCACCATACGGTCAAGACAGCGCCTGGCCTGTTGGGCGTCCACCAGATCCATATTGATCTCTCTGGCATTCTTTAAAGATTCCTTGACTGCAGTCTTAGTGATCTCATTGAAGGTAATGCGATAAACCTTCTTATTCTCCAGTTTCAGTGCCGCAAGCAGGTGCCATGATATAGCTTCTCCCTCGCGATCAGGGTCTGTCGCCAGATATATCTTCTCAGCCTTCTTCACTTCTTTGCGAAGATTTGCCAGAATGTCTCCCTTACCCCGGATCGTGATATACTTAGGTTCAAAATCATGTTCAACATCGATACCCAGCACACTGCGTGGCAGATCCCGCACATGCCCATTGCTGGCTGCAACCTCATAGTTTGTTCCCAAAAATTTCTTGATCGTTTTCACCTTAGCCGGTGATTCCACAATTACCAGATACTTTGCCATAGAATATTCCCCTGTCTCTTCCTTAATTAATATACAATACTGAAAGTAGATCTCCAGCTTAACATATTGACACTGACCGTGCACAATAGTGATTTCTACTTATATATAGTATGCTATTTCTTAAATAAGACTCGTCAACGTGAAACACTATACACTATATTTTTTACGCTGGCAAGGGGAAAAAAATTAAAAAAATTTAAACTAAGCGGTACTTTTCCAGTTTATTCCTTTTTAAAATAGTACTTACCATCGGCCTGCCCGGCATATCCCTCTGCGTACAGCTGCAGAAGTTCATAACACAATTTCGGCACTGCAATGGAATCTCCATACGCTTTCTTGTATGCCTCCTGGAGCCGTTCCATAGACTGCGGCTGAAAATCCAGAATCTTAAATACTTTGTCCCGGACCCCTGACAGATGCAAGATCGGCTGCCGGCTGATGACGCTTTGATCCATATACCCGGTCAAGCCTGCCTGCAGATCTTCCAAAAGTTCTTCCGGACTCATCACCAGCTGCGCGCCCTGTCTGATCAGCCTGTTGCATCCCTCACTCAAAGCATCAGTAGCCCTTCCTGGCACTGCATATACTTCACGTCCCTGTTCCAACGCCATATCAACCGTGATCAGCGTTCCGCTGCGGCCTTTCGCTTCAATGACCAGAACACCGTCGCACAAGCCGCTTATAATGCGGTTCCTGGGCGGAAAAAGTACTGCTCTCGGCTCCATACCGGGCGGATATTCGGAACACACGCCTCCCTTGACTAACAGCTGCTCATACACTTCCCGGTTCTCCCGGGGATAGCAGACATCCACACCGCACCCCAGCACGCCCAAAGAATAGCCGCCTGCATAAAGAGCCGCCCGCTGTCCTATTCCGTCAATCCCTCTGGCCATTCCACTGATGATCTGCACACCTGCCTGCGCCAACACTGTTCCAAATTCTTTTGCCATATATCTCCCATATTCTGTGCAGTTCCTGGCACCGATAACGGCAATGGACCTGCCCTCATCAACCGGCAGCCTCCCCGCATAATACAACCCATAGGGAGCATCGCCTATCTGCGCCAGTTTGCGCGGATAGCTAGCTTCTTTAACCGTGACAAAGGAAATCCCCCGTGAGAGTATCCTTTCATATTCTTCAAGTATCCCTTTGATCTCACTACTTTTTGCCAGCGCCTGCAGTCTTCTTGCCTTGTCCTGATATCTGGCAGATACCTTCGCTTCCAAACGTTCCTTCCTTGCCGTATCATATATGATCTGCGCTGTCCCGAACTGCTCCAGCCCCCTCAGGAAGCCCCTGCTGCCCATCCCTGCCGCCTGATACAGCCAATGCACATAAGCCTTCTCGATCTGTTCATCCGTCATCCCTTATCCCTCTTCTTTCTATATATCCTGGCCGCCATTATACCGATAGCAGATAGCCTCTGCCAGGTGCTCTTCCCTGATTCCTGTACTCCCCTCCAGATCCGCTATTGTACGTGCCACCTTAAGGATCCTATGATACCCTCTGGCCGACAGGCGCATGACTGAGAACATACGCTCCATATAATTTCTTTCCTTCTCCTCCAATCTGCAGTACTTCTCCACGTCTGCAACTCCCATATCCGTGTTAAACCGCAGCTTTGTACCCGCAAAGCGGTCTGACTGCATCTTTCTTGCAGCCAGGACTCTTTCCCTGATCTGCGCGCTACTCTCTCCTGCCGGCTTCTCTATCATATCCCGAAATCTCAGCGCTTCCACCTCCACGCAGATGTCGATCCGATCCAGGATCGGACCGGACACCCTGCCAAGATATCTTCTCACTTCATAGGGTGCACAGCGGCATCTCGCCATATCCGGATAATGACCGCAGGGGCACGGATTCATGGCGCCCACCAGCATAAAATCCGCCGGAAACGTATAAACGCCGCTGCTTCTCGCAATCTGTATCAGCCTGTCCTCCAAAGGTTGACGAAGAATATCCAGGGTCTCTCTCCTAAACTCCGGCAGCTCGTCAAGGAACAATACACCGCGGTGGGAAAGACTGATGATCCCCGGAACCGGCACTCGGCCGCCTCCCGCTAAAGCCTGACTCGTTATCGTGTGATGCGGATTCAGAAACGGCCTCCTTGTGATCAATACTTCCCCTGAGGAACGCAGCAGCCCCGACACACTGTAGACCGTTGATACTTCCAGGCTTTCCTGCAGCGACAACGGCGGCAGGATTGAAGGGATCCTTTTCGCCAGCATCGTCTTACCGGAACCCGGAGGTCCGATCATTAGCAGATGATGGAAGCCTGCCGCTGCCACCTCGGCCGCTCTCTTCACGGTCTCCTGACCGCTGATATCCGCAAAATCAGGAGTTCTGTCCCCGTCTCTCTCTTTCCACAAAGACCTCACATCAATCTGCTTCGGTTCGATCAATCCTTCCTCGCCTTTCTCCAGGCCTTGCAGATACGCCACTGTTTCCGTTACACTTGCCACACCAATGATCTCAATGTCTCCCACCACAGCGCCCTCCATGGCATTATCGCAAGGCAGGATGCATCTTCGCATCCCGCTTTCCTTCGCCTTCGCAACAATAGGCAGAACACCCCTCACCGGTTTGATCTCTCCATTCAGTCCCAGTTCTCCCAGCAAGACCGTTCTCTGTGTACTCTCCTTTGAAAGCCTTCCTAAACAGGTCAGGATTCCCACCGCCACCGGCAAGTCAAGCATCGTCCCTTCCTTGCGCAGATCTGCCGGGGACAGATTCACATTGATGCACATCGGCGGCAGCGTGATTCCGGAATTCTTCAGCGCGACACGCACCCGTTCTCGCGCCTCCCGCACCTCCGAACTTAAGAGCCCCACCATCTGAAAACAGGGTAACCCTTTCGACAGATCGACCTCTACCTGCACCAGACAACTGCTGATGCCGCAGACCGTCCCTGATGTTATCGTACTAAACAATATTCTGCCTCCTTCCTCCTGAAACCAAATTGTATCCTCTAAAAAAATTCCGTGATCTTCGTGGTGAATGACCGTGAAATGATTCGTGAATTGAACAAGAATGGGGATTACCACCCTTTTTATATCATATACGATAGAAATAAGCAATTCTCCGCCAACATATCTGCTATAGAACTTTCTGTCCGTCATGCAACGATACAAGTCTTCTCAAACGCTATATATAGTTCATTTTCAAATTAAACATAAAAAAAGCACAATATCCTGTATTGTGCATATTACCCAACCGTCTTACACTACGCTCCGTTCGGAGCCCAGCGGAACACATTCCGGAAGAACCTCTTTCCCATTCCATTTATCCATGAGGTCCTTTCGAATTTCATGTCCACCGGTTTCCCCTCTTCTTATATCCCTTGTGTCCTTTACGACATCTCATATGCCTCCCGCAGCTTCTCTAATGCCCTTTTCTCGATTCTCGACACATAACTTCTGGAAATGCCGAGCTTGCGCCCGATCTCCCGCTGGGTCACCTCATACTCACTCGTCAGCCCATAACGCAGGATGATGATCTCCCGCTCCCTTTCATTCAGCTTTTCATGGATCAGCCCTGACAATCTGCTCAACTTGTTTTCTGCCTCCATCCTGTCAACCACATCCACCTGCTCCTGTTCCATGATGTCAAGAAGGTTGATCTCATTGCCTTCCCGATCTGTCCCAATCGGCTCATAGAGCGAGACTTCTCTTGAAGTTTTCTTTCTGGCACGCAGAAACATCAACAGTTCGTTGTCGATACACCGTGATGCATAGGTGCTCAGTTTTCCCTTGCCTGAATCAAAGGAGTCGATCGCTTTGATCAATCCGATCGTTCCGATCGATATCATATCTTCCGTCTCTTCGTCTACATTCTGATACTTCTTGGCTATGTGGGCAACCAAACGAAGATTATGTTCGATCAGAGCTTCCTTGGCCACTGCACGCTCCGCTTCACTGCCCGTCTCCATCCTGTTTAAGTATATGGCCTCTTCCTTCGCAGTTAATGGTTGCTTAAATGTTTTCAAAAGAAGCCCCCAAAGTCCATTTACTCTATTCTATGAACCGGTGACATCTTAAGTGCCTTTCCACCTGAAAATAGCCCATGCCCTGGTGCGGTAGTTTCGAGAATGACTCTAGTATAAGCTACACCAATTATCGCTACCTTACACGCTTAGTGTGGGCTATACTAGTACTCCGTACTGAAAACCCTTGTGCAAATATTTCGGTCTATTTTCCCGATTGCACAAGCCCAGAATACTCAACGTAGCCCGCTACGCCTCCGTTTCTGAACTTGTACACTCGAAAAAATATCCTCGAAAATTTGCACAGGAACTTCAAGTACGGAGTACTAGACAAGCAGAAATTCAGCCATAACATAATTGCTTACGTCGATCCCCAGAGTCGTGAGCTTAATATGATCTGACTCGCATACGAGCAGATTCTGTCTGTACATCTTACGCAATACTTCACCGTACACTTCCTCGATCTGCCGGCCAAACTGTTCCTGAAACGCCCGCCTGCTCACGCCGCACATCATGCGAAGCCCCAGAAACATAAATTCCTCCATCTGTTCCTCACCGGTCAGGATCTGCCGCACCGGAAAGCCGCCCGTCTTCCCCGCAGATGCCTGCCCGTCTTCCTCCCCGGTCGTTTTGTCGGATTCTTTCTCCAAACCGGTAACATACGCTACATACTTCTCAGGCTCTGTGGGATTACTCCACCGGATGTTATCCACCATGGAAGCCGCTCCCAGACCAAATCCTACATAATCCCCCCGCTGCCAATATACTTTATTGTGTCTGCACTCGAACCCTTCCCTGGCATAGTTCGATATCTCATAGCGATGATAACCGCAAGAAGCAAGACAAGAATCCGTCAGCAGATACATTTCCCGGTCTTCCTCCTCCGTCGGAAACCGGTATTCCCCCTGTCTCTCATATAAAGGGGTACCTTCCTCCAGGATCAGACTGTACGCGGAAATATGTTCCGGACAAAGCGCCGCAACCCGCCTAAGCGTCTCCTCATATGACTTAACGCTCTGTCCCGGCAGCGCCGCCATCAGATCGATATTGATATTCCCAAACCCGGCCTCTCGCGCCATCTTATAAGTCTCAAGGAAAGCCCGGTAGTCATGAATCCTTCCGATCCGCGCAAGCTCCCTGTCATCTGCGGACTGCAGACCGATACTGATACGATTAATACCAGCCGTTATATATTCTCGCAGCTTATCTGCCGTCACCGTTCCCGGGTTTGCTTCTATCGTGATCTCCACATCTGCCGCCATATGATAACGATTCCGCAGTGTCTCTATCACCTCTGTCACTGCTGCAGTCCCCAGCAGCGACGGCGTTCCGCCTCCCCAGAAGACAGAAATGACCTGGTGGCCGCTGTAGCGGTCTGCTTCCAGTGTGATTTCTCGCTTCAGTAAGTTTACATAACTTTCTATATCCCTTACTATCTGTCCGCCCGGCCCTTTTCTGTCCAGCCCGGATCCTTCGTCCGTCATCGCAGTACTATCCGTCAGCAGGCCGCTGCCGATAGGAAAAGACAGGAAATCACAGTAGAGGCATTTCCTGACACAATAGGGAATGTGAATGTAAATGCTCAACTCTCTCATCTTCTATTTATCATCCAGCTTTAACACACTCATAAAAGCACTCTGCGGAATTTCCACATTACCCACCTGCCGCATACGCTTCTTACCTTCCTTCTGTTTCTCTAACAGTTTCTTCTTCCGGGTGATATCGCCGCCATAACATTTAGCCAGTACATCCTTGCGCATGGCCTTCACAGTCTCTCTGGCGATGATCTTACCGCCCACCGCTGCCTGGATCGGAATCTCAAACAGGTGTCTTGGAATCTCGTCCTTCAGTTTCTCGCACATCTTCCGGCCCCGCTCATAGGC
This sequence comes from uncultured Lachnospiraceae bacterium, assembly GCA_910588215.1. GTDB lineage: Bacteria > Bacillota > Clostridia > Lachnospirales > Lachnospiraceae > UBA3282. Next base: position 117,815 of record CAJUQJ010000008.1, read on the forward strand.
GCTGTCAGCATGGACGATAAAGGATAACGCATCCACCTCGTCATGATTGATGAGAATGTCGAGTTTCACCAGTTTAGACGTTTCATACCCCTTTAGTTCATAGTCAAAAGAAGCATAGCCCCGGGATCGAGACTTAAGCGCATCAAAGAAATCGTAGATGATCTCATTTAACGGCAGTTCATACTTAAGCAACGCCCTCGACGCCTCAATATATTCTGTGCTGATATAGCGTCCCCTTCTCTCCTGACAAAGCTGCATGATCGAGCCTATGAACTCGGTGGTCACCATGATCTCCGCGCTGACTACCGGTTCCTCCATATAATCAATCTGTGCCGGATCGGGCAGATTCGACGGATTGGTCAGTTCGATCATCTCTCCGTCCGTCTTATACACCCTGTAAATAACACCCGGAGCAGTGGTCACCAGATCCAGATTATACTCCCGTTCCAGCCGCTCCTGTATGATCTCCAGGTGCAGAAGTCCAAGAAAACCGCAGCGGAACCCAAATCCCAGCGCGATAGACGTCTCCGGCTCATAACGCAGGGAAGCATCATTCAGCTGCAGCTTCTCCAGCGCATCCCGCAGATCCGGATATTTCGCACCGTCCGCAGGATACATGCCACAGTATACCATGGAATTGACCTTCTTATACCCCGGAAGCGGCTCGTCGCAAGGACGGTTTAAGTCCGTTACCGTATCTCCCACTGCTGTATCCTTGACATTCTTGATGGAAGCGGTCAGGTATCCTACCATGCCCGCCGAAAGCTCCTCGCAGGGAATGAACTGTCCGGCGCCGAAATATCCCACTTCCACCACCTCAGCCGTAGCATTCGTTGCCATCATCCTGATGGGAGTGCCTTTCGCCACCCGTCCTTCCATGATACGACAGAAGACGATCACGCCCTTATAAGGATCATATACGGAATCAAAGATCAACGCCTGAAGAGGGTTGTCCGGACTGCCTCCGGGCGCAGGGATCTTCTCCACCACTGCCTCCAGCACTTCCTCAATACCAATTCCATTCTTGGCCGAGATCAATGGCGCATCCTGCGCCTCAATACCGATCACATCCTCGATCTCGTTCTTAACACGCTCCGGATCCGCACTGGGAAGGTCGATCTTATTGATGACCGGAAATACATCCAGGTCATGATCCAAGGCCAGATACACATTGGCCAACGTCTGCGCCTCGATACCCTGAGCCGCATCCACCACCAGAATAGCGCCGTCACATGCTGCCAGCGAACGGCTGACCTCATAGTTAAAGTCTACGTGGCCTGGTGTATCGATCAGATTAAATATATATTCCCTGCCGTCCTTGGCATTATAGATAATGCGCACCGTCTGCGCCTTGATCGTAATACCGCGTTCCCGCTCCAATTCCATATTGTCCAGAACCTGGGCCTGCATCTCCCGGCTGGTCAAAAGTCCTGTCTTCTCTATGATCCTGTCCGCCAACGTTGACTTTCCATGATCGATATGGGCTACAATACAAAAATTCCTGATTTTGCTCTGGTCTATGGATGCCATAATATCCTCCTGACAAACCTTGATTTTATCCTGATCGTTTACCTGATATAACACTGTACCTGCAATCTTTCACAAACTGCGGCACAGGAAACAGTATATCAAATCGTTGAAATGCTGTCTACTCTTGGCATGCAGTTTTCTGAATGACGAAGGCCGGATAGTATTACTATTCACAGCCAATATCAGCTGGGTGCGTTACCGCTATCGCTTGGGCTCCTCCCCGCTCAGGACCAGGCTAAGTACGTGTGCCAGCGGCTCACAGGCGTTCTTCATCTCCTCCACGGTATTGTTCTGGGCCCCCAGCTCGATCAGCAGCGTTTTCGGGCAAAGATGCATATTATAACGGTAGGCTTTCAGATAGATCCTTCTGGCAAGCCCCGGATAATATTCGTTGCAGGCCGCCTGCATCTGAAACGAAAAGGCCAGATTATCATCCAGATACGGATTCTCCAGATATTCTATCCCCCCTTTGGCCGTCCGGCTCAAACCGTTAAAAAACATGATCTGAGCCGTAGGTTTACCCTGCAGGTCCATGACCAGCCTCCGGCTCTCCGGCATGGCGTCTCTGTGCAGATCGATCACCACCTCGATCGTAGAATGCTCTGCCAGCAGCTGTTCTATGACGGGCAGGGCATTGCCGTAGGCATAATCTCTGGACTCTTTGTCAAAACTTTCCGTGTGATGCAGTACATTATACCCGTAACGCTGTCTGAGAATAGAGGCCAGATGTTCTCCCACCCCTACGATACTGGTAGATTCATCTCCCGGAATCGAATCTGCGAACGCCTCCTGGGCATGGGTGTGGTAGATCAAAATCTGCGGTTCGTCACTTCCTCCCTGCAGACGCATGTCCTTTGAGAGTAGTTTCTCCGCGCTCAGAAGCTCAGCGCCTGCTTTCGTAGAGCTGTCCACGGCATAGAATGCTTTGATCAGAGCCTCATAGTCCTGCAGTTCTTCCCACCGGTAACTATAGCTCTTACTCCGTATCGGCACAAACCCTTTCGGCGTATTATCCGAGATCTGCTCTTCTTCATGCTCTTCATTCTGCTGCGCCGCCTGATTCTCCAGGAACATACCGTTCTCCGCAAGCAGTGCATCGGCAAGCCCTTTTTCCAAATGCATCGCATCTTCACCGTATTCAAGTTCCCCCTCGGCGATCGCCTTATTGTCTTCATCGCTGCCTTCCAGCATCATCAGTCTGTCATAGTCGCTCTCCGCCGAAAAGATATCTTCCTCCTGCGCTTCCATCTTGTACAAAAATACAGGATATTCGGCAAGCAGTAAACGGTCCTGCAGGTCGCCAGCGATCTGTTCTCCCGTCCCTTGATTCATTCTATGTATCCCGGGGAGATATGGCTCCAATAGGATTCCCTGCAGCCACCCCGGAAATGATCTTTCTTTGTCTTCCTGGTCTTGTACAGTTTGCATAACCTCCGATAGAACAAAAAATGCAGACGCTATAACGAGTGTTATTATAATAAGTCGCATTAAAATTTTTTTCATATTCATACTAAAAATTATATGCGATGCAAATACGACTTCATGCCATAATATTAGACCGTATCGAGCGCCTTATTGATACCGTCACAGATAATATGGCTGATCTGCTGTATCTGCTGATCCACATCCTTTGTAGTGACGTACATATTATTCAGTTCTTTCAGCGCTACCGGCCGCTCTCCCATAGCATCGCCTACGATCGTAGCAGCATCTACCACTGTCGGCACCCCCAGAGCGAGCACCGGCACGTTAAGACTCTCCTGTGTAATGGCATTGCGATGGTTTCCCACCCCCGATCCCGGATGAATGCCGGTATTCGTGATCTGTATCGTCCGGTTTAACCGCTTGGTCGAACGTGCCGCCAGCGCATCGATCACGATCACCATATCCGGCTTGGTCTCTCCGATGACTCCCCTGATGATCTCGGCCGACTCCATACCCGTCTTTGCCATGACACCGGGAACCAGGCTGCTGATCTGATGCATCTTGGAACGATTATATGCTACTTTACCGTACTCCCGCACAATATGCCTGTTCACCAGCAGATTATCCACCACATTCGGTCCCAGGGAATCCGCGGTGACCTCACGATTTCCCAGTCCCACCACGAGAATCGACTGCTCCTTGTCCGGATCCGGCAGCACACTCTTCAGTTCTCTGGCCAGAATGGCCGATATCTCCTGATGATACTCTTCCTCCGGTTCCGTCATGGTCGGCGCCTCCAAGGTGATATAGACCCCCATTGGCTTTCCCAGCATCTTCGCGCCATTCTTCGTCTCAATGATCACCTTCGTAATGTGAACATCGCTTGCCTTGTCATAATCTTCCTCCACGACGACCCCGTGCAGGCCTTCCGCCTTCTCCTCCATGCTCTCTCTGGCTTCCAACGCCAAGTCAGTCCTGACTGTTGACCAGCTATCCATATCCTTCTCCTCATTTCCCGCATTTTATCTTACTACTATTAATATGCGTATCTTCTTAAATTGCTTTTGTATCTCTTTACACCGCGATCATGTTCTTACGGGATGCGCAGCCGGTGGCACATTCCAGACGCATGAGCAGTGACTGTCTTTTGTATTTTTTGCAAAAATAAACAAATTATGTATTGACATCAGGATTCTCATAAACTACAATAATATGCGTGTGTTTCCATTAAAACGTCCGTGTCCGGCTTTAATGAGACACGTCCTAATACATTCAAATACTATTTCAATCGGAGGTGTGATCATGGCTAATATTAAATCTGCCAAGAAGAGAATCTTAGTGAACAAGACCAAAGCTGACAGAAATAAATCTGTTAAGTCCGGTGTCAAGACTGCGATCAAGAAAGTATACGCTGCTGTCGAAGCTAATGACAAGGAAGCTGCTAAGACTGCACTGGTTGCCGCTACATCTGCTCTTGACAAAGCCGCTAAGAAGGGTGTTTATCACAAGAATACTTCTGCCAGAAAGATTTCCCGTCTTACTCTTGCCGTAAACAAGATGGCATAATTCGTTTTATATCACAGGCGCACTTTTATACGAAACAAAAACACTTCCTGCCGTCATAGGAAGTGTTTTTTATTCCCGCGAGCAACGAGCCAAGTGGCTGCTTGCAGACATTTGGCGACTGCCGCGAGGGTCAAATACCCCGTTGCCTGCAGCGGGGTATTTGATTTCGTCTTATTTAAATTAACGGCTGTGTCCGCCGCCTCCATGACTTCTGCCGCCGCCTCCACCGCTGCGTCCGCCACCTCCGCCGCTGTTCGTCTGAATCTTACGAGTCACCACGGTTTTGCGTAAGAACCTATCTTCCTTTACCCGGAAATGAGGTTCCATGCCGGCAACGTAAGTGACTGCCGTAGTCGTCTTATTTCCCTTCTTAGACCTTCTGTTGCAGATTACAAAAATAGCAGCAGATACTAATCCTATGATCCAAGGAACACCGCCCGGCACATAGATCTGAAACACCTGTATGCCCAACATATCATGATAGAAGTCGTTGACGTACGTCTTATAGGCTCGGTAGGGATCATGCTCCACATATCGGTACACATTGTCCAGAATATGGTTGACTGCCACATCAGAATATTTATCCTGCACTCTTCCTGTCGTGCACAGCCATGTATAAATACGCCCGTCATCTTCCCGGTACCAGTTGTCCACCAGCAAAATACCATCACCGTTCGCCCGGTCATATCCGAATTGATGTTCCTCATAGAACTGTTCCGCATAAACTCTCACAAATTCATCATAACGCACACTTGGCTCAATTTCCCGAGCATATTCCTTCAGTGATTCCTGCAGTGTGATCAGAATAATATCGCACCCTGTTTGCTGCTCCCGTTTGGCGATCAGCCTGCGCAGTTTGTCTTCCTCCTGGTCTGTCAGCACATCGCCATAGTCAAATACCCGCTCCTTGGTGGTACATGCCTGATTCGTCCTCTCATAATGAAACATTCTGGAAATTCCCCAGTGTCCCACATGCAGAATGACCAACATAAGTAACACTGCTCCCAATATGATATACATCCATTTAAAATAACGGAAATACTCTTTCATCATTACCTCCATTCCGAAGCGTTTTATTTCTTATAAGATCTCCAATATCCGCAGCGCCATATAGCACCCGGCTGTCGCCACCGCAAACACGGATATGCCATAACTGACCACCTTGGCCATGGATACCGGTGTCGTACCGATGACCTTGCCTGTCTGTCCGTTGACATGATATTGGTAAGTTTTTCCTTTATAGCGGTACAGATACTGCCATACCGGCATCAGTGCATAACGCACCCCCTCCTTATCCAGCCTGAGGTCTTTGCGCACTGGCCTGACGTTGCTGTATGCCCTGAGAGATTCCTGCAGCAATTCTTCCGACGCGCTGCGCGATTTCGTCTGCGCTCTCTCTTCCAGTTCTTCCGCTCCCTGATTGTACACTTCCCCGTAAAAGCCAGACATATATTTCGGATCAAATTCCTGCAGCTGTCTGTAGTCATAAGGCTCCATGAGATCCATGATACCATCCTCCATCGCATAGGAGGCATCTACAGGAATCTTATCGAAATCCACATCCATTTTACGGATCACCTCATAATAGGAAGTTTCCGTATACTCCGTATTACCGGCCGTCCATCTCTTTACTCTGATTCCTTCCCCGGCGAAATCATAGAAAGCCCGATAATCATACATCCAGAAAGGTACATAGATGCCTTCCATACTTTCCAGACTCTTAGCCGACAGGAAATCCGATGGTGTAAACAGCCTCCTTGAAAACTCACTGTCGAGCGCCTGCGCCGCCGCTTTCTTATTGATCCGGAAGGGAAGCAGCATATGCGGCTCATAAACCCCTTCTATCCGTTCATTAAAGACTATGTAACATCCACAGTGCTCACACTTGCTTGCCGAAGTATATTCCTGTATAGTAAGCGGCGCCCCGCAATTAACACATTGCATCAGTGTACCGCCCTGTATAGTCTCTTCGCTGTCCTCACTCTCACAATGCGGACAATACATACTGCCTCTGCCCGGCTCATACACCGTATTGCCGCCACAGTTCTTACATTTAAATATCATTTCCGGTTTCCTCTCTCACTACGATTCTTACTACGATCCCATACGCTAAAACATCGTCTGCTATGCCCTTCATGAACTGCGTATAGACTTTCATAACAATTTTAGCAAAAAAAATCAAAAATAGCATCCCTTTTTATTGATGTATCTCCCGCAGACAGAGAAGAGCAAAAATCGCTGTCACTACAATACAGCTGCCCACTGCCGCCACGCTTCCTGCTCCGAAAACGAGCCCCGCCGCCTCCACGATGCTCATAACACCAAATACAGTAAAAATGCCAAAAGATATTTTATTCAGAATACCCGTAGGCACTTTACTTTTTAATACAACGCCAACGATCAGCCCGATCAGATCCGCTAAGATCAGTCCAAGCGTACATCCCAGAAATACAAAGAACGCATTCGCCATACTGCGATCCGTATAATTGGCCGCCAGCGTAATACCGGACAACTGCGTCTTGTCTCCCAGTTCGCCGACAAAAAAGGAACAGAAAATAGCAATGACCGGTCCCAGGTCATGCTTCATTTCTTTCTCTTTCTCCTCTTCCTCATCATTCTTAAGAGCCCCGTATGCAAACCAGAAAAAAGCAAACCCGGCCAGCGTCTTGATGATCCTCATATCCAGATAACTGCCCAGTGCCGCGCCCATCCCCACTGCCAAAAGGTTCAATACTGCAGTCGCAAGCCATGTACCGATGAGAATATGTCTGACCTTATATTTACCTGCCATCGCCACCAACAGAAGCTGTGTCTTGTCTCCCATTTCCGCGATAAAGATCGTTGCAAGCACTGTCAAAAAAATAACCATACCGTTACCCTTCCTTTCTCTGCATGTAATATATTTTCCGCTTTGGTTCTGCCCACTTAGAGGGCACAGCAACAAGGTTTTTCCCATGAAATAACAAAAAGGACAGACACCATACGGTATCTATCCCTGAACGCTCTCATCAGACACACGCATGGTATCATTCCGCCATACATGAGTCTCATCAATTAAGATATACCAGACGACAATGTCCTGTCATCAGTATGTTGGCATATCGCACCCGCTATATAAGAACAGGCGCCGATTACTCCCTCATTTAATGTATATTATATACAGCATCTACAGTTTCGTCAATTCTTATTCCTGATTTTTCCATAAATCACATAACATTATGCCTATTTTAAAAAGGTATCTATCCACGCCTTCTTTCCTTTCACATGCAGCGTCACGGCACCGCTCTCCCTTGTCTGATAGATGGTGCATCCTTGCTCTTTCAGCCTGTCGAGCAATTCTTCATGAGGATGCCCGTATCTGTTGTTTCTGCCGCAGGAGAGGAAGACGATCCTCGGCGCCAGCTCCCGCAAGAAGTTCTCGCCTGTAGAATATCTGGATCCGTGATGGGCTGCTTTGAGTAGCGTGATATCCTTAAGCTGCAGATTCCTCAGCTCTTTGTCAGATAGGCAAATACCCTGCACCGGAGCATTTATTTGTTTGATCAACTCCTCCACCCGCCTCTCTCCCGTGCCTTCCAGATCGCCTGTGAAAAGTGCCGTGAAACTGCCATAAGCCAGATGCAGAACCGTGGAATAGGCATTGGCCTCGCTCATCTCCCATCCTTTCTCAGGATGCAGGCAGGTTAACATAACATTTCCGCATTGCAGACGATCGCCATATCCGATATACCGTATCTGTGTCCCGGCTTTAGCCGCCTTGCTTTCCAGTTCCCGGTATCCTTCATTGCGCCCTGTCTCCCCCACATCCGGCAGATACAGCATTCTGATCATGATACCGCTACCCTGTGACGCTTCTTCCATCATAGCACTGATACCGTTTATGTGATCACTATCCGGATGCGTGATCACAACGGCGTCCAGACACGACACACCTCTATATTTCAGAAAGGGGATCACCTGGTATCCCGCCACATCATTTTTATCCGAGCTGCCGCCATCGATCAACATATGGAAAACATCGTTTTCGGACAGATAGATACAGTCACCCTGTCCTACATCCACCATTGTGATCTGCAGTCCCTGGGGCAGACTGACTCGGAACACAAACATCGCACACAAGATCCCCTGCCAGAAAAGTAATTTGGGTAGCCGATCGTTACCGATCGCTATGAGCAGCAAGATCCCGAAGAAAAGCAAGACCTGCCATAGTGCAGGATGCCCCGTGACCCAGCTATGGCCCGGCAGACGCTGACACAGTAGACAGCACTTTTCATAAAACTCCAGAAAAAGATGGGCCGGATATGCCGCAGCCGCTCCCAGCGGCAAGAAACAAGCCGCCAGTCCCAGACTCATCAGTCCGCACAGCAGTACCAGCGTCATACAGGGGATCACCACCAGGTTTAAGAGCACGGAATAGGGTGGAAACTCATAATAGTAGCATAAGTATACCGGCAGCGTAGATAACGATATGGCGGCCCCCGACAACAATGCTTTCTCGGCCCCGCTCTGTCCAAACAGATTCTGCTGCACTGCCGGAAGCAGCAGGCCGATGCCGCAGACGGCTCCGAACGAGAACAGGAATCCGCTGTGCTTCAGATACAGCGGCCACTGCAGCAGGATGATCAATGCCGAGACAGTCACCGCAGTCAGCAGGTCATAAGTCCTGCCAAGCACTCCTGCCGCCAGACGCATGGCAAACATCACATAAGCCCGCAACATGGAGATTCCCATCCCGGTCATCGTTCCATAGCAGTACATCAATCCACTGCAAAGTATTATGTTAACTATATAAGGCAATCTGATACGGCACAAAAGCCGGTGACAGCCCATACCGATCACCGACAGATGCAGGCCGCTGACTGTCAGTATGTGAATGATCCCATTGGCCTGGTACAGCTTCTTGATCTTCGCATCCAGCATCCCCTTTTCTCCCAGAAGCATGGCTTTCATTACCGAAGCGTCTTCTGCCTCATAACATGCATCCAGTAACAAAGAAAGATATTCCCTGACTTGGTACAGCTTCTCCCGAAAAGCATCATGGACACTGCTCTTACTCAGAAGACTGCCATCCAAAATCTTACCTTGCTGTCCAAGAATCTGGTAGTAGTCTGCCGCATCAAATTCCCCCGGATTCGTGGCATGTGCAAAAGCGCGAAAGCTTCCCCGCACCATGACCAGACTACCGGTCTCAGGCAATACACCCTCTCCCATATAGCATAAGATTCCTTCTATCCTTTCTGTATTTTCTTTTCTTAAATTGTCCTTATTCTCTTTCCAAAACCTATGTAAATCTTTTTTTGAAATTTTCTCAGAGTCTGATAAGAATCGCTCCAGATTTGCAATTTGACTTTGTTTCAGAATCACTGCATCAGATAAATGTATGACCGGCGTCTCCGTATCCCGGGACGATCGGTATTCCTTCCATTCCACATAGCCGGCGGAGACAATCTGCTCCCTGTCCATATAGTCATAGACTGTCGTCTTGTCCGGCCTGCAGAAGATCACGATCCAGACTGCTGCCGCATACGCCAGCCCAAACAGACATAGTGGTCTTCTCAATACGATTCCTCCTTATTTAATTAGCGCCGAAAGTCTCTTCGCGCCTGCACCTTTCATACTCACTTATAGAATGCCAGACATCGGGCAATGTAGATCTCGAATCCGCCTCCGTCTTTATGACGAAGTCTGCCCGCTGTCCGGCGTTACCAGCAAATCCAGATTCCGTTCAAACAGATCGCTCAGATTAAATTTCTCGCGAAAGGTAATGTTTGTCTCTCCGTCGACGGATATCTGTACTTTATTGATATTTGACAGTTCCACCAGGGAATTGGTGATGGAGTATATCGTCACCTCCGCACTCACAGTGTAAGGCTGGCTCAAAAAATCACTTCCAAAGTTAACATAACATATCCCATCCTTAACCGATACGCTGACCACCTTTGTAGAAGAATTGACCGTAGGATATGCGCCCTGTGCCATCGGTCCCTTTACAAGCTGCTCTACGACCAGCTTCTCCAGAGAAATATTACTGTTATACACCACATTCCTGCGGTTCTCCTCCACCAGTCCTGTTCCGTCCTCATTTGCATAGTACAACCTGAGGTTTACTTTCTCATAGGCATTGATCTCATCGCCTGTATTCTCGATAAACGTGTCCGCAGACATTGTTCCGATCGCCATGCCGCTGCTGTCCGACAGCATCTCCCCCTGTACCGTAAACGAAACATAGCTGATCTCCGGAATCTGCGTCACCGTCCTGACAATGGCTGCTCTGGTCAATATTTCTTTCATCTTGTCCATCGTCTTGTACTGCTCGTCAAAATTCAATATAAGCTGTCCGTTATCCAACGTATACCCCAGCAGATTAAAATCATTGGCAAGCGGAGCCTCATACTCCAGTTTATCCGGAATCTGCCCAAGCTGCTTTAACATTTCCTGCAGCAACTTTTCCGTATCGGTCGTCATGCTGTCATATTCCCTGGTAATAGTATTCGTCTCATCATTATTAACATAATATATTCTATAAATTTGTCCGCCATCCTGCTGCACTTCCTGTCCGCACGCCACACATAGCAGAATGAGCATGCAGATAGCGGTCACTACTGCCTTTTTCCTATTCAGATTCATCTATAACCCTTTTCTTCTCATACTCTGCCTGCTGCACACTCCACCGTCATACAGGAATATATTTCAACGGAATCCTTATCGTAAAGGTAGTCCCCTCGCCTTCAATACTCTCCGCCTTGATGGTTCCCCTGTGCATCAGGATCGCGCTGCGAGTGATCGCAAGGCCAAGTCCTGTACCACCGATCTCTCTGGAACGCGATTTATCAACTCGGTAAAAACGTTCGTAGATATGTTCCAGACTGTCTCTGGGGATACCTACACCCGAATCTGCCACCTCCACCGTAAAATACTGATGATCTGCATCCAGTCTCACTCTTACCCAGCCATGCTCTTTGTTGTATTTGACCGCATTTTCCACAAGATTAGAGATGACCAATGTTAACTTCACCTCGTCCACAGCTGCCGTAACGGGACGAACACTCTCATACACCACTTCCACATCCCGTTTCTGTGCGATCGGCCGCAGCCTGCGCATTATCAATTCCACAAGCGCATCAATATCTACCTCTGAAATATTCAGATCCGCCGCTGTCCGATCCATTTTCACGAGGGAAAGAAGCTCTGTAATGATCTTATCCTCGCGGTCGATCTCCGCCGCGATATCCGTCATAAACTCCTGATAAAGTTCTATCGGCGCATCCTTCTGACTGATCAGTGAGTCTGCCAACACCTTCATGGAGGTGATCGGCGTCCTCAGCTCATGCGATACATTTGATACAAACTCCTGTCTGGAAGTGTCCAGCATCTTCATCCTTCCGAGCACCTGGTTAAAGGCTTCTCCTATGTGTTCAGTCTCCAGACAGTCTGTTACGGAAATTGGATCATCCGTGTAACCTTCCTGTACCTGGTTAAGCGCCTCTGTAATCTTCTCAAAAGGCTTAAACAACCCCTTGGCCGCCAGGATCGATATCATGATAATGACCAGGATGACAATAACTTCTACGAGCAACGCTTTACGACTGAGTATCTCCAGGGTTGCTCCGATCGTGTCCGTGGAAGCGCTCACCAGCATCACACCCCTTACGATCTCTTTCTTTGCCTCAGTGTCCGCTTTACCGCCCTCCAAAGTGACCGTCTCCGTGATCGGTATCGTCATCTCCACATAACCGTTGTTCTTATCATACCGGCTGGTGTTCTCTCCCTTGATGCAGCGCACCACTTCCTCTGAAATGATCGTCTTATTCTCGCTTATGCCATAGGTGTCCTTGACCACCCGCAGGTCATTGTTGATCACAAGCACGCGCCCGTCATAGAGTCCGGACAGCTGGTCCAATTCTGCATTGATCACCTCGGAAGAAGTGTCCTGCAGATAATGATACGTTATCAGGTGATTGGCCAGAATCCGAAGCTGCGTGGAAATATCAGATATTTTCACATTGACGGCACGCTGCTCATAATTCTGCAAGATCGCATACCGCATACTGATACAGGGTAACAGCCCTACGATAAGCAGGATCAGAAAGATTCTTGATTTCAGACTTCTTAGAATTTTAATATTACGCAGTTTATCCTTAAGCAAAATAGTATCCTACACCCCATTTAGTACGCACATAAACCGGATCTCCGGGGACATTCTCGATCTTCTCCCGCAGTCTTCTGATATGTACATCTACAGTCCTGACATCCCCCGGATAGTCATTCCCCCACACGAGTTTCAACAGGTTCTCCCTGCTGTATACCTTACCCTGGTTTTTCATCAGCAGTTCAAGTACCTCAAACTCTTTGGCTGTCAGATTGATCTCCTTACCGTCAATATAAACTCTTCTGCTGTCACAGACGAGACGCATGCCGCCCTTCTCCACGACCTTCGCCGTATCCTTCGCTTCATTGCCACGGGCCGTCCTGCGCATGATCGCTTTGATCCTGGCCTTAACCTCCAGAATATTAAATGGTTTGGTGATATAATCGTCGGCACCGTAATCGAGACCGAGGATCTTATCCATATCTTCGCCCTTAGCAGTTAACATAACTATAGGAACATTGGAAAACTCACGAATTTGCTGACAGACTTCAAACCCTGTCATCTTCGGCAGCATCACGTCAAGCAACACCATATCATATGTATTGTTCCGTGCCAGTTCCAGCGCTTCCTCACCGTCATAAGCACAATCCACTTCCATACCGTCCTGTTCCAGACTGAAACGGATTCCTTTCACGATCAATTTCTCATCATCAACCACTAAAACCTTCTGTCCCATTTCTTTCCACGCCTTTACTCTACTTTGATATTGTCTTTTATTCTTGTGTAGGTCCCTTCCTTGATCCCGCTCACCTTCATGATATCTTCTATAGTCGAAAAACCACCGGCCTGCTGCCTGTAAGCAACGATCGCAGCGGCTCTCGTCGCACCTATTCCCGGAATCTCACATAACTGTTCTTCCGAAGCCGTATTGATATTGATCTTCCCGTCCATAGAAGACACTTCAGCATCCGTGCCTTTGTTCTCACCGCCGGCTACGCCGTAACCGGCCATACTGCTTACTTCTGTCTGCCCGGCAATCCCGATCTGCTCCCCGCCGCCTGCAACGCCTTCTCTGAGGCTCTCTACCTGTTCCTTCGTGGGAATGACCAGCTTGGCGCCGTCTGAAAGCGGCTGTGCCTGGTTAACATAACCTTCGTCAGCTTCCTCTGTAAATCCGCCGGCCAGCTCCACTGCCTCAAATACCCTGCTGCCCGACGGCATCTCATAGACACCGGCATTTCGCACGGCACCACAGACATGCACACAGATTGACAGAGCTTCCTCCGGTTCTGTCATACCAATCTCTCCGGCTGTCGTTCGTTCTCGGTCTGTCTGCCCGTATGCCGACGATTCTTCTGTCTCCGGACCGCTCTTGCTCTCAGAGTCCGAAACGCCCCTTCCTGTCTCTGTCCCGCCCGGCATATCAACTGTATCCTCTGTCAGCCTGCCGGCCGCTTCAGCCGTATCGGCCTCCCTGACATCTCTGTCCGCATTTCCTGCATCCAAGATTATCTGCTCCCTGCGGGTGCATCCACACAGCACGCCTGCCGAAAGAACACAAGAAAAAAATACCCCAAATATGACTCTCTTACTTTCTTCACACATAGTTTCCTTTCCGGACTCTGTAAGCCCGCAAAGAAGTTCCCGCTATGCACTGTATTTTCATTGTAAAGTAATTTATTGTTTATGTCCACTTAAAAATCACAATTCCGGCGATGGCTACTCCCATTCCGATCAGCTTACGCACCTCGAGGGGCTGCTTTTCTACACCAAACAAGCCAAACATCTCGATCAGATAGGCGACGATCAACTGTGATATCACAATGATCATAACGGATCTTGCAGGCCCTAGCAACTCCATTCCCTTGATCACCGTATAGGTAATGACAGCGCCGATCGTACCCCCGAGAAGCATATACTTCGGTTCCACCTTCCATAAAGCGGCAAAAGACGATCTGTCCGTGACAAGCCACGCCGCCAGACAGACCAACAAAGCCGTAAACTGTACGAAAGCATTGGCGACCCAGATACCGGAAGTCTTCGTTACCTGTGTATTAAATACCCCCTGCACACTCATAAGGGCACCTGACAATAACGCGATCAGAAAACCAAACATATTTCCCTCCATTCCGAATTCCCACTTTTTCATTATAACAATAAGACAAGGCATTCTACATGCCTTGTCTTATTGTTTCCATTTCCTGTCTGAATATACCTGTCAGCTTCTATCCATCATGACCTATATCATCAATCACTGTCCGACGTCTCCTCTTCCTCTGACGTTTCCCCATCCCCGGGCTCTTCCTCGTCTATATATTCCTCGGGCAGCTCTTCCGGGACATCGATATACTGTTCACTGTACTCTCCTCCGGTCACTTGCGCCATGATCTTTTCTGACAGCGTCTTCAGGGCATTGTTGGCGTCCTCCCCGCCCCAGATCCTGGCAAAGGCAATTTCCAGTTCTACCCAGAAATTACTTGTTTCCACCATCTTAGGCATCGGTATGGAATACTTGTACTCCTGCCAGAAAGCTTCTCTGTCCGCATCCTCATAGGTATCTCCAGCATCACTGGCCGGCAGCTTACCTGTCCTTGCACAAAGCATCTCGGAGGCATACTGCGTCAAATACACCGCAAAATCGTTGGCCATCTCTTTCTTGACGGAATAGCCATTGACTACAACACACTGCGTTACGGATAAAGACGCCGACTGCAGATCCTCACTCACATTCGGCAGCATGGAGACTCCATACTCATAGGCAAATTCCCCGTTCGCCTTTGCCTCTTCGATCTTGGTCAGTGCGTCGGATGTGGCCACGGTATACACGATCTTGCCATCCATGAAATCCTGCAGCACACCGTCATAGCTGATCTCCTTCGTGTCGATCGAGAAGAATTGATTCAGATCCTGGTAAACCCGCATACACTTGATGGCATCTTCATTATAAATATGAATCGAGTCCGCCCGGTCACCGTTGACGCCGCCCACATCGATGGCATCGCCCACGAAGAAATAATTGTAGAAGATATCGGACACATCCCATTTAAAGACGGCTTCCACCTGCTCCGGCGCGTCATACACATACGCGAAGGTAAGAATATCGTCTATGGTATCAGGCAGCGTCTGCTCCACTCTGTCAGCGACTGCCTGTTCTGAAATCCCGGATACGTTCTCACCACTTTCCGCACCGTCATCGGCCTGCTCTGTTTCTTCTTCCGGCCCCTGTCCCTCATCGATCTGCTGCTGTGCTTCCTCGGCCGCTGCCGCATCCTGCTCCGCTTCCAGCTGCCCTCTGGCCCAATCCTCCAGATAAGTCCGGTTATACAAAAAGCAGCTGGTCTCAAAATAGAACGGATAGGCAATCTGCTTGTCACCGTAGGTCACCGCATGAACAGCCGTCTCCGGGAACCACTGCTCCATGGGAAGCGCGCCCTTTGGCAGTCTGACCTCCGACGCAAGCCCCGCCAGATACGCCTTCTCCAGAGAATCATTGCTGACAATATACAGATCCGGTACTTCCTCTGTATGCAGAGACGCCTGGTTAACGGTTTCCAGATATTCCCGCCCCGATGTATAGACCGGCATCACTCGCACTTCATCCTGATATTCACTGTATGCCACCGCCACACTGTTTAGGTAATCGGTCAACGCCTCATCCGTATACCACAGATAGAGCGTCTCCCGATGTCCAAACAGAGAATCATCCTCAACCTCCACTTCCTCATTCTGCCGGATCGACAGCCCAAAATGCCCTGTCGCATATACTCCGCCGGCACAGAGTGCAATGATCAGAATCGTGATCAATCTTTTTCTCAAAATCACTTCTATCTCCTTAATTATACTATCTTCCTGCTATGCGCTACCGTATCGTCTTTATCTGCAGATCATCCTGTATACTTTCCCATAGAATCTGTACCATATCATCCACATGTTCCCTGGTGATCACCAGCGGCGGTACAAACCTGATGATATCCGATCCGGCATTGATCAGCACCAGCCCCTTGTCCATGGCCTTCTTAATGATCTCTCCCACAGGCCTGTCAAAGACAAGACCCTGCAGCAGTCCTACGCCCCGGCGCGTCTTCACACAATCGAACTCTTCCACCAGTCTGTCAAGGCATGTCTCCAGATAAACGCCCACTTCCTGCACGTTCGCAAGTATATTCTTCTTCTCAAAAAGGTCGATCACCTTACTCACTGCCGCACAGGCTAACGGATTACCGCCATAAGTGCTGCCATGGTCACCCGCCACGAGAGAATGTGCACCCACCTTTTCCGTCATCAGAAAAGCGCCTACCGGCACACCGCATCCAAGCGCCTTGGCCACCGTCATCACGTCCGGTCTGATGCCGTAACGCTGCCATGCAAACATGGCGCCGGTCCGGCCCATGCCGCACTGGATCTCGTCTAACATCAGCAGGATATCCCGCTCATCGCACAGCTTCCGCACTCTGCGCATAAAGTCTTCCGTAGCCGGGTAGATACCGCCCTCCCCCTGTACCGTCTCAAAAAGGATCGCACAGGTTCTGTCCGTCACCTGCTCCAGCACGCTGTCGAAATCATTCAGATCGGCAAAACGGATATTCCCGATCATCGGTTCGAAGGCCTCCCTGTAGTGCGGATTCCCCGTCACCGACAACGCCCCCATGGTCCTGCCATGAAAAGAATGATGCATGGCGATGATCTCATGATCCGTCCTGCCATCTTTCAAGAAGGCATATTTCCTGGCTGTCTTCACCGCACCCTCCACAGCCTCCGCGCCGCTGTTGGTGAAAAATACCCGGTCCATGCCGGAAACTTCCTTCAGTTTTGTGGCTGCCTCGATGGCCGGCAGATTATAGTAATAATTTGAAGTATGAATGATCTTATCGATCTGCGCCTTTAAAGCATCATTATACTCTTCATTATGATACCCCAAAGCGAACACCGCGATACCGGACACGAAATCCAGATACCGCCTGCCGTCCATGTCATACAGATACACACCGTCCCCCTTGTCAAATACTACCTGATAACGGTTATACGTATGTAAAAGGGCTTTCTCCGCCTCGTCAATATACTGCTGCATTGTTGTACTCATTCGCTTCTTCCTCTTCTACGCTCTATGCGCTTGTCTTTTCCGCATCTTTGCCGCTCTCTTTGCCTTACCTGCTGCTCCGGTATCTTTCTCTGCCAGGTCGGATACCGGTCCTTCCTGTCCTGCTGTTCCTTCTGCCTGCAGCCGGCTATACCGCATCCTCATCTGAGATGATGGCTGTCCCGATCCCCTGGTTGGTAAAGATCTCCAGCAGCAGACAGTGGGCGATGCGTCCGTCCAGAATATGGACTCTGTTAACCCCCTCCTTGATGGCATCCGTGCAGTTACTCAGCTTCGGCAGCATACCGCCGCCGATACAGCCGCTGCCGATCAACTCATCCGCCTGCGATGCCGTCAGCCTGGATATAAAGCTGCTCTTATCGTTGATATCCCGGTAAAGCCCTTCTATATCTGTCAGGAAGACCAGCTTGTCCGCCCCCACCGCCTTGGCAATAGCACAGGCCGCATCATCCGCATTGATATTGTAAGTCATAAACTCCATGTCCAGTCCAATGGGCGCCACAATAGGCAGAAAATCCTTCTCCAGCAAGTCGTAGAGCACTTTCGGATCCACACCGCAGATCTCGCCCACATACCCGATGTCCTCCCCGTCCGGACACTTCTTCGTACACTGCAAAAGCCCTGCGTCCTTGCCGCTGATCCCTACGGCCCTGACACCCAGCTCCTCCACCATCCGCACCAGATTCTTGTTGACTTTGTTCAGGACCATCTCAGCGATCTCCATGGTCTCCTCGTCAGTCACCCGCAGCCCGTTCACGAACCGCGCTTCCTTGCCGACCTTGCCCACCCAGCGGCTGATCTCCTTACCGCCGCCGTGCACGATGATCGGTTTAAACCCTACCAGCTTTAACAGCGTAACGTCTTTAATGACATTCCGCTGCAGTTCCTCGTCACTCATGGCGCTGCCGCCATACTTTACCACAATAATCTTGCGGTTAAACTTCTGAATATAAGGAAGCGCTTCGATCAGTACCTCTGCTTTCCCCAGTATCTTATCCATTTCCTTTTGTTCCATCTTTTTACTGTCCTTTTATATTATTTCATTTTCACGAACTTTACAGCTCACATCAGCTCCTGTAATCCGCATTGATCTTCACATACTCATAGCTCAGGTCACATCCCCAGGCCGTCGCCTCGGCATCTCCCATATGCATATCCACTAGCACCGTAACCTCCGGGGACGCCAGCACCTGCGCAGCCTCCTCCTCGCTGTACTCCACAGCAGTCCCGTCCTTGTAGATCAGGATACTCTTTTCCGCATTCTGGAAATACAGCTCGATCTTCTCCGGATCAAACGCTACCCCGGAATAACCCAGTGCACACAAGAATCGGCCGAAGTTGGCATCATGGCCGAAGATTGCCGCCTTACACAGGCTGGAGCCGATCACCGACTTGCTCAAGATCCGTGCATTCTCCTTAGTATCCGCATGGATCACCCTGGTCTCAAAAAGCGCCGTCGCGCCCTCCCCGTCTCCGGCCATTTTCTTCGCCAGTGTGGTATTGATATAGTTAAGCGCCTCCCGGAACTTATCGTAATCTTCATTCTTACAGGTGATCTCCGGATTGCCTGCCAGACCGTTGGCCAGCACCACCAGCGTATCATTGGTGGAGGTATCCCCGTCTACGGAGATCATATTGAAAGTATCCACCACATCCTCCCGCAGCGCCTCCTGCAAAAGTTCCCTCGAGATAGCCGCATCCGTGGTCACAAAGGCCAGCATGGTGCACATGTTCGGATGGATCATGCCGGAACCTTTGCACATGCCGCCCACCGTCACGATCCTGCCGCCCAACTCAATCTGCACCGCCGCCTGCTTGGACACTGTATCCGTAGTCATAATGGCTTCCGCGGCCAGCGTCCCCGCCTCCTGCGTAGCTGCCCTGGCTGCCGCCAGCTTCTCCACACCAGCTAAAAGCTTATCCACCGGAATCTGATTGCCGATCACGCCTGTTGACGCCACCAGCACCGCATCCGGGGATATCCCCAGAAGCTGCGCCGCCTTCTCAGCGGTCTGTCTGCAACAGTCATATCCTGGCTTACCGGTACAGGCATTGGCGATACCGGAATTCACGATCACGGCCTGCACAGCCGGAGAGTTTTCCACAATCTCCTTATCCCACAGCACCGGTGCTGCCTTCACCACATTGCTGGTAAAAACACCTGCCGCCCTGCAGGGTGTCCGGCTGTACACCATCGCCATATCCTTTCTGTTCTGATATTTGATCGCCGCCTCAATACCCGCCGCTTCAAAGCCCTGCGCCGCGGTGACACCGCCTTCTATAATATTCATTGCTCTGTCGTTCCTTTCTAAATCCATTTTACATCATTTTCTTCTATCGATCCCTGCAGACTTTACAGATTTTATCATAGAGGATCCTCTGCGTTTTCACGCAGTGTTCTTTATTTTAATACATTTCCCTTATATTGGAAAGATTAATTTCACATATTTTGTGGCAACTATGTGTTTTATGGCCGTCGGAATCCCTCTATACATCTCCCTCTGCTCCGATATCCGGAATCTCCACACTGATTTCTGTATCACCGGCCGTCTCATGCGGGTCCGGCTGGTCACCCTTCTCATCTGCTTTCTTCTCCTCCCACAGGGAGTCATATTCCTTGTGCTTCTTATTCTCGTTCATCACAGCCAAATTCTTGGCCGCTTTATAGACTTCCATATTAAAGTCCATCAGCTTCTTCTCGTCCGAGGCGGGCACTTTATCACCGTTGGCGATCCGCCTGGCAATCTCCAGACATTTGGCTACGTCTTCCCCATACTCCTGCATAGCCTCTCCCTGTTGTTTGGCCACCTCCACATTGGCAATCCCTACCTCCATCTCGATCACCTGATCCCGCAGCTTTACATGCTCCTCGATCTGTTCCTTCACCTGATCGATCCTCTCCTGCAGTTCCTTGGCACGCTTACGATATTCCTCCGACAGCTCGATCACCACCCCGGAACCGCCGTTCCAGGCTTCCTCACCGGAACTGTATTTTAATTTCGTGTCGTTTGCTTCCTTTTCCCTGAGCAGCTTTCTCTGCCTGTCGCGCAGTACTTCCAGCTGCGCCGTGTATGCCTGCCTGGCCTCCCTGATCTTCATCGTCGCCATCTTAACCCCTCCTATTTCTTATACGCATACCGCTCCTCTTCCGGCGTCGGCAGATTCGTATAGTCTTAACCCTTCCATCCCATTACCTATTCCCATCCATCCGCCATCCAGGAGATAATGCGCCTTTTACACATTCCCCGGAAACAATGCAGTTATTCTCAGACACCGTACCCTGAATCTTACCATAACGCTATATTTTATTGAATGCCGTGATATTCTTCTCATTCAATGTAAAGTCATAGTAGTTCAGATCCTCCCGCCTTGTCCATCCGATCTGCCGCCAGAAAGCATTACCGACATCATTGGCCGTAAAAGCGATCAGCGATACTTTATTGATCTGCTCAGCCTTAAGCGCCTCCATGCAGAAAACCACCATCCGCCTGCCGATTCCCCGCATCCGGTAATCTTCCGCCACACAGACGTGATACAGACAGCCCCGCCTGCCGTCATGTCCGCACAGAATCGCTCCCACGATCTGTCCGTCCTCCACCGCCACCACACTGCTGGACGGATTTCTGACAAGGAAACGCGCAACGCCTTCTCTGGAATCGTCCAGGCTCCTGATGGCAAATCCCTTGATGGAAAGCCACAACGCTTTCACACCCTCATAATCTTCTATTGTCATCGTTCGTATTGTCATCTTTACCTCCATGCCGAAGCAGTTTTTTGCGAAGGCTGCGAGCCAAATCTCAAATTTGGCTCTGCAATCCCGAGTTTGTGGCTCCGGCACAAACTCGCAGTTGAAAAATCAGCACATCAGTGTGATTTTTCAACCTTTTTCCTCCATGCCGAAGCAGTTTTTTGCGAAGGCCGCGAGCAGAATTTCAGATTCCGCTCCACACCCTTTCCCTGCCTTTCTCGTATTCTGCCGGTATATCACTGCACAAAGCTGCATATACTTCCCTCTTCAAAACTCTCCCATTATGACAGAGTCTGTTTTATGTCATGATGTTGTGGACAAAAGATGCCGGTACACAACATCTGCTGTCGCGTGGCAGACGCATCCGAATTTACACTCAATACCCCAGTGTCCCCTCCAGTGACTCATCCTCGTCGATCCACTGTCGCACCGGAATGATACGGTAGTCGTCTTCCGTATCCCGAATGTAGACGGTCTCGATCCCGGCATTAATGATCTGACGCTTACACATGGAACAACTGCAGGAATTCTTCACATATTCTCCCGTATCAGCCTCCACTCCCACCAGATACAATGCACTGCCGATCATCTTATCCCTGGACGCACTGATGATCGCATTCGCCTCTGCATGAACGCTGCGGCACAGCTCATACCGCTCACCCCGGGGGATCTCCATCTTGATGCGGACACATTCCCCGATATCCGTACAGTTCTTCCTGCCACGCGGCGCTCCCACATAGCCTGTTGATATCACCTCGTCATTCTTGACGATCACCGCCCCGTAATGTCTTCTCAGACAGGTGGATCTTTGTGCCACCATCTTCGCCAGATCCAGATAATAATTTACTTTGTCTCTTCTTTGCATAGTTCCAGCTCCTTTTTTCGTCTGAATTCTACCTGAACTCTGCAGCTCCCGCTCTGATCATTTCATTGTGATCCCCTGTTCAAACCCATGCCCTCGCATGTGTACTACCGGAAGCAAACCGCTATGGGAACATCGGCACCAATTCCAGGCCTTCGCTCTCCGGCAGACCAAACATCAGATTCATGTTCTGTACTGCCTGGCCTGCTGCCCCTTTCACCAGATTATCAAGCGCACCCATCATAATGATCCTGCCGGTCCGCTCATCGATCACAAAATTGATATCCACATAATTGCTACCTTCCACCCACTTCGTCTCCGGGCAGATTCCCTTTTCCAGTACACGGACAAACTTTTCCTTCGCATAATACTGCTCATACACTGCCCTGACCTCCTCGTAGGCAGGCAGTCTTTCCTGTCCGTCCGCTCCTTTTACAGGGATGAGCTTCGCGTATTCCGTTACTAGGATTCCTCTGTTCATAGGAACAAGATGAGGTGTAAAATTCAAAAGGATCTCCCGGCCTGCCGCATACCCCAGCTGCTCCTCGATCTCCGGCGTATGTCGGTGGTTCGCCACACCGTAAGCCTTGATATTCTCATTCACTTCACAGTACAGATTCGGCACCTTGGCGCCCCGGCCGGCTCCCGATGTCCCGCTCTTAGCGTCGATGACCAGTGTATCCGGGTCAATCATGCCTTCCTTCACAAGCGGATATGCCGTCAAAATAGAGCAAGTCGTATAACAGCCCGGATTGGCTACCAGCCTGGCCCTTTTCACATCCTCCCTGTTGACCTCGCACAGTCCATATACCGCCTCGTCTATATACTGCGGGGATCTGTGCTCTATCCCGTACCATTTCTCATAGACAGGGACACTTTTGATCCGAAAATCCGCACTCAGATCCACGATCTTCACTTTCGACAAAATAGCATCGTTCAACACGGACGCACAGAATCCCTGAGGTGTCGCCGTAAAGATAACATCTACCTGCTCCGCCAGTTCTTCCATATTATCATCCATACATACGTCGTCTACGATCTGAAACAGATTCTGATAGACCGACGCATATTTCTGATCCACATAGCTGCGGGAGCCATACCATTTGATCTCGACTTCTTTATGCCCCATCAAAAGCCTCACCAGTTCACCGCCTGCATATCCTGTTGCTCCTATGATTCCTGCTTTTATCATCTTTACCTCCATTCCGAAGCGCTTTGCCATTCCTATTTTCTTGCATAATAATACACTAAACATGTATATTATGCAATATATTTTATTTTTAAACCTTACAAACACTTAGAAATTCATGTTCTCACGGAATGCGCAGTTCAGCGCATTCCTGACCCGTGAATAATAACGAATATAATCAATCAAAGGCCCCGCTGCAAGCAGCCACCCGGCTCCTTGCTGGCGGGAATAAATATACACTCGCAATATACCCGCATATTCTATGCTCTTTCTTTATCCAGGCCATATCTGTCTTTTTCCGGAACCGCCTTTGCCGTGCCGTCAGCTTTTATCCCCTATCTTGGCCCACGCTCCTCCTTCATCCGCTCCAGATAAGCCGTTACTTCCTCCGAAGCGCCATCCAACAGATAATTGCGTCTGCCTGCCTGTGCTGCCTGCGGACTTAAGAACATCTGGCGCAGTTCTTCACCGGCTTCCATCACTTCCTCCTGCAGTTCTCTGGCAGAGACGCGGACCGCGCCGGCGCCCATGATGATCAGCTGCTCCAGCCCGTCTGACGTGGCCACACGGACATGATACTTTCTGCCAATTTCATGAGTCACCTTCTCGATATACTGATCGGCAGTCTCCGCCTCCTTCGTATAGACCACATCGATGTTGTGATATCGGACTGTGCTGCCCGGATTTCCTTTCACTTTATAAGCGTCAAATACCAGAATAAGATGTGTCTTACGGTAGCCTTGATAGTTACTCAGAATATCCATCAACCTGCCGCGGGCGCCGTCCAGATTGGCCTGGGCCAGCTCCTTCAGGGCATCCCACGCAAAGATGATATTATAGCCGTCCACCAGAAGGTATTCCTCTCGGAATACATTATTATGTCCGCCGCCGTTTTTCGCCTTCTCTATAGCTGCAGATGACCGTATGGTCCTCGCCCATCCCTGCTTCTTCCGCTCCTTCGTCCCATAAGTACGGGTCATGATCTCATCGATCTCATCCTGCCCGATCGCCACTGACGCCAAACCGGATCCCTGGCCGTTCCTTCTGCCGCTATACCGAACCGTATATCCGTCATCCCATTCTCCCCGTGCACCATCCGTGTCCTGCCTGCCGTTACTCTTCCAGCCTGTCAGCGCACTTTCCAGATGCATATACGCTTCCACCTGATCCCAGGGCACCACAAATCCCGCCCCATGAGCGCAGAATACAGATCCGCAGGGATTCTCCACATCATGTTCCGCCTCGTAGCCAATGGCCGCGATCACGTCCTCCGTGTTATGACAAGGAGCATAACCCTTCAGTTCCGTGTAAAGCCTACCCTTCCCACCGGAATAGGCGCGTACCTGGGCCTGATAGCCTGTCATCTCTGACACCGGCACCGTACCTCGCAGAACGGCAAACTCGCCCTCTGTCTCCGGCGCCTCGAATTTCCCCGACCGGCTCTGCATGTCAGTCATGCCCCGGCCGATCAGGGCCAGCGGCAGTTCCAGTCGAAACGAATAGACCGGCTCCAGCAGCACAGTCTGTGCCTTGCACAGCCCCTGTCTGACTGCCCGGTAAGTAGCCTGCCTGAAGTCCCCGCCCTCAGTATGCTTCTTATGGGCCTTCCCCGCTGCCAGCGTGATCCGCATATCCGTGATCGGCGCCCCCGTCAGTACCCCCGGATGTTCCTTTTCCTCCAGATGGGTCAGCACGAGTCGCTGCCAGTTCCGATCCAGCTCGTCTTCGCTGACAGCCGTAGCAAACTGCAGCCCGCTGCCCGGCTCACCCGGCTCCAGGATCAGGTGCACCTCCGCATAGTGCCTAAGCGGCTCGAAATGGCCTACGCCTTCCACCCTGTCGACGATCGTCTCCTTATAGACGATACTGCCCTCTTCAAAGGAGACTTCCACATCAAACCGCTCCCGGATCAAATGACGCAGCACTTCGATCTGCACCTCACCCATCAACTGTGCATGGATCTCGTTCAGCTGCTCTTTCCAGACAAGATGTAGCTGCGGTTCCTCTTCTTCAAGTTGACATAACTTCTCATACATGTGGTGCACATCGCAGCCTTCCGGCAGGCCGATCCGGTAAGTCATCACCGGCTCCATCGCCGGCAGCACCGTCCCCTGCTCTGCGCCCAGTCCCTGCCCGCAGAAAGTTGATGACAGGCCCGTCAGCGCACAGACCATCCCCGCACAGACTTCCTGCACCGCCGAATACTTACTGCCGGAATAGATGCGGATCTGATCCACCTTCTCCTCCCGGGCCGCAGCCGCACCGCCAATGCTATAGCCATTGTCCGTTTCCGAACCGCCACTGCCGGCACCGCCGGCTTTGCCTTTGTCGTATACACTGCTACCGGAACTCCCACGACGATCGCCTGCTAATATCACCTGCTTTACGTGCAGTGTTCCGCCCGTCACCTTCACATAAGTCAGCCGGTTTCCCTGCGCGTCCCTGGCAATCTTATAGACCCGCGCACCGAACGCCTGTCCGTATGCCGGCATCCTCGTATAGGTATACAGTCCATCCAGCAAACTGTCGATTCCCTCCACCCGCAGGGCGGATCCCATGTAACAGGGAAAAAGCCGCCGTCCTTCGATCAGTCCCGCGATCACGTCATCTTCAATGGGTTCTTCCGTCTCCAGATACTGTTCCAGGATCTCCTCGTCGCAGACCGCGACCTCTTCATAGAAAGACTCATTCCTCTGCCCGAACTTCACGATCCTCTCGTCCAGTTTCTCTCTCAATTCCGCCAGGAGCCTGTCGCCATCGACGCCTGGCTGGTCCATTTTATTGAGAAAAAGAAAAACCGGCACCCGGTAACGCTCCAGAAGACGCCACAGCGTCAGCACATGCCCCTGCAGACCGTCCGCCGCACTGATGACCAGCACCGCATAATCCAGCACCTGCAGCGTCCGCTCCATCTCCGCTGAGAAATCCACGTGTCCCGGCGTATCTAACAATGTGATATCCATCCCCTGCCACTGCACCTGCGCCTGCTTGGAAAAGATGGTGATGCCCCGGTCACGTTCCTGCACATCCGTATCCAGGAAAGCATCCCTATGATCCACCCTTCCCAGCTTGCGAATCTGTCCGCTCAGATACAGAATGCTTTCCGCCAACGTCGTCTTCCCGGCATCTACATGGGCCAACAGACCCGCGCATATATGTTTCGCTGGCTTTTGAGACTTCTTATCCTCCGCCTGCCCGCCCATAAGATTTCTCCTCTCACAAAAAATATACTTTCTCTACTATATCATAAGAAAAAGTCTTCGTCGAGATGCAGTGGCCGAATCAAATATGGCTCACAATCTTTCCACCTGTGGATTGCAACTGCACAGGTGGAAATCTTTTATCGGCAGTTTCAGAGTATCAGACATGACATCCGCCAGATTTCGTGATACAATGTTTTTTACATATAAGGAACAGGAAACCGCAATATGATCCGTCTATAGTTAACGACATTAAAAATTTCGTTTTCGGTCCTGCAAAAGCTCCCGTATATGGCTTTGGCAGGAACCGGAAGCAGAAATTTGTTATGTCGTTTACTATAATTCGATACCGGATCAGAAACAGATAAGGAGACTTTACAGCATGAAACTAACCTTGATTCATCATATCGCTATCATCGTATCCGACATACAGGCCGCAAAAGATTTCTATGTCAACAAACTTGGCTTCGAGATCATCAGAGAAAATTACCGGGAGCAAAGAAAGGACTGGAAACTGGATCTGAGCCTTGGTGAAGGCCCCGGCGCAATCGAACTGGAGATCTTCGCAGAATCCAATCCGCCCAGGCGGGTCAGCCGTCCGGAAGCCTGCGGGCTGCGACATCTGGCATTTTATGTAGAAGATGTGGAAGCCGCCGTTGCCGAACTGGCCAAACTTGGGATTGAATGTGAACCGATCCGATATGATGAGTATACCCATAAGAGAATGACCTTTTTCTTCGACCCGGACGGCCTTCCTCTGGAGCTACATGAGTAATGTGATAAGAACTTCTAAGACTCACACCGGATAATGCGGGGAAACAGGGCATTCTCCCGGACACAATCCCGATATATTCCCCTTGCAATGGCTGTCCGTTGCCACTGTCCACCGGAAAGTTCTCTTCCGAGTATAGCGCCGATTCCCTCTTTCTCCCACATGGGGTGGTGCATGGTTTACGGTTACTGTTTTCAGTCCGATTCTATCTCATATTCATATGGATAATAATTTTGTAATTCACCTATAGCTATTTCTTTTCCCGCATACGTCTTAAACCAGTTTTCATAGTTGGAGTT
>CAJUQJ010000009.1 GCA_910588215.1 uncultured Lachnospiraceae bacterium
TTACTCCATAGAGCCTTGCTAAAACAGGAAGAGTCAAAACATCCGGCAAAGTTGTTCCGCATTCCCATCTTGAGACAGTCTGTACATTTACATTCAGATTGTTGGCCACCTGTTCCTGGGTATATTTATTTGTCAAACGGAATTTTTTTAAATTTTCACAAAATATAGTTTGCTCCATATCTCATCACCTCGAAATTTATTTTTTTAGAAGCTTCTGAATTAGATTATATTAAAAAATAAAAAAGTAGGTAATGTCTTATTTTGTGAGCAGTATCGCAAAATTTGTATAGTCATAACCAGACTGACGTTCTGATTATCCAACTGCCGTTTTAAATAGTCGATGTTCTTCTGACTCTCGTCACCATCTGCTCTGCAAATAGACGGAATATCATCATAATTCATGGTACGGATATCTATGCATAAACGGCTGAGCCCTTCCCATTCTTCTCTTAAAATAGAATAGCACAGTGTATCGCTTTTATCGCGGGCGTGCTTTCTCAATCTGCCTTCAAAGGTAAAGGAGCATTTTTCTAAAACTCTTATACTCTCCTTATTGTGATGACAGGCAGCCTTGCCCCCATTCTGCACAGTAGTTCGTTACTGATACTGCCGGAACGGTATGCAACAGCAGAAGCAGATAAATCATCATATTCTTCCGCGCTTATAAGAGTTGCAATATCACCTGTGGACACCCCTTGCACATCTGTTATGTCTATAGAAAGCTGATCCATACAAATCCGCCCGACAATAGGCACAATATGACTATTTACCAATACCCTGCCGTTTCCATTTGAAAGGTTTCTCGGAAAACCGTCACCATATCCAATCGGTATAGTCGCAATTCTGCTGTCACGTTCAGCTATAAAATCCCTGCCGTATCCAACGCTGTCACCTTTACCTACCTGCCGTATTGACACCACCCGGCTTTTTAAAGAAAGTACAGGACGCAAGTCAAGTTTTAAATTCGTGTCATCATTCAGGGAACTTAAAACTCCATATAACGCTATTCCCACTCTTATGTAATTACAAGTAAGATCAGGATAGTTTAATAAACCGTAACTACTTTGAATATGTACTTTAGGAATATTTATTTTCCCATCCTTCAAATCATCTATCAAACGATAAAAATTGTCAATCTGTATTCTGGTAAATGCAATATCATCCGGCAGCATACTGTCTGCACAGCACAAATGCGTATATATCCCACAGATTTTTAAATTTTTCATCTCAAAGACCTTTTCTACCGCCATAACTTCCTTGCAGGAAAATCCAAGCCTGTGCATCCCCGTATCTATTTTAATATGGGCTTTTAGTGCGGCATCTTGGCTGTTTAAGTCTTTTGCATATTCAAAATCTGTCAAGGTCTGTATCAAATCAAATTTTTCCAGATCGGACGCGCGTTTCACACTGGTATATCCAAGAATAAGGATTTCCCCGCAAACGCCATTTTTTCTAAGTTGTATGCCTTCTTCAATCGTAGCAACCGCAAACGCTTTAATCCCCATTTTATTAAGAATTGTGGATATTTTGCAAGCCCCATGTCCATATGCTTGTGCTTTTACAACAGCCATTAATTCACATTCAGGCGGCATTGCTTCCGTTAATATTTTTACGTTATGTTTCAAATTTTCTATATTCAGTTCAATCCATGAACGGTCCATTTCTGCCTGTATGCTTCTCACTTTATCCTACTCCTTCTATCATACGCATTGGCTGTGAAACAACGGTATAATTGTCTGGAACATTTGTATTTACTACAGCGCCTGCGCCGATTTTTACATTATCCCCTATTCTGATATCCCCAATAATGACAGCACCTGCACCAATCAAACAATTATTACCAATTACAGGCGCTTTTCTGTCTATTTCTCCAATTGTTACATTTTGATAAATACAACAATTTTCCCCTATTTGTGCATATCGTGAAATAAAAACTCCATGTAGTCCGTGTGGAAGGGATAAATTATTCTTTATTACTGTATCCGGACCAATATACCCTCCATGCCGGTGCGCACATCTACTAAGTAAGAAAGTTAAAATATCATGCACTATTCCATCTCTTCCTGTCTTTTTCTGAATCCTATAAAGACGCCAAAAGTGATGCATATTATTTCCCCTTGAATAGTCAATGATTATTCTTCTGATATTCATAACGACTCCTTATACAAAATTTCCTTATATTCTACAGTTTTTATTTATCATCCCATTTTACATACAGGCTTATTAACTTATCTAATACTTCTGTAAAAGATAAGCCAATGCCTTTCATCATGTTGGGATATCGGCTATGGGTAGTAAATCCGGGAATCGTATTTACTTCATTAAATACGATTTCACCAGACGGTGTATAGAACATATCCACCCTTGCATAACCTGAACATCCCAAAACTTTATATATAACCTTTGCAGTTTCCTGTATCCTTTTTTCTGTTTCACCGTCCACTCTTGCAGGCATATAAATTTTTGAAGATTTCAATGTATACTTTTCTGTATAATCAAAAAAACTTCCTGATAATTCTATTTCATCAATTCTCCCAACGGTCAGGGTATCATTGCCAAGTATTGCGCAGCCTACTTCAAATCCATTGACAGCTTCCTCGGCAATAACTGCCGTATCGTATTGAAAGGCAAATTCTGCTGCCGCATCAAGCTGCTTCATTTCAGTTATTCTTGTAATGCCAAAAGATGATCCGGAGCGGACAGGTTTTACAAACAGCGGACAACACAAATTTTTCTTTATTTCCTTATAAGCTGTTTCTTTTTCAAAACGCCTGAAAGATACAGATTTAGGAACAGCGATTCCTGCAAGGCTGACAAGTTTATGCGCCCTGTCCTTGTCCATACAAATCGCCGATGAAAGCGTATTGCATCCAACAACCGGTATCCCTGCCAATTCAAACAATCCTTGCAGAGTGCCATCTTCTCCATTTTTGCCATGTAATATGGGAAATACCAAATCAATTGGAATCTCTCTACACTTATTCCCATAAAACTCTCTAAATCCTTGTGCCAAACGGCTTTGGGAAACCATAATTGGATATAAATTTCCCTCGTCTTCAAACCATGAATTATTACTGATATTTTCAATTTTTCCTGTATAATGATACCATTCTCCATCTCTGGTAATACCAACCGGTACAATCTCAAAATGTTTTCTATTGATATTCTGCAAAACGGAAAATGCTGATTGTAACGATACATCATACTCTGTTGAATGACCGCCAAAAATAACTACTATCCTTTTTTTCATCTTATACACCGCCTTCCATAATTTTTATGTTATCAGGAAGCTGATAACCTATTTGACACCGATTGACATACAATTTCCTTTCCGTTTTTCTGCCGAAATTTCTGTCTGTTTCTATAATACAGACTGATGCGATCTGATAAATTTTTTCATCCAGTTTTCTGTAAGTTACAGATGAATTAAACACTGAATATTCAATGTTTACAACGTTTTTCGCCAAAATACGACCATACATAGTATTATCATCAAAATCAACTTCAATCTGAAATGTATTCTCCGTTTTATTACAAACTTTTAAATCTAACCAGCCCTCATTAACTGTCGCATCTGTTCCTTTTGGAAAATTTTCTGTTGTAGACGGAAAGGATAATGCAGCATGGCCATGCCGTTCGATAACGGTTAATGGCGTGTGCAAAAACATCCAGAACAACATATCGCTCAACATACATAATCCTCCGCCATAAGATGCAACCGTTTTTCCATTTATCACATTAAGCCCGTCCTTGTATTTTTGATGGCGGTCTGCCCACCGAACAAGCTGCCAAAACGAAAATGTCTCCTCAGGTTCTATAATGATTTTATCAATTGTTTTAGCTGCCAATTTTAAATTGTATACTTTATTAAATTGATATTTCATATCAAATCCACTGTTTCCATTCAGCATAGGAATTGAAGTTTCAAATACTAAATTGGGAAGTGTTTTTTCAGATTTCTTTTGTGCATACCTGTACCCGTCTAACCGCATTTTGAAATAAAAAAATTTTTTTCTTTGCCATTTACGTAGAGGAAGCAAAAAAGGAAATATCTGTGTTAATCTTTTTCTTGACATAAAACTGCTCCTTCATCTATATTTGCGCAAAACAAAACACCCTTGTTTTGGTACTGTTACTGTATCAAAAACAAGAGTGTAGTTTGTTTGTTTACACACACAATATTCAACTGATTTACTATAAACTTTCTTACAATTTACTTACGAAACCGGCAGTACGACTTCAAATTCAATTACTTCATCCTGACTTTTTGCCTGAATAGTACCATGATGAAGCTCAACAATCTGTTTTGCAATAGCCAGTCCTAGACCTGCCCCTCCATTGCTCGTACTTCGTGAAGCATCAAGCCTGTAAAACTGTTCAAATATCCGTTCCAGTTTTTCCACCGGAATGGTATCTCCATGATTCGTGAAACTGATCATTACATTTTCTTCCAGTCTGGTAACTGTAACGTTAATATCCGTACCATTAAAACTGTAAATAACGGCATTTCTTAACAGATTATCAAATACACGCTGCATCCTGTTTGCATCGCATCTCATTATAATTCCCTCTGGAACATGAAGATTACACTTCAAATTCTTTTCATTCAGCATTGGCTGGAATTCATATAAAAGCATTTCAAGCAAACGCCTTAAATTTATTTTACTATATTGAAGTGTTATTGTCGTCAAATTATATTTCGATATTTCAAAAAATTCATTGATTAAATCTTCCAACCGCTCTGCTTTATCCAATGAAACAGAAAGATACTTTTTCCTCAGCTCATCCGATATTTTTTCTTCATCACGCAATAAACTCAGATAGCCTATAACAGATGCAAGAGGTGTTTTCAGGTCATGGGCAAGATACATGATCAAATCATTTTTTCGCTGTTCTGCCGCAGACATATCTCTTCTTTGTTTTTCAATGATATGCTTTATCGTGTTTAACTGTCTCTCCATTGGCAAAAGTTCAGGCGATAAAGATACCTCTGTCGCACCATCTTCTATCAAGCTGTCCATTCCCTTTCCAATTTCTTCAAAATACTTTGTAAACCACCTCAGAAAGATGCGGAATATAATAAGAAATGCTATGACTAACGCTATTATCATTATCATATCCATATGATTACGAAATACCTGAGTATATAAACTATATGCAGCATCATACTCCATCAGAAAAGCATTTTGTAAAATATCAATTATGAAATCAGCAAAGTGACCTCGTAAAACTGTAAAGCGCAGAAAATAAATCAGCAAAACTGCCATAAAAAACATGACTGTCAAACGTATAAAGACTTTAGTATAAAATGTTTGAAATTCCTTATTTAAAATATTGCTTTTATTTTTCAATGGTGTACCCAACTCCCCATATATTTACTATAAATTTTGCCTTTTTTGCTGAATCGTTCATCTTTTCCCGCAAACGACCTATATGCGCCATTACTGTATTATTGCTATTCAAATATTTTTCACCCCATACTGCCTCAAATAATTCTTCTGATGGAACTACTTTTCCTTGATTCTTACATAGATACCAGAGAATCGAAAACTCTATCGGTGTTAATTGTAACTCTTTTCCATACAAAAAACATTTATGGGTATGTTTGTTAATCAACAGTCCCCTAATATCATACTCCTCTATCTCCTCCATTTTTCTTCCCGCAAGATTATTATAACGTACATACCGTCTCAACTGCGTTTTCACTCTTGCTGCTACCTCTAATGGATTAAACGGTTTTGTTATATAATCGTCAGCACCGATTGTCAGTCCCATAATCTTATCCCTATCCTCTATTTTTGCCGTAAGTATTATGATCGGATAGTAAAACTGTTCCCTGATCTTCCGGCAAATCTGGAAACCGTCTATATCGGGCAGCATTACATCTATAATCGCCAAATCCAGTTCTGTTTCATGAATGCACTTCAGGGCATCCATTCCATTATAGAATTTATATACAGTATAACCATCATTTTTGAGGTAGACCTCAATTAAATCTGCTATTTCTTTTTCATCGTCCACTATCAAAATTTTCTCGTTCATACAAACACCTGCATATCTATTGATAAAATTCATTGCTCTTACTTTAAAAGTACATCCACCGATTTTTACTATATCACGCAAAATCTGAAAAGACAATTTTCATTTATCCTTTATCCATAAATTTTTACTGATTTAATCGTATATCATCTCAAAAGCATCTTATACCACCTGTAACAGACTTACGCTTTCACACCCGCTCTCGTAGATAAAAATGCTGGGCAGATAGCAATATACTATCCGCCCATTCTTTACTACCTCGCCCCTTCGTCTTTCTGTTTTGACCAATGGTTCCCACACTTCCTATGTGTTTCTTTTCGTATCCCTTTTCCCAAAAGCAATACTGCCTGTTATAACAATGACTGCCATTAGCGCAATAAGAGAACCATGCCTTTTTAAAAGCCATTTTACATCTTCCACTATTTAAGTTCCTCCATAACCCTCTTTCGGGTAAAGATTTACCCTTTCTTCCTCCGTCAACCGATTTGAATGCCACCAAATATCATGGTCTCCTTCTGATAAGGTTATCTCATTCGATACATACTGAAAACTGTCCTCACTTAATGGACGGATTACGGTTATGTGTGAAAACTCCTTAGACATATTTCCATTGGGATATACCGCATTGATATGAAGCGTAACTGTCCCATCCTCGTTCTCTGTATAACTCACTACTTCCGGATATGCAATATCCGGATATTCTGCCTCGTAAAATCCTCGTGGTCTATATTCATAGGCGGCAAGTTCCGAAAGATATGTTGTTTTGGAACGGAGCGTTTCACGACCCATATTGAAATATGCCCCGATCACATCTTCAAATAGTTCTTCCGGTACCTGATAAACAGCTCCAACTCCTAAATTCTCATCTGGCATATAAGGCACTGGCTGACTGTATATCATTGGATAGAACCTGTCAAATAAATCGTAAAAGTCCAAATCCCCAAAATCATCCTCGCTCCAATTACAGAGAAACAGGTTGTTTTGTTTATAACCAACTGGCAGGATATACTTTCGGTTATATTCCCTGCACTTTTCATCCAAAGGCAAAATCCGCAGCATCGTATGTTCTGGTGTGTCGCTTAATGTCAATATATAACTTTCATCTGATAAGCAGCTCCCCTCAAAGATTAAATATCCTTCCTCCGTATACTGCCAGAAGTCCGCCGGGTAGCTGACTGTACTTCTATTCTGCAAACTGCCACTCTGGTCATATTGATAATATTCTCTGACAATATTTACCCTGCCGCCCTCTGTTTTCAGATCAAATTTGCGAATCCCCATCTCCATAACCACTATAATGGTCAATTCATCAATCTCTTTTCCATCTACTGCTTTACAAAAATCAAACGCCTGCTCTGCCTGCACCATGTCAATCTGATTCCCGCTGTCAACGGCCGCATAACCATTTTCACCGAGTCTGGCAACCATGCGCCGCATAATATCCAGACTTCCCAATGTGTTTGTATCTACTGCTTCATCATAAATATCACTGAGAAGTTTCTCTATGTGTTGTACATCGACAGAAGTATTTTCATCGGAGGAATATACTTCTCTGTCTTGCTGCGTTATCTCAATATCGGATACCTCCGGCGTTTCATCGCTACACCCTGTCATTATTGACAATATCAGTATTATCATTGCAAATAAAAAAGAACCAGCTTTCCAAAACCTGTTTGTCTTTTCCAACAATATAACCGCTTCCTCCTCTCCCTTTTACATCTTCAACCATACTTGCAGTCAAAATCGCATTTTCCTCTGTTTTCTTTGCCAGCAGAATATCTTCCCTGTATCTGCAACCGTATTTTATTTCCACAAACGAGACAAAATACCCATTCGGTTGTAAGCAAGCATCTTCACCTCCGCCGTGATCATTTGACCTACTATAATATTCTTACTTTCCCTCAGCCACTTTTGCCGGATACCATTTCTGAAACCATGCAGTAAAAAGCCCCATGAAGATAGGTAATACAGAATTGATAAGCCCAACAAAGCTACTAACAGGAGTTCGCATCAATAGCCAAGTAAAAGCGGATGTGAACAGGTAAAGAACACCCCAAGCCATAGTCAAAATACCGTTGGTTTTTAGAAAGAGAGCATTTTGTAAAGCGTCCTCGCCACCGTAGCTGTTCATGGAATAATGGGCCGTAAGAGATACTTTCCCACAACAGGACACAAGCCACATCACGGCAAAGGAAAGATATGACAGTGGTAACATCCATTTCCCTGAGCATCCGGCCAGCATGGTAACGGAAAAGCCCGTTACCAAAGCATTTGACAAAATATCATATACTGTTTTCTTGTTTCGATAGAAGATAAGGGGGATGAGCGCACAGACACCGATGCTGATAAGGCATCCCCATTGCTTGTGAATCGCAGGAGCTGCCCACAAAACGATCCACGGAATAAGCATAATATTCATATTGGTGTTTTTCTGCGATGGGTCCGCTTTCACCCGTTGCATTTGTGGCCGTGAACCGCCAAAGTAGGTGTCCCATTTCAGCATCAAGGTAAAATCTCCTTTTACCTTATAAAGCCCCTGCATCATGGCTTCATCACCCCGAATTTCTCCGGCTGCAATCGAGCGCCATACAGTAACCGGTGTTTCAATCTTTGTGTCGGCCGTTAAAGATCCGTCTGTATAAACATGGCTGCCGTCCTTTCCCAGCAGGATTTGGTAGCTTTCCTCCACATCTGTATAGTGCATTTCCAGCACAATGTCTTTGCCGGGATAGTTTTCCTTGCAATAAAGAGCAGCCATTTGTCTGGTGAAAATCAGCGTATCAGATTCTTTTTTTGCAGCATTCTCCCCTGCTTTTGCACTGCTTGAATCAATTCCCCAACTTGCGTCAGCGCAGGCTTCAAAGGTTTCCTTTGGCAATAAAAGCTGGTCAAGCAGTTCCCGTGTTTTGTCGGAAATACTCCCGCTGGCGTATTCCTGTCCCGCCAACTTCACATACGAAAGGTACTCATTCGTGCGTGCAGACAGCTCCGGCACACGAAACAATTCGCCCTGACCGCAGAAAACAGTCGTATAATTTCCCCGCCCGCAGAGGTGATCGAAAAGACTATATATGCCATCGTAGTTTCCTTTTGCCGTATAAAAGCCGCAGGTGGAGATCACCACTGTTCTTTTTCCGTTCATATCATACCGGGAGGGATGCCCTCCGCTCCCAACCTGTCCGGCTTTTTCCTCCATAAAAGGAAGAAGCATCGGCAACTGGCGATCAATCAGGTTCTTTAGCAGCCCGGGAACTGTAAAATAGTACAGAGGGAAACTCCATATTGTAATATCTGCCCAAAGCAGGTCTTGAATGACCTGCTGCATATCATCCTGTATGCAGCATTGTCCGGGAGTACGGTTCCAACACGAAAAGCAGCCAAGGCAGGGTTTAATATTCATACGACTGAGAGAAAGCTCCTTCGTCTGAATATCCTGAATCCCTTGCTTCATGCCATCCAGAAATGCAGACGTAAGCCGGTAGGTATTGCTGCCAGTCCCTTTCGGACTTCCATTTATCACCAAGATGTTCACAACTCCATTTCTCCTTCCAATCGCCGGATGCAGTCCTGCGCCCACTCAATTTGCATTTGTAAACTTCGCCGCCCATATTCTACCGTCATCTGCCAATAAATTGTTTTCTCTTTTTGACCGATTAGATCGCCATAGGTGTATATGAGCTGTGGAACAGCATCTAAACTTTGTAGGAAGAACTCGCAGCTTTTCTTAACGCTGTCAAAATAACAAATATTTTCTTTCGTGTTTCTTTCCCCAAGGAAAAAGACTTTCATCAAAATCGGTGTTTTGACCCTCAATCCCAAGTCTCTATCTGCAAGCCATCGCAGTAATTCTTCTCGCCCTGTTGGTGTGATGGAATAGACGTTTTTATCCGGTTTTCCATTTTGCAGAACAACCGTTTTGTTTACCCATTCCCTTTGTTCCAGCCCTTGAAGCTCTCTATAAATCTGGCTGGTTTTCGCATCCCAGAAATAGTTTAGGGAATCTCGAAATATTTCCATAATTTCATACCCAGTCATTTCTTTATAATTGAGCAGCCCTAAAATCCCATGTTTCAGCATACGATGCGCCTCCTTGCTCTTTTCCATCTTACACGCTTATTATATTCCACAAGTAGAATATAGTCAATAGAGAAAAGAGGGAAGAATTAGCACGCACTGTTTACATTTTCCTAAGGGTTTTCATGGGACCGTAGACC
This sequence comes from uncultured Lachnospiraceae bacterium, assembly GCA_910588215.1. Taxonomy (GTDB): domain Bacteria; phylum Bacillota; class Clostridia; order Lachnospirales; family Lachnospiraceae; genus UBA3282. Next base: position 10,254 of record CAJUQJ010000009.1, read on the forward strand.
TCAAAGTCAAATTTTATGTATTGCTTTTTAATTCATTTTGGTATATAATATCGTACTGGAAACAACGTTGCTTTTTGCCACCGGGTAAAGAGATTATGCGTCAGACTTTCTATCGTTAGGTCATAGAAGATAGAAAGTTCTGACGCTTTTAATTTAAGGAGATCTCTATGGAAACCAAAACGCTACTGAAAGAATTTTCGCAATATGTAATATTAAATATATGCGGCATGATTGGCTTATCATGTTATATACTCGCTGATACCTTTTTCGTTTCAAACGGTTTAGGTGCAAATGGTCTGACCGCACTTAATTTAGCTATTCCGATATATAGCTTTGTGCATGGAATCGGTCTGATGTTTGGAATGGGAGGTGCAACCAAATATTCCATTTACAGAGGGCAAAAAGAATATAAAAATGCAGATAAATCTTTTTCAGGCATAATATATATTATGTCTGCATTGGCTGTCATTTTTATGCTGACAGGTATTCTCTTTTCCGGACAACTGACAAGATTATTAGGCGCTGATAAAAATGTCTATCATATGTATACTTGTAGCGTTATACCTCTTCTGAGAAAACGAGAGAATTTTTTCTTTAGGAAAAGCGGTAGGGACAATCAATTCCCTACCGCTTAAGTGCTTTATACAAAAATCAGTTCTGTTTGTACGATTTCTCTTGCCCTTAATTTTGCCCTTATAAGCAGTCAGGGAAAGAGTAAACTTGTGTGAAATCATAAGCATTGACTATCCCGCCGCCCTGTCTGTTATCGCTCCATATCCTGCTTTCCGTGGGGCTGTTATTCCCGCTGTTCCTGCCGCAAGATACTGTAAACGCTCTTTCTGATTTTTGCGTGCTTCTGCTGAGTCCTGATAGGTATGGAAATAGATTTCCTCCTTTTTCAGCACGGAATGGAACGACTCAATACAGGCATTGTCATAGGGGTTCCCCTTACAGCTAAATGAATGCAGGATTCCCTGCTGACCAGATTTTCAAATATCTGGCTTGTATACTGGCCTCCAAGGTAACTGTGTAGGATGATTCCCTCTGTTTCCTTGACATTCAGACACGCATTCTTTACTGCCCGGACTGTGTACTAACCCTATTTTGATGTACAGTAAAACCTCTTTTTAATCTTCAAGAAGTTTCCGTTTTCTCTCAATCATTTCGTCAATTCTTTCTATGAAAGACGCTACATCCTTGACATTTTCGCATCTCTCGATCCGCCCGTCAGGGTATACCCTTTTTGATATGCTCCCGGCTCCGACAGCGATAATGGTCTGTTTCTCCTCCATGATCAGAATATTATAGATCCCGTATTTCCCTTCCACGGAATAGCCCACATTCTCGAAATTCCCGGACATATTCTTCTGGCGGTACAGATAGTAGGGCACCATATTCATGGCTCGTGCCCCTGCTGCCGCGATCGACATCGTCGCCTCCGTATTGTTGTAAGCGGTCACTCCGTTTTCCGCAATCCACTTTTGGAGTCCGGAAGCTTTCTTTACCGCCAAAGAGTGCACAGTCAGGGCGTCCGGTGACAGCGCCACGATCTCCTCTATAGTAGCCTGGACATCCTCCTTCGTCTCTCCCGGCAGGCCGAGGATGATGTCCATATTGATATTATCAAATCCTACTTTTCGTGCCAGCCAAAAGGCATCCTTCACCTGCTCCACCGTATGCTGCCTGCCGATCAGTTTAAGGGTCTCCTGTTTCATCGTCTGTGGATTGACGGATATTCGCGTCACGCCATGGCCTAACAACACCTTAAGTTTCTCCTCCGTAATGCTGTCCGCGCGCCCCGCTTCCACCGTAAATTCTTGCACGGTATCGAACGCAAATGTCTCTTTCAATTTCGTGAGTAACCTGTCCAGTTCTTCCGCCGACAAGGAACTGGGCGTGCCGCCGCCGATATAGACGGTATCCAGTATCCTGTCCCGGTACATCCGCGCTACTGCTTTCATCTCCTGTTCCAGCGCAGACAGATAGTCCGCCACGCGTTTCTTCCATACGCTGATCGGGTAGGAGGTAAAGGAACAATATAGGCAAGTGGTCGGGCAAAAAGGGATACCGACGTAAAGGCTGTATCCATTCTCATAGTGCAGTGTGCTTAAGATCTCCCTCTCCCGCTTTGCGATCTCAATCCCCAGCCCGATCTTTTCTTCACTGACGAAATGCTTCTTTTGAAGAAACGCTGACACATCCTGCTCACTCTTCCCATCCTCCAACATAGTCAAGGCAATCTTTGTAGGCCGTATCCCCGTCAGGTTTCCCCAAGGCAGTGTCATCCCGGTCTCTTCTCGCAGAGAAGTGTAGAGAAACTGTTTGAATCTGTCTTTATATTCAGATGGATCTACCTGGTCTGTATCATGCCAGATGTACACACTACTGTTCTTTCCCTCAATATTATGTAAACCTTCTCTATGCACCGTAAACTTTACTTCCGTCCCGCTAAATTCCAGTTCCATCACCGGAACCGTCTCCCGCACTCTTCTGTCCTTCACCACCGACTCAGGCGTCAGAATCTTCAGTTCCCACGCCGGGTAGAATGCCTTCACCAACGCATGGATATCATATTCAAACTGTGCTTTATTACTCTTAAGTACATGCAAAACTCCGTCCATTCCTTTCTTTTGCTTCTTCTACTGCTTCTTCACATTTGGAAAAAGTACTATACGCATAGATATTATTTTAGCCTATCCCGTATAAAAGCGCAATAAACAGATACCATTCCAACAAAACCCGCCACCGCATAATCTTTATGCAGCAGCAGGTTTTCATCTACCCGCCCGGTCATTATCCCGCATCCATATATCCCGGCACGGTTCGCCATACCTTTTACATCATATTAAACGGATCCTTATAGCAAGCCACAGTCCTCAGGTCTTCTTCAATCCGCAGCAGCTGGTTATATTTCGCCACCCGATCGCTTCTGCAGGGCGCCCCCGTCTTGATCTGTCCCGCATTGACCGCCACCGCCAGATCGGCGATAAAGGTATCCTCCGTCTCACCGGAGCGGTGGGATATCACTGCTTTGTAACCGTTCTTCTGTGCCATCTCGATGGCGTCCATAGCCTCACTGACCGTACCGATCTGGTTCACTTTGACAAGGATCGCATTCGCTACATGCAGCTTGATTCCTGCATCCAGGCGCTTCGTATTGGTCACGAATAGATCGTCTCCCACAAGCTGAATCTTATCACCCAACTTCTTTGTCATCATCTGCCAGCCATCCCAATCATCCTCCGCCAGTCCGTCCTCAATGGAGATAATGGGGTAACGCTCCACCAGTTCTTCATAGTAGGCTACCATCTCCTCCGTACTTCTGGTGATCTCCTGTAACTCCGCCTCACCGGCAAACTCAACGCCCGCTTCATAACACTCCGCCACACGGCTGCCTCTGACCTTATTTCTCTTCCGTTTCAGTTCGGTTTCTCCCGGGAAATGATACACCCCGTCCGCCTCATTGTAAAGCTCGGAGGCCGCCACATCCAGCGCAATCTTGATATCCCGCCCCGGCGTATATCCGGCAGCCTTGATGGACTCCACAATCAGATCAAGTACCCCGAATGCGTCCGGCAGCGACGGCGCAAATCCGCCCTCATCACCCACGCCGGTGGACAGTCCTCTGTCATTACAGATTTTCTTCAAGTTATGGTATATTTCCGCACAAATCCGCAAACCGTCCTCGAAGTTCTCAGCCTGCACCGGCATGATCATAAATTCCTGGAAATCCACTGTATTATCTGCATGTTTGCCGCCGTTTAGAATATTCATCATCGGCACTGGCAGCAATCTCGTGTAAGCACCGCCCAGATATCTGTACAACGGAATTCCCATCGCCTCCGCACTCACTTTGGCACAGGCCATGGATACTCCCAGCGTAGCATTTGCTCCAAGATTGCTCTTGTTGTCTGTGCCGTCCAAATCGATCAGAATCCGGTCGATCAGCCCCTGGTCAAAGGCATTCATACCCGTCAACGCTTCCCTGATCTTCGTATTTACATTGTTCACCGCCTTGGTCGTACCAAGTCCGAAGTATCTGGTCTCACCGTCTCTTAGCTCCACCGCCTCGAAGCGTCCGGTGCTGGCACCGCTGGGCACTGCCGCCCGTCCCACATACTGGGTGCCGCCTACTTCCTTTTCCACCGTCACTTCCGCTTCAACTGTCGGATTTCCCCTGGAATCCAGAATCTCCCTTGCATGTACATCTACGATCCTCAATTTCATAGCCATAAAAAAACCTCCTGTGCGCACTGGTTTATAACCGTTTTCCATTATTATGCACACAGAAAGTTTTAATTATACTCGATATGGCTGTCGTGTCCTCTACTCGTTCCTGATCGCTGCCAACGGACTCAATTTCATGGCTCTTCTTGCCGGAAAGAAACCGGCCACCATACCCACCAAGATCGCGAAGATAAGGGACAACAGCACCAGCCAGAGCGGGATATAGGATATTTCCGACGAATTAGCACTTCCTACTCCGACAATCCCCACATTCATCATATCCTGTCCACCACTTGCAGAAATCTTGTTGATCACAAAGGAGATGATAAAACTTAACATCAACCCGATCACACCACCGATAAATCCGATAAATCCGGCCTCCATCAGAAATAAAGTACGAATATTGCGCAGATCACAGCCAAGCACCTTCATTACGCCGATCTCTTTCGTACGCTCATAGATAGACATCATCATCGTATTCGTGATACCAATAGCCGCCACAAACAGGGATACCGCGCCAATACCGCCCAGCACGGCCTGCACATATCTCATGGAGTTCTGGGCAGACGACACCCATTCCGCATTGCTCCAGGCATCATACCCTAAGTCCTCCGTCAGGTGGTTCTGGATCTCCATCACATATTCCATACTGTCCACATTCACCAGCAGCTGATTGTAAAAGATCTCTTTATAGGGTTTTCCGGTCTTGGTCTGAGGCTGTCCCGGTATTACCTTATTCTTAAAGATCTTCTTCAGCTGTGGAATCAGCTGTTCCATGTCGCAGAACGTATACCAGCCATATTGTGACCAGGAATCTTCCTCATTGGGCGCCTCCACGCCGCATGTCTCAATCATATATTTCTTCGGCGGCTTGGGCGTCTGCCCATCCTCCGACGGATACATAGACTCATAGTAAGCGTCCCTGTCGAAGATGATAAAGATCGGGTCGCGCATCAGATCGATATCCGGCGTCTCACCGTAGGGGTTACTCGACTTCGGATTATAGAAATTCTGCAACACCTGGTTTCCATAGAAGAAGGTCAGCTGGTCATCCTCTCCCGGAAGTCTTCCCTCCCCGACCTTGATATTCATATCCGCAAACACTTCCTTCGGCACCCCTCTGACCTGCAGATACCCTTCATAGCTCCCGTACTTGGCCAGCACAGACACCTCCAGGATCGGCTGTACGGATTCTACATGCTCCAGCGCTTCCAGACTTTGTACAAGAGTATCATCGAGTCGTTTATCTTCCGCATTCTCACTGTCCCACGGTTCATTCACTTGAATCTGCGTCAAGCTCCCGTAAGACTCATACTCCGCCATCATGGAACGACTCAGCCCCAATCCCAGAGAGACCATCACGACAATGGATGCCACACCGATCACAACGCCCAGGACCGTCAATATAGTTCTCACTTTTCTTTTCCACAAATTACCGCTGCTCATCCGCAGCAAATCAAGCAATTTCATATGCTTCTCCACTCCACCTGCCGTCCCTGTTACTGACAGCCGCATTCCTTTTCCTATGGCCTCATCGAGTCCTCATTCTCCAACTCAGCTTCCAGATCATTCAGCTCGCTCGCTATAAGTGCAGCGGCTTTTTTCTTCTTACGGATCTGCAGGAATACCACCACGCCGGCAATGGCAACTACAATAACACCGACGACGATCCCTATGATCAATCCTTTCTTAGAACCACTCTGCTCCTCCGGCATCATACCGTCTCCCATCATATCGCCATCCATCATGTCACCACCCATCATATCATCCATGATCATCTCTGTCACAAACAGGGTGATCGTCTTCTCCTCCTTTGTCACATTACCTGCATCATCCTCATAGGAAATCTCCATAATGACTGTCCCGTCATCCATTGTGGGTGCGATTCCAGTTAACATAACATCCACATTGCCAGTTGCTCCCGACTGTAGATTGCCGACAAATGCCGATGCCTCATCGACAGAATCCGCATGGAATTTGACCTGCACGTTATAGAGGGTCGTCTTACCTGTATTATAGATACTACACATCACGTTAGACTGAGATCCCACCGAGATATCAGCCGGTACGACTTCCGGAATGCTCGTATCAAAGCGACTTTCCTGGGAGATTGGAATGGAAACACTGGCCTTATCTGTCAGATCGAACGCGGTACCCGCATCATACTTCATGTTGACGTCAAGCACATATGGCTTCTGCGCCAGATCGGCCTTCGCCGTCATCTCGATCACAATATCCGCCGCCGTGTTTGCCCCTATTCTGTCCATATAGACGGAACTGGCCCCGGAAGTCGGCAGGAACGCAGAATACGTATTGGTCTTGTCTTCCCCTTCCTGTGCCGCCTGCATATCGAAGAGGACATTCGTTACCGCCATATCCTTGGCCGTATTCTTCACATGGATCGTCAGTGTAAAAGTATCACCCGCAAAGACCTTGGCCGGATTCGTCTCAAAGCCAGTCACCACAATACGTGGTTTTGCCCCTTCAGCCTCCTGCCCGTTTCCGCCGATATAACCGCTTCCCGGCTTACCGACCGTTCTCACATACACGGTCAATTCTGCCGGCTTCTCACTGCGGACCCCGGCTTTCGTATACCAAACATTAAATACCAGCGGATAATAACCGGTCATCACATCATTCCTGGCCGTAAAAGTAAACGTAAACTCTCTTCTGTTGGCCATAGCCGCTTCTTTCGTCTGGTTTCCCGGAATAAAAGGCTCCGTCTGCAGGTAGCTGGTCATATCAGGCTCAAAAGGCCATTCCGTAACGACAGTGGAAGTCTTCGGCTCTATGATCAGATCATTCAGTTCCTCCGTACCGAAATTGATCACCGGCAGTACGATGGACACCTGCTGCCCGTATCCCACTGTCGGTGTCTCCCAGTTATCTCCCACCTGCAGGAACTCGCTGGTAGTCATGGTGACCGCCGCCACAGCCGTCGATTCCATATTGCTCTTAGTCTGTGACACATAAGCCCACAGTTCCGTAAGCGACATTTCGGTATTCGCTATATAGTAGACCGCACTATCGAATACTTTGTGAAGGTTCTCCATTACTTTCTCATCAAGCTTGTAACGCACTTCCAGACTCTGCATATAATAGAGCATATCTTCATCGGCATCTGCCCTGTCATCATCGGTGATCGGGCGGTCAGATGTACGGTTTACCGTCGATGTTGAATTGCCACTCCAGGATTCCTGTTCTTCCGCATAGGATACTGTTGCCGGGATGTCCGGAACCACCGAAAACACCGTTCCGACCACAAGCGCAGACATCACGCCGATCATAAATCTGCTCACTGCCCTTCTACAGACAGATCGTCTCTTCTCATTCCATTCTCTTCTTATCATCTCTTCTTATCCTCTTCTACAACCTTTACGTTTGCTCTTCGCGCAGGAAGCTATATATCACTCCTTCGCCTGAATCTCCACCGGCATTTCCATGCCGCGTCTGTCCTCAATCTCGATGATCTTGCCGTCCTTAATCCGCAGTACAAGATCTGCAAATCCTGCCAGATAATTATCATGTGTCACCATGACAAGTGTCTGGTTCTTCTCCCGGACAACCCGCTTCATCAGATTCATTACCTCCACCGATGTATTGGAATCCAGATTACCCGTCGGCTCATCCGCAAAGATGATCTCCGGCTCCACCACCAGTGCACGCGCTACACCCACGCGCTGCTGCTGACCACCGGACATTTGGTTGGGTCTGTGCTTTTTATGCTTTTTCAGACCCACCAGATCCAGCATTTCCTCAGCCTTCCTGTTGCGGCTTTTCTTATCCATCCCCTGAAATGTAAGAGGCAGAGCTACATTCTCAATGGCGTTCATAGTCCCCATCAGATTAAAAGACTGAAAAATAAATCCGATATGTTCCCGTCTGAAGGCCACCAATTGATTCTCCGACTTGCTCTCCATATGCTCTCCGGCTATGATGATCTCACCCTTCGTCGGTTTCTCAAGTCCTGCCAGCATATTGAGAAGTGTCGATTTCCCGGAACCCGAGGTGCCTACGATAGAGCAGAAATCCCCACGGTTAATAGTAAAACTGACACCGTTCAAAGCCCTAACCTTCGTCTCCCCGACCCGGTAGATCTTATATAAGTCCTTGACATTGATCACAGGTCCTGTCCGACTCACATCCTTGTCCCGCCTTTCCTATAATTGACATTATCGGAAATCTTGCTTTCCTTCCTGCAAAACTTCCATGTTAAGTTTACTACAAAACCAAACTGCAAGCAAGTCCACTCAATCGTCAAGCGCCGTGGCCTCTGTCACAAATCCCGGTACCTGGTCTGTGTAGAACTTATAGTTAAACCCATAATTGCTCCTGTTATATGGGTATGCTGTATCCTTCTTAAAGGTAATATAGATATCGTAATCATCATCTACTTCTTTATAGTTATGCCAATGCGCCGACAGACTGTTTGGGTAGATCACCGGCAGGATCATCTCAAACTCTTCCTGTTCATAGAATGTCTCAGATACTACTCTGCTTTCATTATAAGCAAACGATGCAGCATTCCTCGTATCATAAACCGGCATATCCTCATATTCTTCCCCAAGATCACTGTGATAATTCGTAACGGTAATGGAATCAATATCCTCAGGATCTAACATAACCGGATAATAAGCCTCAGCTGACTGTAAATACGCTATCGTATTCTCAAAACTCTCATACACATCCAATGAATAGTTCATCCAATTCGGAAATTGGACCCTGAGCACTCCGCAGGGACGCATGTTTCTTGCCAGCGTAAAATCGAATTGCTCCAGATCTTTCATATAGGCTTCCCGCAGCGCCGCTCCGTCCTCCGCCGGAAGCGCCACCTCGGTGGCACCGTTGCTGTAAGTCATCGACTGCACCATTTCAAAAGAATCCTCATCTGTCACGATCTGATAAGTACCGGCCCGATATTCCTCTGTCCCTATGATCTTGTTGAGCAGTTCTTCATTGACCGGATTGTCGAAATCCATATAAAAGCTTCTGCCCACTTCCCTCCCGGAATTTAGCCGGTAAAGCACGTGTATCTCTCTGGGATCAGTCATATCTTCTACCTTCTCCCGCTGCGCTTTCTCCGCCAATATCAAAAGCGGCTCTACATCCACGATCTTCATTCTCTCCTTCGTCGCCTCAGCTGTCGAGATATACTGAAAATCCGCATTCCAGAACTCATGATAGGTATCCAACGTCAACGCAACGCTCTCCAGCTTGCTCTGCAGCGGCACATATTTATCGTATCCGAGCAGATCTGCCTGAAAGATAAAGAACACGATCGCGATGCCGGCAACCGCAACGCCGCTGGAGACGAGGTGCTTAAACATACTCTTAAGGTCAAAGTCGTAGATCACTTCCATAGCCGCACTACCGATCACACCGCCTGCGATCATTGTCGTCAGTGTCAGTGTCGTATTCCCATGACCGGCACTGTACACCCACATGCCAAGCCCGACCGCCGCCGGGATCACAATGATCACCTTGACTGCCGATTCTATAGAAGGAAATGCCATTGACTTACCGGCAGCCTCCGAAGGACGCCTGCGGTAACACAGCCATGCCACTGTCAGAGACAGCACCGCTATCAAAAACCATTTCCCATAAAAAGGCAGTGCTTCTTGCGCCATCTCCTGTACACTCGTCAGCTGTTTGATCTCCCATGTTTTGCCGACATAGTCTGTCAACGCTGACAGCCTGGGTTCGTTGGAAATATAGAACCCATCCTTCGTCTCGAAGAATGCATACTGGAGCGTATTGAGCAGCACGTACAACATCATCTCATACAATGCAAATGTTCCTGCCACAAACAAGGTAATAAAACGATTCCCTGTCAGCATCACCGACAGTATCACCGTATGGTACAGCACCAAAAACATCAATAGATTCCACAAAAAGCCCAGCCCAATGACTGCCATCACCTCATCGTTTACCGCTCGCTGTACTGCCGCCAAAACGACCCCGGTCAAAAGACTCGCGAGCGTAGTCGTCAGGTATATGATGATGCCATTCAGGTAGATCACCATAAATCTTCTGTTCTTATCCACCGGCACACTGTGATACATATCTACCTTCTTCTGGTCATAGAGATAAGAATACCCCTGCATACCGATAATGATGGCAAGTCCTATAAGGATTGGCAGAAGATTATCCTGGAATCCCAGAGCATCCTGCGTCGCCTGATACAATGCTTTCTGATATTCCTCCGCTTTCCTGTATGCCCCTTCCGCATTCCACATCCTCACACGACTCAGATAGACAGTCAGTACTCCTACATAAGCTGCAATCTGTGCCAGGACAGCCACGATCCACACCCATATCCGTCTCTTATGGTTCTCTACACTGCTAGCCCAAAATGAGTTTCTTGATGTCATATCCCACCACCTCCGTTTCACTGATAAAGATTTCTTCAAGAGACAAAGGCAGTACCTCATAGAATACCGTATCCACCGCGGCAAATCTGGCTGCCACTTCTTCTCTCGTACTTCTCACGGTAAAGGTCCGCAGAGAGCCTCTCTGTTCTTTCTTGAGAACTTCCATACCACTTAACGCCTTCAATTCTTCTTCCACCGTCGCGAAGACACACTGCACTTTCTGTATATTGCACTTCATATCTTCGAGATCCTTGGAAAGAAGCACGCCGCCTTTATGTAACAATCCCACATGATCACATATATCTTCCAATTCTCTCAGATTATGGGAGGCGATCACCGGCGTCAGACCTCTCTCCTCCATCTCTTTGGCAAAGAGCGACTTTATGCCCTGACGCATCACAGGATCCAGACCGTCAAAGGTTTCATCACACAATATATATTCCGTATGTGCACTGATTCCCAGCAGCAGTGCCAGCTGTTTCTTCATTCCTTTGGAAAAACTCCCTATCCTCCGGTTCTTGTCCAGATTAAAATTCTCCAGATATTTATAGAACTCGGCTCTGTTGAAATGTTCGTAAATTCCACTATAGTATCTCTCCATCGCTTTCGCATTGGAATTGGCAAAAAAATAGGGGTCGTCTGCAATAAAGAAAAGCTTCTTCTTAGCATCCACATTATCGTATACTGGTATGTTATCCACCGTTACCGTCCCGCTGTCAGGTTTCAACACGCCGGATATCATGCGCAACACCGTACTCTTCCCTGCCCCGTTGGTTCCGATCAGACCAAACACGGTACTGTCCTTTATAGTTACACTGACCTCGTCAACCGCTTTGATCTTGTCAAAGGTCTTAGTCAGGCTATGTATCTCTATCATGTTTTCCTTCCTTTCTGTCTATAGCATCTCGATCTCACGGATCAGTTCAGCCTTAGACATACCTATCTCCAAAACCTCACTTACAAGCAGCAGTATCTTGCCCACGTATTCTTTCTTCCTCTTATCGACCAAGCCGCTGTCTCCCGAGACAAAATTGCCCCTTCCCTTGACAGTATAGATAAATCCCTGACGCTCTAATTCCGCATAGGCTTTCTGAATCGTATTCGGATTGATGGAAAGCTCCATCGCCAGACTTCTCACTGAAGGTATCTGCTCGTCAGCCTGCATAGCACCCTTCAAGATCAACGTCTTAAAGCGTTCCACGATCTGTTCGTAAATCGGCCTGGTATCCTTATAGTCTATGATTATCATGCCTTCTCCTTTCTGAACACTCATGCCCCGTATGTCGAAAACACCATTAATAGAAGTAATCTCCCATATCACGTGTACTATTAGTGATGGTACAGTTAGTATACCCCGGCTGCCTGCTAATGTCAAGCATAAGGTTTCCCATCACAAAAGGACATCTGTCGTTTCCGCCAGATGTCCTCTCATATCTCTCAATCCTATATAACCAACTGTAACCTATTGTCACTGCCAACTCCATATTATGACTACTTCATTAGCAGTGATCTTCCGGTCATTTCTTCCGGTTGTTCCATGCCCATAAGTTCGATAAGCGTAGGGATAATGTCTGCAAGACAACCACCCTCTCTTAATTTATATGCCGGATCCGCATTGACAAGAATAAACGGTACCGGATTCGTAGTATGCGCCGTGAAGGGAGCCCCTGTCTCATAATCCACCAGCTGCTCGGCATTCCCGTGATCGGCACAGATGAACATAACGCCGTCAGCTTCTTTGACAGCTTCCACTGCACGGCCGACACACTCGTCAACCGCTTCCACGGCCTTAATCGCTGCCTGTTCCACGCCGGTATGACCTACCATATCCGGATTTGCAAAGTTGATGATGATAACATCATACTTATCGGATTTGATACAATCCACCAGTTTGTCACAGACTTCGTAAGCACTCATCTGCGGTTTCAGATCGTAAGTCGCCACGTCCTTAGGAGAATTTACCAGGATTCTCTCTTCTCCCTCGTTAGGTTCTTCCACACCGCCATTAAAGAAGAAGGTCACATGGGCATACTTCTCTGTTTCGGCCAGCCTTGCCTGCTTCATGCCGTGTGCCGCAAGCCACTCACCGAATGTATTGGTAACGGAGATCTTGTGGAATGCCACTTCTTTATTGGGAATCGTAGGATCATAATCAGAAAAGCACACATAAGTGAGATCCAGTCTCTTGCCTCTCTCAAATCCCTTGAAATCATCATCACAGAAGCTTCTGGTGATCTCTCTTGCCCTGTCAGGACGGAAATTATAGAAGACAACGGAATCGCCATCCTTGATCAAAGCAACCGGTTCACCGTTCTTCTTCACGACAGTCGGTTTTACAAACTCATCCGTCTCTTCTCTGTCATAAGACGCCTGAATACCCTCCGTCGCACTGTCTGCTTCCAGACCTTCGCCCTTCGTCAGCGCCAGATATGCCTTCTCCACTCTGTCATAGTTGTTATCTCTGTCCATAGCATAATAGCGGCCCGTAACGGATGCAACCTCACCCACACCGATCTTATGCATCTCCTGTTCCAACTCTTCTACAAACCCCTTACCGCTTGCAGGCGGCGTATCCCGTCCGTCCAGGAAAGCATGGACATACACCTTCCGAAGATCGTTTCTCTTCGCAAGCTCCAACAGTCCATAGATGTGTGTATTATGACTGTGCACACCACCGTCGGATACCAGACCGAACATATGCAGAGCGGAATCGTTCTTCTTACAATTATTCACTGCATCAAGAAGCGCCGGATTCTCGAAGAAAGTCCCGTCCTGAATCTCCTTCGTGATCCTCGTAAGTTCCTGATACACAATGCGCCCTGCTCCCATATTCAAATGCCCTACTTCGGAATTCCCCATCTGACCGTCCGGAAGACCTACTGCCATGCCGCTGGCATTTCCTTTGACAAAAGGACACTCCTCCATCAGCTTATCCATCACCGGCGTCTTCGCCTCCGCTACCGCATTGCCCTCTTTCTTCTCATTCAAGCCATAGCCATCCAGGATCATTAATACTGCAGGTTTCTTTCTCATAGTCTTCATTCTCCTTTTCTCAACATCTATCTTGTTATCTGTCCTGTTGCAAGTTACTTCTCTGTCAATAATCAATCTCCCACTCATGTTCACCGCCCCAGTCGCCGATGGCATTCGTCGTGATTCCCTCTGAAGTCGTTACCTTTGTATCAAATCTGTAATTCATCTGCGGCACATACTGTCCGTCGATCTTCACGTTACTGTAGAGATACTGTATGGTATACTCCGTATGGGAATCTGCCCCCGGCTCTTCCGGCGGCTCATAGGAAATGACGCTCCTCTGCACACCGTCATCCTCCTGATGTGTTCCCCAGACCGAAATGATGCCTTGCTGATTTGTATAATCCTCATTGCCAAGGAAAGCAAAACTGACCTTGCCTTCTTCCCTGTGCAGCACCATCTGTTCCCGGCTGACAGGAATATAGACACTTCCTTCCCAGTATCCCGAATTTTCTTCAATAAATCCGTCCCTGATCTTCTGATAGGCTTCCTCCGACACCAAATCTCTCGCATAGGCATAATTGCCCGCTGCAAATTCATCGAAAGCTTTGTCAAAATAACCGCTGACCTCTTTAGCCCGTTCAAGACATGCCAGTGTCTCCGTGATATCCGCATCATTGAGTACACTGTTTACTTCCGCAAGCACTGCCGCATACGGCTCTAAATGCGGCAGACTGAGCCTTACATACGGCATATCGATGTTTGCATACTGCTTCAACTGTTTCCCGATCTCCTCCGAAGGATCGGCCTGATAAACCGCCAGCATCCTGCGCAGCAGCTGTTCATATTCTGTATAACTGCAGCTGTCCAGATCAATACTTTCGTCGAAAAACAACATACAGGTATCCGCTTCTTCCGTCACCTTAAAAAGACGCTCATAGCAGGTCGAAAGCAGTTCCAGTGCCTTTTGCTTCTCCGTTCCCTGCTCTAATACCCGAACACATTTATCAACCGTTGCCAGCGTACAGATCTTTGCATTCAGATCCGCTACGGCCTGGTTCAATACCGCAACGCTGTAATACTGCAGCAGTTCTTCATCCTGTGTCTTCTCCCACCCGGTATACAGAATCTGCTCTTCTTCTGCCGCCATCTGCTGTCTGTCAAAAAGTTCCGCCAGGCTGCGGTATGCCTCCGTCGAGGCAGGATCCGCCTCTAATGCCTTCTCATAAGCGCTCTGTGCTTTCCCATAATCCTCTTTGTCCGTATATCTGTCGCCCTGAAAGAGCCTGAAAGATACTTTCACCGCCGGCAGACAGAACACCGCAATGCCGATGCTCGAAAGCACAATGATGCCCGCCGAAACAGCCATGATGATCTTCTGTCTTCTTACCTTCTTCTCCCGCTCTGCCCTTCTTCTTGCCCGCTCCTCATCTCTCCTGCTCATGCGGGCTTCAAAACTCTCCCTGTCATCACCCGCATCCGCTCTTACATCCGCCGCTTTCTTCTCTGCTGATGCTTTACGCATGTCACGGACTTGAGTTTTGCCTTTGGATGTTTTCTTTCCGGATATTGCCTTCTTTCCGTTAGCCATCTTCTTCGCCCCGCTGCTTCTGTGGCTGACGGCTTTCTTTTCTTCCGAGGGCTCATTCCCGACAGCTGCTATCTTCGTTTTCTTCTCCGCCAAGTTACTGTTATTATGCCCCATTCTGCCTTAACTCCCAATATATTGATCCCTGTCTCCATGATCTTGCCACACAAGATCTCAGGTTCCCTAATGATTTTCCCACATCGTTCATAGTAGCATATTTCATAGGATCTTGTCCAGCATTTAGCGCCTTGTTACTGTAATGTTCTTATGATAGAATAGCATAAGAAAACAACCGCATCACAGACAGGAGCACGACCTACCATGGACACGATATTACGCATCAAATACCAAAGCCAATCCTATGAACTTCCTTACACACTGATCCGCAGCAAGCGCAAGAGCTATGCCATCAGCATCTCCCCCGACGGACAGATCACCGTACGCGTCCCTCTTGTGACCAGTGACCGGGAAGTCCGCCAGATCCTGAGTCAAAAGCAGCACTGGATCGTCACAAAATATCTGGAACAGCAGGAGAAACAGATAAACAAGCCAGTCTCGGGTTTGACAGATGCACAGCGCAATGCCCTGACACAACGATATATTGTCGCCGCCAAGGAATACTTCCCGAAGAGAGCAGCCTATTTCCGCCAATTCACCGGCGGCACTTACAATCGCATCACCATAAGGGACCAGAAGACCCGCTGGGGAAGCTGCAGCGCCAAGGGCACTCTCTCCTTCAACTGGCGTCTTATGCTTGCACCCCCTGCTATTCTGGATTATGTCGTCGTTCATGAACTCTGTCATCTGACGCATATGAATCACTCCGCCGCCTTCTGGCAGGCTGTAGAAGCCGTGTATCCTGATTACCGCAGCGCCCGCAGATGGCTGAAAGAGCATGGCCAGGAGCTGATACTGTGATCAGCTCTGTTTCTTTGTTTTGA
Organism: uncultured Lachnospiraceae bacterium; assembly: GCA_910588215.1. Lineage (GTDB taxonomy): Bacteria > Bacillota > Clostridia > Lachnospirales > Lachnospiraceae > UBA3282. The sequence continues at coordinate 26,354 of CAJUQJ010000009.1, forward strand.
CACGCAGAGATGCATAATAACTGTTCTTGTCACCGCCGCGCTGCCGTCCCCTGTCGTTTCTCTGCCCGGATCTACGGTCATAATTCTCACGTTTGCCGCTCCGTCCGCTATTCCGACTCTCCCTGCCGCGCCCCCGGCTGCCTGCTCTTTTGTCAAAAGTGAACTTCTCCGACTTGATATCCTCGATCTCATCCCCCAGCTTCATCTGCATAAACGCCGCTGCAATCTCCACTGCGCTGTGCTCTCCCAGCGCGATCTCATCCAGGATATATCCTGTAGCGCGGCTGATATCCTGTTGTTCCGCCACCCGGACCGCTTCCTTTAATATTTTGGCTGCCTTTCTGGAGGTGATATCCGCCGCACTGGGAATCTTTCTCTCTTTGATCCTCGTGTGGCATACACGCTCAATATCCCGGATCTTATATGCCTCCCTGCCGGACACCAGCGTAAAGGAACGTCCTGTCTTGCCGGCACGTCCCGTCCTGCCGATTCTGTGTACATAATACTCGATGTCCTCCGGCACATCATAATTGTAGACCGCCTCCACATCACTTACGTCTATTCCTCTGGCCGCCACATCCGTTGCAATCAGAATACCGGCCCTGCCGCTGCGGAAAAGATTCATGACCGTATCCCGCTGATGCTGGGACAGATCTCCGTGCAGCCCTTCCACTCCATATCCTCTTTCCTTCAGGTGTTCCGTCAACTCATCCACCATTCGCTTGGTATTACAGAAGATCAAGGCCCTTTTCGGATCGTAGTAATCGATCAACCGACATAAAACCTCTTCCTTATCCTGTCGCCGCACCTGATAGTATGCCTGTCGGATCAGGGGGATCGTCACTTCCTCCGGCGTCATCTTGACATATACGGCATTCTTCTGATAAGTCTTCGTCAATTCCAGAATCGGCCCCGGCATGGTAGCCGAGAAGAGTCCTGTCTGTCTCTCTTCCGGCATCTGCTTTAAGATGGTCTCGATGTCCTCCCGGAATCCCATATTGAGCATCTCATCCGCCTCGTCAAGTACCACGGTATGAACATCTTCCATCTTTAGTGTATGCCTGCGCATGTGATCCATCACACGTCCCGGCGTACCCACGATGATCTGTGCACCGCCCTTGAGGCACTTGATCTGTCTGACAATATCCTGCCCGCCATAGATTGGAAGCACCTTAATACCGTGCATATATTTGGAGAACTTCCGCAGCTCTTCTGCCGCCTGCATGGCCAGTTCCCTGGTCGGACATAAGATCACTGCCTGCAGGTTACGATTATTCGGATCGATCTTCTGCAAGATGGGAATACCAAAGGCCGCCGTCTTGCCGGTGCCGGTCTGTGCCTGTCCAATGATATCCTGCCCTGTCATAAAAAGCGGGATCGCCTGCTCCTGGATCGGCGTCATCTCCTCATATCCAAGTTCCTTAACGGCGCGGAGGATCCTCCCGTCAATCTGCGCATCTTCATATCTCATTTTTTTCTCTCCCTGTTGCTCTTTCTGCATTTTGCTCTCCCATTCCTGCTCATTCTGCCGGCTCTCTTCTCCCTGTCTGACGATCACCTGCTCACTATACAATCTGTCATACCGTTCCTGTGTCAAAATCTCTTTTTCCAAAAAGATCTCGAATCCCTCTCTTCTTCTCTTACGACTTCCCATACTCTCTCCGCTCCTGTTCACAGACATCGCACCAAGTGTGCGGTCCGGTTTCGCTTTTGATCCTGCGACTGCTGCCTCCTACAGCCTTCTGCAGTTCTACACAACAATTGCTGCCAAACCCGAAATTGCCCGGGCATGGCAGCAGATACATCTGTTTCTATAAATTGTCCATAATGCTTCCGTCTCATATATTCGGCTCGTTCATGCAAGATAAATCCTGCGCAGCCGGCTCACTGCCCTGTCTGCGATCAGACATTCCCCATGTTCTGCCAGGTACTGCATCCGCTCCTCGGAAACCGCGATCAGGTTCCCGAACTCCACTGCCTGAGCACTGATCTTGTTGAACATTTTGTATGACAGCCTGTTCTTCTCCATCACAAGATAATAAACATCTCCCTCTTTATACAGATGACTCTTCACCGACAGTGTACTGGGAATAGATGCCGTATACTGCATAACCTGATGGAGTGAAGCAAAAACGAACATCCGCCTGTTCTCGTCAAATCTCTCTGCAGACTGCCCGTTCTCTGCCTCGGCTGCTTCCTGTCTCTCTAGTCCGTCACTTACTCCCTGCAGCACATCCTTCAAGTGCTGCAGAATATCCTTAAATCCCATGGGGCCTTCATCCGTAAAAGTGACCACCAGCCCTTTATCTTTGAGCGGCGTAATCTGCATCGCGATGTTCTCACCATTGATCTGATAGCCGATCTCATCGTGTGCGCGCTCGATTATATCCCGCAGAAATCCTTCGCCCTTCTCATTTCTCTCGAAAATATCTGACAGCGTCAATCCATATTCCAACATATCTTCCGCGGTAATAATACATTGTACTGTAGCCTCATTGATCTTCTTATATTTCATATAACACGTTATCCTCTGTTTTCTGCCTGCCTTCAGCCTTACATCCATCTTACAGGGATTGATCGACACAGGCGGTTTTGATATGTTGCCATTATTGTCAGGTGCAGTATTATTTTAACACAAAAATACGCAATAAGAAAGAATCTTATCGCGTATTATTTTTTAATTCGATATTTTCGTTACTTTACCCATATTATTCGCTTTTATTCCTGAATAAGAGTAATTATTACTACTGATCGACTTTTCCGCATACATAAGAAGTACTTACATTCGGCATTCTAAGCAAAAACTTACGTTCGCCAAAGCTGCCGATCTCTACAGGAAATTCTATCAGGGGCAGAGCGCCGAACCTGGCTTCACTGCCGTCGGCCGATTTCAGGCCAATCCCTGTTAGCAACGTGATGTCCTCACTACCTTCTCCCCTCATCCGGAAACAGATCGACCCTTCATCCCATATCACTTCCTCCACTTCATCGCCGTCATATCGTGAAATATCGATCCTGCCAATCTCTTCCTCCTCACCCTGAACCAGGCTCACCGTTCTTTCTTCCTGCTCTTCCGTGAACAAAAAGTCTATTCCCTGCTCTTCAATCTGTCTTTGGTAATCCTCCTCCTCAAAACAATACAGTTCTATCGTTCCGGTATCATACCTGTCCGCTACATAAAGGCGCCAGATTTCACTGGTACTACTGTTTATCACACATTCTGTGAATGCAAAACTCCTTGGCAAGCCATCCGACTCTGCTTCTTCCAGAATATCCACCTTTATCCCAAATGAGACAGGCAGCCACGGCTCATCAAAGGTATTGACATCCTCGTCAATCTCAATCTTCATTCCCCTGCACCCATATTGCTCCGTATAAAGACCATAGAATTCAATGCCGCTCTCCCCATCCTGCATAAGCCGGTACCACCTGCCATCCTCCAAAGGACACTCGGCCTCTTCATACAAATAGTCATAATATTGGCTCATGTTTACCTGCTCTGCTGTTTCCAGCGTGGTATCCTCCATACTGTAGAGCAGCTTCTCAAACTCCGTCTGCTCTTTGCCGCCTGCAGTCTCCTCCTGCCCTATTCCCTCACTCTGTTCTTCCGGCACTGCTTTCTCTTCCTCCGGCATTTCCTGGCCGTCTGTATCTTCAGACACCAGATCTCCCTTGTTCGTCAACAAAATCTCTTTCTTATTCCCGGCCGCATTGCTGTCTGTCGTCTCCGGACCTGTAAAAGCACATCCACACCCCAAGATCATCGTCAATGCCACAAGTACCGCTGTGATCTTGCTATTCTTCTTCTTTGCTGCGATCATAGATATTCTCTCCTTTACACTGTTCTCCTTGCCGTCCATGATCAGGACGGCTCCTGCACATCTGATTCTATCCGCCCTGCCGGCGAAGATATCAAGCAGCGTTCTTCCGTAAGAAAACCGCTCCTTCTCTCCCAGAAGCCTGATCACGCCTTCATCGCATGCCAGCTCACTGTCCCGCCTGGCAGCGTATGCCGCCACCCAGACCAAAGGGTAAAACCAGTACACCACACATAAAATGCTACGCAGGGCCGCCCACAAAGTATCTCCCTGTATGTAATGCACATATTCATGTGCCAATACGTGCCGCAGTCTATCCTCATCCTGCAGAATCTGCGATCCCATATAAATATTACACCCAACCAGACATGGACTCGGTAGTCCTTTGACCAAAAATACGCGTATTCGGCGTCTTCTCAATTTTCCTCCATTCCGAGGCGTTTTGCACCGAGGGCGCAGGGAGACTTCAGTTCTCATCCGATGCAGGTATCTGACCAGCCGTAATTGATTGACCACCATATATCCACCGGTACCCACCATACCTACTATCCACAAGATCGCCACAAAGAAGCGTACCCGGTGTGCCTGCGGGGTTCTTATACTTCCCGGTTCTAATCCTGTCCTCTCCTGATTCTGTACATCCGGCTTCTGTTCGGGTTTCTGCTTAACCATCATCTGTGGAGTGTACGCGGCTTTTTCCTGACTGACACTATTCTCCATGTTGTACTCACTCTGACCGGCAGGTCTTCTGCCTTCCGGTATGTTCCCCGCTTCCGTTATCTGTCCGGTATCGCTTGTCCGTACCGGCACCAGATTCAAAACGCTCAGTGTACTGTTGCCGAAAGAAATTGGCAGAATCAGCCGTAACGCTACCATGCTCCATAGGGCATACCGCAGTTTCATGCTGATCCTTCCCCTGGTCAAATACCGCAGCAACATGATCAAACCTATCAGAAGCGTCGCGCTTACCAATACCTCATACATCCCCTCTTCACTCCTCTCTAAATAAATTCTCCTCTTCGGCCTTGCGCAGAATCTCATACATCTGTGCGATTTCTTCCTTGGATACTGCCTTCTTCTCTACCATGGTATTAAGCATCAATCCCATTCTGCCGTCAAACACCTTCTCCAGAAATTCTTCCGTCTCCTGCATAACAGCCTCGTCCCTCTCTATCTCCGGATAATACAGTTTGGCCCGCGTTCCTTCAACATGATAGATTGCTTTCTTCTCTTCCATGCGGCGCAGAAAAGTCATCACTGTATGCTTACTCCACCCTGTCGTATCTTTAAAATGCTTCGTCAGCTGCATCATTGTCTGCGGTGCATCCTGCCATAACAAAGTCATTACTTTCCACTCTGCCTCCGATAATCTGATCATAAGTTCCTCCGTTTCTAATTGGTTTACATTTGACTACCTACAATTTAGCATATTGGTAGGCATATGTCAACCAATGTGCTATGATATTTTTATTATAATCTGCCATATTATGTTACACGTAAAATAGCAAATATTTATATTGACAGTTTTTTTTGCGAAATAATATATTTTTTCTGCTTTATTCTTTTATTTTTAATAATTATCTGCTAAAATGATGTTAAGAAAGTAAAATGTATGACGATATACTTTATAGAACACAACTAATAAGGGAGGGATTACCGCAAGATATGCATATGGAAACAATTACAGAGTGGAAGCGGTTATGGCGATCACCCCGTTAAAGAGAATTTCCTCTGATGACAAAAATCGTCAGTTCGGACAGAACCCGTCCCCGACATTTGCAAATACATTCTTTGCCAAAGTTCTGGACGAGGCATGTGAACAGGAACGGGCCAGGAATATCAACATCCATACCAATGGTTACACGAAAGATGCCCTTCCTTACCACACGATCATCAAGATGAAAGAATATTGTTGACCACAGAACACGAAAGCCGATGCTGTAGTTCTACGCATCGGCTTTCCTCAATCATATCATATCCATCCTGCACTACTGCAGCTGCTTTGCAAGTGCAAAGATCTTCTCCAAGATTTCCTTACAATCCTGCATATTCTGTACAGTCGTCTCAGATGTCTTGAGCCCTTCCATACTGGAAGCGGCTACTTCCTCACTGGCTGCAGACAGTTGGGAAATATCATCGGAGATTGCATTCGTACTGTCTAAAATGCTGGCAATGATCACTTCACTGTTCTGAACCTGTTGTGTTAAATTCTGGACTTCTGCATCTACCCGTTCAAACGTTTCCTGCGTAGCCTGGATCAGCTCACTCTGCTTCGTCACCGAATCTACTGCACTGTCGACACTCTTCTTCACGCTCTTCGTATCCAGGATCAGCTCATTGATAATATTAGTAATATGATTAGAAGCTTCCTGTGTCTGTTCGGAAAGCTGGCGAATTTCCTCAGCCACTACCGCAAAGCCTCTCCCCGCCTCACCTGCACGGGCTGCCTCTATGGATGCATTCAGCGCCAACAGATTAGTCTGGCTGGAGATTGCCATGATCGCTCCTATGAAATTCTTCACTTCTTCTACTTTCTCGCTGAGTTGATTGCTGACCTCCACAGTCGCACCGCTGGCCGCCTCCACATTCATTGCCTGTCTGCGCAGATTCTCAACTACTTCTGAGCCGTCTGTCACCATGCCGCCTGTTCTGCTGGAGGAAGCGATCATCTCCTGCATGCTCTCTTCCGCCGCATCCGTATTCGTACGGATATCCACACACATATCAGCCTGTCTCTGAATAGACTGTGCCGTAGCATCCGTGCTGTCTGCTATATTGCTCATGGCAAAATTGCTGGTATCCACACTGCTCTGCAGATCATTCAGCTTACTCATCGCTTCGTCAAAATTCTCAATAATGCTTCCTGCCACCTGCAGCATCTTCTGCTGCGCCTCTTCCTGCTTAGCAGCGCCTTCCTCGACAGCTCCTATATTCTCTTCATTAAACGCTGTAAGCAGCTTACAGATTGCCGTCGACGCATACGCTACCAGTAATATAGTGAGCAGCGCCGTAACGGAATCCGACAACTGAGATTTATCCAGCAAGAATATCCTCGTCGCATTGATCGCAACAACAAGAATATTTCCGCAGACCAGCAGCCTCTTATTATAGTAGGCCATCGCGCCAAATAGCACCGGAAATGCATATGCATAAGTGCCAACACTTGTGCCAAACAATACAACTACCGCATAAGCAACTGATGCACAAATGATCATGCCCAGCGCCCCTTTCTTCTGATCCTTCCACATAACATAGGATGCAACTGCTCCAATCAGCATCAGTACAGGCACACCTACCCGTAAATAGGTACCAAAATCCGCATCCAGCGTAAATGTCCTGGCCCCCATTACCATCATGAAATACACCAGAATGACAACAATAACCCCAAGTACCGTCTTGTTCGCCCTCCTGTATTGTGACTCTGTCATCATACTACCTCCTTGCCTCATATATAATTTTATATTTAGAATTTAAACAATTCCTAAATATTCTCACCCGCAGCCTGCTCTATATCCAGGCTTCATTTCATATTACATCCTTCGATATATTCATACAAAATTCCTGTACAAATCCTATGCCTTTTTATTGTACAATAACATACCCTGTAAGCGCAAGTCTGAAAAAATGAAAAGACATTCTGTTAAGAAACCCAGGGCAAAATACGATATATATAGTAGGAGTCGGCCATACATCTGCCGACTGTCAGTAAACGGATTTACAGGCTTACGGGCCATAGCTAAGGAGGGCAACGACCATGAACAAGGTAAATGGATTTGGCACATATCAGACCAACTATTATGACAATGCCATCACCAACAGGAAAGAACAGGCGAGAACAGGAAAGACCGGTTCCTCCAGAGCAGGAAGCGCGCGGAAAGCCGATGGCGATCCTGTACAGCTGAGCGAAAGAGCCAAGGCACTCTTGCAGGAACTGAAACGGACCTATTCCAACATGGATTTTATGGTAGCCGATTATGAGTCAGAGGAGGAAGCGGCATCCTATCTTGCCCGCGGGACCAAAGACTATAGTGTGTTGATCGATCCGGAAGAGCTGGAGCGTATGGCCGCAGACGACAGTGTGAAAGAACAGAATCTCTCTCTTCTTGACGACGCGGTCGGAAAACTTGACGAAATGACCAGCCAGTTAGGCGATCAGAAAGACGAAGTGGTGCGTATGGGCATCCATATCGGCCAAAACGGGGAAGTTTCTTATTTCGCAGAACTGGAGAAGGCCGGAGAACGTCAGAAGGAATTTATAGACAGAATTCGTGAAGGCAAAAGAGAAGCTGCCAAGGCTGATTCCAAAGCCAACGGTAAATATGACTATGAGCATAGCAAACGCACCACGCTGTACGCCTCCACTTCAGAAGAATTGCTCGATAAGATCAAGAATGTTGACTGGGGCGCTATCAAAGAAGAAACCTCTCTCCCTACGCCGGGTGGCCGATTCGATCTTACGATCTGATTGCTGTATCAGTCCTGACCTGCAACGGTCTGGTCTGCTTGAATATAACGCATTCGGAGTACCAGATGATATACACCAGATACAAAAAGACACCGTGCGACCTGCTATACGGTCTGCACTGTGTCTTTTATCTTGGTAATCTATCTATTTCCTCGTGAGATACTACATCCCGGCAAGTTCTTTCCTTCTCAAACCGCCAAAGAACTCATCAATCGCTTTCACGATTTCTCCCGGCTCCATACTCTTTAACAGATATCCCTCCGGTTTCAATGCCATGGCTGCTTCCTTACTCTCCTGATCTTCCCTGCTGGTCAAAAATATAACCGGAATATCCGCAAAATCATGTTCACTGCGAATCATCTCCAACACCTGTTTACCATCCACGATAGGCATCTCATAATCCAGCAGTACAAGATCTGGTCTGTTGGTTGATATCGCCTTGATCGCCATGGCTGCCGAATTCGCCAGGCTGACCTGATAGGACTCTTCCAACCAGCCCTTCACATTCCTGAGCATGGTGCCGGAATCATCCACAACCAGAATCTTCTTCTTATTCTGTCTGCCGTGTTTCCTCTCATAATGGCTGATCGTGGCCACTACCTCATTGACATTGATCGGCCGCTGGAATCTCTGCCGGATCAGATTCTTGGATATGATCTTCTCAACCGAATTCAGCTCATCCATGTCCCCTACAATAAAGATGGGAATATCTCCCTCGGCCGCCTTATCCTTAATGAAGTTGAGCGCCTGCAGCTCCTCCAGCATATTCTCATCCACATAGAGTACCATAACAGAAGGCGTTTCCTCTATCTTATTGATGGCATTAATGTCCGCCTTCACCATCGTCACTTCATATTCTGCCTGCTCAAACCAGCTTTTCAATGATAATATCAGATAGCTCTGAACTTCTGAGACAATTACCACATTTCCCATCTTATTCTCCATTCCGAAGCGCTTACGCCAAGACCGCAAACCGAATTTCAGATTCTGCTCTGCGGTCACTAGAATCTGTGACGTTTCAGCACAGATTCCTGCTTCTTATCCATAGTGTGCCCACAAGTGTGCTTTTCATATTTTTGAGTATAGCAAATTTTCCCTGCCATAGCAAGCCTAATTCTGCATCCTGATCTGCTCACGCTGCATCGGCTCATACCGCACCAACACCGTGTCGTCCAGATTCTCTCTGTGCATATCCACCGCCGTGATCTGGTGGTTCCCATAAGTAGTATAGTAATAGATGCCCTTATCCGCATTACAACATGAGGTGAAGATCGTCACCTCATACTGCCCGTCCTCCAGCACACAGCATCCCCGCGGCTGATCCACCGAACCCAGTATATGGAAGAACTGGCTCACGCTCTCGGATTCCGTGTCACCTGAGACCGAATTCATCTTTACGAAAGCTGCCCTCACAAACCGGGACTGGGAAGACAGATCCCCCGGCAATCCGATGGCCCCCATGCCACGACTGTAGGTCTCCAGCTTAAGTTTATCGCAGAAATGATTCGTTGGCGCCTTAGGTGATAAAGCCATATAATTGTTGAGATAGAACATCTGCTCCCCGAAAGGCGGATTGTTGGTCAAGATTCCCACCGGATTCTCTTCCACCTTCAACCCGGTTTCCATCGCCTCCACCGTAATGGCTTCCTCCCTGTCCGCGATCAGCCAGTGCAGCTGAGCGGGCGGAAATTCCTTACTGAACGGTTCATCGGTAATATTGATCTTATCAAGCAGCGCCCGCACTTCCTTCACCGTGCCACACTGCCCCAGAAGCCAGGGAATCAACTCATAGGACGCCACATTCTCCTTATCACGCACCCATTTACCATATTTCGCGTTTCCCACAAAATTAAGGCCGGCCATCCCCAGTCCTTTCTCGTTCACTGCATCATAATACAGTGGGTAGTCATTCACCACATGCGCCATGCCGATGATCGCATAATGCTCTTCCATCATCCCCATACTCCGAAACCGCAGGGGATATCTGCGCGGCGTCACCGCGACCTCATCGCCGTAAGAAAAGTCGTAGTCCAGTGTCCTTCCAAAGTAGAAATCTTTCGTCTTATAAGTTGCTGCCGTACACATAACGTTACCTCCTCCTAATTTCGATCGTCTCTTAGAATCTTACCTGCACCTGTCTTTGTGGCCGGTCAGGCACAGAGAACTTCCCGGAACCTATATTGTAGGTCTGCCTTATTATATGACAAAACATATGAAATCTACTCATTTATATGGCAAAATCCACTCCTTACTCATTCATCTCACTCTCCGGCTTCGGAAATAGTACCATGCCCCCGCCAGATCCGCCAGGATCCATCCGATGGGTACAGACATCCAGATGCCCCTCACACCCACCACCTCAATAGAGGACAACATGTAGGCCAACACCACCCGTGTGCCAAGCGAGATTACCGTCAGAACCACGGAGATACCCGGTTTATGGACAGCCCGATAATAACCGTAGAATAAAAACAACAGACCGATACCGAAATAGAAAGCCCCTTCGATGCGCAGATAGTCTGCACCGACTGCAATCGCCTCCGCACTCTCCGCCTTTAAGAATATACCCATCAGCGGCTTCGCAAAGCCAACCACCAGCGCCGAGATGATCATGCAGAAGACAAAAGCGCTTAAGACCGCATCCTTCATTCCTCTGCGGATCCGATCCGTCTTGCCGGCACCGTAATTCTGCGCTACATAGGTGGAAAAAGCATTTCCGAAATCCTGCACCGGCGCATAGGCGAAAGAATCAATCTTCACCGCCGCTGCAAAAGCTGCCATCACCACCGGCCCGAAACTGTTCACCAATCCCTGCACCATCAGAATGCCGAAATTCATGATAGACTGCTGCAGACAGGTCAGCGAAGACAACCCCGCCAGTTCCTTCAGAATCTGCAGGTCAAACTGACGGTTCTTCCCGGAAACCCGAAGTTCAGGATACCGCCCGAAATAGTATAGTACGATACCGATCCCCGCCAGATACTGGGAGATGACCGTGGCCGCCGCGGCGCCGCCCACACCCCATCCAAAACTTCTGATAAAAAGCAGGTCCAACACGATATTGGTCAGCGCAGACACTGCCAGAAACAAAAGCGGTACCACCGAATTGCCCACCGCCCGCAGCAGATTGGCTACGAAATTGTAAAGGAACACCGCCACGATCCCGGCAAAGATCCACACCAGATACTCCCGCATCAGCGCCGTCACCTCGCCCGGCACGCGCAGGAACACAAGAATCCCTCCCATACCAAGATACACTGCTGCATTTAATACTACCGCTACAAATCCAATAGCGAGAAACGCAATGTAGATTCCCTTTTCCAGCTTGTCTTGGGCCCTGCTGCCGAACTGGATGGAGAAAAAAGCGCTGCTGCCCATACACAGTCCGATGATGATGGATGTGATAAACACCATCAGCGTATAGGAAGACCCCACCGCCGCCAGCGCATTTTCTCCCAGATACCGCCCCACGATCAGCGTATCCACCACATTATACAGCTGCTGCAGCAGATTCCCCACCATGATGGGGAATGCAAACCGCAACAGCTTATGTACAATTTTTCCTTCTGTCAGATCATAGTTCATGATTACTTCTCTAAAATATCATTCTCTCTAAATTTATACATTTTCCCAGGCACGCTTCGCCGGTCATACCTGCTCCCTTTACTCTCGCAGGCACGACCGGTTACCCTCAGACGTCTTTCTTTAACATCCCTCTTTGACCTCTTGGCGCAACGCCCTATCCTAATTACAGATCATAATACATCTTAAACTCTGCCGGATTCGGGATCTGCTCCAGCTTCTTCAGTTCGCCGCGCTTGCGCGCCACCCAGATATCGATCAGTCTCTGCGGGAAGACACCGCCCTTCGTCAGATAGTCATGATCCGCTTCCAGTGCATCCAGCGCCTCGCCCAGAGATTTGGGCAGACCTTTGATCTTCTTCTGCTCTTCCTCGGACAAGGTATAGAGATTGAAGTCATATGGTCCCCAGCCGTTTGCCTCCGGATCGATCTGGTTCTCGATGCCGTCCAGCCCCGCCATCAGGATTGCCGCATATGCATAATAGGGATTGGCCGTCGCATCCGGATTACGCAGCTCGAAGCGCTTCGCCTCAGGAGACTTGGCATAAGCCGGAATACGGATCACCGCGCTGCGGTTGGAAGTCGCATATCCCACCGTCACCGGCGCTTCAAATCCAGGCACCAGACGCTTGAAAGAATTGGTGGAAGGATTGGTAAAAGCGCACAGGGATGCAATATGCCTCAACAGACCGCCAATGAAATAATGTGCCGTGCGGCTTAATCCCGAATACCCTTCCGCATCATAAAATAAAGGTTTACCATCTTTCATCAGAAGCATATGCACATGCAGCCCGCTGCCTGCCTCCTGATAAATGGGCTTAGGCATAAAGGTGGCCGTCTTACCTTCTCTGGCCGCCAGATTCTTAATAATATATTTGATGATCATGGTATTATCCGCCATAGCCGGCATATCCGCCAGCTCCACCTCGATCTCCATCTGACCCGGGCCGCCCACTTCGTGGTGATGGTATTTCACGCGGATGCCCCAGTCCTCCATCATCATACACATGCGGCTTCTGAGGTCATAGCCTACATCCTGGGGCGCTGCCACATGATAACCACCCTTGTAAGGCACCTCATAGCCGTTGTTTCCCTGCCTGTACATATCCATGCTGCAGTTCCACTCCGCCTGTCTGGTATTGATCTGGTAACCGCACTGCTGAGGCTTCACTTCAAATCGCGCGCTGTCCAGCAGATAAAACTCAAATTCCGGTCCGATGATCATACGATCCGCGATACCGCTCTCCTTCATATATTCCACCGCCCGCAGGCTCACGTTCTTCGGATACTGGTCGAATGGCTTATTCTCCCCCTGGCCGATGGTACACACGTTACCGCACATCGTCAATGTAGGCACGATTGCAAACGGATCCACGTAAGCAGTGTCCGGATCCGGCAGAAACACCATATCACTCTTCTCGATCGGCGCATACCCATAATTGGAACCGTCAAATCCGATCCCGTACGTAAACGTATCCTCTCCAAACCGCTCCACCGGAATGGTGATGTGCCGCCATCTTCCGTCGATATCCGTCATCTTAAAGTCGATCATACGGATATTCTGCTCTTCGCACAGCTGCCTGATTGCCTTACTTCTGTCCATAACCCTATCCTCCTTGTCGTCATCACTTGATTACAGTTCACCGCCAGTATCATGATGCTGGGGTCAAAAGGTTTTTGCCCCCTGATGCCTATGGATTGCTCTGCATTTCATAGTTCTCCTTCAGACGCGGTAACATTACTTAATGTTTATTGTAGTGGATTTTCAGAAAGGTGTAAAGCCTGAAAAGAGAAGAACAAGAGTTACTATTGTTACAGTTTGCGGCCGGTTAGGCCGTTAAACTGTAACGGACAAGATTCCTTTCAGATCATAAAGCGCACAATGCATAAAAAGCTGCATGGGCGTAAGATCCCCTACAGTTCTTCCACAAACAATATGTACTTCTGACTGCGGATCCACTGCACCAACTCCGGCCGGTCCTTGCCCCTGTACATCTCAAAACTGGCAATGACGGACTTGTCATTCGGATCGATCTTCCCTCTCGCCATCTCCATGCCCTTAAGCACCGCATTGCGCATATTCACTTCCTTCATGAATTGCCGGATATCCGCGCCCTCATCAAACTCCACATACAATTCAAAAGATTTCGCATGACTGTGTAGATTCTGATCCAGCTTCACCAGTACCCGCAGTGTAAGCATGATAAACAGAAGCGCCACCACCGCGCCCTTCCAGAACCCAATCCCCACGGCCATTCCTTCACAGGCACATACCCAGAGTCCCGCCGCCGTCGTCAGCCCTCTCACATGGTTGCTGCCGGTGACGATGATCGTTCCTGCCCCCAGAAAACCGATACCGCTGATGATCTGTGCACCCATCCGAGCCATATCTCCAGTGTTATGTAAACTAACTCTCATATATTCGCTGGTCAGCATCACAAGCGCTGCCCCCATGCTTACCAGCGCATGCGTCTTCACACCCGCGCCGCGTCCTCTGCTGCTGCGCTCCACACCCACCAGAGCACCGATGAATGTGGCAAACGCCAGACGCAGGACAACCGATAATAATGAGAGTTCGGAGGTTATTTCCGCTGCCATATTCCCCATGCTAATCCCCCCCCTGCCGCTTTCTGTCTCTACTTATTTCGATTATAGCAAAGTACATGAAAAGTGTAAACCGCTGCTTTATCGGCCGGATGCCCTGCAGCAAGGTGCAGGGCACCGTGAATAGTAACGAGTACCAGACACCATGAATATTAACCTGTCCCAACCATATCCACCACTATCATCTGCCTGATCCGTCTGGCCGGGCCCAGCACTGCCAGCCAGACCGCCACCCCCATCACCACCACGATGACCGCAAGTTCTCTGATCGGCACCTGCCATTGCTCACCCCAACGGGTTGTGACAAGCTGATGAAACAGCATCCGATTGAGCGGCAGACCGATAATGCACCCGAAGAACACACCGGATGCCGTATAGGACAACGCCTCCCCGACGATCATCCGCACCAGCTGGGAATCACTCATACCGATAGCCCGCATAGCCCCATATTCCCGCATTCTCGCTGACACGCTCATGGCAATACAGTTGATGATATTGAAAAAGGCCAGTAATGCAATGATGATCAGGAATCCATAGAGAAAGACAGCCATCGAATAGCCCGCGCCCTTCACCTCCCGGTTACTCATCCTTTTATCCGAAAAGGAAATAGCTGTCCCGCAGGCCTGCTCGATCTCCTTTCTGATCTGCGCCACCTCTGCATCCGTTATATCCGGTTCTACCTGCAGATCCAGCACCGCATAGCCGCATTCCCCGGTCAGGCTCTGAAACAGCTCTTCGGAACAGATCAACAGCGTCTCGCTGCTGCCGGTATTTGAATTCCTCCCGTAACTGAACGGAACATCTCCCAGCGTACCGGCCACGATAACCTCTGCCTCTCTTCCTCCTAAAGGCAGTATGATCTTACTGCCTGTTGGTATCTGCCCTTTCTCCCTCCAGGCTACCAACACGCCTTTACCGTCTGCCGCCTCAGCGAGATCCCCCTCCAGCAGATCCCGTTTTGCCCATTTGAACTGCTGTGCGTCATAGGACAGGATCGTAAAAGCCGTCTCCTGACCGTCTAAAAATGCCGTGACCTGCACATAACCCCTGCCAAAAACTCTCTTGATACTGGAATGATCCCGCAGCTCACCGGCAAGCTCTGTCGGAATAATATTCGCATAGCCGCCGCCGTAGGCATATAGGTCCGGCGCCTGCGGCCGCAGCGGCGTGATGGCACGATGCATAAAATCGACCGCCGTACTGAAAGCCAAAAACAGGATGATACTGAAGGCAAAAGAACCCGTCACCAGGATATAATTCTTCTTACTGCCCGATGCGTGATGGATCCCCAGCGCCGTATCCACCTTAAAGAATCTCGTATCAGCCGCCCGCTTCGCCGCCTGCACCGTACCTGCATTGCCGGACACGGCCGTCAGCGGTGATACCCCTGCCGCCTTTCGCGCCGGCGCTCCTGCTGCCAAAAGTACTGTGACGATCCCCAGCAGAATGCCCGCCACAATACTTGGAATGCTCACTCCAAACACAGGCATTCCTTCAAAAAGCCCCGGACTTAAGAACCGCAGCATCCCACACAACAGCCACACCACCACCACACCGGCAAGCACCCCTGCCGGAATGGCAGACCTGCACCATAAAAGCGCTTCCTTTTTGACAAATCGAACCACCTGTTTCTGCGTGGCGCCCAGACAGCGCAGCATCCCGAAGAATTCTGTCCGGCGCGCAATGCTGCTGTTCATGCTGGCCGCGATCATGAAGATGCCCGCCACTGCCACCAACACTGCCAGTATTGCCGCCACAAAGTAGAACCGTATCAAATAGGAATCCCCGCTCTGAAACATAAGCGCCAGCACTTTCGCATTCTGCCGCACCTGTTCCGGTGCAAAGCCAAGCTGCGCCGCGATATCGCCGATAGCCTTCTGGATATTACAGAAGCTTCTGAATTTCACAAAATAGACGATCTCCTGTTCCGCCCCTGTTTCCCTCGTATGCAGGGCGTCATACCCTTCCACGGTAAGCAGCATTCCAAAGGCGTCATGTTCCGCTTCCAATATCGTATCCTTCGTGATTCCGGTGATCTTATACTGCCTGCTTCCGCCCTGAGGTACCGCCAGACTGACAAGATCGCCCACCTGCAGGCCCAGACGGCTTTTGACCGTCTCGTTTAGCGTGGCCTCATCTGGCTTCTCAGGAAAACTTCCTTCCAGGATCGTCACGTCCGGAAACATTTCCAACAGGTTCCAGTCCAGGCCGCAGATAGCGGTTTCCACACCCTCGATCCGGTAACCATCCTGCAACCTATAGTTCACTGCACCGTACCGGGCGATCTGCTCCACCTCCGGCCGTGCACCGATCAGAGCCCCCTGCCGTTCATCCGCTACAAAGCCTGCATGCCAGCTGCCGTCGCTTTTTACCGCCTGTATCATCTGCGACCGCATTTCCATATCTGCCATACCGAAGATCACCGTCACCAGGAATACCGCCAGCACTATACAGAGTCTGGTCATACGTGTCTGCCGCTTGTGCTGTCTGGCAAAGAACGCGGTCAAATCCAGATAATGCTTCATCGTCCCTCACCTCCCAGCTCACACACCACACCGTCAGTTACCTGAAATACCCGATCCGCCGAAGATGCCAGGTCCCTGTTGTGGGTGATCATCAGCACGGTCTGCTGATAATGTCTGGCCGCGCTGCACAGAAGATCCATCACGTCCTGACTGTTCTGGGAATCCAGATTTCCCGTCGGCTCGTCGGCCAACACCAGCGCCGGACGCATGATCAACGCCCGCCCGATAGCCACTCGCTGCTGCTGCCCGCCGGAAAGCTGCCCCGGCAAATGTTTTCGTCTGTTCTCCAGTCCCAGTACCTCCAGGATTTCCTCCACCCGTTCCCGTTCCGGCTTCCGGTAGTCCAACAGCAGCGGGAAAATGATGTTCTGCTCCACGTTCAGCTCCTGAATCAGATGAAAGGACTGGAAGATAAACCCGATATTCTGCCTGCGGAAAACCGTCCGCTCATTTTCGTTCATGCCAAACAGATCTCTTCCACTTATGAAAACCTTCCCGGCATCCGCCCGGTCCAATCCGCCCACGCAGTTAAGCAGCGTGCTCTTCCCCGAACCAGATGCACCCACAACGGCACCAAACTGCCCTCTTTCCATGGAAAAGGAAGCATTCTTCAGGGCCGCCACCCTGGCCTCGCCTTTTCCGTATGTTTTGCTCAGATTCTCTACTCTTACGATCTCCAATACTATAACCTGCCTTTCTGCTGCTACGCTCTGCCGCGGATATTCTTAGCTTCTTTTCTTGTACGTACAGGAAAAGCATACCAGCAAAACCTTACGCCCCGATGAATCCCGGCTTACACATCTGTAAGCTGCCGTCCTCTTCATTTCCGGATCTTACAGACTATCCGTTCAGTTTGAGACCGGAAATGAGATCCTGAACACACTGCCCTCTCCCGGCCGGCTCTCCACCGACAGACTGCCGCCTTGTTCCTCCACGATCTTTTTGGCCAGAGAGAGTCCAAGTCCCACCCCCTGTCTGTCATCCGTCTGCCTGCTTTGATAGAAACGTTTGAAAATATGGTGCATATCTTCCGGCAGGATACCGCATCCATCATCTTCCACCGATAACCGTATCAGCACCGGAGAACGCTGCCAGCAAATCCGGATCGTGCCTCCTGCTTTCGTATGATCCAGCGCGTTTTTCACAAGATTACCAAGCGCCTCCTTCGTCCAGGCCGGGTCGCAGCAGATCTGTTCCTCCACACGTCCCTCCTGTACGATCCTCTTTCCTTCCCGCACTGCCCGTTCTGACAGTTCACTGACTGCCTGCGATACCACCTCCCACATATAGCACTGCCGCTTCTCGAAGATGATGCCGCCCGTGTCCAGCCGCGCCATTTTCAAAAGCGACAAGATCAGCTGTTCCATCCGTTCCAGCGACCGCATGGATTTCTCCGTAAAGCAGCGCACAGTCTCTTCCCGTCCGGCCCCCTCAGCCATGATCTCCATATACATGACAAGCGCAGCCAACGGTGTCTTCAGCTGGTGGGATATATCCGAGATCATATCCCGCAGGAATTCCTTTGAACGACGCTCCGCCTCACTTTTGGCCTGCAACGACAATGCCAGCTGTTCTACTCTGCCATAGAGCTGACAGAGTGCGCCCGTCTCTCCCACTGGCAGCTGTTGCGTAAACCGCTCCTTTGCATAGCCGGTTACAATCCGTTCTGCTGCCTCATAAGAGCGCTCTCTTCTCTGCAGAAAAAGCCCCGCGCCGATCAGCAGCACTGCCGTAAAAATAATGCCTCCTGCGAGTAATGTCAGCAAATAAGAGCCTGCTGTCTGTCCTGTGAGCAGCAGCAGATAACTTTGCATCTGCTCCGTATGCCCAATCTGCCAAAGCAGCTTTCTCCCCTCCTCCGTCACCTCCGTATGATTCCATGCCGCCGCGACCACTTCAGGCCAAATCCCCTGCTCCAACAAATAAGACGACACCGTCAACTCCCGTTCCACCAATACATGCCGGATATCAGATACATGCCGGACACCACAGATTCCCAAAAAGAAAGCCTGCAAAATGCAGACTATTACCAGAAACCCATACAGCTGTCGAGTTTGTCTATCTTGTAAAAATTTCAGACCGTCCATCCCTCTCACTTCAACCTCCCTACTCCCACTGATATCCCAGTCCCCTTACCGTCTTCAAATGTTCCGGCGACGAAGGGTCTTGTTCCAGTTTCTCCCGCAATCTCCGCACATACACGGAAAGTGTATTATCATCCACGAAATTTCCCGCACCGTCCCACAGCTTATCAAGGATCAGCGAACGTGGGAGCACTTTGCCACGGTTTGCAAGAAACAGGCACAACAGTCGATACTCCGCCCCCGTACAGTCCACCGGCTCTCCGTCCAGCATTACCCTGCCCTCCGTGAGATTTACGATAAGGCTGCCGGATCTAAGGATTCCTTCCTCTGCTCTGTATCCTGCACTGCGCCGCAGAAGCGCCCGGATCCGTGAGCACAACTCCCCCAGCTTAAATGGTTTCGTGATATAGTCATCCCCGCCGCAGTCCAACCCTCTGACCACATTGATCTCCTCATCCGAAGCCGTCAGAAATATGATCGGCGTCTCATTGCCCTCCGCCCGGAGCCGTTCACACAGATAGAACCCGTTCCCGTCCGGCAGTGTCACATCAAACAGAAGCAGATCAAATTCACTGCCTCTGCCGGCCAGAAGCGCGCCAGCCTCTTTGACCGATCTTGCCACTATTATCTCATATCCGTTCTTCTTAAGTGAATAGGTCAGCCCGTCGATCAGGCTGATATCATCCTCCAAAAGCAGTATTTTCTGCATCCGCGTTTCCCTCCGGTTCCCGTCGCAAACTGATAACATAATGTTACTATACCACAATCTGAAACAAAATTGTGCCAGCTTACAAAACTGTAATCTGAAAAGCTTCCGGACCGAGATCCGAAAGCTTTCCATAATCTATAACGCCGTCCCTTTTCTGGGCACAAACAGTTTCTCCATCCCGACGCCCTCTAACTGCAATAATTCCACCTTACGCGGTATCCCTCCGGCATACCCCGTCAGGCTCCCGTCCGTCCCCACCATCCGATGACACGGGATAATGATGGAGATCGGATTGTGGGCCACCGCGCCGCCCACCGCCTGTGCCGACATATGCCTGATTCCCTTCTCCCTCGCGATCCGGCCCGCCAGTTCACCGTAGGTCATAGTATTCCCGTATGGGATCTGCAGCATGATCTCCCAGATCCGGCATCGAAACGGGGAACCGATCATATGCAGCGGCGGCAAAGTGTCCGGATTTTTCCCGGAGAAATAAAGATCCAGCCACGCCCGCACCGTCTCGAAAACTGGCGTCTCCTTTTCCTCATGCTGCGGATCTAGCCCAGCCGCATAATGCCTTGCCCCGTCGAACCACAACCCCGTCAGTCCTTTCTCGTCGGCCGCCAGAAGGACCTCTCCAAGCGGTGTCTCGTATTTGGTCGTGTATCGCATAACTCACCTCCTAACCGTCCTGCATTTATGTGCGGATCTTATCATACATCTTTCGTCTCTACATTATAGATCGCAAGGATCACCGATACGATCGCCAACACAAACAGAACCACATAGAAGGGCACACTGTTGACCAGAGTGAATTCCCCAATGTTCCCCTGGGTGAAGCATACAATAAGAATGGACGACACCACCGTGGCTTTGGAAGAACACATCTTCATCCCCACCGGCAGCGCGATAAAAGAGATGCTGACCATGGCCGCTGCGCTTAAGATTAATTCTACCCAGAACAGCCAATAACCATACGGGATATCTGATGCAGAAATATGTGTCAGGTTCCTTGTCGCCAACGCTACCGCATACATTAACAGCTTACTTACGATAAGCGCCGTAAAACTGAAGATCCACACGGCAAATACCTTTGCCAGTACAAGCTTCTTTCTCTTTACAGGATAGGAAAACAACAGGCGGATCGTACCTCTCTTATAGTCATCCACCACATAACCGGCCAACAGCACTCCTGTAAAGATCATGTAAGATATATGGGCATATAACTCCACCGATGCATGGATAAAGCTCTTATCAAAAAATCCCCGTGTGGTCACATCCGCCCCGGCCACACCCGCCGTCATCAGGACAAAGAACAATATCCCCGCTGTCATGATCGCCGCATTGCGGATCATCTTCCCTAAACTATTTTTCTTCCATTCCATTTTGATCAGTTTCCACATGCCGTTCTTCCTCCCTCCGCAGTCATTTTCAGGAAATAATTCTCCAGATTCTCTGTCTTACGTCCAAGCGCCATTACCGCCACATCGTTAAGCGCCAGCGTCTTCGACAGTTCCTGTACCGAAACCGCCCCGTCATAGATTCGGATCACGCCCTCTTCCAGAATTTTGAAATTTGTCAATCCCAGCTTATCACTCAATACATATGCCGCCCGCTTCGGATTCGTTGTGGTCAGTTCGATATAAGCCAGGCTCATCTGCTCGATCTGCCGCATACCAATCTCCTGCACCATCCTGCCGTGATGAATCACGCCGACAGTATCCGCGATAGACTCGATTTCCGACAGAATATGGGTGGAGACCATGATCGTCATACCGTACTCCGTACAGAGCATTTTCAAAAGACTGCGTATCTGCTTCATACCCGCCGGATCCAACCCGTTTGTCGGCTCATCCAAGATCAGAAGTTCCGGTCTGCACAGGATCGCCCTGGCGATGCCCAGCCGCTCTTTCATACCTAGCGAATATTTTCCTACCGGTTTCTTTGCAGCCTCCGCAAGTTCCAGCATATCCAGCACATTTTCGACGCTGTCATGCTGATAGTAGCCCATGTACTCACAGTGCATCTTCAGATTATCATAACCGCTCATATGCTCATAGAAAATCGGAAATTCTATGATGCTCCCCATTCGCCGCAACACCTCATAGGACTTCGGTGTAAGCGTCTCCCCGAATAACTCTACACTGCCAAGCGTAGGTTTCCAGAGATTGGTCAACATCTTCATCACTGTCGTCTTACCTGCACCGTTTGGACCCAGAAATCCATAGATTTCACCCTTCTTCACATGAAGATTCACATCTGTTACAAGTTCCTTCCCACCGATCGTTTTGGTGAGATGGTGAGTCTGTATCATAAATGGCATTTGTTCTGCCCCCTTTCTGAAAGCAACTGGTGACGGCTCATCTTTCAGCCTCTTTGTTGTGGTATCCGTCGCTTCTGGATACTATTGTAACAGCATGGATTTTCAAAACTGTTGCACAAATCTTACGAATTTCTTTCGTTTTTCCTCCATTCCCAAGCGCTTTGCGCTGAAGACGCAAGCAGCATTTCAGATTCTTCTCTGCCCTATGAAAGTCCCGAACGGCAGGCTGTGCATGATGGTGCTTTACTTAGAGCATCTTACAAGCCTGACTGTGAACACCGTCTTAACATGGGGTTCGCTTCTGAGCGTGATCTCTCCTCTCATCTGCCTGGCCAGATTCCTGGCGATCGTCAGGCCCAGTCCGTTACCCTGGATCTCCCGGTTTCTGGAATCCTCCATCGTAAAAAGGCGTTCAAACACACTGTCCGCAAAAGAAGCTTCGATCCCTTTACCCCGATCCGTCACGTCCACGTACGCCGTCTTCTCCTCCACCCGCAGCGCCAGCCCCAGATACCGTCCATCAGACCCGTAGCGGATCGCGTTGGAGATCAGATTGTTTAGAATGCGCGATATAGACTCCTGATTTCCCTGTACCCAAACCGGCTCCTTTGGCAGATCAATATCCACCTGAAATTCCCGTCCGGTCAGCAGTTCATAATAGTCCAGAATACTCTTGCGGCACTGCTCACAGACATCGATGGGCGACAACTCCGGTACCATGTCCCCCGATTCCAGCTTCGCCAGCGTGAAAAATTCGTTGATCAGTTCCATCACTTCCTTCGCCTTGCACTCCGTCTTTAAGATCATCTCGTCAGGTGTCCCGCTCTTTAGCCGCAAGATCTCCAGGTATCCCAGGATCACGGTCATGGGCGTCTTGATATCGTGGGAAATATTGGAGAGCATCTTTTTGAAGGCAATCTCGGAGCGCCGATAGTCCGCTTTCACCTTCAGGTGTCTTTCCAGCAGACCGTTAAGCTGTGCCGCCAGCTCCTGCAGCTCCTTTTCCTCTGTAAAAACATAGACTCTCTCGTCACTGCCCGTCTCCATGATCTCCTGCAGCTTACCGCTGATCTCTCTGAGACTCCTGCGCATCCCCGCCTGCTGGCCCAACTGCTGGTATACAACGATGAACAAAAGAAATCCTGTCAGAATTGACAGGAACACGATAATTATCGTACTGTTCATGTTACCTCCCCCAGTTTATAGCCGATTCCCCAGACCGTGACCACGTAGCGCGGATTGCGGGAATCATCCTCAATCTTATTCCGCAGTCTGCTGATATGTACATTCACCGCGTTCTCATCCCCCAGGTAGGCGTCATTCCATACGAGAGAATAGAGCTGTTCCTTCGTATACACCTTCTTCGGATTCTGCAGGAGCAGTTTCAGGATCTCAAACTCCTTCGCCGTCAGTTCCACCCTGCTGCCCCGCTTCGTTACCGTATAATCGGCGAGATTCATCGCCAGGTCACCCGCCGTAAGCAGTGCAGACTCTGTTTCGCTGTCTGCCCTCGTACTGTCATACTGAGTCGCCCTGCGGATATTCGCCTTGATCCGCGCCAGCACTTCCACGACCGAAAAAGGCTTCGTAATATAGTCGTCCGCTCCCAGCATCAGTCCCAGCGTCTTGTCCGTCTCCGTGTCCTTCGCAGAAAGAATGATGATCGGCACATAGCTGCCCCGGCGGATCTGCTGCATGACCTCCATCCCGCTCATCTTCGGTATCATCAAGTCTAACAGCACCAAGCCAAAACCTCCCTCCGCAAACAGCCTGCACGCCTCCTGCCCGTCAAAGGCACAGACCACGTCATAGTTCTCTGTCATCAGATAATTTCTCATCATCTCACTGATCTCCCTGTCATCCTCGACCAGCAGGATCTTATGCCCGTTCATGATACTGTACACTCCCCTTTCCGCAAAACTGCACTGTCCAGATTATAGCACGGATTCCGGTAAAAGAGAAAATGTTACTAAAAGAAAGTGTATATTTTCGTAACAGTTTAGCCCAGGTCTTTGCATTTACTGCAAAGGCCGTGAGAACGCATAAAGGTTGAGAAGAATCCGGCCTCTTTGCCGAAGGCAAATCTGGAATAGGCCGGATTCAGTAACTAGGAATCCGAAGGCTGAATAGTTACATATTTTCCACAATCCCCATCTTCGATATCCTCCGGAGCGGTACTGCCGTCGCGGACAGACACGCCGCCACCGATACTGCTGCAGCCTCAAGGATCGGCACCACCGGCACGGGCACAAGTGTCAGCGTATTGGACGTGGCCGCTTCCGTCAGCATAGTGCACAGATAACCGCCGATACTGCCGATCACTGCCGCGGTCATACCATAGTAGACACCCTCCCACAGAAAAGTCCTGTACAGGCTTTCTACACTCATACCGACCGCCCTCTGCGTTCCAATCTCCGTTACTCTCGTATGGATATTGGTATAGACCGTATTGATGATATTCAGGATTCCGATCAGCCCGATCAGCAAGATCAATCCCCAGGCCAGCAGATTGATCTGGGATGCGCTCTCTGCAAGCTGTCTGTCCGTCTGTTCATAAGATACCCATATCGTCCCGGCTCGTCGGCCACAAAGCCCTTCCAGCTTCTTCTCAAAAGACGTCCGGTCGGCATCTGCTTCCAGTATCGGCCGCAATTCCGCATAGTTCTCTCTTCCAGTCAGCTCCGCATAAATCCGGTCGCTGACGATCACCTGCACGCCATTGATAAAGCCACTGTTACCGACACTGAAATATCCGTCATAACCGCTCATGGATAACAATACCGGCAGTCTCTTTCCCGCCACGGTGATCGTCTCTCCCTCCCCGATACTGGTCGTTCCGATCGTCTCCCCTTCTATCTCAATCTGCAACGGATTGCGCACAACACATCCTTTTCCTGCCTTCAACTCATCCAGCACACCCTCCGACAGACTTTCCGCAAAAGCATGATCCATCCAACTGTCGTTAAATCCAAATATCTGAAAAGTCTCCCCGATCCCCAGTCCAAAGTCTGTTCCGATTCCCACCGGTCTGTACTGTGCATCCAATTCGTAAAGGGAGAACTGCTGTGCCGCCACTGCAGCCACATTCCGGTCTGCCGTCATACCCGCCAGTTCGTCTGTCGTGAATCCTTCATACTCATTGACCACCGAATAATCCCCCAGATGCTCCGGCACTGCAGACGAAACGTCCAACAGAGAAAGAAACCCCTGCAGCGTGATAAACACCGTAATACTCATGACCAGAGACAGGATCGTCAGGACCGTGCGGCTTTTATTGCGCTGCAGATTGAGCCTTGCGTAATAGCGTTCAAAGTTCCGTATGTTTCGCATTTTACGGCTTTTCCGTTTAAGTTTCCTGCCGTTCATGCCATGCATGGCCGTGACCGGAGAGACCCTGGCCGCGTACCAGGCCGCCGGCATCGCTGCCAAATGAGCCGCCGCAAAGGCGATCAGCGCGCTAAATGCAAGGAATCCCCATTTACCGGAATCGTTGGCAGCGATCAACTCTTGCAGCTGGCCGGCATCCTGCGCCAGAAACAGTTCCGGCGAAAGCAGATCCAGTGCCGCGATAAGAATCCCTTCCGCAGACAGCCTTCCAAGCATCAGCCCCACCGGGATACCCAGTGCGCACAGCAAAGACACTTCCTTTGCCACGATAGCGTATAGCTGCCCCTTCCGCGCGCCGATTGCCCGCAGGATCCCATACTGTCCTGTCCGTCTCGCCACAGCGATCTTCAAGATATTGTAGATCACCAGCCCTGCCGCCGTAAGGATCAGGCCAGCTACCAGGATACCGGCCAGCATCATATAAGAAAACCCCGAGTCATCTACGCCGACCATCCCTATAGAACTGTCTGTCTCCTCACGGTAACGAATGCCCAGCGCATTCAGATAAAGGCTGTTGTAAAGCAGATCCAGTTCGTGCAGTTCCAACTTCTCACTGATATCTTCCATGCAGGCTTGAAATCTCTTCTCGTCTTTCACCCGCACATCTATATTGTAATATAAATACGCAGACGGCAATACTGCCTTTGCCGTACCCTCGCCGACCAGGCCCACGATCGAACCGGTCGTATAGCCTAAGTAATTGCTTTCCGTGATGCCGGTAAGAACAAAATCCGCCTGATACTCGTAATTCTCTACGACAACGCCGTGCCGCAGTGCCTTCGACAGAGACAGCGGTATCTTGTCCCCGACTTTTCCTTTAAATCCGAGAAACTGCAACGCATTTTTCGGCAACGCGATCTCCATCGGCGCCTCCGGCAGCCGTCCCTCTGCCAGCTTTGTGTATGCAGGGACCGTCTCAATACTGTCTCCCTGGTACTCCGTCAGACCCAGACGCAGCAGGTCGTTCAATTCCATGCTGCCGACGGAAACTGACCGCCCCGTATAGGAAAACCGTTCATCCGTTTCCAACATCCGTGCCTTCTCCTCGTTAAGCTGTAGCAAAGTCGCATGGAAATCTCCCCCGAGCATGACAGCCTGCTGCCTGCGCATGGCCGAAAGCACTCCCACGGACTGTCCGACTGCGGCAGTCATCAACGTTGATAGTATGATCGCTGCCAGGATCAGAAATGACACGATTTTCTGTTCCCGGATTTCTTTCCATGCCAATGTATGATATGATCTCATATGACTCCTCCATTCTTTTCTCCATTCAGAAGCGCTTTACATTCATTCACCCTTCCGACAGTCTCCCGTCCTCGATCACAAGCTGTCTCTTTGCTCGCTGCGCTATCCGGCTGTCATGGGTGATCACGACAAGCGTTTTTCCGAATCTGTGATGAATCTCTTCCAGCATCCGCATCACATCTTTACCGTTCTTGCTGTCCAGATTTCCGGTCGGTTCATCCGCGAAGATAATGTCCGGCTCTGCGATCAGCGCGCGGGCGATCGCCACTCGCTGCTGCTGCCCGCCAGAAAGTTCATGGGGCAGATGCGTCAGCCGGTCACTCAGCCCCAGCAGATCCGTTAACTGTTCCAAGTAAGAGGATATCTTCTGTCCGCCTTTCGGACCCGTTGCCTTCCTGCCATCCAGCAGAAGCGGCATCAGAATATTCTCCTGCGCCGTCAATACCGGCAGCAGCTGGAACTGTTGAAAGATAAACCCAATCCTTCTACGTCGAAAAGCCGACAATTCCCTGTCGCTCATTCCGTAGATATCCTGTCCGTCATAGAGCAGTCTGCCCGCCGTCGGACGGTCCAGTCCCGATAACAGATGCAGCAGGGTGCTCTTTCCGCTGCCGGACGGCCCCATGATCGACAAGAAGTCACCGGGCTTTATCGTCAGAGTGACCTCCCAAAGCGCGGTAACCTGACTGCCGCCGCTTCCATATGTCTTGCTTACATTCTTTGCTTCGATCAACATAAAAAACACTCTCCCTTTCGTTTACTTCGGATGCTGCTGGCGATCAGCCACTCATCACGCAGCTCCTAAAGGAGAGTGTAAATCATAAATCTCAAAAAAGTCTCAAGAATCTCTCTGGCATGCAAACACGGCCATTGCCCGCGCTCCGCCCCCTTCTTCTTTAGTCCCATTTTCCAGTCGGAGCACTCCGCCATGTTTACCGCAAAGTATCCGGCTGCTATAAAGCCCCATCCCGAAATGCACCGTATCCGCCGACGCTGCCTTTTTGCCATGCACTGTATCCGCCGCTTTCCCAAAGGGCTTCGGCCCTTCTTTTACAAGCCACGCCGGATATCCCGGCCCGTCATCCCACACGGAAAGCGTCAGCAGCCTCTCTTCCTGCCGCAGGGATATCTTCACCTCCCGCTTTGCGAAACGTACCGCATTGCCGATCAGATTCTCCGCCACTGTAAGAAAAATCCCGTGATCCACGTTCACCCCTGTCACTCCCTGCACCAGGACCGATACCCGCAGGGACGGCTCACCCGCTGCCGCTGACGGTCCGTGCATTGCCATAAAAAGCGACGCCGTCTCTTCCAGTTCCTGCTCCAATACCGTCCCATCGACCCCTTTTCTACAGACCGGCATCTGCTCCAGCCGCTGTATGCTGCTCATGGCCTCCACATATCGCTCTATGCGCAGCGTATACGTCTCCAATCGTCTAAGCGCCTGTTCCCGTCCCACCGCGTCCTCGATGTCCTGCCGCAGCAGCTTCACCGTTCCCTTCAAGACCGTGACCGGATTGCGCAGATCATGGGAAAAGGCCGCATTCAACCGCCTGCGCTCTTCCGCCTGCCGCCACAGCTCCTGATTAGTCCTTTGCAGCTCTCCCCGCATCGTCTCAAAAGCCGCGCAGACCTGCCCCAACTCATCCCCTGACACCGCAGAGATCGTAAAATCCAGATCCTGCATCCCGATCCGCTCTGTTCCTTCCCTGAGAATCCGAATCGGCTCTTTCAGCTTCCATTTATAGAAAAGCGCCCCGGCCATTCCCAGCCCGCCCACCGGAAGTACCAGTGCAGTCAGCATCGAAATTCTGCCCAGCCATTCCATGATCCTCTCCTGCTGCGGCGACGGCTTCTCCAATTCTGTCATCGTACCGTCATAGCTGATCGCAATACCCCCTCTAGGAATCCCTTCCCCTATCTTTAGACAGGCAGCATAGATCCCTGCCGTCAGCAGCAGCGCCATCGACAAACACACTACCGAAAGTAGGAAAAAGGAGCGCCGTAATCCCATATTTCTCAATCGTTCCATTTATACCCACACCCCCAAACCGTCGCGATATAGCCGTGCAGTGTGTGGGCAGCCAATTTCGCCCGGATCTTCCGAATATGCTCCATCACCACATCATTGTTGCCGTCCCCTTCCAGTCCCCAGACTGCCTCATAGATATGCTCCCTGTCAAAGACCTGCCCTGCATGGAGCGACAGCAGTTCCACAATATCAAACTCTCTTCTGGACAAAGAAATCTCCTCCCCGCAGACTGCCGCCGTCCGGGCAGAATAGTCCACACAAAGTTCTCCTTCCCCGAAAAAGCGCACCGTGGCACTGTCATGCCTGCGCCGTTCCCGCCGCAGATGCGCCTCCACCCGCGCCCCCAGCTCGTCCAGGTCAAAAGGCTTCACAATATAGTCATCCGCCCCGGCCCCAAATCCCCGGACCTTGTCAGCCGCCTCCATACGGGCCGTAAGAAACAGGATCGGACAAGTGATATACGCCCAGATCTTCTGACAGACCGTCAGCCCGTCCATCCCCGGCATATTGATGTCCAGCAAGATCAGGTCCGGTGCTGTCGTCACCATGCGCAGCGCTTCCTCGCCGCTGTAAGCCGTAAGTACCTCATAACGTGGTTCAAAATAACGCTTCATCATGTCCACGATTCCCGTCTCATCATCTACGATCAACAATTTAGGCTTCATGAAGTCTTTCCTCCCGTCTCTCCGGTCTTTCCCGCACACATTTACCGCCGTATCGATCGGGCAGCGCTGCCCTCTCTTATAGTATAACCGCCAAATCTCAAAAATGTCTCAAATGCCGTTATCCTCTTCCCTGAGATCAAGGATAAGTTTACGGAATCCTGTTGAGGAAAGCTTCACTCTGCGCTCTCACGCATTCCTCGTCGCCACCACGTCCACACCGGTCCCCGCCGCATCAGCGAGGATCACATCTCCGATGTGCACCGGTGCTTTCACGGTAATACCCTTAAGCGCCCTCATACAGTCGAAGATCTTATCTTTAGGGATATCTTCTTTTGTCTTCACGGAGATCATTTCCACAAGACCGCCCTCCACTTTCACAGTGGAAGTGACGATCCTGGTCGGGTTCGTTACCTCTTTTCGGGCATAGGCATCACCCCGCGGACAGGTATTGCCGGATACGCTCACGATCTCCCTGCCATCCATCTCCACCGTGACCGGACAGCCCATGGGACAGCCGATACAGATCAGTTCTCTTTTTCCCACAGTCATCATACCTCCTCCAGCTTCACCGTGATCGTCTGCAGATCCGGATACTGTAACAGTTCTTCTCTCTTCAGCTTCACCTCTTCCATCTCCCCCGGCGCCATCACCGGACGTTTCCTGTGAAGGATCCGCTCCTCATCCAGGTAGACACTCACGAAGCAATTCTTATATACGCCGCCGACTCTGAACCGAAGGGTCTGGATATCCTCCATACGCTCCACATTGATCCTGGACGGCACCGTATAGCGCACGCCGTCCACCGCCCGGATCTCTACCGTGCGGCCTGCTGTCTGTCTCATGCCAGCTGTATGCACATAGCGGGCCGCATTCCGCCCCGCTGCCGCAGCTTCTTCCGAGACAAAATCCACCAGATCGTGCACATGAAGCACATTGCCGCAGGCGAACACGCCCTCGATATTTGTCTCCAGGCTTTCATTGACCACAGGCCCGGAAGTCACTCTGCTAAGTTCCACACCCATACCGCTTGATAACTCATTCTCCGGGATCAGTCCCACCGACAACAGCAGCGTATCGCACTCGTATGCCTCCTCCGTACCGGGGATCGGCCTGCCCTTCTCGTCCACCTGTGCCAGTGTGATGCCTTCCACCCGTTCCTTCCCACGGATGTCCACGACAGTATGACTGAGTTTCAAGGGAATCCCATAGTCATCCAGGCACTGTACGATATTCCGCTTCAGACCGCCGGAATAGGGCATCAATTCCGCTACCACCTGCACTTGTGCCCCCTCCAGCGTCATGCGCCTGGCCATGATCAAACCGATATCACCGGATCCTAAAATGACCACCTTGCGTCCCGGCAGACAGCCCTCCATATTGACCAGCCGCTGGGCCGTTCCGGCAGAGAAAATGCCTGCCGGACGATAGCCCGGAATATTCAGCGCACCCCGGGAGCGCTCCCTGCATCCCATTGCCAGGATGACCGCCCCGGCCTTGACCTCAAACAGCCCATCCGTGCTGTTCATCGCTGTTACTACCTTATCACTGCTGATATCCATGACCATCGTATGGAGCTTATATTCGATTCGCAATTCCTTCACCTGCTCGATAAACCGCTCCGCATACTCCGGCCCCGTCAGTTCTTCCTTAAACGTATGCAGACCGAATCCGTTGTGAATACACTGGTTCAAAATACCGCCCAGCTCCTTATCCCGCTCCAGGATCAAGATGCTGTCCGTACCGCTTTTCTTCGCGCAGACCGCTGCCGAAAGTCCTGCCGGTCCGCCTCCGATAATTATAATATCATATGTTTTCACGTGTCATTTCCTCATTTTCCAATACTTAAAATCTACAGCGCATCTTTATTCACCCCAACCACGATCTTAGACGCACCGCCTGCCTTCGTGATCTCGCCGATCGTCTTCCCACACTCCCTGGCAAGGATCTCCATGACTCTGGGTGAACAGAACCCGGCCTGGCATCGTCCCATCCCGGCTCTCGTCCTGCGCTTAACACCGTCTAGGGATCTCGCCCCGAGGGGTCTTCTTATAGCATCGATGATTTCCCCCTCCGTCACCATCTCACAACGGCAGATGATATTTCCGTAGGCCGGCTTTTCTTCAAGCAGCCGCATACGCTCCTCCCTGGACAGTTCCTGCGGATTCAAGATGCCTTTTCTCGTCCCGACGAACTGCGGATCCTCTTCCGACTGCAGTATCTCCCGTACGATCCCGGCCGCCATCACACCGATGGCCGGGCTGGCCGTCAACCCCGGAGATTCGATACCTGCACAGTCCACGAACCCCTCAGCGCCTTCCACTTCGCCGATCATAAACTCGTGATGTTCCTCATGGGCGCGCAGTCCCGCAAAGGAAGTGATCACAGACCGCATGGGCAGATCCTTCACATTATCCCCCGCCTTGCGCAGCACCTGGTCAAGGCCTGCCCTTGTCGTGTTAACGCCCTCTTTGTCTTCCGTATCAATGGCCGTCGGCCCTATCAGCAGATTACCGTGTACCGTGGGCGTCACCAGCACACCTTTGCCATACTTGCCGGGAAGTGCGAAGATGACTCTGGACACATGAGCGCCCGCCGATTTATCCAGCAGACAGTAGTCCCCTCTCCTCGGCATGATCTTGATCTTCTGTTCACTGACCATATTATGGATCGTATCCGCATAGACGCCTGCGGCGTTGACCACACATTTTGCCTCGTACTGTCCCTGGTCTGTCTCGATCAGCCACCCGCGCTCCGTCTTCCGGATCCCCTGCACTTCGGTATCAAACCGGAACTCTACGCCGTTGGCCGCCGCATTCTCTGCGAACGCAATGTTCATGCCAAAGGGACAGACGATGCCCGCTGTCGATGCATACAACGCCGCCACCGCATCCTCCGAGATATTCGGCTCCATCCGGCGCAGTTCTTCCTTCTCCACGATTCGCAATCCTTCTACGCCATTGGCTATCCCCCTGTCATAGAGCGCCTGCAGGCTCGGTCTCTCCTCCTCATCCCGGCAGACCACCAGAGAGCCGATCCTCCGGAACGCAAAGTCCAATTCCTTCGACAACCGTTCCATCATCTGATTGCCCTGCACATTCAACTTTGCCATCAGGGAGCCCACCGGTGCATCGTACCCCGCATGGACGATCGCGCTGTTCGCCTTCGACGTACCGCAGCATACATCCTCCGCTTTCTCCAATACACATATCCTGATCCGATATCTGGAAAGTTCTCGCGCCGTGGCACAGCCGGACACACCGGCGCCGATAATGATCACGTCATACATAGTTTCTCTGCTCCAATCTCTCTTGTTATCCTTCTATTCATGTTACTATACATGGTCAGCCGCTCACAGTAACCTACTCTTCTATTACTATTCACGGCCCAGACGCCGCTCATAGTAACGCTCTTCCTTCTCCCAGCCATATGCACACTTGACCGCCCTGCTCCAGCCCCTCACCATGGCCTGTCGCTCTTCTTCCGAAATCTCCGGCACGAACTCTCTGTCGATGGCCCAGTTCTTTACCACATCTTCCTTACTTGCCCAATAGCCTACCGCCAGCCCGGCCAGATAAGCCGCTCCCATGGCAGTAGTCTCCACGCACTTCGGCCGGTTGACCGGCGCGCCGCTGATGTTCGCCTGCTGCTGCATCAGGAAGTTGTTGGCGCTGGCGCCTCCGTCCACTTTCAGCGCAGACAGCCGGATGGAAGAATCTGCCTCCATCGCCGCCAGCACATCATTAACTTGATATGCCAGGGAGTCCAGTGTAGCCCTGATGATATGATATTTGTTGACACCGCGAGTGATGCCCACGATCGTTCCTCTTGCATACTGATCCCAATGGGGCGCCCCCAGCCCCGTAAAGGCAGGCACTACATAACAGCCGTTCGTATCCGTTACCTTCTTCGCCATATACTCCGAATCCTGAGCGGAATCGATCAGCCGCATCTCATCCCGCAGCCACTGGATGGCCGCCCCGGCAACGAAGATAGACCCTTCCAGCGCATAAGTGACCTTCCCGTCCAATCCCCAGGCGATGGTCGTCACCAGGCCGTTATGAGAAAAGACCGGCTTATCGCCTGTATTCATCAACAGGAAACATCCTGTTCCATAGGTGTTCTTCGCCTCGCCCGGCTTAAAGCAGGTCTGTCCGAACAGTGCCGCCTGCTGGTCGCCTGCCGCTCCGCCGATGGGGATCGGCCCGCCGAAAAAGCCCGGATCCGCCTCTCCGTAGACGCAGCTCGACGGTTTCACCTCCGGCAGCATACACTTCGGGATCTGTAACTCCTGCAGGATCTCGTCATCCCATGTCAAAGTATTGATATTAAAAAGCATAGTGCGGGAGGCATTGGAATAATCCGTCACATGTACGTCTCCCCTGGTCAGCTTCCAGATCAGCCACGTCTCCACCGTTCCGAACAACAGTTCACCTCTTTCCGCCTTCTGTCTTGCTCCCTCCACATTGTCCAAAATCCATTTGATCTTCGTCGCCGAAAAGTAAGCATCGATCACAAGTCCCGTCTTTTCTCGGAATTTATCTGTCAGCCCCTTATCTTTCAGGCTGTCCGCATACTCTGATGTGCGCCGGCACTGCCACACGATCGCATTGTGGATCGGACTGCCGGTCTTCTTGTCCCATACCACCACCGTCTCCCGCTGGTTCGTGATCCCGATCGCCGCGATATCCGCCGCCGTGGCATTAATATTCGCCATCGCCTGCTGCGCCACCTCATACTGCGTAGACCAGATCTCGTCGGCGTCATGCTCCACCCAGCCCGGTCTTGGAAAATACTGCGTAAACTCCTTCTGCGCCACACTGCACATATCCCCCCGCTCGTTGAACAGGATGCAGCGATTGCTGGTGGTTCCCGCGTCCAACGCCATTATGTATTTTGCCATACTGTCCCTCCTTAAAAATGTCTTTTGTAGTATTTTCTGAAAAATCACCCCATACCACTACTATAATCCTTTTTATCTTATGCTCCATCATAATTTAATGAAAATTCACAGTTGATATTCTCTAAGATCCAATTCCAGATCTTCATAGATCCCTGCCCTGATCTGCCCGGAAAAGGAATGCAGCACGGGTCCTTCCTTCTTCTCCAATCCATACACCGTGACGCTCTTCTGCAAAGGATCAACGATCCAGTATTCTCGAACTCCTGCCTTCTCATATAGATTGAGTTTCTTCACATAGTCTGTATATTTGCTGGCCGGCGAAACGATCTCTATGACCCAGTCCGGCGCTCCGTGACATCCCTTCTCATCCAGCCTGCTCTCATCACAGATTACCGAAATATCCGGCTCCACATAATTGCGGTCATCGTTCAGCACATAGACTGCAAACGGAGCCGGCAGCACGCGGCACTTTCCTCCATGCTCCATAATGTATGATCCGATCTTCATCGTAAACCAACTGAGCATGTCCTGATGGGTCAGCGTCGGCGAGGCCATACTATACATCTCACCATCGATCAGTTCCGCCCGCTCCCCTTCCGGAAGTCTTTCAATGTCTTCCACTGTAAAGCTTTGCTTTCCACCTGTTGTCATAAATGATCCATTTCCTCCAATCAAAGCGTGTTCCATAAAAATCCTCCTTTATATTTTGGCAGAGAATTTCTATTGTCAGCCTGTCCTGCCTGACGCTCTGTAAGATAATGAGCAACAACATAAATAGTTACTTTATACCATTTCCGGCGTCGGTTTCGTAATACAGACCACAACAGTCCCTGCCGCTGTTCAATTATTATTGTGAGTAAAGCGGCAGAAACTGCCTGAATGTGCGAACGCACGTTACATCGATTACTCTTGTTGAAATTATCATACACCCAAAGTGGCCGGCCGTCAAGGAAAATCAGCCGTGAATAATAGCTTACACTTCTTTCCCGTCAATAAACACATGCTTCACTTTCGTGGACACTTCAAAAGGACAACCGTCCGTGATGACCAGATCGGCATCCTTGCCAACTTCAAGCGACCCTACCCGGTCTGCGATCCCCGCATGTCTGGCTGGATTGATGGTGATCGCCTGCAAGGCCGCAAAGGGATCCATCCCGGCCTGCACCGCCAGCCCCGCGCACAGCGGAAGATATTCCTGCGGGATCACCGGGGAGTCCGTGATGATGGATACCTGACAGCCCGCAGCCGCCAGCAATCCTGGTGTCGTCCAGCTCTTGTTGCGCAGCTCATACTTGGAAGCGCTGGTCAGAGTCGGTCCTACCGCCAACGGTACATTCTCCTTCGCCAGTTCCTCCACGATCAGATGTCCTTCCGTCACGTGCTCCAGCGTGATCTTCACACCGAATTCTCTGGCAATACGGAGTGCTGTGAAAAGATCCTCCGCCGCATGGGCATGAGCCTTTAAGGGCATCTCCCCTTTTATCACCGGGATCAGAGCCTCAAGCTTCATGTCAAAGGCCGGTTTCTTTGCCGGATCGTCTCCTGCCGCCTCTTTTTTCTCCAGATATTCCCTGGTCTTAAACAACATCTCCCGAAGCAGGGCCGCCGTACTCATACGACTGGAATCCTTCTTCTCACGATAGACTCTTTTGGGATTCTCACCGAAGGCACATTTCATGGCCACATTGTCACGCACCACCATGTCCTCCACCCTTCTGCCCACCGTCTTGATGGTAACAAAGGTACCACCCAGCACGTTAGCGCTCCCCGGCCCCACGCAGACGCAGGTCACCCCCGCCTCCGCAGCCTTGGCAAATGCGGCATCCATAGGCTTCACGCCGTCAATCCCCCGCAGTTGCGGACTGACGATATCGT
This sequence comes from uncultured Lachnospiraceae bacterium, assembly GCA_910588215.1. Classification (GTDB taxonomy): domain Bacteria; phylum Bacillota; class Clostridia; order Lachnospirales; family Lachnospiraceae; genus UBA3282. Next base: position 62,565 of record CAJUQJ010000009.1, read on the forward strand.
TCAGCTCATTATAATCCATCCCCTCATAACCAATCCCATAGCCGTCAAGACCGATGTGTCCGTGGGCTTCCACGAAACCAGGATACACATGCAGGCCCTCCGCCTCTATGATCCGAACCCCTTCTTCTGTCTCCAGATGTTCGCCGATCGCCTTGATCTTACCGTTCTCCACCAGAATATCGGCCTGATAGGCCTCTTCACGAATAGCGTCGTGGAGCAATCCGTTTCTTACACATAACATAGTCTTTTCCCTTTCTGCGCTGCTTTTGTCTCAACTATGTTGAGACGTCGCATTAAACGAGTTTGTGTCAAGCAACGCGCAGACACAAATCTCGCGATTGAAAATTTTAATTTTCAATCTTTACCCTCCTGCTCTTATTCCTGCCGAAGCCATGTGCAAGACTCCCGCAGCGTTATTCTGATTATAACAGAACTTCGATTCTTTCTGCAATCCATCTTCCCTGCAAAGCAGAAAAAGACCAGTGCTAAGATAAGGCCTACACCGTCAGCCTGCACAAGAAGAGCACATACCGCCACTTCTTCCGCTCCCGCAGCACCGCCAGCAGTTCCTTTCTCTCCCTGACGGCTGTCTCAAGCATCTCCTGTCCTGCCGCCTTTTCCCCATACAGGATCTCTTCATAGTCGCTGATGCACTGCAGAGCACACAGGCTCTCTGCACGCTCCCGAAACTCCTGCAGTGTCTCCCCTTCTTCCCTGCGCAGGCCCAGCAGTCCGAGTGCCCGCAGATTAACGGCGATCTCCATCCGGAACTTCCCCGTCATGTCCAGTCTCCGGTACCGCCTTCTTCTCATCACCTGCTGTAATGCCAGAATGCCGCTCCCTGTCACGCAGACAGCCAGCACGGCATATCCCAGCACGGCCAGAAGCCGCCAGACTTCCCCGCCTGTTCCTGCGGCTTCCTCCTCCGCAGCCAGACTCTCTCCCACGGGTACGGCTTGTGCAGCCCCTGCCGGCTTGTGCGCCGCTTCCCCGTAAGAAACCGGTATGCGCCTGCTCTCCCCCACCGCCCAGGGCGTATACCGAAGTCCGGCATACCCCGGCGTCGGCTCGAAGGGGATCCAACCCACACCGTCGAAATAGACCTCCGGCCAGGCATGCGCCATATCGCCGTACACAGATGCCTCATGCTTCCCCTGTAACGGCACACAGAACCCCTGTACATACCGGGCCGGCATTCCCTGTGCCCTCGCCAGCAGCACAAAAGCCGTGGCGAAGTGGGTGCAGTACCCTTCCCTGCCCTCCAGCAGAAAATATTCCAGGAATGTCTCCGCATCTTCTATCTTTTCCGGCAGTTTTCGCGGCTGCTTCGTATAAGTAAAAGAAGCCAGTTCCGCTTCCATCCGCCGCAGGCTTTCCAGCGGATCTTGTGCCCCCGCCGTCAATTCCTCCACATACCGCCGTGTCTCTTCCGAGAGTTTCACGTCTTGCGCGTAAACCTGATAGATATGCCGCCGCCCCGCCGCTTCGGTATCATCCGCCGCCGTCCGGTCTTTTGCCGCATCTGATACCCTCACATCCGCCATCGACTCCCGCAGGAAACGGTCAAAACTGTCCGCCCCCGCATTGATCTGATAATAACTTATCTCATACACCGTGCCGTATCCACGCTTTTCCCGAAACAGAAGATTATCCCCATCCCAGACATAGAAGTCCCTCTCCCGCGCCATCCTGATATCTTTCGTCTTCAAAGGAGCAAACAGGCAGGACGTGCGGAAATATTTATACCGGATCTTAAGTGTGGCCGCAGTAAGCTGGTCTTGCAGCGAAGACGCCTCATACAGCCTGGCCGCTTCCTGTGTCTGCACCGCGTCCCAAAACTCCGGGATGTCTTTCCCCGTCCTCCCGGACTCCGGCCCCCGATACTTCTGCTGCCAGCCATATCCGTCGAAGGTATCATAGATCTTCCCCGTCAGATACACATTGGTCACGAGATTCCCCGTCCCCTGTACCGTCAACATCTCCCGGTCATTTTCCTGCAGCGCCCCATTTTCGGAAAATCCGCTCAGCCCCGTATCGAAATCATCCCCGCCGCCCTGCATGAAATTCTGGGCAAACCCAATCAAAGATTCACCAATCTCAGAACAGGTTTCTTTCACAAAACGCCACTCGTACGGTTCCTGAGGCGCCGGCATGCACAGCAGCAGAATAAAATACAGACCTGCAAACGGCACAAGCCACAGCACAGATCTCTGCCGGTCTGTGCCTTTAACCTTATTCCACTCCCGCTGCACCCACTCTGTATAGACGAGCAGAATATAACACAGCGAGAAGGCCACCGCCGTATGAGAGATCTCCCACTCCGTCAGCAGCCCGAAAAGCAGCCAGGAGATCAGCAGGTCTGCCGTCATCACTTTCACTATAAGAAATCGCTGCAGGATAAACTGCAGGCCGTAACAGGCAAAAGTCACTATCACCACCTGTACGATCTCATACCCTGCGCTCCACTCCGCCTTCCATCCCTCCTGTCCCGCCAGCCAGTGAACCCAGGAACGGAAAAACAAGCAGCCGGCCTCTCCGCCAAAAGCTGCCGCCACGACTCCCAGGAACACGGCTGTCAGGAGTACACAGACCGCCCTGCCCTTCACCGTAAAGCGCTGCATCCCTTCGCAGTATGCGAATACCACAGCCGCAGTCACAATATGCAGGAACGAGAGCGCGCCGATTCCCAGAAACCGCCCTGCCCCGGTCAGTATGATACCAAGCAGTATACCCCCATTGATCAAGCGGCTGCCGTTCTGCCCCGCCCCGTGAAGCTTTCCCGGCCTTCCCCGCAAATGCAGCCTGTCTCCCATCACAGCTTCCCCTCCAGTTTTGCTTCCACGGGAAGCACTACGATCCGCTTCCTCACACTGCCAAGTTTCATATACTCGTCCATATTCCCGTCCGTGACCAGACACAATACCGCGATCCCGCCGCCCGCCGCGATCTGTTCCGCCATCTCCCAGACACTGTCCGACCACGCATGCAATACGAAAAAGAGGATCCTGCAGTCCTGCCAGGCACCTCCTGCCAAAGCCTGCCTGCCCGTCTCCTCCACCGATTCCTCCTGCACGAAATCGATCGCCGCCGCCTGCCTGTAAAAGACGTCAAAATCTTTCAGATCCTGTACATGACGGCATACCATACCCCGCTGTCCATAGCAGATTCTGCAGGCCATATTCCGCTGCGCAAAATAGACCGTCAGCGCCAGAAGCACCTCCAGCATCTTATTTTCCAAAGGCAGATATTCCCTGTTATCAGCGCTGTACCGTTTTGTATCGCACAAGATCGCGATGCCTGTCTTTTCCTCTCCGGTGCGGGTCCTTACTTTCAGTTCCTGCGCCCGGGCGGTCGCTTTCCAGTGGATCTGCTTCAGCGCGTCTCCCGGCACATACTCCCGGACCACCACGTCCGGCTCCGTCTGCGCCCGATATGTCTCCCGCTGCAATAAGGCCTGGATATCTGCGATGCACTGCAGCTCATCGACCTGCACGACCCTAGGCATGACCAACGCCCTGATCGTCTCGGGCACCCTGTAGCTTACCTGAAACAGCCGTAGGAAATCCGTGATCACGATCTCCTTGACCCCGACCTCATACTCTCCCCGGTACTTGCAGACAAGCTTCGTCTCGAACGTATATCTGTCCCCCGGCAGCAACTCGTAGGACGTCCCGTCGGGCAGCTTTTCCACAGAAGAAAAAGAAGAAAACAACCGGACGCCCACACTCGTAAACGCAAAATGATCGTCATTCTGCAGCACGAAAAAGTAAGGCACAGGCTGCCCGCACACCACATTCCTGCTCTCCAGCTTCTGATAGATCTTAAACCGGAAATACACGCACAGCAGATAGATCGCCGCCACCACCGGCACAAATGTCACCCCAAAGAAGAAACCGTAGCTGACCGCACCCCCATAGAAGCTGATCGACACCAGGGAAAGGAGCCATAGTCCCAACAAAATCCATCTTCTTATTATCATTCTCTACTCCATTCCGAATCGTCACACCCTTACGCTGCCCGTTTATACCGGTATCTTCGCTTTCAGCACAAGACTTTTCAGGATAGAAGCCTCGTCCTCTTTCCTAAGTCTCGCATCTGTGGACAGCACCAGCCGGTGCAAAAGTACCTGCATCGCCACCGCCTTCACATCATCCGGCTTCACATAGTCCCGGCCGAGCAAAAAGGCCTTGCTCTGGGAAGCCCGTACCAGCGCAAGCAGCGCCCGTGGGCTGGCGCCCAGGACAAACCGCTCCTCCTGCCTGGTCAGATCCACGATATCCTTCATGTACCCGAGCAATGCACTGCCGACACTTACCCTGGCCGCTGCTTCCTGCATCTCCAACACTTCCGCCGCCCCGCATACTGCCTGCGCGGTATCCGGCGTCTCTCCCTTTAAGAAAGCCTCCGCCATTCGGATCTCCTGCACCCTTTCCGGATAACCGATGGAAAGCCGCATCATAAAGCGGTCCATCTGCGCCTCCGGCAGGGGATAAGTCCCCAGAAATTCTACCGGATTCTGGGTGGCGATCACCATAAAAGGCCTGGGCAGTTCATGCACCACACCGTCCACCGTCACCTGTCCTTCCGCCATCGCCTCTAACAGGCTGGCCTGCGTCTTGGGCGAAGTCCTGTTGATCTCATCCGCCAGCAGGATCTGGTTCATGACCACACCGGCCCGGTATTCAAACTCTTCTGTTTTCCTGTTATAGATCGAGACGCCGGACACATCTCCCGGCAGCGTATCCGGTGTAAACTGTATCCGCCCGAAACTGCAGGATGTGGTCCTGGCCAGTAGCCCGGCCAGCGTCGTCTTCCCCACGCCCGGCACGTCCTCCAGCAGAACATGCCCGCCTGCCAGCAGACAGACAAGCAGATCCTCCACCACGTCCTCCTTGCCGATGAAAACCCGGTCGATGCTTCCTCTTAACGCCTCTATTGTCCCATATATTCCATGACCCATCCTGGTCCCTCCGCTTCTCGTGAACATCCTCTCTTCCCTACCATAAAAATACCGCAAAATAAATGCCTTGTCTACCTGCCACACCGGCACATATCCGTAAATATTTCTTTTGTTATCCCCAACTCCTGAAAGTTCTGATAACAATTCAGCTTCATGATATCCGGCTCCCGGAACCGCAGACGAGTGCCGGCGTGTTGTCTGGAACTGCGGTAGTCCTTCGGCGTCATCCCGACATACTTCTGAAATACCCGGTAAAAATTGCTCAGTCCTGTAAACCCGCAGCCGTAGGCCACCGCCGAGACCTTCTCTGTCGTCTCCTCCAGGCATCGGCAGGCCGCATGCAGCCGCAGCACCGTGATGTAATGATTTAAGGCCGTTCCCACCTGCTCTGAGAAAAGCCGGTAGATCGTAGATTCACTCACATGCATCTCCCGCGCCAGGATCTTTGCATTTAACGTCTCGCCAATATGACTGTTGATGTAGGCAGTACAGCTGTCTATCAGCTCATGTTTCCTCTCCCCCATCCTTTTTCCGTCCACTTTGTACTTTACCAGTACCGTCAAAAGCTGATACATGTACATATGATAAGCGTTCCAGTTCTCTTCCTTCCGCAAGGGATGCTGACTGACAAACCGGTCTCTGTATTTTGCCTCCCCCTTCTGCTCCGCCGTCTGCAGATCCGCCATGCTCAGATACGTCATTTCGGACAATGCCTGACGGACTGACACCGCATCCCTCTCTGCAATGCCGTCTCCAAGCGTCGAACAGCAGATGCTCTTCCCTTCCATGTTGCCCAGCATCTTCCGGTCGACGGAACATATGATCTGCATATTGCCGGGTTCCCCATCGAAGATCTCGTGGCTGATCCCGCCGTCTACCGTCACAAAATCCCCTTCCCGCAGATCGTACGCTTGGCCGTCTATCCGCACATGCATCTCTCCCCTGATACAATAGAGTATCTCTGCATGGTCATGCCAGTGGACGCCATTTACCATTACATTGATCGCCATCACCGAAACCGGAATCCCCAGCAGATCCGCTGCCCGGTTCGCCTCATAATATCCCCTCATGCCCTGCCCCCTGCCTTACCCTGCCTTATTTCCATTCCATGATACCTGGACCAAAAGGTACTTTATCCCCGGCGTTACCACGGGCTTCTCCGCATCCATGCTGTTATTATAAAACGTCGTGACTGAATTTTAAATGTTTCTTTCTTTAATTTATCGATTTTTGACAGGATATTGGAAGTTTTTGCATGGATTTCATAAGTTTTATGCAGGAGATCATAGTACTCTGAATAAAGAGAGATTCCTGAAGGCTGTCAACGGACAGCGGAAGATACTGTGAAAAATAACTTTTTCACAGACAAATTTGTGCTGACACCCAAATTTGCAGGTGTTGGCAGCATGGAGGATTTAGTATGAAAGCAAAACAGATCATTACTTATGCAGTAGGCAGCAGGGTCATCGTGGAAGAGACCGCACTGCCCGTCACATCCGAGGCAGACGAACCCAAACACTTAGAATCAGGTGTCATCAATCTCTATCCCGATCTGACATTTCAGGAGATCGAAGGGTTCGGCGGCGCCCTGACAGACACGGTAGGTTACCTCTATTCCAAAATGAACGAGAACGATAGGAAACAGTTTCTGGAAGATCATTTCGGAAAGGACGGACAGCATTACCGTTTCATCAGAATGCATATGGACAGCTGCGACTATTCCCTGGAAGAATATCAGGCAGTAGCAGACCCGGTAGCAGATCCGGCACTGACGACCTTTTCCATCGAACGCGACCGTACCTATATGATTCCGATGTTAAAAGACGCCATGGCAATGACCGTGGAACCGTTCAGCGTCCTGTTAAGCCCCTGGTCGCCGCCGAAACAGTGGAAGACTCCGCCTGCGAAACCGAAAAACGACGCTTCCGTCTACGGTGCAGGATCCATGATGGCCGCCCTCGCACCGGAAATAGACTATGACTCACCGTCAAGATGCCACGGCGGCAGCCTGAAAAAGGAGTATTACAGAAGCTGGGCGCTCTATCTTGCCAAATATGTACAGGCTTACCTGGACGAAGGCGTTCCTGTCACGATGATGACCTTGCAGAACGAGACTATAGCGGCAACCAACTGGGACAGCTGTGTCTGGACCGCACAGGAACAGAAGATCTTCCTGAAGGACCACCTGTATCCGGTATTCAAAGAGGCCGGCCTGGCCGATACCGTAGGCCTTTACATCTGGGACCACAATAAAGAACGGATCGTTGAGTTCTCCCGGGAAGTGATCGATGAAGAAACAGCCAGGATGATCGAAGGCATCGCATTCCACTGGTACTCCGGAGACCACTTTGAATCCCTTGGCATGGCCCATGACCTGTTCCCGAATCTGAAACTGATGAGCAGTGAGTGCTGCGCCCTTCATCCGCCCGGACAGACAAACATGTTCGCCGCATTGCTCGGCATGGGCGGTCCCAGCATCGCAGAAGTAGAATATGAAGATGCCGCCACCTATGGACATGATATCATCGGCAACCTCAACAACGGCATGAACCGCTGGATCGACTGGAATCTCTGTGTGGACAAAAACGGCGGTCCCCGCCATGTCTCCTCAGGCTTCGGTGCGCCCATATGCGCCAACGAGGACGGTTCTTACAGGAAGCTTCTGACCTATCACTACATCGGTCATTTCTCCCGCTACATCCTGCCCGGTGCAAAGAGGATCGGCCTAACTCGCTGTGACGATAAAGCAGAACTGACGGCTGCCAAGAATCCGGACGGCTCCCTTGCAGTCATACTGTTAAATCGTGGTCATGCAGATGCTTCCTACGCCATCCGCATGAATGGCCAGATCATAAGGATCACGCTGCCGGCAAAAACGATCAGTACAGTCTGCATCGCATAGCCGGTCAGGCGCATCGATCTCTCGTCTGCAAAATTGATACACTATACAGAGAATGCCCAAACTTTGGGCATTCTCTGAAACATCAGATCCTTATGATCCCAAACGCACTGCCGACCGAACCGCCGGCAAGGAGCAATTCCTTAGCCCTGCGCTGCAGCGATGTCCGCTCCGGCAGTTTCTCATACGCCGTGTCTGCCGGAACCTGAAACAACCATTCTATGAATTCCTTACCTTCTCTGTCCTCCGATACGATCGTAAACCGCTCCTGAAAAGATACGATATTGGATCCTCCCGGCAAAAGCTGCTTTAATACCGGCGACATCAGCCACGATTCACATGTATACCTGTCATATGAATACTCGGGATAATACATTCTGAAGAAATCTGTCGCTTCCCGCAAAGAGTGCTCCACCGCCTCCGGCGACAGGTCTGCATCCGACGGTATATGGACCGCAATGACATCTTCTCCCTCATGCCTGTCAAACTCATACTCCAGGGTGCCGATCCGGAAAAGCCCCATGCTGACCTGTCTATAAGTCCACCAGCCTCTGTCAAAAAACATCCTCCCGTTCTTCTGTTCACACTCTCTCAAAAATCTTGTGAAACACTTCATCGTGTCTGCATATATTGTCTTCTCAATCCCCTTTTGACGATACCTCTCAAAAATGCGTCCTGCACACTCCAATTGGCAGTACAGCATCTTCATATCCGTCTTCCATTCCTGCCCACGTACCTCTTCCCCGGCCAGAAACGTGCCAAGTTCCTTATAAGCCTCTGCCGCCGTACCCCGCTCGGTCAACCGGTCCAGATACGGTGCTGCCTGTTCAAGATCCACTTCCTGGCGGACTGCCTGCAGACGTATTACGACTTCTGCCGGCAGTTCGATCAACCGGTATAAACTCTCCCTCTCCATCATCCTTACCTCCATGCCGAAGCAGTTCTTTTGCGAAGGCCGCGAGCCAAATTTCAAATTTGGCTCTGCGATCTCGAGTTTGTGGCTCCGGCACAAACTCGCAGTTGAAAAATCAGCACATCAGTGTGATTTTTCAACCTTATTCCTTCCTCATACTCCGAGAACTCTCTCGTTGTGTCATCAGTTCAGTCAGTGCACAGTGCCTGACCCGCACCAAATGTAATGTATGAAATATAACACGCAAATAAATTGTCTGTCAATAATACGTAACAGTTTATAAGTTTAACCTTAGTTTTGATCTTTTCCTCTTGACATTTTCACAAGACTACAGTAGTATGGAACCAGAATCACACTACTGCAGTCTTGCAGCATGGCAAGTACCTCTACTCTACTCTGCTCCTCAAGCCTGCCGTAGGTAAAATACTACCCTCGATCCGGAAAGGAGCAACTACTAATGAACGTAAAACTTTTTGACTCCGAACTGAAAGTGATGGATGTCCTCTGGCGGGAAGGAGACAGCACCGCGAAACATATCTCCGATGTTCTAAAGGAGCAGGTCGGCTGGAACATGAACACTACCTACACACTGATCAAGCGCTGCATCAAGAAGGGGGCAATCGCACGCTCTGAGCCTAATTTCATGTGCCATGCACTGATTCCGAAGGAAGATGTGCAGGAAGCCGAGACCAACGAACTGATCAACAAGATCTACGACGGATCCGCAGACAAACTGTTCTCTGCCCTGCTGGGCCGGAAGAGGCTTTCCGCCGAACAGATCGAGAAGCTGCGGCAGATTGTAGGAAACCTTGAGTAACACCGACATGACAAGAAAGGAGTGCGCATATGACACTGCTGCAAATGAGTTTTTCGGGAGCCATCCTGATCCTGGCAATCCTGCTGATCCGTACAGTCCTGCTCAACCGCCTGCCCAAACAGACCTTCCTAATCTTGTGGGGACTGGCGCTATTTAAACTGCTCGTACCCATTTCCATCCCTGCCCCGTGCAGCATATATACTGTACTTGACCGCAGCCTGCCGGTCTCAATAGAGGCCCGTCTGCCCTCCACCAATTTACCGTCAGAAGAAGACCTCAACAATGATACTCCCTTCCTGACATCGACTACAGAATCGACAGATACGTCCGGCAGCCACACATCAGAGACTGTCGCTCCCGCACCGGCGGCTAAGGCCCTGCCCTCCGCTCCTCATAAGGTAGCGGCGCTGCGGCCTTCCCTGTCCCTTATCTGGTGTATGGGCATCGTACTGAGCACCGCTTTTCTCCTGCTCTCCTACCTGCGCTGCCGCCTGGAATTCAAAACCGCTCTGCCGATCTGTCATCCTGGTGCCAGGCAATGGCTGGAATGCTGGCTGCGCGCCCATCCGCTGCGGCGCAGCATTGCCATCCGGCAGACAGACAGGGTCAATACCCCTCTGACTTATGGCCTGATCCGCCCTGTGATCCTGCTGCCAAAGAAAACTGACTGGGAGGACACCGCCAGTCTGCAGTACGTACTCACCCATGAGTACGTGCATATTTGCCGGCTGGATGCCGCAACGAAACTACTTGCCGCGTTTGCACTCTGCCTGCACTGGTTCAACCCATTCGTATGGATAATGTATCTGCTTTTTAACCGGGACCTGGAGTTAGCCTGCGACGAAAAGGTCATCAAACTGATGGGCGATACTTGCAGATCCGGCTATGCCCACATGTTGATCGACCTGGAAGAACGCAACAGCGGCCTGCTGCTCTTAAACAACCATTTTAGTCAAAATGCGATCGAAGAAAGGATAACCGCCATCATGAAACGAAAGAAAATAACCCGTTGCACCATATTGTTCGCCGCCGGCCTGATCGTCGGTATTACAGCGGCTTTTGCCACCTCGGCAGTCACTGCCCCCGCAGGCGGATCCGTCCATAGGTCTGCCCTGCCAGACCCTGCCTTTACCGGAAGGGTTTCAGCCACTCCGAAAGCCGCCAAGACTACTGCAGGGCGTATTCTGGCCTGGCAGGAAGAGACAACGGCCCGGCTTTGCGATCTCGTCCTGCAGACCGGCTTCCAGGCTGAACGCTCCAGAGAATGGGCAGATGTCTTAAGCCCCTACCTTCCGTTCGGGCTGACCTATACGTATGATCATGAACTGGATTTTTTCAGGATGTATTTCCGGGAAAAAGAAGTCCGCAGCATTTTCGACCCGCAGCAGGGCATCTATATCGCAGAACACCTTGGCATTACCGCCGATACTTTTGACGAAGATGCCCGGGAATTGATCGCAGTCTATGAAAACGGCGTCCTCGCCGGCCTGCGGGATGCAGATGCGCAGGAATCACAGGAAATGATCCATAAACGGCTGCAGGACATAGAGTCAAAGCCCGGTATCCACGATAACGCCACCGCGGAAGATTACCGTTCCTTCCTGTCTCTGATGACACCGGATCATGAGACCATGTCACTTACCGACTTTAACGCGCGCCTTCTTGACTGGGGCAACGAACATTTTGACAGTTATGAACGCATCCGGGAGGACTTCTGCCGCAACGGCTTTCAGGTGGATCTGTCGGAAGAAGAATATCGCTTTGTCAGTCGTACCATGACCCTCTCCGCTGAGGAGAACCACTGTCAGATCACGCATCTGAAAACAGGGCGGCCGCAAGAAGACCCGGTCTTTTGCTCCTTTGAACATGATCGCGACAGAAGATCGGACGACGATATGCTCTGGTGCGGCTTCGATTATTCCTTCAGCTATCATATTGCCGATATGGACCAGGTCACTGTCGGCGAGCGCGACCACCTGGTCGGTCATGTCATCGATGACATACATACATTCTGGGCCGGAAGCCGCCTGGAAGACCTGCTGACGCTGACCCGCGAGGATGTCCTTGCCATATTGGAGAAGATTGCGTCTCGTTACAGCAACGAGACGATCACGTTTACCATATTGGAAGATCAGCTGTATTTTGAGCATGCGGATAATCGCTCCCCCAAAGGTACCCCTTGACTTTCTGTTTCCTTTTCGATATGCTAAATCTGTATTACAAGTATACAGATTTAGCATATCGGCGTGCAGCGCCCGGAAAATGCTGCACTATACTCACATTTCCAAGGAGGTCCTCATGAAACAGAAAAGTGCAAAAGAGCGTCTGTGGTGGGCCCAGTTCAATGCCCTCGAAATGGGCAGCGGCTGGGATGACACCGACGTCACAAAACCCCAGATCATGATCGAAGATGTATACGGCGATTCCCATCCGGGCAGCGTCCATCTTCACCAGCTTGCAAAACAGGCCGAGATCGGCGTCTTTGAACGGGGCGGGTTTCCTGCTCACTATCACACCACCGATGTCTGTGACGGCTGCGCACAGGGACACGACGGCATGAATCTCGTACTCGCCTCCCGTGAAGCGATCGCCGATATGGTAGAGGTTCACGCCAGTGCCGTGCCCTGGGACGGCATGATCCTTTCCAGCAGCTGTGATAAATCCATCCCGGCACATCTGAAAGCCGCTGCCCGCATGGATATCCCAACCGTCTTCATCCCCGGCGGCAGTATGCGTCCCGGGCCCGGACAGACGACCAGCCTGGTGGCCGGCGATATCTCCCTGCGGCAAAAACGCAAAGACGCTATATCCGCGCAGGAGATCCGGGACTATTATCTGACCGGCTGTCCCTCCGTGGGCGCCTGCACATTTCTCGGCACGGCCAGTACCATGCAGTGTGTGGCAGAAGCCCTCGGCATGACACTCCCGGGCGCTGCACTCGCACCCGCCACCATGACAGACATCCTTCGCTACGCCCGTCAGGCCGGCCGCGTTATCATGGAACTTGTGGAGAAGGATATCAAAGTCTCCGATATCATGACGCCCGCCGCTTTCCGCAACGCGCTGATCATCCACAGCGCCATCGGCGGCAGTACCAACGCCACCCTGCACATACCAAGCATTGCCCGTGAACTGGGATACGAGATGCCCATCGAACTCTTCGACGAAGTCAATCATCAGGTGCCTCATCTCGGCAATCTGAATCCCAGCGGCAAACATCTGACGGAAAGTTTCTGGTTTGCCGGCGGCGTGCCCTACGTACAGCTTCTGCTGAAAGATATGCTTAATCTGGATGTTATGACAGTGACCGGAAAGACCCTCGGCGAAAACCTGGAGGACCTGCAGCGGGATAACTTCTTTGAACGCAACTTGGGCTATCTCGCGAACTACCACCTGACCCGGGACGAAGTCATCTTCCCGGTGGAGAAAGCCACCGAAAAGGGCAGCGTTGCCATCCTGAAGGGAAACATTGCCCCGGAAGGCAGTGTCATCAAGTATTCCGCGGTCGCCCTCTCCCAGCACAGTTTCACCGGCCCGGCCCGCGTATTCGACGAGGAGGAGGACGCTTACCAGGCTGTCGTCGACAAGAAGATCAAACCGGGAGACGTGATTGTGATCCGCTATGAAGGCCCTCGCGGCTGCGGCATGCCGGAAATGCTCATGACGACCGAGGCTATCGTCTGTGACGAATCTTTAAACGGACATGTAGCCCTGATCACCGACGGCCGTTTCTCCGGCGCTACCCGCGGAGCCGCTATCGGCCATATCAGCCCGGAAGCCGCCGTCGGAGGCCCTATCGCCTTTATCGAAGAAGGCGACCTTATCCATTACGATATTGAAGCACGCCGTCTTGATCTTGTCGGCGCAGGCGGGAAAGAACTGACGCCGGAAGAAGCCGCCGGCCTTCTCACTCTGAGAAGACAAAAGGGCATCCTTCCGAGACCGCCCAGAAAGGGCTTCTACAAGCGGTACACCCAACACGCCCTGAGTGCCATGCAGGGTGCAGGGCTCGACTAACGCTCAATACAGGCAGGAAGAATCTGCTCAAACATGTGGAGGAATAACTTATGAATGCAAAATGGATCTGCCCGGCGATCACTCCTTTTCAACAGGACGGCGCCATCGACTTTGAAAGTGCAGGACGCTTTTACGACCACCTGATCGCCAATGAGATAGACGGCGTTCTGATCGGCGGAAGTCTGGGGGAATTTTTTGGACAGACGCTTGAACAGCGTGAGGAGATCGCACGCTTTGCCGTTAAACACATCGCGGGTCGCATGAAGGTCATCATCGGCACTGCGAATATGATCGCCGAAGAGATCGCTCCCCTCTCCAACACCTGCCTTGCTGCAGGCGCAGACGCGGTCATGATCGTGCCGCCCTTCTACTTTGCCTTCGGCGATGCGGAGATGTACGGTTTTTACAGCCGCATGGCAAAAGAGATCCAGGGGCCCGTCTATATCTACAACTTCCCGGACCGTACCGGCTATACCATCAGCCCGGCTATCGTACGCAGGCTTGCCAAAGAACATAAGAATATCGTCGGCATCAAAGATACGATCGCCGGCATGGACCACACAAGAGAACTGATCAAGGCAGTGAAACCGATCCGGCCGGATTTTGAGATCTATTCCGGTTTCGACGATAACTTTGCCCACAATGTGCTTTCCGGCGGAAACGGCTCCATCTGCGGCATCTCCAACGTGGCGCCGAAACTCTGCTCAGACTGGGTCAAGGCAGTGAACGCCGAAGATGTCGGGCAGATCGCCCTGCTGCAGCAGCGAATAAACCGCTGTATGGATATCTACACCATCGGCGCACCCTTTGTTCCTTATGTCAAAGAGGCGGTACGTCAGTTAGGCATCATCGCATGTGCCAAATGTACCTTCCCGATACTGGACCTTGATGCGTGCGAACAGGAAAAAGTGCATGCGTTTCTCGTAAGAGAAGGCCTGCTGCCTGTATGATGAAGCATGATAGAACAACGTCTGCCGGGATAAAGAGACCAGGAAGTAACAGAAGACAGGAGGACAGATCACAGCTATGGGATTACATCCGGTAACACGAAGCAGCATCAGCGATCAAGTGATCGCCCAGATGAAAGAAAATATAGAGACGGGAGTCTGGAAGCCGGAAGAACGCCTACCCGGAGAAATGCAGTTGTGTGAGATCTTCGGCACCAGCCGTGTGACCGTACGCAATGCACTCCAGAAACTGGCCGGCGAGGGATTGATCGAGACGAAAGTCGGTGACGGTAGTTATGTGCGCAAATTTTCACTCAGCGACGCCATGGCACGCATGAATATCCCGGGCAGCCTGACAGAGCGGGAATTCCGGGAGTTGCTGGAATTCCGCTGTGTCATGGAAGGGCCGCTCTGTGAGCTGGCAGTCTTACGCATGTCCGAGGAAGACTTGACCCGGCTCTGTCAAGACTACGATGCCATGTCTGCCGCCGGGCCGGATGAAGAAGCCTTTGCCGCCGCAGACGTGTCCTTCCATACCACACTGGCCTCCTGCTGCGGCAATCAGACGCTCGAGTCTGCCTACAAGATGATCTGCACGAATCTCTCCCGGGTGATGAAAGATATCGTTCATAAGCGCGGAAAAGCTTCCGGATTGAAATACCACAAGGCTATCCTTGACGCCGCCATGGCCCGCGACGCCGGAAGGGCGCGTGAGGCCATGGAACAGCACATGCAGGAAATGGCCGCGGAATTATCCGGATCCATGCCTGGTGATCCATAGCCCTGTCAAACCCTTTTACAGCACTTCCCCGTTCGTCTCGATCACTTTCCGATACCAGTAGAAGGAACGCTTCCTGCTGCGCGCAAATGTTCCGCTGCCGTCCTCCTGCTTGTCTACATAGACAAAACCATACCGTTTCCTCATCTCTCCGCTGCCCGCGCTGATCAGATCGATCGGCGCCCAGGTCGTATACCCCATAAGTTCCACGCCGTCTTCCTCCACGGCAGCCTTCATGGCACGGATATGTTCCCGCAGATAATCGATCCGGTAACCGTCGTCAATCTCACCTTTTTCATCCGGTGTGTCCACCGCACCCAACCCGTTCTCCACGATGAACAGCGGTTTCTGGTAACGGTCATACACTTCATTGAGGGTGATGCGAAGCCCCAGCGGATCAATAGGCCATCCCCACTCACTGTACTGCAGGTATGGATTCTTCGCAGATTTGAAAAGATTCCCCTCTGCCTCCTCGCCGCCTGTACCGGGCGCCGCTATACACCTGCTGTTATAATAAGAAAAGGAAATAAAATCCACGGGGTTTTCCTGCAAGATTTCTTCATCTCCCTCTGCCATCACGGGCCAGATTCCCTGGCGGCTGAGTCTGCTTTTCGCGTAGGACGGATAATATCCTCTCGCCTGTACATCCACGAAGAAATAATTCTCCTGATCCGTCAAAAGTGCCTCCCACACGTCCTCCGGCCTGCAGGTACAAGGATACGCGCTGCCGGCGGCAAACATACATCCCACCTTATTCTCCGGATTGATCTCATGTGCCAGCTTTACCGCCAGCGCTCCCGCCACCAGTTCATGATGCGCTGCCTGATATTTCACTGCCTCCTCATTCTCCCCTTCCTCAAAGCAGAGCCCGGCTCCCATGAACGGTGCATGCAGGATCATGTTGATCTCGTTGAAGTTCAGCCAGTAAACCACATACTCCTTATACCGTGTAAAAAGCGTCCTGCAAAGCCGCAGGTAGAAATCGATCATCTTCCGATTTCTCCATCCCCCATACTTTTCGATCAGTCCCACGGGGCAGTCGAAATGGCAGATTGTCACCAATGGCTGTATACCGTGCATCCTGCATTCCCGGAAGACCTCCTCATAGAAACGAAGTCCGGCCTCGTTCGGCTCCTCCTCGTCTCCCCGCGGAAAGATCCTGGTCCAGGCAATGCTCATGCGGTATACCCGAAATCCCATCTCGGCAAGCAGCGCAATATCCTCCCGGAAATGATGATAGAAATCCACTGCCTCGGCAGCCGGATAGACATGCTCTTTGTCCATCCGCAGCATTTTGCGCCGCCCCGTTATCACATCCTGCCGGTCTTTTCCCGCCGGACAGACATCCACATTGGCAAGTCCTCTCCCATCCTCATAAATACCTCCCTCGCACTGGTTGGCTGCAGAGGCGCCGCCCCATAAAAAGTTCTCCTGTAAGCTCATATATATCCTCCATATCCTGTATCACTGTACGATCGTAAGCAGTCCGTCGCCTGCAGCCACGCTGCCCCTTTCGCTCTCCACGATCTCCAGATAGTCATCCGTATTCACTACGATCACCGGCGTCTCCGTGAGGAAGCCCTGCGCCTTTATATAATCTGCGTCAAATCTTACCAGCAGCTGCCCTTTACGCACCCGGTCGCCCTGACCGATCATCGCCTCGAAGCCTTTGCCTTCCAGCTGCACCGTGTCAAGGCCGATATGGATCAACAGTTCGACGCCCTCGTCGGTTTCCATCCCGATTGCATGAAGCGTCGGGAACAGCGTAGAGATCACGCCGTCAGCCGGCGCATAGACCTCGCCTTTGTCCGGAAGGATACCCACACCTGCTCCCAGCGCTCCCGATGCAAAAGCATCATCGTGAAGTTCCTCCAGTTTCAATACTTTTCCGCTGATCGGGCTGGCAATCTGTATCCTCTTCGCCAATTTCTGTCCGACACTCCCGGTCTGCCCTGACACAGCCGCCGTTTCGTCATCATTTACCACTGTTTTCTTCTCTTCTTCCTTATAAAATACCATCGTTGCCGCAAAGGCGATGATCATTGTAAGAATAACACCTGCGATTGCCACAAGCAGATTGCCAAGACTTCCGTCCGGTTCTATCATAGCCGGGAACTCGAAGATACCCATCCCGCCCATCATAAACTTCCTGAAATTAAACGCCCCATAGAAACCGCCGCCAATTCCACCGGCAATGCAACTGATGATAAAAGGTTTCTTAAGCGGCAGCAGGATGCCGTAGATCGCCGGCTCCGTTACACCGAAAATGCCTGAGATAAAGTTCGGCAGCGCCATCTCTTTCATCTGTTTGTTCTTCGTCTTAAAGAAGATTGCCAAAACCACCGCCGATGTCGCAAACGTACAGGCGAAAAACGGCATCATCACATTGTCATAGCCGTTCGTCATGATATTGTTGATATAGACCGGAATGAAACCCCAATGCAGACCGAAGATCACCAGGATCTGCCAAGTCAGTCCCACGATCGCCCCTGCGAGCATCGGGCTGAAATTACGCACTGCCATGACTCCCTCCGCGATCACGGTAGAAGCAAAGGACGCCAAAGGGCCGATCAGCAGAAGCCCTGCCGGAATGGCCACCAACAGCGTAAGCATCGGCACGAAGAAAAACTTCACCAGATCCGGGATGAACCTCTTGAAAAACTTCTCACATTTCGAGGCAAAATACACGACGAAGATGACCGGGATGACCGTTCCCGTATAATCCATCGCCATCAGAGGAATACCGAAAAAGTCCGTATAGACCGCAGACTCGAACATGGTGCCGCCAAACAGCGTATACAACGCCTCACCGCCGGCAGATAATGTGCTCCCCTGAATGGCCGGATAACACATGATCGCGCCGATCACCAAACCGATCATCGGTTTTAAATTAAACTTCTTGGCCGCCGTATACCCGAGAAACAACGGCAGAAAATGAAACAGACCGTCGCCGACCGCATTCAGGATCAAATAGCCGCCGCATGTATCCGGGTAAAGTCCCATAGCCACAAATAACGCATTCAATCCCTTGACCATACCGCAGGCCGCCATAATTCCCAGGATCGGCTGGAAAATACCTGAAATGATATCAATAAACCTGTTGAATAAGTTCCCGCCGGAAGCCTCTTCCGTCTCTGCAGACCGCTCCTCCAGTCCAAGGACCGGCATAACATCCGCATACACGTCAGGTACATGATTGCCGATCACCACCTGATACTGCCCACCGCTCTTCATGACCGTCACGACACCTTCCATATTCTTCAGGACGTCGTCCCGCGCGATGCTCTCGTCCTTCAGTTTAAACCGAAGTCTCGTGATACAATGTGTCAGACTGATAACATTGTCCTTTCCACCAACGTTCCTGACGATCTCCTTCGCCAGACTTTCATACTTGCCCATCTCTTTTCCTCCTAATATATGATTTATATTTTATGAAGGTTTGGCCGGCACACGCACCTCTTCGCCTGCGCCGTCGCCATCCAGGCATACATGGTGATGATAGTCCTGCTGTCTATCAGCGGACTGTCTTGTTCACGACCCGTTCTATATGGATCGTGAGATAAAGCTGTTCGTCTTTAGACAGACTGTATTGATATTTCTTCTCGACAAACCCCGTCACTTTCTCCACGCAGCAAAAGGCGTCGGGATACTTCTTCCTGATGACGCTCCACAAGTCATCGCTGTCGTCCTCCTCGTAAAGCTTTTTTTCTGTCAGCCTTTTGGCAAAAAATTTCAAATGCGTGACAAATCGGTAATAATACACATCATCTTCATTAAACGGTATATTAAAATGATATTTTACAATATTCAGTACTTCTTGCATGATATGGGTGATCTCATACATATTGTGCATCTTCTCCTCGTCCATCTGGGCATTCGCCAGATGAAGCGCGATGAACCCCGCCTCATCCTCCGGCAGCGCCACCCCAAACCGTTCCCTGATCAGGGCAAGCGCCCACAATCCTACCTGATACTCCTCCCGGTAGAACCTGCGGATATCCCACAGCAGCATATTCTTCACCGTTATCCCATCCTGGCAGCGGACAATGGAAGTATGTACATGATCGATCAGCGAAATATAGATCATGTCGTTCATCTTATTGCCCAAACGCGTTTTGGCCTCCGCTATGATCTCCTCTCCTAGCGCAATGTGCTCCATCGGCACATCCTGGATCAGAACCTGGAACTTGCTGTTCGCCTCCGCCCCTGAGAGAGAGAAAGTCTTATCAATGCTGTCATCAGAAATGCTGTCGCCTGCCCCCTTCTTAAAGCAGATGCCCTTTCCCATCACGATCTTTTCCTGTCCTTTTTCATCCAAAACAACCGCAACATTATTATTTAAGGCCTTCCAAATCTTCATCTGTCATCCCTTTCCTCTCACTGGCACAACCACACCTTCTGATACCCGAATCTTATACGATCAAAGCCCCGCTGCAAGCAGCCACTCGGCTCACTGCTCGCGAGAATAAAAAAAACTTATATGCACAAACAAATCCGAAAGAACACGCTTCCGAAAAATCTGCATATAAGTTTAGCTTGCTTACGCAATCACTATCCCTTTGATGATATGACCTTATCACAGCCGTTCTGAAAAGTCAACGGTATCCTACCGCCTCCTTCCTTTTCTCTCTTTTGACCAAAATTGACAGGACAATTTTAGGCAGTCTGACAGAAATACACTGTTTCTGTAGATACCGCCCTTTTCACAAGAACGGCGTCACAGCTTCTACCCCTGATTTCCCTGCGGTTCTAAGGTCACTTTCTCCTCCGTCTTCATGAAAAAGCATGTCTCCCGCAGTTTCCCGACATGGTACAGCTTGATCGCTATCTCCTGCATCCGCTGATCCAGCCTGTGATAGCAGCGCTTCCCCTCCCAGGGAAGCCCGGTTATATACTCCTGCTGCCGTTCATTCAAGGCTGCAAGAACCGCTTCAAACGCAGCCGGCTCCTTATGCAGCAGCAAGCCAAAGCTGCAGGAAATATATGCTTCACCGTTATTTTCCTTATACTTATCCGCCAGGTACACCGCCAGGCTCCTGCCGGCTTCGCCGCCCTCTCCGAACTTGCGTTCCTTCCAACAAATCTCGCCGGCTTTCTCCTCAATATCTCTTGCCGCCAGTCGGAAGCTGGTCCTGCCGTATTTATCCCGCTCTATCACATACTCGGCTCTGCCTCCGCTCCGCCTCTTCCCGCTGCCCGGTTCTTCCGCCAGCAGGACACCCGTTTCAAGCAGCCTCTGCCAGACCGTCTTCTGCACTCTCTCATAAGGCGTCGGAAAAGACAGCTGTCCGCTGATCTGCTTGACCGTATAACCCAGATCTGCCAGGTGACGGATCGCCCCGCCACTGGCCGCCTCGTATGTAAAATCAGACAAGGCGTTCTTGAAATATTCCTGTTCTGCCATATTGCCCCACGATTCCTCCTAAGCAGATCACTGATCCAAAAACAAACAAGCCGGTCCGGAAAACTGCCTGCAGGCAGTCTAATAGCCCTTACAGACATCCACCCACGCTTCATACCCGGAACACTTCTCCAGTTCCGGGATTGTTAACTCAATCGCACTGTTGGCGCTTCCGCAAGCGGGATACACCGTTTCAAACCGCTGCAGAGACACATCCAGATAGACCGGCACCCCCTCCTTCACCGCAAAAGGACAGACACCACCCACTACATGTCCTGTCATCTCCTCTACTTCCTCGAAGGAGAGCATCTTCGCTTTCATACCAAATCGTTCCTTATATTTGTGGTTGTCAACCTTTGCATCTCCCGCTGTGCAGATCAATACTGCCTTATCCCCCTGCAGGAATGAAAGCGTCTTCGCGATCCGCTGCGCCTCGCAGTTAAGCGCCTCGGCCGCCAACTCCACCGTAGCACTGGACACGTCAAATTCCCGAATCCGTTCTTCCATATCATATTGTTTCAAATAAGCTTTTACACTCTCTATCGACATTTTCCGTTTTCTCCTGTCACTGTTTTCTCTTTTGTTGTAAGTAGCCATACATAGAAAGACCACCCCTAAACTTCGGCCGAGTACGGGGTGGCTTTTACTATCTCTAATATAGCATTTCTCTTTCACTATTTCAAGAAAACTTTTCCTGCAATCCCAAAACACATGCCAATCAAAGACCCCGCTGCAAGCAACGGGGTCTTTGACCCTCGCGGCAGTCGCCAAATGTCTGCAAGCAGCCACTTGGCTCGTTGCTCGCGGGAATAAAAATCGTGGCTGCAGTTCATGGCTTGACCATACGCAAACTATAGCACATGAAAACGTAAAATTATTGGCCAAATTCTATACATCCGCTTCCCTGACCACTTTCCTCACCCGCAGCACCATCGATGGAGCCACTGACAGTTCGTCAAGTCCCATCCGCAGAAATTCTTCTGTAAGTTCCAGATCGGCTCCCAGCTCACCGCAGATGCCGGACCATTTGCCGTACTTATGGGCGTTGTCCGTCACCAGCTTGATCATCCGCAGCACTGCAGGATGATGCGGATCATAGAAATCATCCAACTTCGCGTTCTGCCTGTCAAGAGCCAGCGTATACTGTGTCAGATCGTTAGTTCCTATACTGAAAAAGTCCACGATCTGCGCCAATTCCTCACTGACCATCACCGCCGCAGGCGTCTCGATCATGATACCCTGCTCCGGCACCTTGTAAGGAATCTGCGCCTCATCCAACTCCGCCTTCACCTCGTCTACGATCTCATAGATCCGCTTCACTTCCGCAACGGAAATGATCATCGGATACATGATGGAAAGATTGCCATACATAGCCGCCCGCAGAAGTGCCCGCAACTGGGTCTTGAAAATATCCGGCTGCTTTAAGCAGATACGGATCGCCCGATAGCCAAGTGCCGGGTTATCCTCTTTGCCCAGATTAAAATAGTCAACTTGCTTATCTGCACCGATATCCAGTGTACGGATGATGACCTTCTTACCCGCCATGGTCTGTACCACCTGTCTGTATGCCTGGAACTGTTCTTCCTCCGTCGGAAAGTCATCTCTGCCCAGATACAAAAACTCGCTGCGGAAAAGGCCGATGCCGCCCGCATCATTCTCCAGCACATAACCCACATCAGAGACACTGCCGATATTAGCGTAAATATTGATCTTCTGCCCGGAAGGCGTTACATTCTCCTTGCCCTTCAAGGTCTGTAAGAGTCTCAGCTTCTCCTGTTCTTCACGTATCTTCTCTTCCACCTCGGCACAGATCTCCTCGGAAGGCTCGAAGATCACTTCCCCTTTGAAACCATCCACCACGGCCTTCATGCCCGTGTGTATCTCGTCCAGATTCATAGGTATCCCGATCAACGCCGGAATATTCATCATTCTGGCAAGAATTGCCGTGTGAGAATTGGTGGAGCCGTGCACCGTCACAAATGCAAGAATCTTCGATTTATCCATTTGTACGGTCTCACTGGGACTTAAATCGTCCGCAACGATAATGGACGGCTCCATGGATGCCAGATCCACGTCCTCCTGTCCCATAAGGTTCCTTACGAGACGGTTGGATATATCCTTCACATCCGCCGCTCTAGCCTTCATATAATCGTCATCCATATTGGCAAACATCTCCGAGAAGTTGTCCCCTGTAACGGCAACAGCATACTCTGCATTCACCATCTCTGTCTGGATCATATTATGGATCGCATCCAGATAATCATCATCCTCCAGCATCATCTGGTGTACTTCAAAAATAGCCGCGCTTGCCTCACCGACTTCCTTAACAGCCTTGTCATACAGCCTCTGCAGCTGCTCCGCAGCCTGTTCTCCGGCCTGCTTAAGACGTGCGAGCTCGGCGTCCACATCCGTGATCTTGGTCCGTTTGACCTTTTGGTCATCCTTCTTCAAAACTGCAACAGGTCCGATGACCACCCCTTTATAAACTGCTTTTCCGGATAACTTCACCATAGTTTCCCCTGCCTCCTCTATAATCTGCTTCGTATTTTTAGAGATTAGCCTCGAAAAATGCCTTGATACCCTCGAATGCAGCATCTTCATCCGCACCTTCCACGGATACTTCCACATTCTCACCGCACTTTACACCCAGTCCCATAAGTGCCATCAACTTCGTAGCTTCGGCTGATTTACCGTCTTTCGTAATGGAAACCTTACTCTGATATTTCTTCGCTTCCTTTACCAAAAGCCCTGCCGGTCTCGCATGAATCCCTACCTCATCCTTGATGACATACTCAAATTTCTTCATGTTGTGTTTCCTCCTTGTAATTTGTCATTTTTTTAAATTGAAATAATTCTATCTCTGACTGATTCGTCGTTTTGTATAATTATATTACATTATTATAGTATATATCAGACATATTCACAAGTCCAAAATTACTCCACCTGTGCGGTTGCAATCCAGCAGTTACTATTCACGGTGCCCTGCACCTTGCTGCATGGGCATTGAGTACGTAGTACTCGCCGATAACTTTACGGTTTCAGGCATCCAACAATTTGTCTGTATGCCATTTATGGCAATACAGACAGGCTGTTGGATTAGCAACCCACTTCCAAATGAGTAAAACGCGGATGCGAAAGCAGACGCAAGAGTGCTTAAGCACGGTTTTACGAATACGGAAGTCAGGTTGGATGCTCTTTGAAGCGTCCAACCGCACAGGTGGAAATTACTTATAGAAGTAACAAGCAATCAAAACTGCTCTCTTATCGCAAAGGCCAGAAGCACTTCTCCCGCTACGCCTCCACAATATGATACCCCAGCCGCATCTCCTTGGACGCCTGCTGTTCCTCCTTATCGGCCAATGTCTCCATCAGCATCTGCACCGCGATCTCCCCGCTCTTCTCATAGGAATAGTGTAATGTGATCAGAGACGGGATCGCCACTCTCGCGATCTCTGCGTCCCCCTGTCCGCCCAGTAAGATCTGCTCCGGCACCTTGATCCCCTGCTCCCTGAGATACTGCTGTACACCCGCCGCCATCGTATCGGTGGCACAGATCAGACCATCCAGATCCTGATAACGCGCCAATATCTCTCCGGCCTTCTCATAACCGGAGCGTATGGAAAAGGATGCCGTTACATGACGGCCCACAAGCTCCTCATGGCCCATATCCCGCACGGCATCACAGAAGGCCCGATATCGTTCCGAGCCCACCGCCACATCCTGTTGGATAGCGCCGATATAGCCCAGTTTCGTCCTGCCCCGCTCTAAGAAAAGCTTAGTCAGATCATAAAAAGCATGATAATCATCGTGGAAGACGCAGTTATATCCCGACATCTGCTGCCCCACGATCACCACGGGAACGGAGAAATTCTTAAGGATCTTCTTGTGCTCCGTCTGAAACACAGTGCCTAAAAGGATCACCCCATCCACTTGTTTCTCCCCAAATGCATCCAGATACTCCAGTTCCATCTTCGGATCGTTCTGAGTCACAGCCAACAACATTTGATATCCATTCTCGTTGATCATCGAAAGTATGCCTTCCACGATCCTGCCGATCGAGGCAGACGCTATCTTAGGCACGATCACGCCGATCATCTTTGTCCGTTTCGTCCTGAGCGTCTGAGCCTGCACCGAAGGCCGGTAGCCGGTCTTCTCTACTACCAGCCTGATGGCTTCCCGTTTCTCCTCCGAAATATATCCGTTGTTAAAATAGCGGGATACGGCCGCTCTGGATACTCCGGCCATTTCCGCGATCTTCCCTATATTCATCTCCGCTCCTTATACACCTGCGATACCGCCATGTCGATACCTGATACTCTTCTATAGCATCTGTCCCATTGTCGACCGGGTCATAACTTTATCATTGCATCAAGAAAGTTTCTTCATATAGTAGAACCCATAGCCCGGTACCTGTACATCCACCGGCTGCACCCTGTTTCCGGAGATCAGATCCACATAGTCGCCGTCTGCCTCCTTGATCCACGCCGTCTTGTCAACGCCGCTGAAATTAAACAGTCCAATCAGCTTCTCTCCCTCGAAGTATCTTCCGATACACAGAAGAGAATCATCCCATGTCTCGATCGTCCACGTATCTGCCTGTGTCACGAACACCTTCTCCGTCCTGCGAATCTGTTCCAACTTGTCAAGTCCCTGGAACATTTTTCCTTCCACCGAAGCAGCATCTGTCCTGTTCTCCGCAAGCTTCCAGTTCATCGCCCCGCGGTGAATATATCTGGAATCTGCTGCCTTGTTGGGGTCTTCCTTATAACTGTAATCGTTAACCTGCCCGATCTCGTCTCCGCTGTACAGTACCGGGATGCCTGACTGCATGAACATATAAGCGTGCAGCATCAAGTCCTTTTGCACTGCCATCTCCATGGCCGCCTCATCCTGTTCGAAACCTGCCTTCTCAATACCGCACATGGAAGCCGTCGTGCCGCAGAATCTGGCATCCCCTGTGACCGGATCCGCGTTGTAAAGTTCACCACGGCTGGTGCTGTCCTCAGTATACCCCTGGAAATAATCGTTAAGATATTGTTTGTGAGAACGCTCTCCCATCCCTTCCATCTGCAGCGTGCCGTAATCCAGCCCCCAGCCGATATCATCATGGCAGCGCAGGTAGTTGAGGAAAACATACTCCTTGGGCAGCCCGTTCACGATATCCAACTGCTGTTTTAGAAGCTTAACATTGCGGGTCGCTACCGTATGCCATGTGGTCGCCATAGTCGTAACGTTATAAAGCATGTGGCATTCCGGCTTCTCTACCGTTCCGAAGTAAGGGACCACTTTCTCCGGCTCCATCACCACTTCTCCCAGCAGGAGCACGCTAGGGCAGATGATCTCGCAGATCATACGCATCATGCGCACGATGGTATGTACCTGCTTCAGATTGCGGCAAGGCGTATTCAGTTCTTTCCAGATATACGGCACTGCATCGATCCGGATAATATCGATTCCCCGATTGGCCAGAAAGAGGAAATTATACATCATATCATTAAACACTCTTGGGTTCCTGTAATTCAAGTCCCACTGGTAAGGGTAAAAGGTAGTCATTACATAATGGCCGATATCCTCGATCCACGTAAAGTTTCCCGGCGCCGTGGTCGGAAATACCTGGGGCACCGTCCGTTCATACTGAGCCGGTATATCTCCGTTATCATAGAAAAAGTAGCGGCTCATATACTCTCCGTCACCTTGTCTTGCTTTCTTCGCCCACTCATGATCCTCCGATGTATGGTTCATGACAAAATCCATGCAGACATTGATGCCTTTCTTATGACAGGCCGCCGTCAGGCTCTCCAGATCCTCCATGGAACCAAGCTTCTCCTGCACCTTCCGGAAATCCGCCACCGCGTAGCCTCCGTCAGAGCGTCCCTCAGGCGTCTCCAGAAAAGGCATCAGGTGGATGTAATTCACATTGCACTGCTCGATATAATCCAGTTTGGACTGCACACCTTTCATATTACCGGCAAAATTGTCAATATAGAACATCATGCCCAGCATATCGTTCTGCTTATACCAGTCTTTGTCTTTTTCTCTGTTTGTATCCAGCTTTTTCAATGCGTCATTTCTTTCCAGATAAAACTGATACATCTGCTCGCATAATTCCGCAAACATGGAATCATTCTCATATAATTCCATGTAGAGCCAACGCAGCTCGTCATGATGTCTCTGCAATCTCTCCTCGAAGATCTTCGCCAGTTTATCGTCTGCCTTCCTGACGGTTTCTTCAGGCAGATCCGCAGCCGCATCCTTCGTCTTCTTCTCCTGTACGGTCTGTCCCTTCATCTGCTCTGCCGTCTTGTTCGCCTTTGCTGCCGCCGTTTTCCGGCCTGTTTTTTTCTTACCCTTCACCATTACTCTTTACCATCCTTTTACTGTCTGCATAATTTGTCATTACCTTGGTGTGCTATAATGAAATCGGTTACACTTTAAATCCGTTATTACTATAACACTTCCTGCATTTCTTTGTAAATTGGCACTTGTTCCAAAACACGGACTATGATTTTGTCTATAATGCTGTAATCGATTCCACATTAATCTTACGTTTTTTTTCAATTCCGAAGTATTTTGCGCTGAGGACGTGAGCAGAATTTAGGAGTTTTCCGAAGGAATACTCTGATTTTGCTCTGCTATCAATATAATTTGCGACGCTTCTATACCTCCACTCCATCTTCTTATTGTGTAATCGTTTTCATTTAATGTCCATCTTACCGCCCTTGTTTGATTTCGTATACAAATCTTTCGACACCCGGATCCCACGAAAAAAATACAGGGACGGGCTATTTTCTCTTACACCCATCCCTGCATAAACTGTCCATCTGCTTCACGGATATTCCTTTATTCTATATCTATGGAAACATCCCTGTCGATCGAATCTACACCGTTTCCATCCTATAAACTTTCACGCCATGTGCCGGCACTTTGGCTGCGATCCTGCCGGATACCGTACCGCACTCCTCTTTCTCCCAAAGTTCATACAATGCCGCCTCCTCTGCTTTCTCCAATGCAGACTCACCCAGTTCCGAAAGTCTTACTGAAATCTCTCTGTCCACATCATCCAGATTAAACAGCGCCACACAGATTCTGCCGGAAGCCTCATCCTTATTCTTCCAGACAGCATACGTTTCTGTGCGAATCAGCTGGGTTCCCCTGCAGCTCTCCTCCATAAGTGCAAGCAGCTCTGCATTCGTCAGAAGAGACAAAGTCCAGTCATCCAACAATGTCAGCTCCGCACCGATCATCAGTGGAGAACGGAACATGCACCACAGTGTCATCATGGTCTTCTGCTCTTCCCTCGTAAAGCTGGTTTCCCGCTCACCATTGCCAAAGCCCTTGCCCAGTTTACCCAGCGGCAGCATATCGCAGTCCGGGAAGCAGCCCGCCCGCACATGGTCCTGCCACATCTCGCAGCGCGCAAACATTGCTTTTAACAGATTCCACTCGTCCCAGAAATCATCCGTGATCCGCCACATATTCGCATACTTACAGTACTCCCAGGCCCGGTCGATCTGGGCCGGCCCCGGAGAAAGGCTTAAGACGACAGGCCGGCCACACTTCTCGATGGCCCGGTGCAGCATCCTCGTCTCCTCCCACCCCGAAAAGGGTTCCGTTCTATAAAGTCTGCTGTCGCAGATATCATCGCATTTGATGAAATCCACGCCCCACTGTGCGTACATGGCAAGCAGGGAATCATAATATGCCTGTCCGTCCTCGGTGCCGCGCACGCCGTACATATCCGGGTTCCAGATACAGATGGAAGAAGGGTCCGCGATTCTGTCCGCCGTCTCTTTTGCTCCCAGCACCGGGCAGTGCATGTGCGCCGCTTTGCGCGGGATACCGCGCATAATATGTATACCGAATTTCAACCCCAGTCCATGCACATACTCCGCCAACGGTCCGAAGCCTTTCCCACCTGCAGAGGAAGGAAATCTCGCCGGCGAAGGCTGCAGCCTGCCGTAGTCATCCATCTCAATATCGCCGAAAGGAATGTACTGGAATCGGTCTCTGACCGTTCCCGCATCATTGCTGTACCACTCAATGTCCACCACCACATACTCCCAACCAAAGGATTTCAGATGCGCCGCCATATAGTCCGCATTTGCCTTCACCTGTGCCTCGTTTACCGTGGTATCGTAATAGTCGTAGCTGTTCCACCCCATAGGAGGAGTGAGCGCAAATTTATTTTTATCCATGATATCCTCCATTCGTAATCTGTCTGTTCTCTGCATCGACCCTTGTCATTATGCAGCAAATCTCTCCGGGCGATCTCCGCGCCGTCACACATCGGATCATCCCGGGCAATCTCCACACCGTCACACCCTAAATCTCCCCGATCAGATATTCCTGTCTGCCATCCCGCAGGAAGATCGGTATGGTCTGAATGTCCGCTGCCACTTCATACCACTTTCCGCCTTCATACTTCTCACCTGTCCCGGCATATACGAAGGACGCTCCGGCAGGCAGATATACGCTGCGGCTTACCGCCTTTTCATGGCAGACAGGCGCCACCAGGATATCCGGACCAAACATGTAGGCATCCTTAATATCCCAGCATACCGGATCCTCCGGGAATTCATAGAACATGGCACGCATCACCGGGGCGCCTTTCTCATGAGCATCCTGCATGACGCTTCTCGTGTATTCCCGCATCATCTCCCGGATACGAATGAACTTCACCATGATCTCATAGTTCTCTTCGCCATAGCTCCAGACCTCATTCTCCGCGCCCGTCCACTCGCGCACCTCGCCTGCCTTATTGACGATCTCCTCACCCGGCTGACGGCAGCCATGTATACGCATGACCGGGCAGAAAGTGCCGAACTGGAACCAGCGGATCAACAGTTCCTTAAATCCCGCATCATGGATATTACCGCCATGGAACCCGCCGATATCCGTGGTCCACCAGGGAATCCCGCACAATCCCATATGAATACCGGCACAGATCTGTTTGCGGAAATCTTCATAAGACGACATGATGTCTCCGGACCATACCAGCGCGCCATATCTCTGACTGCCAACCCAGGCACAACGAATCAAATTCACGATATCTTTCTGTCCGTTCGCTCTCTGTCCTTCATAGAAAAGCCTCGCATATTCTCTCGGGTAGATATTCCCGATCTGCGCCACTGATCCAGCGTGATACCGGTAATCCGCAAAATCATATGTAGTAAACTCAGGCTCCGCTTCATCCAGCCAGAAAGTACAGATACCAAGATCGGCATAATTCTTCCGGCACTTCTCCCACACATAATCCCGGGTACGCGGATTTGTAGGATCCATAAAGACATTGTTGCCGTGGAAGATCATCTGCACATCCACGCCGGAATTGCTCTTCACCAGCAGCCCCTGCTGTCGCATCTCCTCATAGTTCTCACTGCGCCAGTCTACCTGCGGCCAGATGGATACCATTACTCTGATACCCATATCCTGAATCTCTTTGATCATAGCCTTCGGATCCGGGAAATACTCTTCATCAAAACGCCAGTCACCGCACCGTGGCCAGTGATAGTAATCGATCACCAGCACGTCCACCGGGATACCGCGCTTCTTATATTCTCTGGCGATCTGCAGCACCTGCTCCTGATTATAGTAGCGCAGTTTACACTGCCAGAAACCCAGACCGTACTCCGGCATCATCGGTGTTCTGCCCGTCACCGCCGTGTACGCCTCTTCTATCTGCGCCGGCGTATCCCCCGCCGTGATCCAGTAATCCAGCTGTTTCGTATCCTCCGCGATCCACTCCGTAGTATTGCTGCCGAAATGAACCTCACCGATGGCCGCATTGTGCCATAAGAAACCATATCCCAGACTGGATAAGTAGAAAGGCACGCTGGCCTGAGAATTCCTGTGGGCAAGCTCCAGGTTACACCCCTTCAGATTAAATGTCTCCTGCTGGTACTGGCCCATACCATAAATCTTTTCCGCAGGGTCAGACACAAAACTGGTTTTCAGTCGGTATCCACCTCCGGGCAGAGGTCTGAAATGCCTCGCCTTCTTCTGCAATGCACCGCCATTGGGAATTTCCTGCAGGAGCACTTCCCCTTTCTGATTGTAAAAGGTCATCTGCAGTGCCTTTCCCCAGGGGTTCACGGTAAGCTCTGCCCTGATCTTCCCGTTGGTAATGGAAGCCCGCTGCGCCTCTATGCAGATACTGCCTACGCGCTGTGCTTCCCCGCTTCCGGGGCAAGACATCGCCTTAGTCCTGTCACTTTCCGCTTCCGTCTGCGGCAAAAGCAGCGCAACGCTACCCTCCTCAATCTCCCCCAGAAAGGCCGCGCGCACCCGGAAGCTGTTCGCACCCCAGGGTGTCACCATCACAGTCTCTCCGTTTTCCCGGAAAAGCAGACTGCCGTCCTTCTCCTCGAAATACTGTAGCATACTCATTTCCTCCTGATCTTCTAAACATTCATACCCCGTATCGCCAGCCTATCCTAGCGCCACGTCCAATACCATCATCAACACGAACCCTGCCGCAACGCCGATGGTGCCGATATTACTGTGTTCTCCCACCTGAGATTCCGGGATCAGTTCTTCCACCACCACATAGATCATGGCCCCCGCGGCAAAAGCCAGCATATAAGACAACGCCGGCACAATCTGCTCTGCCAGCAGGATAGTGACTGCGGCGGCGATCGGTTCCACGATACCCGACAATGCTCCGTAAACAAAGGCCCGCCTTCTATCCATCCCCTCGCTTCTAAGCGGCATGGAGATGATAGCTCCTTCCGGGAAATTCTGGATAGCGATTCCTACCGCCAGCGTGAATGCTCCTGCCATCGTGATACCGGTATTGCCCAACAGCGCACCCGCAAAAGTAACCCCCACCGACATACCTTCCGGAATATTGTGCAGCGTCACCGCCAGGACAAGCATAGTTGTTTTTTTTAAATTGGCTTCCAGTCCCTCCGGCTCCGTACTCTCCAAATGCAGATGCGGGACCAGACTGTCCAATCCTAGCAAGAACGCAATGCCACCCAGAAATCCTACGGCTGCCGGAAGCCAGGCAATTCTGCCCTGCTCTGCTGCCATATCGATGGCCGGGATCAACAGTGACCACACGGAAGCCGCGATCATCACCCCGGAAGCAAATCCAAGGAGCATCTTCTCCACCTTCTTGTTCATCTCCCGCCTCATCCAGAATACCATTGCTGAACCGAGCGCCGTCCCCGCAAACGGAATCATTAATCCAAGCGCCAACTGCATATCCTCATCCTGCCTTTCACTTATTGATCAAAAATCATATCATATTACATTAGGATTTGTACACTGTATTATTTTATGCGCTTTTCCCCAAAATGGTATCCATCCGGTCGATACTTTCTTACCCCAGCTCTACCAACACCGCCCGACAGGGAGCACCGTCAACACCGCCCAGATTGATCGGCGCGGCGTTCAGGAAATATACACCTTCCTCCACATCTCCTAACCGGATGCCCTCTAAGAGGGTAACTTCTGCCCCCAACAGCTGCAAGTGCACTTCTCGTGAGTCCTCCTCCGGCCCCACTGTCTGCGACTCATTGCCAAGCAGCAGGATCCCTGCCTCCGCGAATACTTTCGCTGCTTCCAGCGAAACCTCTGCTTTCCCCTTGAGCAGGATCCGTTTCCTGCTACGGCGGTCCGTCTCCCTGGCTTTCTGCAGGATGGTGATCGCATCATTGGCTGTAACTATGCCGGTATGCTCGGCCACATAAGCGATTCCGATATAATGATCCAGATTCGTCTCATCTATGGTCTTCCCTTTCTCATAGAAATGAAAAGGTGCATCCACATGCGTTCCGTTATGGGCACACATGCAAAAAGCCGATAGATTGCACTTGCCACCCTCCGAGATCCTCATGACTACCTGCTTATTCGGCGACGGATCTCCCGGAAACACCTTACTTCCAAAGATTTCCTGCGAAATATCATAGATTTTCATAGTTTTACCTCATTTCTGCTCTACTTCTATCCAATATAGCACAAAACAAAAAGAATAGCTATTGTTACGTTTCGACTTTCCTCCCGGAAATCTTGAAGCACAAGTCCCGTCATGCTATAGTAAACTTATATAGTCCAGAGCAATCCTGCTAAAGAGACGCCCCGATGCTTGTTCATCGGCGCCTGGATCCCATCATAACGTCAGGAGTACCAACATCATGCCAAATAACCAGCTTCCCAATTGCCTGCAGCTTTTCGCCCCGGATACCGCCCTCTGGTTCCACGAGACCTTGGGCATCCCTACCCCCGTACAGGAGACCTCCTGGCCTGCCATCGCAGCCGGCTCACATGTGCTCGTGTCAGCACCTACCGGAACAGGTAAGACCCTCTCCGCCTTTCTCGTCTTTCTTGATCGCATGAAACAGCTGGCAGCCGAAGGCTCCCTGCAGCAAGAATTATATCTGATCTATGTCTCCCCGCTCAAATCATTGGCGGCGGATATCCGTGAGAATCTGCACAGACCCCTTGCCGGTATCGGCGCGGAGTCTTCCGTCCATGTGTCCATCCGTACCGGCGATACCACGCCAAAGGAACGCCGGCAGATGATCAGAAAACCGCCCCACATCCTGATCACCACACCGGAATCGCTCTACCTGCTGCTCACCTCCAAAACCGGTCAGAACATGCTGTGCACGGCCAAAACCATTATCATCGACGAACTGCACGCACTGATCGACACCAAGCGAGGCGCCCACCTGATGCTTTCTCTGGCTAGGCTGGACATCTTATGCGGTACATCGCTGCAGCGCATCGGCCTGTCCGCTACCATTGCCCCTCTCTCGCTGGCCGCCCGGTATCTGGCGCCGGAACCGGTCTTCGTAGCCGCCCCCTCCATGGATAAAAAGATACAGCTGCAAGTATTAGGCTCCTATGTGGACACAAGCAGACGGCGCAAAGACCCTGTCTGGCAGGAATTGTCGGAACTTGTCTATCGGTACTGTCAAGGAGTTAACAGTGTGATCGCTTTCGTGGAAGGACGCCGGTATGCGGAGAAACTTGCATATTATGTAAACCTGATAGGTGGAGACGGCTTTGCAAGAGTTCATCATGGCAGTCTGTCAAAAGAACAGCGTGCCGAGACGGAACTGGCTCTGCGGGAGGGCAGGCTGCGTCTTCTGTGCGCCACCTCCTCCATGGAACTTGGCATCGACGTTGGTGAGATTGGTCAAGTACTGCAGGTGGGTTGTCCCCGCACCGTCTCCAGTACCATGCAGCGGCTGGGCAGGGCCGGACACAATCCGGGCCTTACCAGCGTCATGTACCTTTTTCCCCGAACAGCTGCCGAGAGCGTACTCTGCGGCATGACGGCGCAGATGGCCAGGGAAGGTCTCGTAGAAAAGACCAATCCCCCGCAGGGCTGTCTGGATATCCTGGCCCAGCATCTGGTATCCATGGCCGCTTTCAAAGGCTATGAAGTGGACGATGTAATGCAGCTGCTTCCCCGGGCATGGCCTTTCCGCGACGTGACAAGGGAGGATGTGGAAGCCGTACTGCGGATGCTTGCCGGCGACTATGAGCATAAGCAGGACGTTCCGGTCCGGCCGAGGATCCTCTACGACCGTCTGCACGGACGCGTGGAGGGAGACGGCTACAGCCGCATCCTGGCCATCTCTGCCGGCGGTACCATTCCGGACAAGGGTCTGTATACAGTGCGCACCGAGACAGGGGTGAAGGTAGGCGAAGCGGACGAAGAATTTGTCTATGAGACCCGGATTGGCGACCGGTTCATTATGGGCGCTTTTGGCTGGAAAGTACTGCAGATCGGCCGGGACACGCTGACCGTGACCCAGGCACCGGCGGAGGGAGCCAGGCTCCCCTTCTGGAAAGGAGAGATCAAAGGAAGAAGTAAAGAAACTGGCGAACATTTCGGCAGGATACTGCGCAGTCTGGAACATGCCGCCCGGGAAAGCAAACTGACTTTAGCTCTCTCTGCCCTGGGACTGGACGAATCGGCCGCTTCACTGGCAGGAGCATATCTGCAAAGGCAGATTGCCGCCACCGGTACTCTGCCCTCGGACAAGATCATCCTGGCGGAACATTTCAAAGACCAGTCCGGCAGCAGCCAGCTGATGATCCACTCCGTCTTTGGCCGCCGCGTCAACGCGCCCTTATCCCTACTGGCCGCCCAGCTGGCCGGAGATGAAATGAAGATGGAAATAGGCAGCGTAGACGAAGAGGACGGCTTCCTGCTCTATTCCTACAGCGACCAGACCATACCCGAAGGCCTTCTCACCCGAATCGATCCGGATTCTTCCCGGCGCTTGCTGACCGCTCTGCTTCCCTCTACCCCCGTCTTCAATATGGCGTTCCGCTACAACTGCGGCCGGGCGCTGATGATGGGAGCCAAAGGATCCGGACGGCACCCGCTTTGGATGCAGCGCCTGCGCAGCGCCCAGATGCTGGAACAGGTGGTCCGGGAAAAAGACCATCCGCTGATTCGCGAGACTACAAGAGACTGTATGGAACAGTTCTGGGATGTGCAAGGTGTCCTGGAAGTGCTGGAACAGATCCGCTGTGGCGAGATCGTGGTGCGGGAAATCTACACCGAAACCGCCTCCCCCATGTCCCTGCCCCTGCAGTGGAGTCAGGAAGCGGCAGTCATGTACGATTACGCACCAACGCCCAGGAGCATTCATGCCGCGGTAGAAGAAGCCCTCCAACAGGAAAAAGAACTGCTGCTGCCCGGCAGTCAGGAGTTGGCACAAACTCAGGACAGAACCAGACTCCCGGCAGATGATAAGCAGCTCCATTCACTCCTTATGACAGAAGGCGACCTGGCCGCCGGAGACCTGGAAATCCCTGTCGAATGGCTGGAAACACTGGATCAGGAAGGCCGGGCCCTCTATCTGGAACAGGGCCTCTGGATCGCCGCCGAACATCACGAAGACTACCGAAAAGCACTGCAAGAAAACGACCGGGAAACATGTCTTGTGATCCTCCGACGGATGCTTCGCTACCGTGGCGGCGCAGATGCAGGACAGGCCGCTGCACGCTATGGCTGGAGTACACAGACTGCAGAAGCACTGCTGCGGGAATTGTGTAAGCGCGGAGAAGCAGTCTGTCATATGGGTCCTGCCGATCCCGTCTATTACCACGCGCAGCTCTACAAGCGTGCCCGCACAAAGACGCTCAAAAACCGCCGGGAAGAAATCTCCACCTGTCCGCCCGCCGCCTACGCTGCATTGCTGCTCTCCCGCATCAGCCGCACGGCACCCGCGGATGAAGCGCTTTCCTATGCACTCTCATCCCTTGTCGGAACATCATTTCCTGCCGCCTCCTGGGAGGAACAACTGCTGCCGCCTCGGGTCAAGGGGTATCGTGAAAACCTGTTGGACAATTTCCTGGCAAAAGGGGAATATTTCTGGCATATGGAAGAGGGCCGTGTCCGGTTTGACCGCACCGATGACATTGACTGGGAAGGTACGCCCGCCGCATGTATAACGCCGCCGGAAGAAACACCTGTCGGAGAAGGCAAGCTTTCTGACGAAACTTTATCGGAGAAGGAATGCCTTATCCTAGAAGCGCTCTCCCGCCGGGGCGCCAGCTTCATGCAGGCATTAAACAACGTACTGCCCGGTGAGCCGCCCTACGATACCCTTCTTTCCCTAATGGAAAGGGGCCTCGTATGCGCAGACAGCTTCCTGCCGGTGCGACAATGGCAAAACCGGGAGAAGATCAAAAGATCCGCTGTCAGACAGCGAGTCGGTGCAAGAGTAAAAGCCTTAAATGCCGGACGATGGGATCTGGTCCGACCGCTTCGCCCTCTGACCATTCAGGCACAGATGGATCGTTGCTTTGACCGTTATCTGATCCTGTGCCGCGAAACAGCCACTGCCTGCGGTCTTTCCTGGCAGGAGGCCCTGGCTCTTCTGCGCATTCAGGAATATACCGGCCAGGTGCGCAGAGGTTATTTCGTGGAAGGTTTTTCCGGTGCACAGTTTATCCGCCGGGAAGACTTCGGCGGCATCACTGCCAGACTGCTTCATCCTGCCAAAGAACTGGTCTGGGTCAATGCCGCAGATCCCATGCAGCCCTGGGGCAAGCTGCTGCCCCATCAGCCGGATCGGTCCTTCGCCAACCTGCCAGGTACCGCCGTCGCGCTGCACGGCGGCCTGCCTGTGATACTCTTTGAAAGGCAGGGCAAGGCACTGCGCATTCTTGATCCCTCTTTCCTGAAGGAGGCACTATATCTATTTACAGAGGAATACCGCCAGGGTCGCATTTTCCCCGACAGAAAACGAATCGTTGTAAAGGAATATCCAGCCGAAGCGGCAGATATGCTGACAGAAAGCGGATTTGTGAAAGAAATGCTGGACTATACGCTGTACCGATGATAGCCGGTACAGCGTATACATGCTATTACGCTTCCAATGCCTGCCTGGCCTTGGCCACGATCTCTTTGTCCGTCCGGAAAATACTGTACTCACTCATAGCCGGAAGTCCCATGGGCACTCCTTCCTTGCGGTAGAGCATTCCACTGTCCAAGATCTTCTTGGCCGACAGATGGTAGGCCGTGATATCCGTCTGCACTCGAAACATCCTGATCACATCCGGTGTCACCCCAGCGCCCGCCATGATCTGCGGCCTTCTCTTCTGCCGCAGCTTATCCGTCGATTCCTGCAAATTTTCTGTATCCCTATCCGCCCCGTCTGTCTGCACAGGTGAGCTCTCCGGCTCTTTGCCCTGCCGCTTGTCCCCGTTGCAGAAATCTCCTGTCTGTATATCGCACAACCGCTTAAGCAGGGGTATTCCCTTCACACAGTCACTCTCCTGCCCGGACGTCAGGATCGTATCGATCCCCAGCTCCCACGCCTGTTCATAGGCCCGTATGGGATCCGCACACACATCAAAGGCACGGTGCAGTGTGACCTTCATCCCTCCGGCAGTCTCCATCAACTCACGCATCTGCTCCATGTGAAGACTCCCGTCTTCTTTCAGACAGCCGATCACAACGCCTTCCGCCCCGGCTTTCCCGAACAGTTCCACCTCTCTCCTGATGATCCGAAATTCATGGTCTGTATAAAGAAAGTCACCAAAACGGGGACGTAGAAGCACTCTCACCGGTAAATCACAGTACGCCTTCACCTGCTCAAATAGCGCCAGGCTCGGAGATGTGCCGCCGATGATCAGACCAGTACATAGTTCCAGGCGATCGGCACCGCCCTCTGCCGCCGCGATAGCGGACTCCACACTATCCACACAGCATTCCAATGTATAATATGACATAATGATACCTCATTTCCTACTCCACTACTTGCGTCACTGATAAAACTCGCAGATCCCGCAAGCTTTCACCTGAATCAGCACTTCTCATCTGTTTGTTCCTCCCATATACTGTCTGCGCCCATATCCATCCTGATAAAAGCATACTGTCTTGTTTACTTGCTATTTTTATATTTTATCATAATGATATTTTTTAAGCACCTGTCCGAACATCAGACAGATCAATGTCCCCACAGTACCCAGAAGAAACATCACCATAGCCGCGCCGGATCCCTTGCCTGCACCAAACAATCTCACTAACCCACCATCCATAGCCGCCTGTGCCATCAACGGCTCGCAGACCTGGTCCACCAGGAAACCGCCGAGGAAAAAGCCCACCGGAATCGTAAAGAACTGCAACGTATTCCTGCAGGAATAGACTCTGCCCTGCATCTCGACCGGAATGCTGGCCCGCAAGATCACATCCAGATTAGCGTTCATTATGGGGACCGGAAGCCAGCCGATCAGCTGTCCCAGACACCACAACACCGGTGTACGCGTAAAAGCCAGCAGGAAGTTTTCCATGCTAAGCGATACCAACATGGTGAGATAGATCACCCGCACCCTGTCCTTCGGCTTTCTCATAAAAGTCGCCAGCAAACTGCCGATCAGCATCGCCACACCCGCCGTGGAAGTGACAAGCCCCAACGCCATCTCGCCTCCCTGCGGTGAAGGCAGGATTAAGGCCGGCAGCACCGCATCGAATGCAGATGCCACCAGATTCACACCTGCCAGAAACAGGATCAATGTAAATACCAGGCTATTTTCCTTCAAAAATACAAGACCGCTTCTGGCTGATAGGAGCAGGGACTCCCGCTCCTCATGGTTTCTATTCCGAATCTTCGGAAGCCTGACCCCAAACAGCAGCGTCAGAAAAGCAACCGCAAAAGTTCCCAGATCCGCCGCTATGACCAGATTCATCCCAAACAGGGAATAAAGTGTCGTGGCCAGCACCGGATTCAAGATCGTGATCAGAGAATTAGAAAAAGATCGCATACCACTGGTCTTCTGGTAATGCTTCTTCGGGATGATCAGCGTCATCGCTACATCCCCCGCCGGCTGCTGAAGCGTATTCATCAGACCGTTCAACACATTCAGCAGATAAAGATGCCCCGGTGCCAACAGATCTTCTTTCAACAATACAAATACCACCAGGGTGCTGCCGGCCGCCAGTGTATCGCATACGAGCATCACCTTTTTCTTATCCCATCTGTCACTGAGCGCACCGGCAAAAATGCTCATCATCACATAAGGCGCATAAGTACAGATGGAAAGCAGCGCCGTCTGCAAAGCCGATCCCGTCTTCTCATACAGCCACAGCGTCAGCGCAAAAGCCGTCATGCTGCTCCCCAGCTGTGACAGCGACTGTGTGCTCCATAACGCCAAAAATGTCCTTAATTCTTTGCAGGTTGTCTTAAAACTTATCTTAATTGATTCTTTCATTTTAACTTTGCTCCTTTATCACGAAAATATTAGTTTACATAATGTCTACAAATATTTTGAGCAAAGTCTGAGGACCAGTATTCCGTACCGGGATGCGGTCAGACGATCACATCAAAGTCCATATCTCCACACAGTGTCCTCATACTCTGCATGGAGCTTCTGCAACAGCCAAAAACATAGTCTCTTCCTCCTCTTTATGATAATAGTGTTATTGTACGGAAATCCATTTTATCTGTCAATGACATTTAAGATATATCCGTTTTCAACAGATTGCACTTAAAAAATACCACGTCATGCATAGAAAATACTTACAAGGTTACTCTAATGTTGTATGATAGGAGTAGACTTTGTTCTATTGGG
Source organism: uncultured Lachnospiraceae bacterium (assembly GCA_910588215.1). Taxonomy (GTDB): domain Bacteria; phylum Bacillota; class Clostridia; order Lachnospirales; family Lachnospiraceae; genus UBA3282. The sequence continues at coordinate 102,341 of CAJUQJ010000009.1, forward strand.
CTTCTTACACATCGCAGATGATGGGAAAGGAAAAACTATGAACCAACACAAAAAAGATAAGATTTCGGAACATTTACGAACAATAGCCGAACAGGAAGGCATATCGGAACACGACGTCCGGAATGAGATTGCCTACGCGGTTTCCCTTGCCCTAAAAAGCAGCGATCCCAACGTCCAAAACCTTTGGAAGAAAATTCCCTGTAAAGGCGCCAGCCCTACTATTGAAGAAATCATAGATTTTATAGCAACCGGTATCGCGACACAGCATTAAAAAACAACCTAATTTAACTTGATTCTTGATTTTTCATAACGAACTATATTTATAGTATTGTAGCGTATAAATCTGTTTCTATCTGTTTTACTGCATAGTAATAAGGCTGTCGTAAACCCCGCTCATCTCACACTAACCTCATATTTATGTGAGAATATGCTATATTACGGCAGCCATACAAGATAAACGTCTTCTGCGCTGTTTTTGTAACAGCCCATATCGATCCACACATTTGCTGCACTTGCCAAACCACATCATCGTACAGCATCTGCGGATATCTGACCCGTTATTTAATTTTTGATCATCTGCAGCATGTATGCAAATACCCGGTCTACAAATTGATTCTTCTGCTCTTTATTGCAGTTCGCCATGAAATAGTCCACATCAAACTCATTTTTCAGACAGCTACCTGTGATCAGATAAGTAGGATCAATCCCATATTTATGATACAAGATCAATAGCTTGTCCGCCGACAAGCCTGTAGCACCGGATTCATATTTGCGATAATGCTCTTCCGATACACCAAGCGCCACGGCAATCTCCGCCTGTGTCCGGCCAAGACTAATCCTTGATTCCCTTAACCGTTTTCCTACCTGAATGTTGGCTTCTTTCCTGTAATCATCCATGACTTTCACCTCCTTATAGAAAATCATAGCAATACGAAGCCAAAACATACAGAATATATATTACCCAACGTTCGGTTATTTTATGACCGGTTTCCTCTTCGATTCATTTTTTGACTAATATTGTAGGTTGATTTGGTATAAATGCACATCATATACGGAGAATATCCTCTAAGTTACTTTGAACTGCCATATGCGTCGCCACCAAAATAACCCCAGCATTTATACGGACTGTCATGAATCCGTTATAAATACTGGGGTTACATTATCATGGAAGCAATGGGGCTCGAACCCATGACCTCTCGCGTGTGAGGCGAACGCTCATCCCGGCTGAGCTATGCTTCCATGCATTCTATTATAGCACTATGGATCAAAAATGCAATAACTTTATAAGATTTACAGCCGTTTTGCCTTTAACTCACAATCTCCCTTGCCAAAGACGTTACTGCCTTTTTTGATAAAAACCGGAATCGTGCTTAATGGTGCATCTGCTTTTACCGTTTGTCCTCCTTCATACTCCTTTCCGGTTGTATAGTCAATCCAATGCTCTTCTTTCGGAAGGTAAACGGTACGGCTACGTTGCCCGGCATTAAGAACCGGAGCCACCAGCACATCCGGTCCGTAAAAATACTCGTCTTCTGTATCCCAGCAGACCGGATCATCCGGGTACATATAGAAAAGTGTCCGCATGACCGGAGTTCCCTTTCTGTGCGCTTCTTCCATGATTCTTCTTGTATATGGCCTCATCTGTTCTCTTAATTCCATATATTTTTTACAAATACCATAAACTTCTTCTCCATAACTCCATACTTCATTCGCCGCACCAGAACAGCAAGTTGCTCCTCCCGTAGTTCCATATTGCGGTTGTCTTGGTTCTCTGTCACCATGAAGACGCATGACCGGGCAAAAAGCGCCCCACTCAAACCAACGCGCAAACAGTTCTCTGAACTTCGGGTCATCCGGATCTCCGCCATGGAATCCCCCTATATCTGTTGTCCACCACGGAATCCCTGCAATTCCCATATTCAACCCTGCTGCTAGCTGATTCCTCATGCTTTCAAAACTTGATGCAATATCTCCTGACCAGACAAGCGCCCCATACCTCTGGCTGCCTGCCCATGCGCACCTGAGAAGATTCACGATATTCTTCTGTCCTTCTCTTTCCATTCCTTCATAGAAAGTCTTTGCGTAGTCAACCGGATAAATATTCCCGATCCGGAGGTTTGTACCTATATGATAACGATAATTATCAAAATCATATGCCGTATATTCAGGTTCTGCCTCATCTAACCAGAATACTTTGATCCCTTTATCATAATAATTCTGTTTAACTTTGCCCCAGACGTATTCTCTTGCTCCCGGATCAGTCGCATCAAAATGAATCGTAGCTCCCTGAAAGTCCAGCCCTACACGAACCCCTCGATCAGTACTGATCAGATATCCTTTTTCCAGCATTTCCTCATAATTCTCACTGGTTTTATCTACTGTCGGCCAGACAGATACCATTAATTCAATTCCCATCTTCTGTAATTCCCGAACCATAGCATCAGGATCAGGCCAATATACCGGATCAAATTTCCATTCCCCCTGCTTTGGCCAGTGAAAGAAATCAATGACGATCAGGTCGATCGGCAGATTCCTTCTCTTGTATTCTCTCGCCACTTCCAGAAGTTCTTCCTGCGTCTGATAACGGAGTTTGCACTGCCAGAAACCCAGCCCATATTCCGGCATCATAGGAACCTTTCCGGCCACTGCCGCATATGCCTCTACAATTTCTGCCGGTGTATCTCCCGCCACTACCCAATAATCTAATATTTTGGTAGAATATGCTTCAAAACTCATGATATTCTTTCCAAACACTGCGCGCCCCACACCCGGATTATTCCATAAAAATCCATACCCCAGAGACGAAATGGCAAAAGGTACACTTGCCTGTGAATTACGATGTGCCAATTCCAAATCTAAACCTTTCAGATTCAGATAAGGCTGCTGATACTGCCCCATTCCATAGATCCTTTCATCTCTGTCCACAGATTCAAATCTCATAGTCAGATGATGATCTCCTCCCGGTATTGGCTTAAACTCTCGTGCCTCCACTTCAATCGCACTGCATTTTCTATCCAGTACATCTCTCCGGTTTCTGCAATATTCTTCTAAGAGCAGTTTACCATCCGAATTATAGATCATGATCTTACCAAACTTTGTTATTTCAGCACATATTTTACCATTAACGATCCTGGCTCCCTGCTTTGTATATGTAATTTCACAGTCACTGTTTCCCCTCTCAAGCAATGCCCAGTTTTCCTCCGGCATCCTATGCTCTTTTGTAGCACGAACCCGAAGCGCATTCGCTCCCCACGGCTCTATCCACACTTCTTCCTTATCATAATGAAAGATCAGTCTTTCCTTTTTTATATCCAGCATACCTCATCCTCCTCCGGCTAAACTCACATCATCCTTTGACTGCACCGCTTGTCATACCGCTTACAATATATTTCTGCATAAAAATAAATATTAACGCCACCGGAATAATGGTCACTACAGCAAACGCCGTCAGATAACTCCATTTTGTTCCATACTGACCCATAAAGTTAAAAATCCCCGCTGTGATCGGACGTTTTTCCTGATCTAAAATAAACGTCATTCCATATGCAAGGTCTCCCCATGCATAAAGGAAGGAAAAAATCGCACAGACCATAACTCCCGGTTTAGCAATCGGAATCAATATCCTAATAAAAGCGGTAAATTTATTACATCCATCCAAATAAGCTGCTTCCTCCAAATCCTTCGGTATAGATGAAAAATAGTTCTTCAATATCAGTACCGAGAAAGGGATTCCTATCGTCGCATCCGCCAATACGGCCGCAACCCATGTATTATATACATGCATATTTTTAAACATGATAAACATAGGTGTTAAAAGTACTGATACCGGAAGCATCTGTGTAACTAAAAACGATAACAGCATGACTTTCCGTCCCTTGAAATGATACTTCGCAATCCCATAAGAAGCCGGCACTGCCAACACAACTGCGATCGCAGTAGCTCCAACCGATATCAGGAAACTGTTCGCAAAGGACCGGAACATATTGAAATCACCGGTTTCCACCTGCGCCGCATAAGATTTTGAATTAAGAACATGCGGATAGAAAGTCGGCGGATTCTGAAATATTTCCTGTTCTGTCTTTAGAGAAGTAATAAGCGCCCAATAAAGCGGAAACAGAAGAACACCTAATAGCACTACCGAAACAATACTAAACAGGATATTCTTTTTTGTTGCTAATCTCTTTTCCTCATCCATTATTCTTCCTCCCCGCTTGTTGTGACTTTAATATAGAAAATACCGACTACCAACAAGATTGCCAACAGGACATTGGCAACAGCAGAACCCTTACTGTACTTAAACATTTCAAATGACAGCTTATAAGAATAAGTCGATAACATATGAGTTGAATTCACCGGGCCGCCGCTTGTCATGACATATACCAGATCATATACTTTAAAAGTATAGATAAAGCCAAGAATCAACACCGATTCGATCGTTGGCTTTAATAGCGGGAGTGTAATGTTAAAGAATGTCTGTATCTTATTGGCTCCATCGATAGACGCGCTCTCATACAGTTCTTTCGGAATTGTTGTGAGCCCGGTCGAGATCAGTATCATGTTAAATGGAATCCCAATCCACACATTCGCACATATCAAAGCAAACATAGCCGTTCCCGGAGTCGTCAGCCATTCAATATTATTATCGATCAAATGAAGACTTCTCAGAATAAAATTAATAACGCCAATGTCAGTTGCAAACAAAAGCTTGAACATTAATGCCGTAACCGTAATTGGTATCATCCATGGAACAAGCAAGATTCCTCTGATCGGTTTAGCCAGTGTAAATCTCTGGTTAAAGAAAAGTGCAAGGAGGAATCCGATCATAAACTGAAAAATCAGACATAGAATTGTATATTTAAGTGTATTGGATAATGAAGTCTTAAAAACACCGTCTATAAACAGTTCTGCGTAATTATCAAACATGATAAAATTTTTGGTTCCACGGACAAGATTCCCTGCATCTACATCCTGAAAACTTAAAATGATATTGCGTATGATCGGATAACCAACAAATATCAGCATATACAGAAATGCCGGAAAAACAAACAACATTCCTGCATTCTCGTACCGGAACATCTTCTTGAGCTTCTTCATGAAGCACACCTCCTTCAGGGTATAAAATAACTGCCACACAGAATATAATGTGTAAATCTCTGCGTGGCAGCTATCTCTCAATTCTATTTTACGATACCATCAATTGTTGCCTGTGCCTGCGCTGCCGCATCTTCCGGTGTTGCCGTTCCCGTGATCACCTGATTGAATGCCAGTGAGATTGCATCAGATACGCTCGGCCATTCAGCCAGCGGGCCTCTTGGCATTGCGTAATTCAGTTCTTCAACAAATGGCTGATAAGGAGAATCTGCTTCAAACTGATTCTCTGCAATCGACTTATCCGCAGAGATGTACCCAAATTTATCCATCATGAATTTCACCTTCTCTTCAGATGTCGCATAAGCCAAGAAATCTAAAGCGCCTTCTACGTTTCCGCCATTGATCACTGCATAGTTCTCTCCTCCAAGTACAGACGAATATTCGGAATCCTTCGGAATCAGGGTTACTTTCCAGTTCAAATCCGGAGCCTCAGACTGCATAGTGGGAATCTGCCATGGTCCATTCTCCATCATTGCCACATTACCTGCAATAAACTGATTCATAACATCACCCTGCGTCCAGTTAATACATTCTTTGCTCATAACCCCTTCATTGATCAGACTCTGAATAAATGACAAAGCTCTGATACCGTTTTCATTATTGATATCATAAGAGGTAGCTCCTGTTGACCAAAGCCATGGAACAAAGTTGAATGTTCCTTCTTCATTCTGTACACTGCAAAGCGCAAGTCCTGTAACGCTGTCAGTTGTCAGTGCCTTTGCCGCAGCCATTAATTCATCCCAGGTAGTCGGAACTTCACAGCCTGCCTCGCTCAGCATATCCTCATTATAATACAGTGCCAGACAATTTACCCCGAACGGCACACCATACAGTTTACCGTCTACTGTACAGGAGTTTACGGTTCCTTCATAATAATTTCCAACATCAAATTTTCCGGTTATATCCTCGAAAATTCCCATCTCCACATAAGATGCGTGGTCCGGGGAATCCAGAATGGCAATATCCGGCAGTTCATCGGCCGATGCCCCAATGGATAATTGCTTCTTAAAATCTGCAAAGGGCACATATTTAGCCGTAACTTCATAATTGCTTTGTGATGCGTTATACTCCTGAATGACTTGATCCAATGCAACCTGATGTCCTTCCGTCTCCCAATAATACCAGATTGTTACTGCCTCTGCTGCACCGGCTGACTCTGTTTCCGATGCCGACTCCTCTGCCACGCCTTCATCCACTGCTGCTTCTTCCTCTGCTGTTTCGCTTTCTGTTGTTCCTGTATCAGCTGCTGCAGAATCTTCAGTACTTCCTGATGCTCCACATCCTGTGATCAAACTTGCAGTCATCGCTAAAGCTGCAAATAATGCGGTTATTTTTTTCCTTTTCATTCCTCTCCTCCTTTAAATCCTTTTTCATAGTTAGTGTTCTTCTTGATGAATCCATCATACTGCTTTTTATTCCTTCCCAAAACGGTAAAAAAGTGAAAAAGGATAAATAATCTAAGCTAACCGTACTGATCCGTCACATCGATTTATCGATTAGATTTCCTGTACTCAGCAGGCGACATTCCTATGCATTCTTTAAATACTCTGGCGAAATACTTCGCATCTGCGTATCCCACTTTTTCCGATATTTCATATTGCTTCAACTGTGTTCCTATCAACATCTCTTTTGCTTTTGCCAGTCGGTAATTACGGATATAAGTACTAAAATTTTCACCTAACTCTTTATGGAATTGCGTGCCAAGATACTCCTGCGTTAAATTTAATCTGTCTGCAATCTCATTTAATGTAATTCCATCCGCATAAAACTCATGGATCATACTCTGTGCCTTTTTCACAGCAAGGCTTACTGCCCCTGTCTCCTTATCCGGGACATTCATGCAGCAAAGTACTTCCTCAAAGGTCTTCTCCAATTCATTTTCTGTCTTTGCATTCATAATAGAATCCAATAGCTTTCTTTGATCGATGCCTTTATAATCAATACAGCCGACTTCTTTTGCGATATTTAAAACAGACCACCCAAAACGCACGCAAGATTCTTTTATCTCTTTCGGTGAATAAACATGTCCGTTTAAGAAATACGTATGAAACTTCCTGATAATTTCTCTGACTTTCTCATTTTCTCCCATGCAGATTGCTACCTTGATCTGATTTTCCAATTCTACCGGGTAAATACAGACCTCTGTCTGGATATCCGTTATATGAGGATAAGATATTAAAATATCCGCACCTAAAACAATATTCCAGTCCATATAGGGAAGGAGTGTCTGAAATCCTTCTCTGATTCCACCTGCTCCCGATACTTCTATCATTCCATAACTAACTTCCTGGCTCCGGTTCCCCCTATTCTGAAATAAAATCTGATTTTGATACCAGCGCTCTATGTCCTGCCTTGCCGAATAACCATAGACCAGCGCCAGAATTGCTTTATCATACTCCATGTCTACTAAACAGTACTTTACTTCTTTCTGCTTTAATATCTGACACATTTCATTCCTTTTTCTTTCCCGCTCAGTCTCAAAGTTCTCTCCCAAATAAACAAGCAGCTCTATCAACGGAATCTCTTTTACAATTCCATATTTCTTATCCAGAAAGCTTTCCATTTCTTCATCCAGTACAGAAGTTCCATATAAAACACTGGATACGATATTCTCCAAACTTCCCATTGTGTCCGGCGTCCTTTTTTGCTCCTGCTCATATAAATTCTGTATCTTCCGAATCGTCCGAACAAATTCCTGAACCACCACAGGTTTAATGATATAGTCATTTACCCCTAGCTTAACCGCCTGCTGTGCGTAGGTAAATTCTGAATAAGCGGTCAGAACAATTATTTTTGGGAATAGACCTGCTCTCTGCATTTTTGTGATCATTTCCAGGCCATCCATAACAGGCATCCTGATATCGGTAATGATCATATCCGGCTTATCTCTTTCTATACAGAGAAGACCTTCCTGCCCATTACCCGCAGTACTTGTGATCACAATTTCAGGAAACATCTTTTTCATCAATTTACATAGTCCCTCTCTGATCAATATCTCATCTTCAATCACTACTGCCTTCATGAATGTTCTCACCTCCTGATATCGGAATCCATATCCTCACCGTCGTTCCACTTCCCGGTTCACTCTCTATTACGATCCTTACACTTTCCCCATAATAAATATGTAGCCTTGTGATCGCATTTTCCATACCGATATGGTTTTTATCATCACTTTTCTTAAATATCCCGTCATTTATCTCCTGTACTTTTTCAGGAGAAATTCCGCAGCCATTATCCGCTATTTCTATTTTAAGAAAATCAGCCTCTCTCTTCATACACATTTGTAAACGGTGTGCCCTGTCTATTCCTTCAAACCCATGCAGAATCGCATTCTCAATGAATGGCTGTAAAAGCAGTTTATGGATTGGCAGATCCATAAGTTCCGGTTCCACATCTATATAACATTCAAAAGTATTTTTCAATTTGGTCTGCTGAAGAAAAATGTACTGCTTTAACCAATCAATTTCATCTCTTATTTTGACAATCCCATTACTGTCAGAAATTCCATATCGCAATATCCGGGCGAGCGTTGCGATCATATTGCTGATCTCATATTCGTCCTTGTCAATGGCGACCCAATTGATCGTGTCCAGTGTATTATAAAGAAAATGCGGATTGATCTGCGCTTCCAACGCTGTGATCTCTGCATTTTTCTGCTTCTCGATCGACTTCTTTAATTTGTCCATCATAGAATTAAATTCTTCCGCAATGATCTCTATCTCTGTAGGTCTTCTCTCATCGCATGCCACATGCACCGTCAAGTCACCTTTCCCTGCTTTCCTCATCGTTTCCACTACTCTTTTTATAGAACCTGTCATCCGTGTCACTTGGCTGATCATAATGAGCAAAACCGCCAGAAGCGAAAGAAGTATGATAAACCCCAGCATCTTTTGCTGGACATGAAGTCCCTGAACAAGCTCATCCTGATCCGTCGCACGAATGATTTCCCATCCTGTTTTTTCATCATACACCGAATAAATAGATAATTCTCTGTTCGCAAAAAAACCTGTCTCTCTTGCAATCTGCTGATAAGCAATTGTTTTTTCTTCCTTATTTACGCATTCAGCAGCAACATTTTTTCCAACTTTATTTGAATTTGAGCAGGATACAAGATATCCACTGCCATCCACTATGAAATTTAATCCATTTTCAGTAGACGCCCCACAAACTTCCTCCAAAAGCCCTACATCAATACTTACTATAACAATCCCGCAATTTTTCTGCACATCCCGATAATCAATGATTCGGTGCCCTATATGAAACAAATAGCAGGAGTTGCTTCCGAAAATCACCTTTTCTCCGGTAGGAAAAAGATGTGTTTTATTGTCACTGCTAATCTCTTTATATAATTCCGTCTGAGATAAAGCGATACTGTCCAGCCACGATGTCTGCGTAGTTGACGCCGTCAGCTGGTCATAAAATGCAAGTTCTCCGCTTTCAGTAATGATCGCAATTGATTTCACATAATCTTTTGTATAAAATAATCCCCTCAGCGTTTTTCTGAGCAATTTCCTGTTATTAGCGACATCCTCACCGTCATTGATCTTGTCAACCAATTCTACAATATAGTCATCCGTATAAACCTGAAACAAAATGTCCTCATAAGACTCCAGCCACACATCAAGGCTCACTTTTGTCTGTTCAAGATTTGCTTTTGTCATGCTCTCCACATTCTGCTGCACAAGTTTCGATGTATTGTAATAATAGATAATATTTACCAACAAAATCGGGACTATGGAAGTAATCACAAATGCAGTTGCTAACTTATTTTTTATACTTTTTCTGTCAAAACTGATAATTTTCATGGTAAACCTCCCCTTATATTATAACTATCAGGTTTCGTAAGAAAATAATAAAAATATGAAAAAGGTTGAAAAAACTAAGCTTGTTCTCCTATGCAATAGTTCCAACGCATACGCTGCCCGGTGCATTTTGTTCTGCACCTGCTTAAAGAACCGAACGTAATCACTTTCCTCCAAAAAGCTTTAATGCAATTCAGCTCATAAAAATCGAAGCTGGTACACTCTTTGGTATATCAGCTTCGCTGGTTCGTGAAATATTCTGTTGTGATGAAATCCATCCAAAAAGTTCTTTCGCTAATTTTACAGTCTGGATTTTATATTCCATGTCGTATGTCCGTTATTTTTACCGTTTTCATTGCCTCTTAATCCTCTTTGATCATACATCAAATCCTTGCGTACAAGGTGTCAACTAAAATGATAAAACATCACATTGCAGCTGTTTCTTGTGTCTAAATCGAATAATGATCGGACATATCTTTTTTTACAATATCCGCAAGTGTTTTGCCGTCAAAAAACTCATTTACGTGCCTGTAAAATTCAACCCAAAGAGGATAGGTGCGGCATTCAGATACTCTTTCGCAAGGCTTTGCTCCACACTCAAGACAGGCAACCGGAGCAAGATCTCCTTCTGTCAGTCGAAGAATATCTCCGATTTTACATTCTTCGGGCAATTTTACAAGTCGGTATCCGCCGCCTTTCCCCTGCAATCCTTCGATGATCCTGTTTTTGGATAGTACGGGGATAATCCTTTCCAAATACTTTAAGGATATTCCTTGTCTTTCAGCAATGTCTTTCATTGGAACATAGCCACCGTCTGTATGCTCCGCAAGATCCGTTAAAACTCGAAGCGCATATCGCCCTCTTGTAGAAATCAACATTATGGTCACCTCACTTTTGTTTAATTATACTACAATAACGGTAGGTAAATCAAGCGATACGCTTATTTTATTGTTCAGCTTAAAGATAACGGTTACAGTTCACGGCCTAACCGGCCGCAAACTGTAACGCATCCAACCCATTCCAAGTGTCTACGTTCCACTCCGGTCGGCGCTTAGCAAACGTCCCCCGGACGTTTAGCGCCCTTCGGCGAGAGGCTGGATGCCTGAAACCGTAAAGTTATCGGCGAGTACTACGTACTCAATGCCCATGCAGCAAGGTGCAGGGCACCGTCAATAGTAACAGATAACGTACCTTTGCCTTACAACGAAACTCATCTTTAAGTGCATTTCCGCTTATCCAACTGTAAATATCCCTGGTCACACATTATGACTTTTATCGTAGACGATACTGTTCTTTTCATAATAATCCTGCAACGCTTTTTTAATCGCTTCCTCCGCCAGAACGGAACAATGTATCTTATGTGCCGGCAGACCGTCAAGTGCTTCAACAACTGCCTTGTTGGTGAGGGCAAGTGCTTCCGATACAGGCTTTCCTTTAATAAGTTCGGTTGCCATCGAACTGGAGGCGATTGCAGAACCACAGCCGAAGGTTTCAAATTTTGCATCAACGATACTGTCATTCTCAATCTTGAGATATATTTTCATAATATCTCCACATTTGGCATTGCCGACTTCACCGATACCGTCCGCATTTTCAATCACACCGACGTTACGAGGATTGCGGAAATGATCCATTACTTTTTCACTGTATAAAGCCATATTAACCACCTCACTTTATGATAAAATCTTTCTTTCCGTTTACAAGGTCACGCCATATGGGTGATATGTTCCGCAAATAGCCGACAACCTCTTTGACTGATTTAATGGTATATTCAATTTCTTCCTCGGTATTTTCTTCCGACAAAGACAGGCGGAGCGAACCATGAGCAATATCGTGAACTCTGCCGATGGCAAGCAGAACGTGGCTCGGATCGAGCGAACCCGAAGTACAGGCAGAGCCGGAGGAGGCACAGATGCCTTTATCATCAAGGAGCAACAGCAACGATTCTCCCTCAATACCCTCAAAGCAGAAATTCACATTGCCCGGAAGCCGTTGCGAACCATCGCCGTTAAGTACAGAATGCGGTATTTCCACCAATCCCATAATCAGTTTATCTCTCAACGCAGCAATTTTTACGGCATTTTCGTCAATATGATCGCACGCTTCTTCCAAAGCCGCCGCCATTCCCATAATTGCAGGGATATTTTCCGTACCCGCACGCTTTCCACGTTCCTGAGCGCCGCCTTCAATCAAGCTTGTCAGTGGAATCCCTTTTCTCACATACAAAGCCCCGATACCTTTCGGACCGTGAAATTTGTGCGCCGAAAGCGACAGCATATCAATATTCTGCTCCTGTACATTGATGTGCAGATGTCCTGCCGCCTGAACCGCATCAGTATGGAATATTACGCCTTTTGCTCGGCAAATTTCGCCGATTTCCTTTATCGGCTGAATCGTGCCGATTTCATTGTTGACATACATCACAGTAACAAGGCAAGTGTCTTCACGAATGGCTTGCTCCACCTGTTCGGGCAGGATAAGACCGTTTTCGTGAACATCAAGAAGCGTTATTTCAAATCCTTCATTTTTCAATTTCTCCAAGGTATGCAAAACTGCGTGATGCTCGAATGCGGTAGAAACAATGTGTTTCTTGCCTTTTCTCGCACCGATTTTGGCAGCAGAAAGGATTGCCTGATTATCCGCCTCACTGCCACCGGAAGTAAATGTAATTTCATTCGCAGTACAGCCAAGACACTTTGCGATCCGTTCTCTCGCATCTGCCAACGCTTCGGCTGCGGCTTGTCCGGCAGAGTGCAGACTGGAAGGATTGCCGTAAATGGCATCCATATACGGTAGCATAACGCTGATTGCCGTTTTACTCATCTTAGTTGTTGCGGCATTATCTAAATATATCTGCATGATCTTTCTCCTTAATCAACATCATCGGATGCTCGCATGGCAAGGATCGTTTCAGAAATCAAATCGTCCAATGTTAAACCAAGCATATCGACGTCACATTCAATCACTTCTCTGGAACCACCTGCAGCAAACTCTTGTAACGCATGGTTTGCAAACAGCGTCCTACAGACATGGTTTCAGATCGAATTTCTTTTCGATGCGAGTAAGTTCCAAGAGCGGTGTTTTGCCGATGAGTTGGTCGGCAGATGTATATATGTTAGACATAATCGTAACCTCCAAACTATTTCACTGCATCAAAGCCGTTTTGCAGGTCGGCAATGATGTCATCAATATGTTCCGTGCCAATGGAAAGGCGAATTGTGTTCGGCTTAATTCCCTGGTCCTCAAGTTCTTCTGCGGAAAGCTGGCTGTGAGTTGTCGTTGCAGGATGGATAACAAGGCTCTTTACATCGGCAACATTGGCAAGCAGCGAGAATATTCTAAGGCTGTCAATGAATTTGTGTACTTCCTTGACGCTGCCTTTGATCTCAAAGGTAAAGATGGAACCGCCACCGTTCGGGAAATATTTCTTATACAGTTCATTGTCAGGGTGATCGGACAATGACGGGTGATTGACCTTTTCCACCTGCGGATGATCTGCAAGAAAATCCACAACCTTTTTCGTGTTCTCTGCATGGCGTTCTAAGCGAAGCGACAAAGTTTCAATGCCCTGCAAAAGCAGAAATGCCGCAAATGGAGAGATAGTAGCACCCGTATCACGAAGCAATACCGCACGGATATAGGTGACAAATGCCGCCGCACCGACTGCCTTTACGAAGGATACACCGTGGTAGCTCGGGTTAGGTTCTGTAATAGCAGGATATTTGCCGCTTGCCGACCAATCGAATTTACCGGAGTCTACAATGATACCGCCGAGCGTTGTACCATGTCCGCCGAAAAACTTTGTCGCAGAATGGACAACAATATCTGCACCATGCTCAATCGGACGGATGAGATACGGTGTACCGAAAGTATTATCAACCACAAGCGGAATACCATGCTTATGCGCAAGTTCGGCAAGCGCATCGATATCGGGAATATCGCTGTTGGGATTGCCAAGTGTTTCGATATAGATGGCTCTTGTATTATCTTGAATAGCCGCTTCGACTTCTTCAAGATCGTGGATGTTTACAAAACTTGCTGTAATACCAAAGTTTGGAAGCGTATGTGCCAGCAGATTATAACTGCCACCATAGATCGTCTTTTGTGCAACAAAGTGACCACCGTTCTGCCCAAGTGCCTCGAGAGTGTAGGTGATAGCCGCTGCACCAGAGGCAAGAGCCAAGGCTGCAACGCCACCTTCAAGTGCTGCCACACGCTGTTCGAGAACGTCCTGTGTAGAGTTAGTAAGTCTGCCGTATATGTTACCTGCATCAGCAAGGCCGAAGCGTGCGGCGGCGTGTTCACAGTTATGGAACACATAAGAAGTGGTTGCGTAAATCGGTACCGCACGGGCATCGGTTGCAGGATCGGGATTTTCCTGACCTACATGAAGCTGTAAAGTTTCAAATTTGTAATTAGACATAATCGTGACTTCCTTTCGTTATTGAATGTATTTGTTATCAGATTTATAAATGACGATTACAAGGGCACATTCGCCCGAAACGGAAATTCTCTCTGACGAGTTTTTCAAAATAATTTTCCATAGGTGATTACCTGCCTTACAAAAAATATACCGAGAGACTCCGACGAAATCTCCCGGTTGTAAGCGATTGTTATTCCGCCAAAGGTCAAGCGGCACAAGGGTTTACTCTTGAAACGGAGAGTACATCGGAAAGGTGAGCGCAGCAAGACTTGCACATGCGACAAGTCCACATGCACATCTCCATCATCATAGAAGTAACGATATTGGTACGCTGTTTCATATCTGTAGTCTCCTTTCGTTGTCCTACCTACTTTTTAGGTTGGTATTAATATATCATACAAAACCCTACCATGTCAATAGGTAGACGAAAATTTTGACGTGATAATCCAAGCGTTTTTGTGCAGGATTCAGCAAGTTTGTAATCGCATGAAAATACCGCCGTGTCCGCCAGCTGCAGGTGATAGGCTAGCGTCACAGCCGCATCCTCCAGCGTATACCGGTCAATGTCACTGAAAAGGGAAATCCCCATTTCTGCCGCAGACACGGTCCCAAGTTCAATCTCCGTGAAACCGCAGCACTGGCTTGTGATATAGCCGCTTCCTTTCACGATGTCGTTCTGGTCAAAAATCATACACCGTGCCGACCTTGGCAGTGATCCTCCTGTCCAGTAGTATTTTCTTGTATTCTGTATTACCGCTAGCAGAAATGCGTCACCTTTATCTCTCAATGAATCCAATGCTCTTTGCACTGTTCTTACGGTTTTGGAAATCTTATCCGCTGCATATTCTCCGGGACTGTAATATCTTCAAACACTTTCATGTCAAGAAATGTCAGTTTCTCATCCGTCGCGAATATCCCGGCTTTCAGCGTGACAGGACGGGTATTGCCAAAAAGTATTTCTCCGGCATTTGTTAAATGGTCATCGCAGACAAGTCCAAATCTTTTCAGTACAATCGGGCATGTATACCTTCCATCAGGATCTCCCTTCGGCGAAATAAATAAGCTGCCAATGCTTTTACACATCAGCAGCTTTCGCTTTTAGTTCGGTGTTCTATTTTCGGTTCTGATTCTGCTTTGCGTCCTTGATACGGTAATAGTCTTCCAGATTCACATCGATCTGACCTTCGTATCAGGTTTTCGGTTGCTCAAGAGGCATACCGTCTCCACGTGTTTATTATCTTCCAAACTCAAATTCATATCTTCCTCAATAATCGGAAGTCTGAATTTAATAGACTTCAGCCACTGTCCATTGGGCTTTCTGTCCTCATAAATCTGTATCTCAGAAATTAACGCCTCCATAAACTGCCGCCGTTCTATCTCATTCATCACAGCATACAGTTTTTCAAAATAAATCAACACTTTATAGATATTATCTCCCGTTAGCTTCTCAGCTTCAATTGCCTGCTTCTTTGCCCTCGTTTCAATAAGTTGTGTTTCCACATTTTCTATCTTATCATACATTCGATAAAGGCGGTCATCAAGGTCTGCTTTTCGTTTGATATAATGTCTGTCATCCGGATCAAGGGAATCAATTTCCTCCGCCAGTTTTAGCTTGACTGCATAATATTGCCGCAACTGCTTTTCAAAATCTGCAAGTTCTCCGTCTATTGTGACAGTATCCACTTTGCAGTTGATCTTTTCCTGCATCATTGCCGCAAACTTAGGATTGCCAACTAATTTTACAATGACTTCCGCCACCGCATCGTCCAATAGTTCCTCCCGTATCTGCTTTTTATAATCACACTTATGTCCACGCGTCATGGTTCGATGCTTACAGCCATAGTAATAAAAATCCTTGTATTTCGTTCCGTCCTTTTTGTGCTTGATACTCTTATTTCCATACATGCCTGCTCCGCAGACCGGACATTTTACAATACCGGAAAGAAGGTGTGTTTTGGTGTCCTTCCCTCTATTTACATGTTCATATTTCTTTGCATGTGAAATAAGTTTTACCTGTGCCGCCTGCCAAACATCTTCCTCAATAATCGCATCATGCTGTCCGTCCACCAGAATATAATTATCCTGCTCTACAAGATGATACTCATTCCGTGTTCCGTGAACCTTTTCTGTCTTTCTGCGTCCATAAGCGATTTTCCCGCAATATACCGGATTTTTCAGAATAAGGCGAACCAAGTGCGCATCAAAAAGAGGATTTTTCCCATTCTGCCGCTGTATTTTATGGATGCCGTGGTTTTCAAGATATTTTGCCACACCGTTAGCGCCAATGTCTGTTTTCACATACTGTTCAAAGATTATGCTGATAGCTTTTGCTTCTTCTTCGTTAATCTGAAGTTTGCCCTCTACCAGTTGATAACCATATGGCGCAAATCCACCGTTCCATTTTCCCTCACGGGCTTTCTGAATACGCCCTTCCATTGTCTGCACACGAATATTCTCCCGTTCAATCTCTGCAACTGCTGACAGTACGGAAATCATCAGTTTCCCTGCATCCTTGGAAGAATCAATACCATCCTCCACGCAAATCAGATTTACCCCGAAATCCTGCATAACCTGTAATGTAGAAAGTACGTCCGCCGCA
Source organism: uncultured Lachnospiraceae bacterium (assembly GCA_910588215.1). Classification (GTDB taxonomy): domain Bacteria; phylum Bacillota; class Clostridia; order Lachnospirales; family Lachnospiraceae; genus UBA3282. The sequence goes on from CAJUQJ010000009.1 coordinate 119,316, forward strand.
TTTCTGCCAAATCTGGATAACTTAAAAACAAGAACAAAGGAAATGCCGTCTTTCCCTGACTCGATATCCTCCATCATGCGGTTAAATTCTATCCGCCCCTCAATGGACTTTCCAGATTTTCCTGCATCCTCATATGTACCGACAATTTCATAATCATTATAGTCGGCATACGCTTTCATTCTGGCTTTCTGCGCATCCAAGGAGTAACCGTCTGTCTGCATGGCTGTAGATACTCTTGTATATGTGTAAACCTTTATTTTCTCGCTGTGCATATCATCTCTCCATTTGTGCAACGCCCGTTGCACTTTTACATTTTGATAACCATATTCTTTTCGTAATCTGTAAATTCTCATTCTTTATCTGACTTTTTACCCAATATTTTTATTGAGTTTAAATAGTCTTGTTCCACATCACTTAAAGTACGCTCTTTATATTTCTTATATTCCCCAGTTGCTTTTTCCACCGCCTGCTTATGCGTCACACTCCCGTTTCCTGACAATAACTGTTCGCCGCTCATTGTTAAAATCCGGTCTAAGTGCTTCGCCCAATCTTTCATGGTCATAGCCTGTTCCCGCTCCGCCTGACGTTCTGCAAAATCCAAATATCCCGACACAAGCTGCCCCATTGCACGAAGTTCTTTTTCATTCAGATAGTTTTTGGCAATGACAACTTCTCGCAAAGTCGGCTGATTTCCTGCAAATGTGGTAAGCCCCATAAATTCCTTTTCCGCATCCGCTCTTGTATAAATAACTTCCGCCGCCGTCTGCCCATGAATGGCATAATGAATTTTGTTCTGAACCTTCTGAAAAAACTGAATGGATATTTCCGCTTTTGGATCATAGTCAATGCTTGTGGCATAAATTTCCAAAATCTGTCTGTAAAATACCTTTTCAGATGCACGAATGTCTCTGATCCGTTCAAGCAGTTCCTTAAAATATCCACCGCCGCCTAAGTTTTTCAGACGTTCATCATCCAGTGCAAAACCTTTACGCATATACTCTTTCAAGATTCCGGTTGCCCATATTCTGAACTGTGTGCCGCGTTTTGATTTCACACGGTAGCCGACAGAAATGATTACATCGAGATTATAATAACAAATGCTGCGTTCTACCTGCCTGTTTCCTTCATTTTGAACTGTTGCAAAATATGCAACAGTTGCTTCCTGCACAAGTTCTTCTTCTGAATAAATATTTTTAATATGCCTTGAAATTGTTGATTTATCTCTCTGAAATAGTTCTGCCATTTGGTCAATAGACAGCCACACAGTATCCCCATCAAAAGTTGTTTCAATCTTAGACAAACCATCCTCTGTTGTATAGATTATAATATTTGATTTTCCCATTTCATCTCTGTAATCCATAGTCACCTCATCTCCTTGTACTTTCACTCAAATATAAGCAAGTATGTTTTTCCAAATTTGGTTTGGACACACTTATCATGTTTATTATACATTATACACTTGCTATTAGCAAGAAACATCTTGCCAGTCTTTTGTTGCCTTATTTTTTTCTTCCACATGATTATCTACTGTTATATCAGGTAAATTTTCTATATCCAAATCTGACGCATATTTTTCAATCAAATTTGCAAGCATATCTGCCAATCCGCTCCATTCATCAGTCATAAATATCCCTCTCATATGAACGCAAAAAAAGACAGCTATAAACTGTTACGTTCATAACTGCCCTTACGCTGTTTTCATTCTAAAAATTACAAATTTCCCGTCAATTTTTCCTTTACTTTAATCCATAAACCTACATACAAGTGACAGGTCATTACGCTGCCCACATCGGAATCACACCGTCATTATATGACTGAATTTAAATCAAAAATTCAGAAGTATCATTATCACAGATATGCTTCATCGCCCCGCACAACTGCTGTGCATTTTGTCAGGTTTTTATCGCTCAATGCCTTCGCTTCAGAGGTTTGTTTTCCATTTCTTCACATTTGCCTGAAAATGGATTAAAGCGAGCATATCATGGCGCACCCACATTGTGGCTACACATATCCTCACGTCCTGTACGCATATTGCAATATTCAGTTTTCAAACAGGCTTTTATTTCATATGATCTTTATCCATCGTAATCTGGTGAGATACCTGATAAATATTTCTATCTGTATTAAAACTGAAAAACTCCAAATACACAGTTTTCCCATTATCCAAATTCAAAATATACTTGTCACGTAGCACCTTGGCAGATTCATAAACGCTCTTGTTGTCAACGTGAATCAATACACGATTGAACTCTGCATCTGAGAAGTCAGCAGTTCCTTTTGCTTCAATTAATTTTTCTGCATTATATGCTGCTAATTGAACTCTGAAATTAGATATAACATCTTCATAGTTATTCAACTCAATATACGCATATCCTATACTTTCCAATCTTTCGATGAACTTAATCTCAACATCATACTCTGATTGTACTTTAGCCATCTATTCTGCCTCCTTATCTTCTGAAACGTATGTTGCAACCTTCTCTCCAAATTAAATATTTCTAATTATTTCTGCGCACAGCTCCGCTCTAGAAATACATTTTATATTTTGTTTATATATGGCATTGCTAATAAGCGGTTTACTCACAATGAAAATACCCTTGATGTCCCATTCTCTATCATCCAATCCATATTGAATTTTTACATCTTGAATATGCTCTTTTAACCACTTTACCCTTCGCGTATGCTTTGTAGCAAAACACTTCATTTTATCCTTGTCTACGAACATCTTAAGATATTCTTGTTGAATTTCATATGGGTTGCGAGAAAAATGAAAATCTTTGACTTCTGCAGCAATTATTTTATCAGTCACTTTATCAATAATAAGAATATCAATATCTCCCAATGTATTACCTTGTAAATTTGATATTTTCTTACCATTTATTTTTTTGACATTTGGAAAAATGGTAAACTCATTCATATCTTGAATAATATCAACGATTAGTTCATTAAATGCAGCTCCTCTACTTTTACTTATCTTGCCTATCAATTCTACCATTTCCTGGCTTTCGGATGTAAACTTTCCTGAATGAATCAAATCTGTCACATATTCAAGCATATGGTATAATTGACGATTGCCCCAAATAAGACTATTATCTCGTTGCAATACCGGTCTTCTATTAAATGAATATCTTCTATTAAATCTCCACGGATATGCTTCCCAAGCATTATATTTTGAGGGTAATTTTAAATAATCAGCTCTAGGTCTGTAAGTAATATCATTTAGAACATTTTTTATAACATCCTCAGATAATGTTTCATTAAGCTCTATCAGCATTGAAGTGATACAAGATTCTTCAATACACACAATTTCTTTTTCATTCAATACAACCATCGTAGCAATTACCTTAACAAAGTCAGAATACTTATAACCAAATTCTTTAAAATATGCAATCTCCAATTCATCTGCATAATCCTTAAAATTTACACTATAATGTTTTCTTGTTACATATGATGAATCAAATTTTAATTGTCTTCTTCTATATACATCGCTATATTGATACATATCAATAAATTCGTCTTTTTTTAAACCTATTCTTTTGGATCGAAGAAACTCTATTGGTGTACTTATAATACCATATGTCAACAGATCTCCTTTATAAGCCCATTCAATTATCATAGAACATATGGCAAGTAACTCCTCATACTGTCCTACCCCCAGTTGTTTATTTCCAGTAGCTGGTTGTGCTGTTATGTATTCGATAAGAAATTTTAATGCCAACGAAGTTCTGTTTAAATTATTATACTCTTCTAAATACATTTTTTCTTTTTCTGGATAACACGCAATATCCATATAAAATCTTCTTTCAGACAAGATGAGTTTATATAAAGTTTCTTCAAGATCAAAATAAATCATTTCAATTATATTATCCGTCGAAAGTTCCGCCACTTTTGTCTGTAACCTATTATAAAGCCAATCAACGACCGCATGTGAAACTTCATTTCGTTTTTCTTCTGGAACAATACCTATTTCCCAATTACCACTTTGAAGAAGCTCTTTTCCAATTGTTCCGGCTAAATAATCCTCATCCTCTTCACGTATTTTGCGATTATTACCCAGTTCTACAGGTTTTAAGTATGGTTTATTTTCATACGCAAACGAAAAAAATTTCTTTTTCAACGGATCACTAAATATTCCATCCAATACCACTTTGTAATTACAATGCTCATATGACAAGTCATTTAATATTTCAAATAAGAATATGCACAGATCTTTTTCTTGTATATTAGTAGTTTGATTTAAATTTCCAAACGCTTCTGATGTCCACTTAAGAAAAATATGATTTTTATTTATTTCTGTTCCTATGCATTCTGAATATGGTACGACCATATTTCTTTCATAATAATACTCTTTAGGCTTTCCTGTTAATGAAATATTAAAAACATATACATAATAGAACAAATCGAACAGTTCAATAATTTGTTTACATTCTGCCAGCCAATATGAGATTGCATCTACTAATGAAAAATAGATATTTATCTCTTCAAAGCTCTGAATTTCATCCGTAGTAATCCATATTTTCACATTGTCAAAAGCCACACAATAAGCAACCTGTTTTTCGAGAAACAAATCATCTTCAACATAAATACTTCTTAATTTATCTGTATATATAACTTCAGCTTTTTCACCATCAATATATGAATCTATTAAAATTCTATTTTCCTCTTTCAATGCCTCTGAAATATATTCAACAGAATCGCCTGGAGCTATATATATATTCATTTCATCCATGCTTACATCATCCGACATATAAAAAGTATAATTATTACTTGTATAAATACATACCGAATTTAATTCAGAAAATACATCTGACATCATCGTATTTATCTGACTTTTAGCCCGAATATATCGGGGAAAAAAATTTGCAACATTACGTTCCTTAATACTAATACAATGTAACTCGAATGGATTTAAACGAATTGCTTTATAGCAGAATGGCATGTGTTCTACTCCAAATCCTATTATACGACCAAAGCTATTCGTAATAATCAATACATACCAGTCCTCATTAGGCGTTCCTGACTCTTTAATCTTTTCACCAAAATAATTTATTCTCTCCTGAAATATATTGTTATGGCGCTCATCTGGATAATAAACATGTATACCTTTTTCCGGATACTGAAATCCATCATCACATAAAAAAATTACAATCATTAACTGATTATTGTATATTGTAGCAATCATTTCTTTATAGTAATCAAGTGATATGCATTCCAATCCTAAAGTTCTTTCTTTTATCTTTTTGTGTCCTAGTTTATCCAATGTTCTTTTTGATTCTAACCATAAATAGTCATTATACCTATTTATTACATCTTTTTTTAAGTTATATTCTTCTGCCCATTCTATAGCCTTATAAAATGCAAAAGCAGGTAATAAAGACACATTAAGAATAATTATTGTATTATCTTTCGGATTAATAAGAAATGGCTTTTGGTAAAAAGGTCTATTATCTAAATCACCTGTGTCATTTACTCCAAACCCAATAACAATTTCCTCTATTTCAAAATATTCAGCTATGTATCCTTTTACTTTATCTAAAGGATATACTATTTTTTCAGCAAAACAATTTATAGCTTCACTTGACGGCAAAATCACCATTCTTTGTTCATCATATTTTACATTATGCAAATCAATATTTAAACTTCTAACTATTTCCTCGGATATTCCCAATATTAACGAAAAAAGTCTATATACTTTTCTTAAATATTCTTCATGGAACGTATTCTGATACTGAAACAATACTCTTATAAGAGCCTGCAAATTATGCGCAGGAGTTAAATCTATTCCATTAAAAACCCTATAGTTTGAACCCATCATTACATTTTGAATAAATACATTCTCGCAAGGATCTATAGATAGGCTTAAATTTGTTGAATTTAATTCATTTATTATGGATTTAAATTTTCCTGCACTTATCTTGCTTTTTGAAACATAGTCCGACTCTTCTTTTGCCAACACATATTGGATTAACGTATCAAGCAAGACTGATTTGTTTTGATTTTCAGACATCAAATTTAAACCCGATATTCTCGCAATGAAATCAAAAATATCATAATTTGATATCTTATTGACAATCTCTGAAATATCATCTTTCGTTCTTTCATTTTCAAACATATTACCCATAAAATCCATCTTTCGTTTACTCCTAAATAATGACCTTAACCAATATTACTTCTGAAAGATTTACTATATCAAATTATTGTTTTAATTCACGCTCTCATCCATTACTTCTTTAGTAATTTCAGATATGCAATTATGACATTTAAGGAAATCCTATATCATCCAAAAATGTCTTAATGCCTCTATGATAGCCTTCTCTTTTTCTGGTGGGCATTTCGGCTGTCTGTAATCTTCAGACTTCGGCAAATTATAATTTACTCTTTCCACAATCCCACACTTCCGCTTCACCTGTGCAATATAGAGATTGCTGACTTGCAGACCCGTCTTCTCTTTCACATACGCCTTAATTTCTTCATAGGTCGCCTTGCTCTCCGCAGCCGTCAAATCCATCTCATCCAAATTCAATTCCACCTCAATATGATGCTCGACATTTAGTTTGGACAATAAGCACACAGTCTCAACGTCATCCGTAAACGGAAACATGTCTACCGGTGTCATCTCCACCACCTGGTATCCGCTCTTTCGTTCCGGTTTGACCTTCTCCTTTTGCTGCTTTCCTCCACTTGTCAGATATTTCAGGTCTCTTGCCAGCGTCTCCGGATTACAAGAGATGTAGACGATCCTTGCCGGTCCGAGACGCAATACAGCATCCAGAAACTCTTCCGTGCTGCCGCTCCTGGGCGGATCCATAAAGACCACATCCACTTTCTCTCCCGCTTCGGCAAGCTGCACCATAAATCTACCCGCATCATTCTGATAAAAGTCGGCATTTCTGATCCCATTGCGTTTGGCATTGAACACTGCATCCCTCACCGCAGTCTGATTCAACTCTACACCAATCACCTTCTTCACATGATCTGCGGCCGCCAGCCCAATCGTGCCAATACCACAATAGGCATCGATCACAGTCTCCCGCCCTTTCAGAGCCGCATATTCTATCGCCTTTCCATACAACTTTTCCGTCTGCGCCGCATTAACCTGATAAAAGGACTTAGAAGAGATACGGAACGTTCTGCCGCACAGGATATCCTCTATATAACCTTTGCCGTAAAGCACCTGCTCCTTTTCCCCCAGCACCATACTTGTCCGCTTGTTATTCACATTCAGCAGGATTGTAGTGATCTCAGGGTGCAGTTTACATAACGCATTTACAAAATTTCTCTTAGAAGGCAGCACCGGAGATCCAAGAACAAGCACCACCATGATCTGTCCCGTAGCTTGTCCTACCCGCACGAGTACATGCCGCAGCAGGCCATACCCGGTGTCCTCATCGTAGGTTTTTAACTTAAATGACTTTGCCAGCTGCCGGACAGAAGCGATGATCGCATCCGCACTGCGGTCTTCCAGCAGGCATTCTTCTACCGGTACAACGTAATGCGTACCTTTCTGATAGATCCCTGATACGATTCCTCTGCCTTTCTGGAAATCAAAGACGGCATGAACCTTATTGCGGTAGTGTGCCGGCTCCTCCATACCGATGATCCGGTTCACTCTGCCGTAGGGCTTTAAAAGCTTCTCAACCGTTTTCTGTTTCACCTTAAGCTGTTCCGTATAGGGTAAGTCAAGATACTGACACCCGCCGCATTTCTTCGCCACGGGGCACATTTTTGACCGTATAGGTTTCTCATTCTGTCTCACTGTTCTCTCCTTCCTTCAAGTTCCCTGTCTTCCGATGGTCTGATGCTTTCCCCTTAAAGCACCCCATATCACAAAAAAGAATCCTGCCTGCAGGATTCTCCTACTTCAACATATTCATACGAAAGCCTTATGGCGACGGCCTTATACTACACCCAGCTTCACGCTGTCCATACCCTCCACCAGATCTTTTGCCAGCAAACTGTCCGCCTCATTGATTCGGATCGTGAAGACACTTTTCTCCGGATGGATCTCGCAGAATAATCTGTCCCACAGCCTTTTCTCTTGCCACTCAATAAAGAAGGAGATACGGTTCGTCACCAACAGCTTCTCCAGCTTATCCTTACTCTCCATACCATATACTTTACAAAACGGAATCTCATGATTAAAAAACAGTGCGTTAAAATTAAGTGCTGCCATGTCCCTTCCCCCATAAAACTAATTTATGTCTCCTGTGTGTCTCTTGACCGGCACAGTCTTCATTGTCAGCTTATGAATAGCTTTATGTTAACTTATATGGCAATTATATACTATACAACACAATAAAATCAAGCTTTTTTGACAATTTCTACAATTTTCTAAAATATTTATGTAAATCATTCTATCCATGAGCGGCGCAGACTTTCTAACCAATGATCCCGACGGCTCTCATACTGCTCATTAATCCATAGTCTTGCCTGATCCACCCCTTCCGCCGTCAATGGCACATCCAAAGTCTCCTTTAGGTCGTCTGGTGTTCTAAGCAGGTTGAAAGGCTCCGGCCAGATTGTCACCCTGATGATATCCTCCTCGCCGCTCCTGCTCCTTTTGAGCATGTAGCGCATCCCCTCCATACTGCCGGAATACTCTTCCTTCATAATATAATTCAATGGGTGAAATGTATCTTTTTCTAACAAAGTCGCTCCCCTCTCTGTCAAAAGTAACAGGACTGTTACCTGCAAAATTCTCCACCTGTGCGGTTGGATGCTCTTTGAAGCGTCCAACCGCACAGGTGGAATTTTTTTTGAAATAAGTCTTGCATTTTCTTTACTGATTGGGTATAATTGTAAATGCTTTCGGGATGTGGCTCAGGTGGTAGAGCGCTACTTTAGGGAAGTAGAGGTCGCAAGTTCGAGTCTTGTCATTCCGATACCCAAGCACCGTTTATAGAGAATATAAGCGGTGCTTTTTTGTGCTCTTTTATCGGCTGCTCTTATCTGTCCTCATCGCTTCTGCCGCTGCCGTGCCGAACTATTCCAGAGGCTATTCCGGTAGGCTCCGATCTACTGCCAGAGCCTTTCTAAATGCCTCATCAAACAACGGACTTTCCTTCTTCAGGGAGAGCGGTCTGCCCTCCCTGTTCAGGAAACAATGTCTGCTGCTTCCCGTGGTCCTCAGTTCTCCCGACACCTGATCCAGAACACTGTAAGACAACTCCAGTGTTACACCGTTGTACTTCTCAACTTTTGGCAAAATCTCCACCACATCACCGAAATGCACCATGGACTTGTAAACACAGTGCACTTCCAGAACAGGGCTGATGATCCCCTGTCTCTCCATATCGGCATAATCAATCCCAATTTCCTTCATATACCAGATCCGTGCAGATTCAAACCACCTGATATAGTTAGAATGATGGATAATCCCCATCTGATCCGTCTCATAATACTGTGTCTGGTGCTCATACCCTTTCATCGCAAACCTCTCATCGTCTAAATCGATGTCCCTTTTATCCTTTTTCTCTCTTATCTCTCCGCCAGAACCACCAGCAGATATTCCCACATTCTGCCCACCGACTCTATGCTGAGACTTTCCTCGGTGGTGTGTACATCAGCCATATCCGGCCCGATGGAAACACAGTCAAGCCCCGGAATCTTAGCCGTCAACAGGCCGCATTCCAATCCCGCATGGATCGCCTGCAGCTGCGGTTTATGACCATATATCCTCTCATAGACTGCAGCCAGCCTGTCACGCAGCGGCGACTCCTTGCGGTATGCCCAACCCGGATAAGCACTCCTCACCTGCACTGCCGCCCCTGTCTTTCCGGCAATCTCACACATCCGTTGACACAGTTCTTCTTTTTCCTGGTCAATGGAACTTCTCACCGCATAGCCAAGCTGCAGCTTCTCCTGTCCGAGCACCATAATACCCAGATTGAGAGATGTCTGCACCAGCCCGTCCACATCCTGGCTCATGGCGATAATACCGTTGGGCAGTGATGTCAAACAGGACAATGCTTGTTTCGTACATGCCGCTGTCAGGCATTTGCTCACTTGTATTTGTCTGCCATTATGGTATTGTTTTTCCGTACATACCGCACAAAACCCGGGGTCTGTAGCCTTCAATTCCTCTTTGATCTTACCTGCCTCTTTCTCAATACAGTCGAGTACTTGCTTACACTCTTGCGATGCAACCGCCAGCACTGCGCCTGCCGTCCGCGGAATCGCATTATCAGCCTGGCCGCCCTGCAGCATGGAAAGACGGACTGCCCCCTCCTTCGCTGCTGCCATCAGAATGCGGCCCAGCAGACAGTTGGCATTTCCTCTGCCCTTATGAATCTCTCCACCAGAATGGCCGCCCTGCAGTCCCTGAACCTTGACTTCCAGAATGCAATCGCCTTCCGCCGGCATTGCTTCCCACTGCAAAGGTATCTCCACATCCACTCTGGCACCGCCGGCACAGCTTGTGATGATAACGCCTTCCTCCTCATTGTCAAGATTGATCAGCTGTCTGCCCTGCAGCATGGAAAGATCTATGCCATGCGCTCCTGTAAGTCCCGTCTCCTCCTCGGTGGTTACCACCATTTCCAGGCGGGGATGGCTGATATCCTTTGCGTCCAGCAGCGCCAGAATATAGGCGACCGCAATCCCGTCGTCTCCTCCCAGGCTTGTCCCTTCCGCACTGATTCTGCCATCCCTTACACGCAGTCGAAGAGGGTCTTTTCGCAGATCCATATCACAGTCCGGTGTCTTCACAGCGACCATATCCATATGCCCCTGCAGGATATAAGGCGCTTCCTGTTCGTAACCGGGTGTCGCCTCCTTTATGATGATAATATTGTTAAGCTCATCCTGGATACAAGTATAGCCGCGATCCACGGCAAACTTTTTCAGATAGTCGCTGATCTGCTTTTCGTTGCCGGATCCCCGCGGAATACGGCTGATCTCCTCAAAAAAGTGAAACACGCCTGCCGGTTTCAACCCATCTAATACACCCATGTCTTCTTCCTCCGAACTTTTCTGCTTCCTATTGAAAGAAGAGACAGAACTTCTCATCCCATCTCTTCCGCATTTTCCTTTATTCAGATCCTGGTCATCTGTCCTATTTCAGATTAGCCTTTGCAAGCTCTGCCAGAGAAGTAAACCCTGCTGCATCATTGACAGCCATCTCTGCCAGCATCTTTCTGTTCATCTCAACACCGGCATTCTTCAGGCCATACATAAATTTGCTGTAAGACAACCCATTCATTCTCGCCGCTGCATTAATACGTGCGATCCACAACTGTCTGAACTGACGCTTTCTTTCTTTTCTTCCTGCATAGGAAGATGTCAGTGCTCTCATTACGGACTGCTTCGCTACTCTATACTGTTTAGATCTTGCGCCTCTGTATCCTTTCGCAAGCTTTAATACTCTGTTATGTTTTTTCTTAGCGTTTACACCGCCTTTAATTCTTGCCATGTCTATTTTCCTCCTTATGACTTCAAATTCAGTTCTTACAGATACGGTAAAATCTTCTTCATATTCTTAACATTCGTCGCATCCGTCATAGCAGGTTTTCTAAGATTTCTCTTGGTCTTAGCACTTTTCTTCGTTAAGATATGGCGTTTATAAGCTTTATTTCTTTTCAGTTTACCTGTTCCGGTTACTTTAAAACGTTTTGCAGCCGCTCTGCTTGTCTTCATTTTTGGCATGTTAACATTCCTCCTATGCTATATTCTTCAATTATGGGATATCAGTCTGAGATAACAAACTAAGATATCATTCTATTTCAACTAAGCAGCTATCGCTTCTCAGCCAAAAACATGCTCATACTCCGGCCTTCCACCTTCGGCGCCTTATCCACCACCGCAATATCAGAAAGCGCCTGTGCAATATCGTCCAGGATGTGCTTACTGTTGTTCATATGCGCCATCTCACGTCCACGGAAGCGAAGTGTGATCTTCACTCGATCACCCTTACTGATGAATTTCCTGGCAGCATTCACCTTCGTATTCAGGTCGTTAGTGTCGATATTAGGAGACAGACGAATCTCCTTGATCTCGACGGTCTTCTGTTTCTTCCTGGCTTCCTTCTCTTTCCTCGTCTGTTCATACTTGAACTTGCCGTAATCTACGATCTTGCAGACGGGCGGCTTTGCCGTAGGTGCAATCTTCACCAGATCCACCCCTGCTTCCTCTGCCAGTTTCATGGCATCTCTGGTCGGCATAACGCCAAGCTGCTCCCCGTTTACTCCGATCACGCGCACTTCTCTGTCTCTAATCTGTTCGTTAATGAATAAATCGCTAATGGTTCTACCCTCCATACCCATAAAAAATAAAGTGGATAGCATATCTATCCACTTATCAGTTCATCTCAAATAGATCACGCTGCTGTATCTACTCTACCATAATGGTCGACATTACAACGTAAATCCTGAAATATGAACACTTGCGAACCCTATCGTTGCAAGGTGAGAGTGGACACTCTGCTTGATTGTCAGTTCTATGCTATCGCATCTTTAATAAGATAACACAAGATCTAGGCTATGTCAACTGTAATTTTATATTTTCTTCTGTTTACTCTTCTACTTCGTAAAGTTATCGGCGAATACTACATACTCAATGCCCATGCAGCAAGGTGCAGGGCACCTTGAATAGTAACTCTACTTCACTTCGATCGTATCTGCACTGGCTTCATACAGCTCCATATAATCATAGTCGCTGGTCTGCGAATAGGTGACCATATAGCTTCTATCCGCATTGATGGCATACTGCAGCTGGGTGATCTCCACACCGCTCACCGTATAATGGCACTGGATACGGAAAGCCGGATAACCGCTGATCTCAATGTGCTCAAAACTGTCAACGCTTACGTCCACATCCTCATTGTAGGCTGTAAACAGATCTTCCTCCATCTGCTGCGCAAAAACTTCCTCCGTCAAAAGCTGTAATGCGATATCCTCTTCCATCACCGCGTAATAGATCGTGGATGCATCGATCGGATAGCGCTTCCGCACATACAGATTAGCCACTTCCTCTGACTCCGCAAACCCTTCCGGGATATCAAAGCTGCATCCGGTGGTAGAACGGCCATCCTCCATCACCGAGGTATCCATATTCTCTTCTTCCAGCAGTTCCTCTGTCAGCTCCCTGCGAGTCTCTTCTTCAATCTCCACCCGCTCCCGCGATTCCTTATTCCACGGCCCGGATTGCTGTAAAGCCTCTTTGGCGGATTTTCCTTCCGCTGCTTCCGCTTCTCCCGCTGTCTGCTCCGTCACTTCGAGGGCTTTTTCCTGTTCTGTCTCTGCCGCTTCTTCGTTCTTCGTATCCGTACCTGTATGTACCAACTCCTTCTCACCGCACCCCGTCAGAAGCAGCACTGTACACGCTCCTGCCAGAAACAGTGGAAAATGCCTTTGCTTTCCTCTCTTCACACTTTCCTCCTACCGCCTTTTCAGCGATCCTATGATATACAATTCAATTCTATGATACGGAGTCAAAAGTCACTGACCGCGTTTTGCCTGCATATAAGTGGTTGTATTTTTGCAGCCCGCGGCAGGCCATAAACGGCTGCCGCAGACAACGCCATCTACTTCTACTGCTCTTCATTCTTCTACACTACAAAGACCCCGCCTGCTGCGAGAACGATCTACATTTCCTTAAAGGTAGAACACTCTGTCCCGGCACTGCTGTTCGCGCCGCCGCCTTTGATGTCCACGTGCTCCGCGTGGCACTTGTAGTTACTATTATACACACATTTGACTGCTTCGCAATCAATACTGATCGTCCTGCAGGGATGCTCCAGGGAACTGGTATAGGAATCATCTCTCTTCTGCGCAAAGCTCTCACAGCATGTATCGTTACAACAATCCGCGTGTTTGCCGCCTACCATGATATCCCCTTTGCAGCAGCACTTATCCTTATTGTAAGAACAGTTTTCCACACCACATTTCAATTCTGCCATAATAACCTCCTGCTTTTGGCATACCGCCACATGTTTTCTGCCATGCCGCTTTCGGCATCTCATCTCCAAAGACAAGCAAGCCTGTCTGGGAGAATACCGCATTTCAGGCATTCTATGATGTGAGAATGATCTGCAGAGCAAATCCGGAACTTCTTCGCAAGGCAGCCTTTGTTACAAGATGACTTGCTCTGCAAGTCTAGAAGTTCTTCTCACGCTATTATTATGGCCTTAAATAGAAATCCTATACAGATTAAACCAGTATCTTTCCAGAAGATAGCTTCCCATCTCCTCTACCTGCAGTCCGTTTGCCTCCCACTCCTCCACAACGGCATCCCGGCTATTAAAGCTGCCGAGGAACCAAACTGTGCGTCCCTTTTGACACCAGTTCTTCAAAGTCTCGGTATCCTCCAGAATATCAAACGGTCTGATGATCTCCTGGATCAGTATTTCCGGCGTCCCGCACCAGAGGAAGCTGTCTATCGTCTCCGGCAGATAATAGGCCGTCACTGCCTGCACCTGGTCAAAATTATAAAGAACAACATCCTCCGGCATAATGAGCGACAGCGCTTCTTCCGTCTCTTGCATCAGTCGGATCTTATATTCCTCCTCGCCCATAAAGGCGCGATAATCACGCAGCCCGATGAGTAAGATAAAAATCGTGATGCCCATCACAATGCCAGTCTGCATCCTTCTTCTACTTCTGCTGCAGCTATCCAGCCCCACCGCAAAGCTCAGCCAAAAGCACCCCATCGCCGGAAGCATGTAGCGGTATACAAAGATCGGCCGCAAAAGCATGGAAGCGGCAAAACCAAACAGTACAAGCCCTGCCAGTACACCAACACCCGCCGCTACAAAAATTGCCCGGGCCAAAGCATTCTCCTGCGCCCAGACACCTATCCCCACAGAAAAATCTTCCCGCGGTGAAATCTCCTCTCCTGCCAATGAGTTATCAAGTTCTCCGTCCTTTTCTCTCCCCTTATGGAAGAGTTTTGTCATACATGCCACACTATACAAGACTACTACCGTATAAAGTCCGGTCATCACGACAGCCAGCACTACACTCAGAACTGCATTCGTAAACGCGGGTTTCATCAAAAACTTAACGCATCCGCCCAGGCTCCGCCAGCTAAGCGGCAGGATCCAATAGTTGGCATTGACTGCCGTTACCTGCCGGTACAGAACAAAAAGCCAGGGCGCATAAGCGGCTGCCGAGACTACCACCCAGAGAACCCATTCGCGGATTCTTCTCCTGTCTCTGCGCAGCAGCTCGACCAGCACATACAGATAGACCATCGCCGCCGCCACTGCTGCGAAATACTGGGTATAAGCCGCCGCCAGGCTATAACAGACCATAGCACCGCCATGCATTCTCTGCACGCCGTCTTTCCCGGAAGCACCCTTCGTGCCATAGCCGCCATCCTCCTCCTCTGCCGCCTTGTCGTGCGGTACATACACTGTCCCGTATCCATGCAGAAAAGCCGCCGTCACAAACAGAAGCGCCCAGCTGTACATCCGCATCTCCACCGTATATCCGCTAAGCTGCGGCATGGCGACTGCACAGAACAGAAACAGGCCGCCGACAAAAATACTGAATCTTCTTCGTATAAAAGTCACACTGTAAACCAACAGAACAAAGTATGGAAACACCGAAACCATCTTTGCTGCCGCAACAGTACTCACACCTGGCAGGATAAGTTTACATAAATCCACAAATCCTTTGGTGATCATATAATACAGAGGCGGATGAACATCCCGCGCCGTCAGCTCCACCAGTTCACCGTAGGAATGTCCGATCATTCCCACGGTAAACAGCTCGTCGTACCAGATATCATTACTGAAGCACAGCACCAGGCTTTTGCCAAGCAGGACCACACTGATGCCGAGCAGAATATATCCCAGGATATCCATGCCCGCCACGCGGCGTTTCTTTATTAACGTTACTTTACGCTCCATACCCGTGTCCCTTTATTTCTTCTCATCCTGGGGCATTTCCGGTCTGATCTCCTTCGTCCGAATCTCCTTACAGATCTGGTCGATAAACGCCTGCAGCGGCTTCACGCCTTCATCTCCTGCATAACGGCTTCTTACGGAAACAGTCTTTTCCTCTGCCTCCTGGGCGCCCACCACCAGCATATACGGCACCTTGGAAAGTCTCGCCTCCCTGATCTTAAAGCCAATCTTCTCGGAGCGGTTATCGCAGGTCACATCGATATCGTTCCGCGCCAGTTCCTTGCGCACTTCCTCAGCATAATCCTCATATTTCTCAGAGATCGGCAGAATGCGTACCTGTTCCGGACAAAGCCAGGTCGGGAACTTGCCTGCATATTTCTCGATCAGCCATGCCAGCGTCCTCTCATAGCAGCCCAGCGATGTCCTATGGATAATGCAAGGACGCACCTTATCGCCGTTCTGGTCTATAAAATACATATCGAATTGCTCCGCCAGCAACGCATCCCACTGGATCGTGATCATCGTATCCTCTTTGCCGTATACATTCTTGGCATTGATATCCACCTTCGGTCCGTAGAACGCGGCTTCCCCCACATCCTCCACGAAAGGCAGGTCGAGTTCTGTCAGGATATTACGGATATGCTCCTCTGTCTCGTTCCACACCTCGGGTTCTCCGATGTATTTGCCCGGGTTTTCCGGATCCCATTTTGACAGATGCCATGTAATATCGTCTAAAAGCCCTAAGGTTGACATAACATACTTGGCCAGAGCGATACAACCCTTAAACTCCTCTACCATCTGATCAGGTCTCACCACCAGATGTCCCTCGGAGATCGTGAACTGGCGCACACGAGTCAGGCCGTGCATCTCTCCCGAATCCTCATTCCTGAAAAGAGTAGAAGTCTCACCATAACGGATCGGCAGATCCCGGTAAGAATGCTGAGTGTTTTTATAACAGTAATACTGGAACGGACAGGTCATGGGACGAAGGGCGAACACCTCCTTGTCTTTCTCCTCATCACCCAGCACAAACATGCCTTCCTTATAGTGATCCCAGTGGCCAGACATTTTATACAGGTCGCTCTTCGCCATCAACGGTGTCTTCGTCCGCACGTAGCCCCACTCCTTGTCCTCCAGATCCTCGATCCAGCGCTGCAGCTTCATCACCATCTTCGTACCTCTGGGCAGAAGAAGCGGCAATCCCTGTCCGATCACATCCACAGTGGTGAAGAGCTCCATCTCCCGCCCCAGCTTATTGTGATCGCGGCGTTTGATGTCTTCCAGGTGCTCCAGATGCGCTTCCAGTTCCTCCTTCTTCTGGAATGCCGTACCATAGATACGCTGCAGCTGCGCCTTATCGGAATCACCCCGCCAATACGCCATGGATGAGGATATCAGTTTGTAAGCTTTGATATTCTTCGTACTCATCAAGTGCGGGCCTGCGCACAGATCCACGAAGCCGCCCTGGTCATAGAAGGAAATCTCCGCATCCTCCGACAGATCTTCGATCAACTCCACTTTGTAAGGCTCTCCCTTTTCTTCCATGAATTTGATCGCTTCTGCTCTTGGTAAAGTAAACCGCTCAATCTTATGGCCTTCCTTAATGATCTTCTTCATCTCCGCTTCCAGCCTATCCAGATCTTCTCTGGAAAAAGGCGCCGCATCAAAATCATAGTAGAATCCATCCTCGATGGCCGGCCCGATCGTCACCTTGGCCTCCGGAAAAAGCCTTTTTACCGCTTCCGCCAAAATATGGGATGCCGTATGTCGAATGACCCTCAGCCCCTCCGCATCATTGGCTGTCAGGATATTCAGACTGCAATCCTTATCGATCACTGTCCGCAGATCCTCCACGGCACCGTCCACCTCGCCGGCACAGGCCACTCTGGCCAGTCCCTCCGAAATATCATGGGCAATGTCATAGATACTCATCGCCTGTGCGTATTCTTTACTCGATCCATCTTTCAATGTAATTTTCATGCTCTTCTCTCCTTTACTTTTCTACACTCTTAATACTAATGAAACGCTCCTTTTCCACCCGAACTTTCCCAGATCAGCCATACTTTACTCTCGGCGCTTTACTCTCTATTATCAGCACTCCTCACTACTGTCATCCGTCATCTCAGTGTTCCCACAATTATTTCCGTTATAATTCCCATTATTGCTGAACAGGCTGATTCCATGTGTTAACGGTGCCGTCAGCAACCCGATACAGATCCCCGCAAGCAACAGGATCGCACTGATCAGGATAAAATCCACTTTACTAACCGTCAGTTCGCCTTTCGTAAGATCAACAGCCCTCTGCTTTAATTCCGTTATCATCATATTTTCCTCCATTCCGAAGCAGTTTTTTGCAAAAGCTGCGCGTCAAATTTGAAATTTAATTACCGCCTGCAGCGGGTCGATCCAGCGACATGATCCCGTTCCGCCGCAGTACGATAAAAAATCCCCTGCACTGCCAGTACGACAATGCAGAGGACGTATCTACTTTACGCGGTTCCACCTCGCTTGTTCCGTGCGCTGATAACGACTTACCGAAACCTCTCATTCGACTGTAACGTAAGTCAACGGACCGGATTAGGGCCACTCGGAGTTAGTTTTCAAATGCTTCCGGCAAAGACGCTTGCAGCACTGGGCGTCTCTCTCTGTTACGTTCCACATCCTACTCTTCTCGTCAACGTGTTATGAAAATGTATTTGTTTCACAGATCTGCTTATTCGTATTCTACGACAAGTGCACGAAAATGTAAAGAGGGTTAATGCTTTTTCACAAAGAATCTTAAATCAGGTGTTACAGTTCACGGCCTAACCGGCCGCAAACTGTAACGCATCCAACCCATTCCA
>CAJUQJ010000010.1:0-12080 GCA_910588215.1 uncultured Lachnospiraceae bacterium
GACCCCGGAGGGGTTATAGCAAACCACCAGCAGAGCTGGTGGTACTGACTTAGGAGAGCGAGGAGGACATCTTATGGTGAAGATAACAGTGGGAATAGAAGGAATGGCCTGCGGTATGTGCGAGGCGCATATCAACGAGGCTGTAAGGAATGCCTTTCAGGTAAAGAAAGTGGCAAGCTCCCATACAAAGAAGCAGACGGTCATCCTTGCGGAGAAAGACATCCCGGAGCAGGAACTGAAAAGCGTGGTGGCAAAGGCGGGATACGATGCCGTATCCGTAAGCAGTGAGCCGTATGAGAAGAAAGGGCTGTTCAGAAGGTACGGGAGGTGACGCCATGCAGACGGAAGTGTTTCAGGGCATCCTGATACCGTTCCTTGGAACGACGCTCGGCTCTGCCTGTGTGCTGTTCATGAAAAACAGGCTGAACCAAATGGTGCAGAGGGCGCTGACGGGCTTTGCGGCGGGCGTCATGGTGGCGGCATCTGTCTGGAGCCTGCTGATTCCGGCAATGGAACAGTCGGAGCCTATGGGGAAGCTGTCGTTCCTCCCTGCTGCAGCGGGTTTCTGGCTCGGTATCTTGTTCCTTCTGCTGCTTGACCGGGCAGTCCCCCATCTCCACATGAACAGCAGCAAGGCGGAGGGGCCAAAAAGCAGCCTGCAGAAGCAGGTCTTATTGGTACTGGCGGTGACGCTCCACAACCTGCCGGAAGGCATGGCGGTGGGCGTGGTCTATGCCGGGTGGCTTTCCGGGGATGCCGGGATCACCGCCATGGGTGCGCTGGCACTTTCCCTTGGGATCGCGATACAGAATTTTCCGGAAGGTGCTATCATCTCCATGCCCCTGCGGGCGGAGGGCGTCAGCAAGGGAAGGGCGTTCCTTTACGGTACGCTTTCCGGCGCAGTGGAGCCGGTGGGCGCGGCACTGACCATACTTGCGGCGGGCTTTGTAGTTCCGCTCCTGCCGTATCTTCTGAGCTTTGCGGCCGGGGCCATGGTCTATGTGGTCGTGGAGGAGCTGATTCCGGAAATGTCGGAAGGGAAGCACTCCAACGTGGGGACCGTCCTGTTTGCGGCAGGGTTTACGGTCATGATGGCGCTGGGATAAAAGAATGGAGGATGAGGAAAATGAGCAGGCATGATGAGATCAAAAACGCATACAAGAGCCTTGGAGGAGAGGGGACATTCTATGACGGGATGATAACCTGCTCCACGCTGCCAGGTAAGGCAGTCTGTAAGCTGGTATGGAACATGAATAAAAGGAAAAACGACCGTTATCTGGAGCTTGCGCTTTCGGGCATACCGCAGGGCTTTGGCGGCAGGATGCTGGAGGTGCCGGTGGGGACGGGCGTACTTAGTATGCCCGTGTATGAAACGCTGCCGGATGCGGACATCACCTGCCTGGACTACTCCCCGGACATGATGGAGCGTGCAAGGAGGCAGGCAGAAAAACGGGGGCTTAAAAATGTCCATTTTCAGCAGGGTGATGTGGGGAAGTTGCCCTTCCCTGACGAAAGTTTTGAACTTGTGCTGTCGCTGAACGGCTTTCATGCCTTCCCGGACAAAGAGGCGGCTTACCGGGAGGTATTCCGTGTCCTGAAACCGGGAGGTATCTTCTGCGGGTGTTTTTATGTAAAGGGTGAAAATAAGCGCACTGACTGGTTTGTTGAAAAGATATATACGCCAAAGGGTTATTTTACGCCGCCTTATGAAACGGCAGGCAGTCTGAAAATGAGGCTGAAGTCCATGTACCGGAAAGCGCAGGTGAAAACCGTGGAGGGCATGGCGGCTTTCCGGTGCAGGAAATAAGTATGGATATTACGGAATTGGAACAGGAGGCACCGGGCAATGAAGCAGAATGGAATGTACTGGCTCTTTTTTTGCCAATGATAAAAAGTAGCATCCGGAAACGTTACGGAAGAGGGCTGGCTGACCGGGCCGTGAAAAAAGGACGGCTTGGATACCGCAGACTGGCAGAGAATGCGCCGGAGCTTGGCAAATTGAGGAGAAGATTATGAAAGAAAAAGATAATAAAGGCTTCTGGAACAGGTGGGCGAAGCGGTATGATTTTGCGATGTCAGGGGATGGCAGAACCTATGCACAGATTGTGAGCCGTATGAAAAAGGTACTGAGTAAGGATATGGCCGTGCTGGAGCTTGCCTGTGGGACGGGGCTTTTGTCCGTGCGGATTGCGGGAAGCGTGAAACTGCTGGAAGCAACGGATTTTTCGGAAGAGATGATACGGCAGGCAAAGGCGAAAGCGCACAGTTCACGGCTCCATTTCTCCGTGCAGGATGCCACAAACCTTCCTTATACACCGGGAACCTTTGACGCAGTAGTGATTTCCAATGCGCTGCATATCATGCCGGAACCGGAAAAAGCCCTGGCGGAGATCAGACGGGTGTTAAAACCGGGCGGCATCTTGATAGCTCCGACCTTCACGGCGGCTGGCAGCCTGCCCGGCAGGATGAGGATACGGATTATGGAGCTTTCCGGGTTTAAGGTGTTCCATAAATGGACGCAGCAGGGGTATCTGGATTTTTTGAAGGGAAATGGGTTTGAAATAACCTGTGGGAAAACATTTAGTGGCGGCCTGAAGCTGACCTATGCCGAGGCAAGAGTAAGGCAGTGATAAAGACAGGAGGGGGTGCGGATTTGAAGCAGAAAAAATCGGTAGAGGACTACCTTAAAGTCATATATACGCTTTCCAAACGAAAAGCAGTGCATGGTGCGGATATTGCGGGGGAGCTTGGCGTGTCCCGCCCCACGGTTTCCGTGGCGCTTAAAGCGCTGGCGGAGGAAGGGTATGTGTTTGCGGATGATACTCACGAAATCCATCTGACGGAAAAAGGAAAGCGGATTGCCGAGGACACCTACGAGAGGCACAGCACGTTCTGCAGGCTCCTGACGGGGCTTGGGGTGGACGAAAAGACAGCGGCGGCGGATGCCTGCGAGTTGGAACACGCCGTCAGTTCGGAAAGCTATGAGGTGTTAAAGACTTTTTTGAGCAACTTTGGAGATAAATTCATGTATCGGCACGCACATCCCGCCCGGAAAGCTGGAACGGAACGTGGTCTGCGACCTGAATGATTTCTCATGGTTTGACCGGATTGATTTCCGTCCAGATGATGGGATCGTGTTTACAGCGGGAGGGTTGTTTTACTATTTTGAAAAAGAACAGGTGAGCCGCCTTCTGTGCGCCATGGCGGAGCGTTTCCCTGGCAGCATGGTCACTTTTGATGCGGTCAATACCGCAGGGCTTAAGGGCGTGAATGCGGAAGTGAAGATGGCGGGCAATAAGACGAAATCTTTCTTTTCATTGGAAAAACCGAAAGAAGAGTTGGAGGACTGGTCTGACCGCATCGTGAATGTGGCAGAGCGGGATTACATAGACGGATACCTGAAAGGCGGCTGGAGAAAAAGCATTGTCACCAGGATTTTTGCATGGGTGATGCGGACGTTCCATATGGGCTTTATGATCCATGCGGAGTTCCGGGAGAGACAGCAGTAAAGCCGTTCCGGAGTGGAGCGGGAAAAAAGACAGGCAATGGCAGAGAGGAGGCAGAAACGGATGCGGTTTACGGAACAGGAAATGGGGGAAAATGTAAGGGGAATCCGTGAAGATGAAAACCGCACGGTTTTCCATGTAAAGGGCGACAGCGGCGAGGGGCTTATGACCTTATACCAGGTATTTAAAGGCTGCTATCTGATGTACAATGATTTCCATATGAAAGAATGCTGTTCCGGATTCAAACCCAGCGCCCAGATATTTTGTATTGACCATTGCAGGGAGGGACGGATTGAGTGGTGCGTGGACAGAAACCGGTACATCTATGTGGAATCCGGGGATATGCAGGTGAATTCCAGAGAGCAGCACTCTTCAAAATTCCTTTTTCCACTGAACCATTATCATGGGTTAACCATAGGTTTTGACATTGCGGAGGCAGAAGATTCCCTGCTTCATGTGATGGAAGGGTTTTCCGTTGATATAAAGAAGCTGAGGCACAAATTTTGCCCGGATGATCATAGCTTCATTATGAGGGCAGGGGCGCAGATCAGCCATATTTTTTCGGAACTGTATGATCTGCCGGAACAGGTAAGGCTGCCTTATTTTAAGATAAAGGTTCTGGAGCTTCTTCTGTTTTTAGAGACCCTGGATGTACCGGCCGGTGGAGAAGAACGGCCGTATTTCTATAAAGCACAGGTGGATAAGGTAAAGGAGATTGCCGCCCTGCTGACGGGAAATCTGGAGAACTGGTATACCCTTGAGGAATTATCAGAGCAGTTTTCATTTCCGCTGACTTCGTTAAAGCAGTGTTTCAAAGGGGTTTATGGATGCTCGGTAGCCGCATATATGAGGGAATACCGTATGAATGCCGCGGCTGTTATGCTGAAAAATACCCAGGATTCCGTGATTTCCATAGCGGCAAGGGTTGGATACAGTAATCCGGGGAAATTTGCGTCTGCTTTCCGCAGCGTGCTTGGCGTTACGCCTACCGAGTACCGGAAAACTTTTGACTGATTGGATTAGATAAAACTAACCGGAGCGGAAAGGCGGGCGGCCGGGATGATAAAATAAATGTGTCCTTTGGCGGGGACACATTTATTTTATTCATGACAATAGGTTTGCTGGCGAAGCCTGCAATCTATTGTAGGCAGGAGGTCAGGCTATGAAGCATAAAAAAGGAACCTTTCAAACGGTATTTTCTTTTGCGGGACAATGCCGGTGGAAGATGATTTTTGCTGTACTGTTTGCGGTATGCAGTGTTGCAGGAGGTCTTTTGCCCTATCTGGGCGTTTACCGCATTATTTTGATTTTCTTTGAGGGGGAGCCTGCGATGGAAGGGATCATGCCGTGGATAGGCTTATGTGCAGCCGGATATCTGGCAAAACAGGTTTTCCATGCCCTCTCCACATCGTTTTCCCACATTTCGGCTTACCACATTCTGGAGAATATCCGCCTTGCTCTGTCGGAGCGGATCATGCGGATGCCTCTTGGAAGCGCGCTTGCAAAAACAGCGGGAGAGTGGAAGAGCATCATCATGGACCGGGTGGAAACCATCGAACTGCCATTGGCGCATATGATCCCGGAAGGAATCTCAAATCTCCTTCTCCCGGCCTGCGTCTTTTGCTATCTGCTTGTGATGAATGTCAAGATAGCGCTTGCGGCATTGGCCTGTGTGCCAGTTGGGGCTTTGGTATATGGGATCATGATGAAAAATTACAGTTCCCAGTATGACAAATATATGAAGGCATCAAACCATGTGAACAGTGTTATTATTGAATACACGGAAGGAATCCAGGTGATCAAGGCATTTGGCCAGTCAACCGGTTCTTATCAGAAGTATGCAGATTCCGTGAAGAACTTTAAAAATTTTACCCTAGACTGGTTCCGTTCTACATGGGGGCTTATGAATCTGGGGGCTGCCATCCTGCCATCCACACTGCTTGGCATCCTGCCGGTGAGTGTCCTTTTGTATCTGTCGGGAGAAATGGCTCCTGCGGAGATTACCCTGGCGATCATATTATCCTTAAGCATCATCGGCCCGGTAAGCTGGTTTAACATTGCAGTCAATGATTTTAAGTCTATCCAGTATGCCATCCGTGATGTAAATGAAGTGCTGGATATTCCAGAGCTTCCCGATGCAAAGGGAGAGGTTTCCCTGAAAAGCTATGGGATATCTTTAAATGGGGTAAGTTTTGCCTATAATGGGCAGGATGGCAATGTCCTGCATGGGATCGACTTAAAACTGCCGCAGGGAACCTTCACCGCACTGGTGGGGCCGTCGGGAGGCGGAAAGTCCACTGTGGCAAAGCTGATAGCAAGGTTTTGGGATGTGACGGGAGGGAACATAACCATAGGGGGAACGGACATCCGGAATATCCCGTTGTCACAGCTTTCCCGTATCGTGAGCTTTGTGTCACAGGATAATTTCCTGTTTAATTGCTCCCTGCTTGAGAATATCCGTTTGGGAAAACCGGACGCTTCTGATGAGGAAGTGTTTTCGGCGGCAAGGGCGGCACGGTGCGAAGAATTTATCGGCAGACTGGACAAAGGATGGGATACTCTTGCCGGGGAAGCGGGAGGAAAACTTTCCGGAGGTGAACGGCAGCGGATTGCCATCGCCCGTGCTATTTTGAAAAACGCCCCAATCGTCATACTTGATGAGGCGACCGCATTCACCGATCCGGAAAATGAGGCACAGCTTCAGGCGTCCATTGCAAGACTGGCTAAGGGCAAGACGCTTCTTGTGATTGCCCACAGGCTTTCCACCATAAAGAATGCGGACAATATTATCGTGCTGCGATGCGGCAGCGTGGAGGCGCATGGCAGGCAGGAAGAACTGCTTAAGAATTGCCCTCTGTATAAAGAGATGTGGGAAGCGCACATTGGTGCAAAGAGCTGGTCAGCGGGAAATAGTGATACAAACCAAATGGGAAAGGAGGGCGTTTACAATGTTTAAGACTGTGAAGAGGATTATCAGTTGGACAGGAGAATATAAGAAAAGGCTCTACCTGGGATTTTTGTGGTCGTTTTTGCAGACCATGTTTACCGCACTGCCTATCATGGGAACGGCATATTTTCTGGATCTGATGATAAAGGACAGCCGGGGAGAACTGGAAATGAGGCCGGTCATGGCGCTTTATGCGTTGAGTTTTATGGTGGTTTCCATTGCCGGGAGGTTTCTGTTTTCCTATCTGCGGGCTACCTATCAGGAGAGCATTGCCTATGAAAAGACGGCGCAGGAGAGAATTGAGATTGGAAATATTTTAAAGCGGGTTTCCCTTGGCTTTTTTGACAAAAACAATACCGGGGAAATTGCCGGAGCGGTCACAACGGATCTTTCCGTATACGAGATGTATGCAATGAAAATGACTGATGTGATTATCGGGGCGTATGTTCATGTGGCAGCCATGATATTATGTCTGTTGTTTTTTTGCTG
Source organism: uncultured Lachnospiraceae bacterium (assembly GCA_910588215.1). GTDB lineage: Bacteria > Bacillota > Clostridia > Lachnospirales > Lachnospiraceae > UBA3282. The sequence goes on from CAJUQJ010000010.1 coordinate 6,943, forward strand.
GCAGGTGGCGCTGATTGCACTGGCAGGTGTCATGCTTTCCGCATTCTTCCTGCATCTGATGAGCCTGTCCAGCCATAAAAATTCTATCGTACATCAAAAGGCACAGAATACATTGATTACTTCGGTGATAGAATTTATCCGGGGCATTGCGGTGGTAAAGGCATACGGGCAGGAAGGCGTATCTGTACAGGGGATTAAGGATGCGTTTTGTGAACACCGCAGGATCAATATTAAAATAGAACTTGATTATGTGTGGTGCAATGGACTGCATCAGCTTTCCTGCAAACTGGCGTCAGTGGGGATTGTGCTGATATCGGCGTACTTATGCATACATGGGGGAATGACGCTCCCGGTTTTCCTGATGATGGCAATTTTTTCTTTTACCTTATTTGCACGGGTGGAGCTGGTGCAGAACGGCGCCCATACCATGCAGCTCATTGCGGCTGCAATGGATAAGCTGGATACGATCAAGCAGGCGGAGTTTATTGATGCTGACGCAGGCGGAATCCATCCGGAACGATATGATATTGCCTTTGAGGGTGTGGGATTTGGCTATGACAGACGGAGTGTGCTTTCTGATGTTTCCTTTCAGATTCCGCAGGGAAGCACGGCTGCAATCGTGGGCCCGTCCGGCAGTGGAAAGACTACGATCTGCAGCCTGCTTGCAAGGTTCTATGATGTGGACACCGGGAAGATCACGGTGGGCGGACACGATGTGCGTGAGTTTACCTGCGACAGCCTGCTGTCCAATATTTCCATGGTATTTCAAAATGTCTATTTATTCCGCGATACCATAAGAAACAATATATGTTTCGGAAAGCCGGACGCAGCAGAGGAGGAAATGCTGGAAGCAGCCAGGAAGGCACGGTGCCATGAGTTCATCATAGCGCTCCCGGATGGTTACGATACTGTCATCGGGGAAGGAGGGGGTACGCTTTCCGGCGGAGAAAAGCAGCGTATTTCCATTGCCCGCGCTATTTTGAAAAATGCCCCGATTGTCATACTTGATGAAGCGACAGCAAGCATTGATCCGGAAAACGAGCATCTGATCCAGGCGGCGATTTCTGAGCTGGCAAAAGGGAAAACTTTAATCACGATTGCCCACAGGCTTGCAACAATCGAAAATACTGGCCAGATTCTGGTGGTGGATGAGGGGAGGATTGTCCAGAAAGGCACGCATGAAGAACTGATTCATCAGAAAGGAAAATATCTTGATTTTGTAAGAGTCAGGGAGCAGGCAGAAGGCTGGCAGATACAGTAATCTGCAGGAATATAAATAGCTTATACGGCAGCAGCCTGGGAAACCAGGCTGCTTTTTCCGCGTTGTGTTGCTGCGCCACAGCCTTTGGTATTTAATAAAACGACACAGAATAACAGCGAATAGTGACAAGCCTGCGGCTCATAAGATGCCGTAAGGCGGTTTTTTTATTTTACCCTCAAGTTTTCCCTTCTGCCGTGGCAATGAAATGGGAGGCTTTCTTATAAGCAGGGGTAAAATACATAAGCCTCCGCAGGAGGTGGTTCTCATGACGGAAGAACAGAAAAATGTGGTCATAAAACGCCGTAACAGCGGCTTTGGATATGCGAGCATAGCAAAGGAGGTCGGTCTGACAAAGGATGCCGTGGTGGCGTTCTGCAGGCGGAACGGGCTGACCGGGAACATGGCGGGGAAAACGCCGGAGGGGACCGGTAGCCGCTGTAAGGAGTGCGGGGCGGCGTTGGTGCAGACTGAGGGGATGAAGACAAGGGTGTTCTGCTCTGCACAGTGCCGGAAGAAATGGTGGAAGGAACACCCGGAGATGCTGAACAAAAAAGCGGTCTACATCCATGCCTGCGCCGGATGCGGAAGGGAGTTCACGGCCTACGGCAATTCCAGAAGGAAATACTGCTCTCACGCCTGTTATATTAACCATCGGTTTGGAGGTGGCGGGGCAGATGACTGAGGAGCAGTTCCGGGCAGAAAAGCTGTATTATATCTCGCTTTCCATCGCTAAATCCATGCTGGAAAAGGGTGTCATTGATGAAGAGGTATTAGCCATAATTGATACAAAACTGCTGGAAAAATACCGCCCAATTTCGGGTACATTACTGGCTGGAAAACCGTTGACTTAATGCGGTTTTAGAGTGATGTATAGTAGCGGAAGGAGTGATCTTATGGCGAAGATAAGCAGGATAGAGCCGAAGATACCGGCTCTGAAGAAGCGGGCGAAAGTCGCAGCCTACGCCCGTGTGTCCATGGAAACGGACCGCCTCGCCCATTCCCTTTCCGCACAGGTGAGTTACTATAACGGGCTGATACAGTCAAACCCTGAGTGGGAATATGCCGGGGTGTATGCGGATTTCGGGATCAGCGGGACCGGGACGGCGGCGCGCAGCGAGTTCCTCCGCCTCATTGCGGACTGCGAGGCGGGGAAGGTGGACATTGTGCTGACCAAGAGCATATCAAGGTTTGCGAGGAACACGGTGGATTTGCTTTCCACGGTCAGGCATTTAAAGGATATCGGGGTGGAGGTGCGGTTTGAAAAGGAGCGCATCCATTCCTTTTCCGGCGACGGGGAGCTGATGCTCTCCATCCTCGCCTCGTTTGCGCAGGAGGAGAGCCGGAGCATTTCGGAAAATTCGAAATGGGGAATCCGGAAAAGGTACCAGTCCGGCGAGATCGGGGTAAAGAACAAACGGGTATTCGGATACAGCTATGACGGCGGGAAATATGAAATCGTGCCGGAAGAGGCGGAAGCCGTAAGGCTGATATTCGAGAGGTTCACATCGGGCGTGCCGCTTGGGGAGATCAAAAGAGAACTGGAAGAGGCGGGGATAAAATCATGGAGGGGATATAACCTTTCCTACAGCCATCTGAACTATATCCTGCGCAACGAAATTTATATTGGCGACCGCAGGTACCAGAAATGCTTTATCGAAGACCCTATACGGAAGAACAAGATTAAAAACCAGGGGCAGCTCCCGCAGTATTATGTGGAAAACGACCATACGGCGATCATCAGCCGTGAGGATTTTGACAAGGCACAGGATGAGATCATCAGAAGGGCGGCACTGGTAAATCCTGCATACCCTTTCACGGGGAAGATAAAATGTGGCATCTGCGGATGCCATTATACGAGGCGTTCGGCCACCGTGAAAGGGCGGGAATATGTGAGCTGGTTCTGCAGGGCGAAGAAAGAAAAAGGCGTCACCTGCCGGAGCCGCAATTATTCTGAAGAACAGCTCCAGAAAATATGCGCCGGTCTAATGGGGATGGAGGAATTTGACGCAGAGGCTTTCGGGGAATCCGTCAGGGGGCTTACCGTCCTTGCGGACGGCAGCCTTGAGGCGGTGTTCCTGGACGGGCAGACAAAGGCGTGGGAGGCTCCGCCGGAGCCGGTGAAGCCCCCAAAGCCTGACAAGCCGGTAAGGAAACGTCCGAAAAACATCTTTGACGGGAAGATATTCTGCGGGGCCTGCGGGCGGCGCTTCGGCAGGGCGGTGAGCCAGACAGCGGACGGCGGCCACCTTTACTGGTACTGCCGCGCCAAAAGCAGCCACGGCGTGACCTGCGACAGCGTGAATTACCCGGACTCGGAGATAAGGGATATCTTCTGCAAGGTTATGGGGCAGGAAGAATTTGACGAGGGCTTTTTTGAGGAAACGCTGGAGCGGATGGTGGTGCAGAAAATGGGGAGCATAGACTTCCATCTGAAGGACGGCACGGTCAAAACTTATGAAACGCTGAAGCTCCGGAGCAACAGGCATGAGGCAACTTCCACAGAGGAATTTGCCGGGAAGATACGGTGCGCCTCCTGCGGCAATCTCTACCACAAATACTGCTGCTATGGGAAATACACCTACTGGCGGTGCAGCGGCAAGTCAAAAGTTCGGACGGAATGCGGCGGGCGGGATTTCCAGGATTCGGACATCCGCAAAATCTCGGCTTACCTTATGGGCATGGAGGAATTTGACGGGGCTGAATTTGAAAAACAGGTACAGGAGCTTATGGTGCTGGAGGACGGGAGCCTTGCGTGCCGTTTTTATGGAGGGAAGGTGAGGAAATGGCAAAGAACGTGACAACGATACCGGCCACGAGGAACCGCTTCACGGCGGACCCCATCAGCAGCCGGAAGAAGCGGAGGGTGGCAGGCTACGCCCGCGTTTCCACCGACATGGAGGACCAGCAGACCAGCTATGCCGCACAGTGCGATTACTATACGAATTACATACAGAGCCGGGAGGACTGGGAGTTTGTCAAACTGTATTCGGATGAGGGGATCAGTGCAACCTCCACACGGCACCGCAGCGGCTTTAACCGGATGGTGGAGGATGCCCTCGCCGGCCGCATCGACTTAATCATCACCAAAAGCGTGTCAAGGTTCGCAAGGAACACGGTCGACAGCCTTTCCACCATCCGGAAGCTGAAGGAGAACGGCTGCGAGTGTTATTTTGAGAAGGAGAACATCTGGACATTCGATTCCAAGGGCGAGCTGCTCATCACCATCATGTCCTCGCTGGCGCAGGAGGAGAGCCGGAGCATTTCGGAGAACTGCACCTGGGGCATGAGGAAACGGTTCGCCGACGGCAAGGTGAGCGTCCCGTTCGGCAGGTTCCTCGGCTACGACCGGGGAGAGGACGGGAACCTCGTCATCAACGAAAGGCAGGCGGAAACGGTACGGAAAATCTACGGACTGTTCCTGCACGGGCATTCGCCTTATAAGATCGCAAAGATACTGACGGAAGAGGGCATACCGACTCCAGGCGGCAAGAAGGTGTGGGGCAAGGCGGTGGTAGAGTCCATCCTCACCAACGAGAAATACAAAGGCGATGCACTGCTCCAGAAGGTCTACACGGTGGATTTCCTCTCCAAGAAGAAAAAAGTCAATGAGGGCGAGGTGCCGCAGTATTATGTGGAGGGGAACCATCCGGCCATCATAGAGCCTTCCGTCTTTGACAGCGTCCAGGCGCTGATGAAGGCGAGGCGGCCGGGGAAGAACCGGAATAGCTGTGTAGGCGTTTTCTCCGGAAAGATAAAATGCGGGGACTGCGGGAGCTGGTACGGCTCCAAGGTATGGCATTCCAACGATAAATACCGGAAGGTGGTCTGGCAGTGCAACCACAAGTTTGACGGCGGGGAGAAATGCACCACGCCCCAT
>CAJUQJ010000010.1:12180-134531 GCA_910588215.1 uncultured Lachnospiraceae bacterium
GGTCTGGCAGTGCAACCACAAGTTTGACGGCGGGGAGAAATGCACCACGCCCCATCTTGACGAGGAAAACATAAAGACGCTGTTTATCAGGGCGCTGAACAGTTTCTGCAGGGAAAGGGCGGAGATCACGGCAGCCTTTGAGGAGATGAAGGAGGCGGCATTTGGGACGGATGAGCTGGACAGGGAGAAAAAGCACCTGCAGGAGGAGATGAACGTGGTGGCGGAGCTGATACAGCAGTGCATTGCCGAGAACGCCCGCATCGCGCAGAACCAGAAGGAATACGAAAAACGCTATAATGCCCTTGCGGAGCGGTTCGACAGGGCAAAGGCTCGGCTTAGCGAGGTGGAGGACGGGATCGTGGCAAAGCAGGCGCAGCGGGAGATGATGCAGAACCTGGTGGATACGCTGGGAGCAATGCCGGATGCCGTGGACAGCTTCGACGAGGGCGCATGGTACGCACTGGTGGATTATGCGACGGTCTACGGCAGGGATGACATCCGGTTCACCTTTAAGAACGGGATGGAGATTAAGGCATAAAGGCTTATAAAGCAGAAAAGGCTTCCGACGCACATGGTGTGTGGGCAGGGGCTTTTCTGCTTTATAGGGTATCTGGCTTTACAAATGGTATAAAAGTGCAGGGAAGATTAAGACCAGATTTGGGCATTCGGATGAAATTTATTTTATCCTCTTGACAAAAGCTGTGGCTTGAACTATACTGTGTAACAGTGATATATAACACCGTTATAAAGAAAGGGGCGTGCGGCCAAATGAGTGAGCCGGAAAAAAGCACACTGGAGCTGATCCATGCGGCGGCAAAAGCGGAATTTATGGAAAAGGGATTCCAGACTGCCTCCCTGCGGAATATCGTCAAAACGGCAGGCGTGACTACCGGGGCATTTTACGGCTATTACGACAGCAAGGAAGAACTGTTCGCGGCATTGGTGGACCCGGCCTATGAATATATGATGGGGCGCTATAAGCAGACCCATGAATATTTTGAAAGCCTGCCCATGGAAAAGCAGCCGGAGCAGATGGGAAAGATGTCATCAGAGTGTATGAATGAGCTGCTGGCATATTCCTGTGAGCATATGGATGAATTTTACCTGATCCTGAAATGTTCGGCGGGTACGAAATACGCTTCCATGATCGATGACATGGTGGAGATCGAGGTGGAGGCTACCCATAAATATTATAAGGTTCTGGAACAGCTCGGCACTCCTGCTCCTAAGATTGATGAAAGGCTGGAGCATATCATGGCAACAGGGATGATAGGCGCCTTTTTTGAAATGGTTCTCCATAGGATGCCTTTTGACGACGCAAAGGCGTTTTTGCAGCAGTTAAATGATTTCTACACCGCAGGGTGGATGAAAATCATGGGACAATAACGAGGAAAGTGCCAATCGAGCTTGCTCAGATTGGCATTTGACGAGAAACTCCATCGAGACGCCAGTCGAGATGGGGCAGTAATCCGGCCGACAGCCGATAATAGAAAGTTTGCATTGCGGGCTTTCTATTATATTTTCCTTATAGGTTAGCGAAAACTAACTGATATTTTATAAGGATAACAGGGAATGACTGCAGCGTTCCCTTTATCATAGAAAACATACAAGGAGGTCTTATCTTTGAAAAAAGAATCCAATTTAAAGCGGCTCCTGGAGTATGCCGGGGGCTATAAGTACCTGACCATAGCGTCATGGATTTTAAGCGCACTGAGCGCTTTGGTGGCGTTGCTCCCGTTTGTGTACATCTGGAAGGTCATCAAAGAAGTTTTGGATGCGGCCCCAAACTACGGGGAGGTGCAGGACCTGTCCCATAACGGCTGGATGGCAGTGGTTTTTGCAGTGGCGGCGATCCTGATCTATATTGCGGCCCTGATCTGTTCCCATCTGGCGGCGTTCCGGGTGCAGGCGAATATGCGGACGAAAGCCATGCACCACATCGTGGCTCTGCCCATGGGGTTCATGGACGGCATCGGAAGCGGCAAAGTCAGGAAGACTGTTTATGAATCCAGTGCGGCAACAGAAACCTATCTTGCCCACCAGCTCCCCGACAAGGCGAATGCCCTTGCGACACCCGTGGGGCTTATCGTCCTTCTGCTTATCTTTGACTGGCGGCTGGGGCTTTTAAGCCTCCTGCCGGTTGCGGCGGCGTTTGTCATTATGAGCGTCATGACGGGAAAGCGCATGGCAAAGAAAATGGAAGAATACAACAACGCTCTGGGGCAGATGTCCAATGAGGCGGTGGAGTATGTAAGGGGCATTTCGGTGGTCAAAACCTTCGGCCAGTCGGTGTTCTCTTTCCGGCGGTTCAAGGAAGCCATCGACAATTATGAAAAGTGGGTGATCGCCTATACGAAAGACCTGCGCTTCCCGATGATGTGCTACACCACGCTGGTAAATGGGATTTTTGCGGTACTGGTCGCAGCGGCGCTTGTGATGACATCGGGCGGGGTGACAAACGAATTCCTGTTGGATCTGATGTACTATATCATCATTACGCCGATCATTACGCTGACGCTGACAAAGATCATGTATGCCAGTGAGAATAAACTGATCGTGGCGGACGCCATGTCCCGTATCGACAGTATCCTGGAAATGGAGCCGCTGCCGGAAACAGATTATCCGAAACATCCGAAAGACAATTCCGTGGAGCTTTCCGGGGTTTCCTTCCGGTATAAGGATGCTGAGAGGAATGCGCTGGAAAATATCTCCCTCACGATCAGACCGGGTGAACACGTTGCTTTCGTAGGACCGTCAGGCGGGGGAAAGACCACCCTTGCAAGTATCGTGGCAAGGTTCTGGGACGTAAGAGACGGCAGCGTGAAGATCGGCGGCGTCAATGTAAAGGATATCCCAAAAGAAGAGCTGATGGATACGGTATCCTTTGTCTTTCAGGATTCCAAACTTATGAAGACATCCATTTTGGAAAATGTGCGGATGGCGAAACCGGATGCCTCCCGCGAAGAAATACTGAAAGCCCTCCACGACGCACAGTGTGATGATATCCTTGAAAAACTGCCGCAAGGCGTGGATACGGTAGTAGGTGCAAAGGGCGTGTATCTGTCGGGCGGGGAGCAGCAGCGCATTTCCATTGCGAGGGTGATGCTGAAAAATGCGCCAATCCTGATACTGGACGAGGCGACCGCTTTTGCCGACCCAGACAACGAGGCAAAGGTGCAGGCGGCGTTTTCTGTGCTTGCAAAGGGAAAGACTGTGCTGATGATCGCCCACAGGCTTTCCACGGTTACCGGTGCAGACAGGATTGTGGTAATCAAAGACGGGAAGATAGAAGATACAGGCACACACGGTCAGCTTAAGGACAAAGACGGTTTGTACGCCGAAATGTGGAGACAGTACAACAAAGCCGCAAAATGGAAGGTAGGTGTTTCAAATGCATGAAAAATTAAAGCACACGTTTGCCCTGTCTGACAGGGGAGCAAAGGACATGGTAAAGGCGTTTTTCGCCTGCATCCTGCATAACCTTTCCCTGATGGTTCCGGTGGTGCTGTTATATAACCTTATCAGCGACCTGCTGGATGGGGGCATCCCGGAGGGAAAAAGTACATTTTACATTGTGGGGCTTGTCATCGCCCTCGGATTCATTATGCTGACTTATTATATCCAGTACAACGCCACCTTTTTCGCCACCTATGTGGAGAGCGGCGTGCGCAGGCTTTCCCTTGCAGAGAAGCTGCGGAAGATCCCCCTGTCCTTTTTCGGGAAAAAAGATCTGTCCGACCTGACAACGGTTCTTATGACGGACTGTGCCACATTAGAGGGCGGATTATCCCACTGGGTGCCGGAATTTATAGGTTCGCTTATTTCCACTCTTTTGATTGCGGCAGGGCTCTTTATCTTTGACTGGCGCATGGCGCTTGCCTCCCTGTGGGTGCTGCCTGTTTCCTTCGGAATTATACTGGCATCGGCGGGAGTCATGCGCAGCAGGCAGGAAAAGGTGACGGAGGTGTCCATTGCGTGTTCGGACGGCATACAGGAATGCCTGGAAACGCTGCGCGACCTGAAAGCGAACAATGCTGAAGATGGATACCTGAAAGGGCTGGACAGAAAAATAAAGGATGTGGAGAAGTATACGGTGATCGGAGAGCTTACCAATGCGGTATTCCATACCTGCGGGCGCATGGTGCTGAAGCTCGGCATTGCCACGACCGTGCTGGTGGGTGGTGCGCTGTTAGCAGACGGTAAAATTACCCTGCTCACGTTCTTTGCCTTTATGATCCTGGTTTCCCGTGTATATGACCCGCTGATCGCTGCATTGGATAATTTAAGTGCGGTCATTATGATAAGGAATATCCAGTGCAGGCGGATGGATGAAATCTTAAGCCACCCGGAACAGGAAGGCGCAGAGAAGCTGACAAACAGAGGATATGACATCGCCTTTGACCATGTGGGATTTTCCTATAACAGTGGGGAAACGGTCTTAAAGGATGTGTCCTTTACTGCGAAGCAGGGGCAGGTCACCGCGCTGGTGGGGCCTTCCGGCGGCGGAAAGACGACGGTTTCCCGCCTTGCCTCAAGGTTCTGGGATATCCAGAAGGGAAAGATTACGGTAGGCGGCATGGACATCTCGAAAATTGACCCGGAATCGCTCATGTCCCTGTATTCCATCGTGTTCCAGGATGTGACGCTGTTTAACAACACGGTCATGGAGAATATCCGCCTGGGGCGCAAGGACGCAACTGACGCAGAGGTGCTGGAGGCTGCCAGGCTTGCCAACGTGGATGAATTTGCAGAGAAGCTGCCCGATAAGTGGAATACCCTGATTGGTGAGAACGGCTGCGAGCTGTCAGGCGGGGAACGCCAGCGTATCTCGATTGCCAGGGCATTCTTAAAGAACGCCCCGATTATCCTGCTGGATGAGGCAACGGCAAGCCTTGATGTGGAAAACGAGACGCTGATTCAAGAGTCGTTGTCAAGGCTGATTGAGAATAAGACGGTAATGATTATCGCCCACCGTATGCGTACCGTTGCCGGGGCGGATCAGATTGTTGTTCTCTCTGACGGAACAGTGGCGGAGCAGGGCAGTTCTGATATGCTTTTGAAAAAGAATGGTATCTATGCCCGCATGGTGAAGCTCCAGACGCAGAGCCAGAATTGGGCGATGGAATAGTAATGTTCTGTTTATGTTTGAAAATGAAGCAGGGATAACAATATAGAGCATTGTAAAATTTGTGAGCTAATAGGAGCATATTTGAACTGCGTGGAGTGGATACGAGGAAAAAAAACTGCTATACTATTTTTGAAAAGAGTGCTATGAACCGAACAGCACTCTTTTCAAAAGATATAGGGTTAGATAAATCTAACCCAAAAGAAACGGAGGACAAGATTATGAATCAACAATCTTCAAAATTGCAGGCGAAAGACCTAATCACGGTAGGCATTTTTACCGCCATCTATTTTGTCATCTTTTTGGCGTGCGCAATGCTGGGCTTCATTCCAATATTCCTTTTGGCAATGACGTTCTATGGCCCTGTCATTACGGGGATTCCCTTTATGCTCTACTTAACAAAGGCCAAAAAGTTTGGCATGGTAACAATCACAGCGGTTATCTGCGGGATTCTGATGTTTGTATTTGGCATGGGATATTTTACAATGATTACAGCTTTAATCTGTGGTCTTGCGGCGGACTTCATTCTGAAAGCCGGGGATTATTCCAGCAAGAAGAATACCACTCTGGCCTATGCGGTATACAGCGTCTGGTTCATCGGCAATTACATCCCCCTTTACCTGACCCGTGAATCCTATTTCGCTTCTCTGGTATCCGGCTATGGACAGGAATATGTTGATACGCTTCGTGCCTACACTCCTGGCTGGATGTTTCTTGTTTTGCTGGCAGCCTGCTTCATCGGCGGATTGATCGGGGCTGCACTTGGAAAAGCTGTCTTGAAAAAGCATTTTGTCCGGGCAGGTATTGTCTAAGTGTCTGTCGGTCTGATTTCAGGCAGCGAAAATACGGCACACTTTACACTTGACCCACGGACAAAATTAGCCCTTGTAGCCACGGTCTGCACGATTATGATAAGCGGCAGAGTTGGTGGAATCATGACAGTGATACATCCTATACTGGCATTGGTTCCATTTGTTCTGCTGCTTTTCTCGCGCCGTGTAAAAGCTGCCGTTTGTTACATGATTGCTTATGCCGCCGCATACAGCATGATTTCTTTCGTTATGCCTGCAACAAGTGGCATCATCAGTATTCTTATCGGGGCAACTGCCGGTATTATTTACAGAATGATGCCCAGTTTGATAACAGGTTACTTCGTTGTCAACACAACAAAGGTCAGTGAATTTAATGCAGCTATGGAGCATATGCACGTTTCCACAAAGATTACGATTCCCATGTCGGTGATGTTTCGTTTCTTCCCGACAATCAAAGAGGAAAGCTCCGCAATCAAGGATGCTATGCACATGAGGGGGATCAGTTCCCTGCGGAATCCTATGGAAATGCTGGAATACCGTCTGGTTCCCCTTTTGATGTCGGTTGTGAAGATTGGGGAAGAATTATCTATCTCTGCACTGACAAGAGGATTGAGCGTGGATATAAAACGCACGAACATATGCAAGATTGGATTCCACTTTCCCGACCTGGTATGTTTCCTGCTGTGTATCGTTTGCTGGATATGCTTTGTCCTGCATATGGGAGGTATCGTATGATTCAGATTGAAAATGTGACATTCACTTATAACAACAGTGAGGAAAAAGGAAATCTGAAAAATATCAATCTTTCCATTAACCAGGGAGAAGTCGTACTTTTATGTGGGGAATCCGGATGTGGTAAAACTACATTGACGAGATTGATCAATGGTCTTATTCCCTGGTACTATGAAGGGGAACTGACCGGCAGCGTTAAAGTGGCTGATAAAGAAATAAGAGAGCAGCCGCTCCATACTTTAAGCCAGCAGATCGGCTCGGTATTCCAGAATCCCCGGAGCCAGTTTTTTAATGTGGACACGACCAGCGAGATTGCTTTTAGCTGTGAAAATCAGGGATTGCCCGAAACAGAAATACAAAGGCGTATCAGACAGACGGTTTCCCTATTCCATATTGGAAATCTTATGGACAGGAATATCTTCCATTTGTCCGGAGGTGAAAAGCAAAAAATCGCCTGTGCTTCGGTTTCAGCAGGAGAACCGGAAATCTATGTTTTAGACGAGCCGTCGTCTAATCTGGATGTAACCGCTATTGATGATTTGAGAGATATTATCTCATGCTGGAAAGCTGCAGGGAAAACAGTTATCGTAGCGGAACACAGGCTCTATTATCTTATGGAGCTGGCTGACCGCATTATCCATATGCGGCATGGCGAAATTTGCCATGAATGGACATCTGAAGCATTCTTGAAGATGTCACAGGCAGAGGTAGAAAAATTCGGATTGCGGCCTGCCAGCCTAAAACAGATTTGCGGGATTCACAGATTTGGCGCTCATAGTTCCGGCTCTTATAAGGTAAGGCATCTGGCCTTTGCCTACAAAGGAGAAAAGCAATCACTGAATATCCCCAATTTAAGTCTGCCGCATAGTGCGGCGGCTGCGGTGATCGGAAAGAATGGTGCGGGCAAGAGTACGCTCCTGCGCTGCCTGTGCGGATTGGAGAAAAAATGTTCCAGTGAAGTTGAGACTGACAATAAAACCTATCCCTTGCGTAAATGGGCCAAAAAATGTTATCTTGTCATGCAGGATGTGAACCACCAGCTATTTACAGAGAGTGTGCTGGACGAAGTTGTTTTGGGAACTGACAGTACAGACATGGAGAAGGCTGAAAATATCCTGAACCAGCTTGACCTTTTGCCATTTAAGGAAAGACACCCTATGTCCTTATCAGGAGGCCAGAAGCAGCGTGTAGCAATAGCGGGAGCAATCTTCTCCGGCAAGGACATACTTCTTTTTGACGAACCGACAAGCGGTCTGGATTTTAGGCACATGGAACAGGTGGCCGGACTTATGCAGCAACTAAAAAGGCAGGGGAAAACTCTGTTGATCGTGACCCATGACCCGGAATTTATCTTAAAGACTTGCGATAACATCATTCACATTGACAATGGGAGCCTCACAGAACAATATTCCCTTGATCGTGCGGGAATTGCAAAACTGTTGGATTTCTTTGAGCTGCGTTAGTATAATAGAATCAGCAAATAAGGAAAGTGAGGTGAAATAATGGGCGGAACTACCAAGAAGCCGTATTACAAATCAGATATTTGTGAGGTGAGCCGCATGGAGAACGAAACCGGCGACGGGATTTCCACGGCGTTTCGGGTATTTCCGGGAATCTATCTGCTCCATTCGGATTTCCATATGCAGGAGTGTCCTACGGTCAAAAATGACGATGCTGATATTCTCTGGCTGGACTTCTGCAGGGAAGGACGGGTGGAATGGGAAATATCCAAGGACAAATATGTATATCTGGAATCCGGCAATTATATCATCGACGTTCGGGCCGGGCGCAAATTTACCCTGCATTTCCCTATGAGCCATTACCATGGAATCAGTCTGCGGCTTCATATGAAGGAGGCAAATCAGTCTTTAGCGGAGTTTGTAAAGGGCGTGGACATTGATGTTTATGCCATCCGGGATAAATTCGTTTCGGAGGGACAGCCGTTTATTACAAAGGGAAATGAGATCATTCATCATATTTTTGAGGAAATAGAAGGGGTTCCGTGGGACGAAAGCGGGGAATATTATAAAATAAAAGTGCTGGAAATCCTGTTCCAGCTCAAAAATATGGAGAAGCCAAAGGAACAGATTGAACGGCCTTATTTTGTGAAACAGCAGGTTGAGATTGTCAAAGAGATTCACGACTTCATTACCGCATCCCCGGAGCAGCATTACACAATGGAAGAATTGTCCGGACAGTTTGACATTCCTGTTTCCAGCTTGAAACGATGTTTTAAAGGCGTGTACGGAACGGCAATCTATTCGTTCATGCGTTCCTACCGCATGGATATGGCCAGTCATTTGCTGGCAGAAACAAAGGAAACGGTCGCGGCTATTTCGGCTAAAGTGGGATATACAAATTGCAGTAAATTTTCAGAAGCCTTTAAGGAGGCCACAGGGATGACCCCAATGGATTATCGGAAATTCAAAAGCCATAGGGAGTAGGTTTGAACTGTACAGAGTGGAAGGAAAAATCAAATGCTATTATAATAAGTGGAGGGTTAGAAGAGACTAATCAGCCACTTATTTTTTTAAGATTGCGAGGTGTTCAACATGAAAACTTCTGACAGCAGGACAAAATTGCTGACAGAGAACCCGATACCTCTTATGATTTCGCTCTGTGTTCCGGCAGTGATCGGAATGTTGGTAGTCGGGCTGTACTCTTTTATGGATGGAGTGTTTGTAGGGCAGATGGTCAGCACCGCCGCCGTGGGCGCGGTATCGGTTTCTTATCCGTTCACTCTAATCAACAATGGTCTTGCCATCATGGTAGGTGTCGGTTCCGCTTCGGTGCTGTCCCGTGCCATTGGCAAAAAAGACCAGAACACGGTGGATAAGATTATGGGCAACCTGATTATGATGATTGCTGTCTGCTCCCTTGTCATCACTGTGATCGGCACGGTATTTACCCGTCCGATCCTGCTTTTGTCTGGCGCATCCGGGGAAAAGCTGGAGCTGGCCGTAAAATATCTTCGGATTGTTTATGTCGGCTCTATGTTTGTGAATTTCTCCCAATCCGCCAACATGGTCATGCGCGGTGAGGGCTTATTGAAGCGGGCCATGATAATCATGGGAATCGGAGCAGTATTGAATATCATCCTTGACCCGATTATGATTCAATTCCTTAGCCCTTATGAGATGGGGATAGAGGCTGCCGCCTATGCAACGGTTATTTCGCAGTTTGTCCAGGCTGCTATCACGCTTTGGTATTTTATGAAAAAGAGCCGGAATGTCCGTATCCACAAGGTCAGGCTTGACCGTGAGCTGTTTCCAGAGATTGTAGGCGTTGGAATCTCGGCTATGCTCATGCAGGTCACAACGCTGCTGCAGCAGACGGTTCTCTACAATGTGGCGGCAAATTACGGCGGTGATACATGGCAGACCTTATTAGGCGTTGCCCTGCGCATCCAGTCTTTCGCTTTTATCCCGGTATGGGGAATCAGCCAGGGTTTTCAGCCTGTCGCTGGCACGAATTATGGAGCGAAACAGTATGACCGTGTAAGAACGCTTTGTAAAGTGTTTATGATTGGCGCTACACTGGTGTCGCTGCTGTTTTATAT
Organism: uncultured Lachnospiraceae bacterium; assembly: GCA_910588215.1. GTDB lineage: Bacteria > Bacillota > Clostridia > Lachnospirales > Lachnospiraceae > UBA3282. The sequence continues at coordinate 22,409 of CAJUQJ010000010.1, forward strand.
CCCCATTGAGCTTGCACCCAAAGCAGTATTGTCACTGTTTATTACTGACCCTTCAATTGTGGAACAGGGGGTTGTAAACTTCCGCATCTTTTTCAGTTCCTATATCCTGCAAGGTTCTATGATCGTTGTCATTACATTGCTGCAGGCTTTAGGACGAGCGAAACAGGCAGGCACAATGTCACTCTTGCGTCAGATTATTCTTTTCATTCCATGCGTCATGCTTTTACCGAAAGTAGCCGGCATGGGAATCCGGGGCGTATGGGCAGCTCCTGCTCTGGTAGATGCGATTATTTTTATTATCTGCATGGGAATTGCGGTTGCAGAGTTTCGTAGAATGTCCATGCTGAAAAAGGAGGCGGTGTGATATGGAACAGAAAAAACAATCTTTTATGGAGGCGTTGGGTGAATTTATACAGCCGAATCGTTCTGGATATGTGTGGTCTGTTGTCAGCAGCATTTTAGGGGTGGCTAGTAGCATGATTCCGTATATTTGTGCCGGTAAGATTATTACCGTATTGATTATGGGTGAAACAGACTTCCGGCAGATTACGCCGTGGTTGCTGTTAGCGCTGAGTGGGTATGTCCTGAAAGTATGCTTTTCAAATCTTTCCACTGCTCTGTCGCATAAGGCCGCCTTTTCCACCCTGGAAATGGTCAGAAAAGCAATGGTTGAGAAGTGGCAGCGCGTTCCGATGGGATATTTCCAGAACAATACTTCTGGAAATCTAAAAACCTCTCTCGTAGACCGGATTGACAGCATGGAGCCGATTTTAGCTCATATGTTCCCGGAAATGACAGCGAATATCCTTGTTCCTGTCGCTATTTTGGTCTATCTGTTTGTGCTGGACTGGCGTATGGCGCTCATTTCCCTGATTGTGCTGCCTATCGGCTTTGCCCTGCAAATGGGATGCATGAAAGGTTTTGCTGAAAAGTATCAGGAACAGATAAGGATTACAAAAAAGCTGAACACAACCCTTGTGGAATATGTGGGCGGTATTGAGGTTATAAAAGCATTTAACCAGTCTGCGGCCTCATATCAGAAATTCACGGACGCAGTAAACGAAAATGCCGCCTTTTATGTAAATTGGATGCACGATACGCAGAAATTTATGGCAGGCAGCCGTGCTGTCATGCCTACGGTTCTTGCAACGGTTCTTCCTTTTGGCACTTTGTTTTATCTGCGTGGCTCGCTTTCGGCTCCATCTTTTGTAATGATCATGATTCTGGCATTGGGAATCATCAAGCCTTTACTGGCGGTTGTGGACTATACCGATAATTTTGCCATGTTGGGAACGATTGCGGGAGAAGTCCGCAGCGTTTTGGACGCACCAGAGCTTATACGTCCGATACAGGAAGAAAAATTGGCTGACACGACACTCTCTCTTGAAAATGTCCTATTTGAATATAACACTGATACGGAAGTTTTACATGGGATTGACCTTGATATCACCCCGGGAAACGTGACGGCATTGGTCGGTTTATCTGGCAGCGGAAAGTCAACGATTGCAAAGCTGATTGCCGGTTATTGGGATGTTACGGGCGGAGCTATTAAGTTGGGAGGTATTGACACCCGGAAAGTTCCGGCAGTGCAGCTTTCCAAACTCGTTGCTTACGTTTCCCAGGACAGTTTTCTTTTCGATGATACTATCCGCGAAAATATCCGCATGGGGAATCCGGATGCTACTGATCAGCAGGTGGAAGAAATGGCAAAGGCTGCGGGCTGTGACGATTTTATCCGGGAACTACCGGCGGGGTATGACACAAAGGTTGGCGAAAGCGGCGGTCAGCTTTCCGGCGGGGAGCGGCAGAGGATAGCGATTGCCCGCGCTATGATGAAAAATGCTCCCATTATTATTTTGGATGAAGCAACGGCTTACGCTGATGTGGAAAATGAAGCAATCATGCAGGAGGCTATCGGTAAGCTGATAACCGGAAAGACGTTGCTTGTTATCGCACATAGACTGTTCACGATTACAGATGCAGACAACATAGTGGTTATTAACAAGGGCAGGATTGACGATCAGGGAACACATTCGCATCTGTTGGAACATTGTGAGCTGTACCGTAAAATGTGGGCGGCCAATCAGGAGGCGGCAGATGAAAAGGAGGCGGCGTTATGATTCAGACATTGAGAAAGATTTGGCAGTTTTCCGGTTCAAAAAAGAGTGTGCTGGCAAAATCCCTGATAGCCAGTATCTTAAATGCTGTTTTTGAATCCCTGCAGTTTGTTGCGATTATGATTGCCCTGCAAACCATTTTAGGGAATCAGACGGTTAGTCACCCGGTTGCCATAACCTCACTAATTATGCTTGTCAGTATTTTAGGGAAAGCAGCTACCGGCTATTTCAGCAATCAGGGCATGACCGAAGCCGGTTATTATATGTGCGCCGAGAAAAGAACACATATTGCAGACTTGATGAAATATGTGCCTATGGGCTATTTCAATGAAACCAGCATGGGAAACATTACGGCGGTGCTTACTTCTGTCATGGGAGATATTGAGAATACCGCGCCCCGTTCCCTGATTCTGATGTTTGGAGGTTTTATTCAAGCAGTGATCGTGTCTGCCGCGCTTCTGTTCTTTGATGTACGGATCGGGCTGATCATGTTGGTGGGTATTGTATGTTTTCTGTTTGCGACCTCTCTCTACAATAAACGGGTGGCCAGAAACGCTCCTAAAAAGCAGGAGGCGCAGACAGCACTTGTTAAGAATACAATGGAATTTTTAGGCGGAATTGGCGTGATTAAATCTTTTGGCCTGAAAGGTCGTAGTGCCGGGATTTTGCGCTCCATTCAAAACAGTACGAAGGAGAATCTGAGGCTTGAATATGCGATTGTTCCCTTTACGATGTTTCAGGAATTGATTCTCTATGTGTTTGATATAGTGATTATCGCGTTGGCGGTTCGTTTCTATTTCTCCGGTACGATGGTTCTGGCTGACTGTCTGCTGATGGTGGTGGCTGCATTTATGGTCTACTCATCTTTGTTATCTGCCGGAAATATGGTGGCAGCTTTAGGTCTGATGGGCGTTGCTATGGAGCAGGTTGAAGCACTCAACAACACGCCGCGCATGGATTTGAACGGCAAAGAAATCTCTGCAAAGAATACAGATATTTCGCTCTCTGGTGTCTCTTTCTCCTATGGATATGGAGAAACCTTGCATGATGTGACACTTGACATTCCCGCAGGGAGCTTTACCGCCGTTGTCGGGCCATCCGGCAGCGGAAAATCTACGCTCTGCCACTTGATTTCCCGTTTTTGGGATGTGGATAAAGGCAGTATTAAGCTGGGTGGCACGGATGTACGGGATTACACACTGGACAGCCTGCTGGCAAATGTCAGCATGGTCTTTCAGAATGTTTATCTGTTCCAGGACACGGTTGCAAACAACATCCGGTTTGGAAAGCCGGATGCCACAATGGAGGAAGTGGAAAGCGCCGCAAAAGCTGCGTGCTGCCATGATTTCATCACGGCACTTCCAAATGGTTATAATACGGTGATTGGAGAGGGCGGCTCTACGCTGTCCGGAGGAGAAAGGCAGAGGATTTCTATTGCCAGGGCAATTCTGAAAGACGCTCCTGTGATTATCCTTGATGAAGCCACTTCCAACATTGACCCGGAGAATGAAAGACAGCTCCAAATGGCGATTGAATCCCTGACAAAAGAAAAGACCGTGATTATGATTGCGCACCGGCTGAAAACCATCCGCAATGCTGATCAGATTATTGTGTTGAACCGAGGACAGATTGTACAGAGGGGAACCCATAAAGAATTGCTTGCACAGCAGGGGATCTATACCGATTTTATTGCGATTAGGGAAAAAACTATCGGGTGGAAATTGAAATAATTACTATAAATATAAGATTTTATGTCTATTAGGTTGGAACAGCATTATTCATTCTCAAAAATCAAAAGAAGAATTAAAGCAAGGAGGTGGCGGCATCGTGCGCATAGTGGTATTTGAAATACATGACAGCGATTCTGATATCTTCGATAAAATCATGGAGATAGTGGAATCCCACCCTGACATCGAATGCCTGCGAGTGAGGGATGAGCCGATGCTGTCGCTTCCGGGACTGGAGATTTATCCTGGGCGGAGAAAGATTTACCGTGACCGCAGGGAGATCAACCTCACCACGAAGGAGTACGACCTTTTGTGCCTGCTTGCGGCAAACAGGGGGCAGGTGCTTACATACGACCAGATATACCGGAAGGTCTGGGGAGAGGATGCCTATGGGGATGAGAGCAATGCCATCGGATGCCATATACGCCATCTGCGTGAAAAGCTGTATGAGGCGGAGCCGGATGCGCCGTTTACCATCCGGTGCGTAAGGGAGGTTGGGTATTGCTTCGAGGTCAGTTCTGAATAAAGGCTTATACGGCGGTTTGGTTTTCCAAGCCGTCTTATTTTGTGCTTTTTCGGCATAAAAACAGATTTTTTTCAATGCTTTTTTATTCCGTGTACACCCCTTGGAGGCAAAGTTAAAAAGTATGGGGCAAAATTAAAAAGTATAAGGCAAAATTAAAAGGTTTGGGGCAAAGTTACATTGTATCAAAGACGGCTATTAGATAGATGAGGGCATCTCTGGAACGAACACAAAAAAGCGAAAAGAATTTAACCGTATGATTGCGTGTGCTAAAAACGGCGATTTTGATTTGATTATCACCAAAGAGATTTCTCGTTTTGCGAGAAATACCCTTGACAGCATATTCTACACCCGTGACCTCAAAAAGCATGGAGTGGGCGTTATCTTTCTGAACGACAACATCAACACCTTGGACGGCGATGCAGAGCTTCGCCTTGCCATTATGTCCTCTATCGCACAGGAGGAAAGCCGCAAGACTTCCGAACGTGTCAAATGGGGACAGAAACGCCAGATGGAACAAGGCGTTGTGTTCGGGCGCAGTATGCTCGGCTATGATGTAAAAGACGGTAAAATGACTATCAATGAAGATGGTGCTAAAATCGTCCGTCTTATCTTCCACAAGTTTGTGGACGAGGGCAAAGGCACCCATGTTATCGCCCGTGAGCTTCGGGAGGAGGGTATAAATCCCATGCGTGTGAAAGAATGGAGCAATACCGTCATTTTACGAGTGATTCGCAATGAAAAATACTGCGGCGACTTAGTGCAGAAGAAAACCTATACGCCAGATTTCCTATCCCATGAAAAGAAATACAACCGAGGGCAGGAGGAATTTGTCATTCTCAAAGACCACCACGAGCCGATTATCTCACGTGAGCTTTTCGATAAGGCAAACCGCATTTTGGATGCAAAATCGCTTTCGCAGGAGGGCAGGGCAAAACATAGCAACCGCTATCCGTTCTCTGGGAAAATCAAATGCGGCAGATGCGGGGCAAGCTATGTTGCCCGATATAAGACCCGAAAGGACGGAAGCCAGTATAAGGCATGGCGTTGTTTTGAGAGCGCAAAGCACGGAAGCCCTCACTTCGACATGGCAGGGAAACGAGTGGGCTGCTCTGGAGCAAGCATCCGTAACGAAGAAGCCATCCACATTATGTATCTTGTCTGCAACCAGCTCACCATTGACCGCCAGAAAATAGCGGATAATTTGATTAAGGCGATTAACAAAGTGATTTCACTGGATATGACGGGTACAGATGCAAATACTCTGGAAGATAAAATTGAAGTGACACAGAAAAAACGTACTGATTTGATTGATCTTTACACAAGCGGCGATATTGACCGTGCTGAGTTGACGGCTCTTAGGGCAAAATACGATGCTGAAATCGACAGCTTGAAATCTATGGTGGAAAGCATGGAAAAACAGCAGATTGTAATTGCAAAGCAAAAGGAATTGATGGAGGACATCAAAACCGTCGTGAATGAGCTTATCGGCGGTATTGAGTACGAGGATGAATTTTACACACAGCTACTTGACAAGATGGTGATTTACGACAGAGAGAACATAGATGTATATCTGAATTTACTTCCCCTTAAATGGAGCTATACGGTTGCGACAGCATCAAAAAAGCGTTAGCCTCTGAAAGGAACATTTCAGAGGCTTCACTACCTATATCGGTCAGCACCGCTGCCACCTCTCTGTACGGGCACGCATAACGCTGCGAGAGGTAGCGCATGGACGCGCCCATCTCACCGTCGGGACCGCCGTACTGGCTGATGATCGCCTGCGCCAACATGGCATTGGGCGCTTTGATGTTGACAGGAAACTCAAGTCTTCTTTCATAATTCCACATTAAGCACAGCCTCCTTCCCAGGGCATCGGCAGGGTCGCCCATTTCCAGTCACCACATTCCGATGTGTCGGCAAGAGCCAGTGTCAGGGGACCGAATTTTTGAGAGTATTCTTTTTTGGCCTGATTCGTCATACGATTATAGTGGTTATAATATTCCATGGCGTTCCGGTCAGTAGGATGGGTGTCCAGATACAGGGAGAGCTCAATGACAACGAAATCCAGAACACCAATATCATGGAGCAATTTTTCCTGCTCGTTTGCAAAGTGCATATTCATGGTTTACAGCATCTCCTTCCAGTGAATGGTTTGTCAAGTTCCGGGAAAATGGTTCCGTTGCAGTAACCTTCTTCCAGATTATCGCAGATTCCGTTGAAATGTTGCCAGGGTACATATGCCATCGCAACAGGAAACTTGTCAATATTATCTCGGTACATATAATCCTTCATCAATATTCCTTTCTATTTTAAGATGTTTTTAATTATATATTATGATATAATGACAGCCGTGTGTTTGCGTTTGCGGAATTATCTATATGAGTATGCTGTCGGGGCATAAAGTCATAGAATTACGTTGTGTAAGTACAACGTGGCCTGTGACTTTGCGCTCCGGCATCCTGAGTATTGAAAAGTGGACACACAATGTTCATACTTTGATTAGAATTGCAACACATTTGCCTATTACATTAATAAGAGTGCCGATGAGGCAGTGGTGGATTCCAAGAGTCTATGTAGAATGAAGGGAGGAAGTGCATTTTGATAAAGGTGGAAAATATCAGCAAGAGATACGGAGACCGCACGGTGGTGGACGGGGTGTCTTTTACAGTGGAAAAGGGACAGATTTATGGATTTCTGGGGCCCAACGGTGCAGGAAAATCCACGACCATGAATATTATGACGGGCTACATAGCCGCCAGCAGCGGCTCAGTCAGGATAAATGGATTCGATATCCTGACCGAGCCTGAGAAAGCCAAGCAGTGTATCGGCTATCTGCCGGAGATACCGCCACTGTATACGGACATGTCGGTATATGAATATTTGATGTTTGTGGCTGAACTGAAAAAGGTACCAAAAAAGGAACGGGCTGTTCATGTGGGAGAGATCATGAGTAAAACGCAGTTGGAAGATGTGGCGGGGCGTCTGATCCGTAATCTTTCCAAAGGTTATAAGCAGCGTGTTGGGCTGGCTCAGGCGCTGATTGGCTATCCGAAGGTGCTGATCCTGGATGAGCCGATGGTAGGACTCGATCCGAAGCAGATTTTGGAGATGCGGGATTTGATCAGAGAGCTTTCCGGGGAGCATACGATCCTTTTGAGTTCCCATATTCTGTCTGAGGTCAGTGCAGTGTGCGACCATATCATGATTCTATCCGGAGGGAAGCTGGCGGCCAGCGGTTCACCGGTGGAACTGCAGGAAATGATGCAGGGGAAGACAAGTCTGGAGGTGGTAGCTTTCGGCGAAAAGGAGCAGGCAGAGGAGATCTTGCAGGGTATTGGGCAGATTACGGCATGGGAGATCGAACCGGCTGAGGAGGCTGGCAGCATCAGGATACAACTGGATGTGGCGGATCATGAAGATATTCGTAAAGAATTATCAGTGGCGCTGGCAGGCGCCGGTATGCCGATCTTGTCCATGAATCGGCTGGAGCGGTCGTTGGAGGATATCTTCCTGGAACTGACCAAAGATGCAGCGCAGGGAGAAGATGCGTCAGAGCAGGAAGATGTGGATATAGAAGAAAGCAATCCGGGGCCGGATCAGGAAACTGCAGATATAGAAGAAAGTGATCTGGAATCGGAGCAGCCGGACATCGGCGGTGAGCCGGCAGAAGACAGAGAGGAGACTGTAGACGATGAAAGCAATCTATAAAAGAGAACTGAGATCCTTTTTTCATTCCTTTGTGGGATGGCTGTTTCTGGCAGCAACGCTGTTCATGATGGGAATCTACTTTACGGTCTATAATATCATGTCGGGATACCCGACGATTTCTTACGTATTGCAGAGTATCGTGTTTATTTTTATCCTGACCATTCCGATCCTGACTATGCGTGTTCTGTCGGAGGATCGGAAATATAAGACGGACCAGTTGATTCTCACAGCGCCGATCTCCGTGGGACAGATCGTGCTTGGAAAGTACTTGGCACTGGTGACGGTTCTGGCAATTCCGACGGTGCTTGTCGGTCTTACTCCTCTTGCATTGATGAGAGCGGGAGAGTTTCAGACAGGGATTTCTTATGTGTCTTTGCTGGGCTTTTTCCTATATGGCTGTCTGGGACTGGCGATCGGACTGTTTCTGTCATCCCTGACGGAGAGTGTTGTCATCGCGGCTGTGTTGACGTTGATCGTACTGTTTGCCGGATATATTATGGCAGGGCTTTGCAGTATGGTCTCCAGCGCCGGAACGGGGGTCTTTGCAGAATATTTTGTCAAGGTAATGTATTGTTTTGACATGATCGGGAGATTTGACGCGCTATCCAACGGTTATTTTCAGGTGGAATCGGTGGTTTATTTCGTTACGTTGACCGTTTTTGTCCTGTTCTGTACTGCGCAGTCAATCCAGAAACGGCGGTACAGCGTGTCGGGAAAAGGAATCAGGCTGGGTGCCTATAGTGTCATGGGAATTGTTGTGGCAGCCGTGGTCACTGTCCTGATCAATCTGGGGCTTAACTATGTGCCGGATCGGTACATTGCTTTTGATGTGACAGCGAATAAACTGTATACCTTGACAGAAGATACGAAGGAAATGATAGGCGGGCTTAATGAGGACGTGACGGTCTATGTGCTGGCAGATGAAGCGGCAAAGGATGAAGATCTGGACAATACGCTGCAGCAGATCAAGGGCTTGTCAAAGCATGTGACAGTAAATTATATCGATCCGTTGGCGAATCCGAAATTTTACTATAATTATGTACAAGAGGAGCCGACAGGTAACAGTCTGATCGTGGAGGGGCCGAAAGGCAGCGCAGTGATCGACTACAATGATATTTATCAATATGATATGAACTACGCTACCTACCAGTATACGGTGACGGGCTACGATGGGGAGGGACAGATTCTTGCTGCGATCGCCAGGGTGACGACGGAGGATCCGCCCATATTTTATCTGATCATGGGACATGATGAGCTGGCTTTCGAGGAATCATTCTTAAAAACGCTGTCTAAGGAAAATCTTGTTTATGAAAATTTAAACCTGAATACGGTGGATGAGATTCCGGAGGATGCGCAGGGTATCATCATCAATGCGCCTGCCAGTGACTATTCAGAGGATGATGTGGCAAAGATCGTGAGTTATCTTGATCAGGGCGGCAATGCGTTGATCGCACCTGTTTGGACAGACACTGATATGAAGAATTTTGAGCAGATTTTGGAGTATTATGGGATTTCTTTAGTAGACGGCCTGATCATCGAGGAGGATAGAACACATTATTATCAGGTGCCTTACTGGCTGTTTCCCGATGTGGAAGACACTGCAGTCACGAAGCGGGTATCCGGCGGTTCTGTTTTCATTCCCTATGCCAGTGGATTGGAGTATGAAGAGGATGTGGATGATCTGTTCTATACCCCGTTTCTTTGGACCAGCAGCAGTGCGTTTAGTAAGCAGGAGATCTTTGACGGAGAGGACTACAGCCGAAGCGCGGATGCTGTCGATGGGCCTTTCGTGATCGGACTCAGTGTAGAGAAGAGCGTCGGTGAAGACGCGGTATCAAGGGCGGCCTTCGTGTCATCGGAGCAGATCTTCACTTCTTCTGCGGATAAGGTGGTGCCCGGTTACAATATGAAGTTGTTTGGCAGTATCGTAAGCAGTCTGGCAGAGCACGAGAGCTCGGTGTCCGTGCCGGTGAAATATTTTGATATCGGCTATCTGACTTTTAGTGCGCGTACGGTCTATGTGGTGGGATTTTTGTCGATCATCTTGCTGCCGCTTAGCTGCCTGATCGTCGGTCTGGTAATCTGGTTGCGGAGAAGAAGGATGTAAGCGGTTATAGTAAATACGTAACAGTTCAGCAGGGTTGTTGACTTCCCGGTAAGTTTGTGTAAGAATGAAGGTAATGTTACTTACAGTACCTTTTGGGCCGTGAAGAATAACAGAGTAATGTATGCGGGTGATTTTGTCCTTGCTTTTTGAAAAGTTGTTTGTTAAAATATTAACATTAAGGCAAACATATTACATGTTACGCATGTTTGCTGTAAGATTCTTTGTTAAATGTGGCTATTTTAATGAAGCAGCTGTTTGGCTATTCCGGGAGCAAAGGAGAAGTGCAGCATACACGGCATAATAGGAAGACTGACAGGGAGGATCGATCATGAGAGGAATTGATACGCAGGTTCGTAAGAACAGACGCCGTATTTTTAAAGAAGTGGCCAATCTGGCTTATCATTCGGAGAATTTGAAGGATGATGTGGAGGCTCTTCCCTATAAGATCGTAGATTACGAAGAGTCAGAATATGAGAATATTTACAGAGAGCGGGCCATCGTGCGTGAACGGATCCGTCTGGCCATGGGGCTTTCGCTACGGCCGGAGAACCAGCCGGTCCATTTGACTCAGGGATTAGAAGAGAGCAATATTGACGAGAAGTATTACGAGCCGCCGCTGATGCAGGTCATTCCTTCGGCTTGCAATGCTTGTCCGGAGAATCGCTATTATGTGACGGATCATTGTATGGGCTGTGTTGCGCATCCCTGCAGGGAAGTCTGCCCGCGAGGCGCCATCTCCATGCAGAACGGCAAGTCGGTCATCGATCCGGAGAAATGTATTAGATGTGGTAAATGCAAGGTGGTCTGCCCTTACGATGCCATTTCACATCAGGTAAGACCTTGTGCGGGCGCTTGTGGCGTGAATGCGATCAAGAATGATGAGAAGGGAAGAGCGGTTATTGATAATGACTTGTGTGTTTCCTGCGGGCAGTGTATGGTGAACTGTCCTTTTGGTGCGATTGCGGATAAGTCCCAGATCTTCCAGCTGATTCGTGCCCTGCAGTCGGGAAATAAGATCGTTGCTCAGGTAGCGCCGGCCTTTGCAGGACAGTTCGGGCCGAACGTGACGCCGGATATGTTGAAGACGGCTTTGAAAGAGCTTGGATTTTATGATGTCTATGAGACGGCTATCGGTGCGGACCTTGGTGCCATCGCGGAGGCGGAGCACTATGCGTCGGAGGTTGCTACGGGTAAACTGCCTTTCAGCTTGACTTCCTGTTGCCCGTCCTGGTCGGTGTTGGCGAAGAAGTTCTTCCCGGAGACGATCGACAAGATTTCCAATGCCTTGACACCGATGGTGGCTACTGCCAGAATCATCAAACAGGATCATCCGGACGCCAAGGTGGTCTTTATCGGGCCCTGCGCTTCCAAGAAGCTGGAGGCTTCCAGGAGGACGATCCGTTCGGATGTGGATTTCGTCATCACATTTGAGGAGTTGACAGGTATCTTCGAAGCCAAAGGTATTTTGTTGGATGAGATTCAGGCTTTGGACGCCCTGCAGGGAGCGACAGGTGCCGGCCGCGGCTACGGTGTGGCTGGCGGTGTGGCGAGCGCCATTGAGGAATGTGTGCGGGAATATTATCCTGACGTGGAAGTCAATATTGAGCATGCCGAGAGTCTGTCCGAGTGTAAGAAGATGTTGATGCTGGCGAAGGCAGGCAAGAAGAACGGCTGTCTGATCGAGGGCATGGCGTGTCCGGGCGGCTGCATTGCGGGTGCGGGTACCAATATCGCAATACCGGCCGCGGCCAAGGCAGTGGGCAGCTTCAAGAACGCTGCGGAGAAGAAGATTCCGGATCAGGCATAGGATAGATGACAGATTGGTCGCATCGGAACGAGACCGGAAAGCATTTGCAGAAGACGGGAAGTTCCCGGCAAGAGCGATACGACCAGAAGATGATATGGAGAAAAGAAATGAGTCAGAGAATAAGAACAAGATATGCGCCCAGCCCCACCGGACGTATGCATGTGGGGAATTTGAGAACGGCATTGTATGCGTATTTGATCGCAAAGCATGAGGGCGGAGACTTTATTTTAAGGATAGAAGATACGGATCAGGAACGTTATGTAGAAGGGGCAGTGGATATCATCTACCGCACTCTGGAGAAGACGGGACTGTTACATGATGAGGGGCCGGATAAGGACGGCGGTGTGGGTCCTTATGTACAGAGCGACCGGCAGAAGAAGGGGATTTATCTGGAATATGCCAAGCAGCTGATCGAGAAAGGGCAGGCTTATTATTGTTTCTGCGATAAGGACAGACTGGCCACATTGACCAGAACAGTTGCAGGGAAAGAGATCAACGTATATGATAAGCATTGTCTGCATCTTTCCAAAGAAGAAGTGGAAGAGAAGCTTGCGGCAGGTGTCTCGTACGTGATCAGGCAGAATAATCCCACGGAAGGGACGACTACCTTCCACGACGATATTTACGGGGATATCACGGTGGATAACAGTGAACTGGATGATATGATCCTGATCAAGTCGGACGGTTATCCGACCTACAATTTTGCTAATGTGGTGGATGACCACCTGATGGGGATTACTCATGTGGTAAGAGGGAATGAATACCTATCCTCGTCACCCAAATACAACCGCCTTTACGAAGCTTTTGGATGGGAAGTGCCGGAATATGTGCATTGTCCGCTGATCACGGATGAAAGCCATCAGAAGCTATCTAAGCGGTGCGGCCATTCTTCTTATGAAGATTTGATCGAACAGGGATTCTTGTCGGAAGCTGTTGTGAATTTTGTGGCACTTTTGGGATGGAGTCCGGAGGATAATACAGAGATTTTTACGCTGGAAGAGCTGGTGGAGAAGTTTGAGTACCATCATCTGTCCAAGTCACCGGCGGTGTTCGATTATACTAAGCTGAAATGGATGAACGGAGAATACTTAAAGGCAATGGATTCAGATAAGTTCTATGGAATGGCGGAGCCATATCTGAAGGAAGCGCTGACCCGTGATCTTGATTTAAGAAAGATCGCGGCCATGGTCAAGACAAGGATAGAGATTTTCCCGGATATCAAGGAAATGGTGGATTTCTTTGAAACGCTGCCGGAATATGATGTGGAGATGTATACCCATAAGAAGATGAAGACGAGCAAGGAGTCTTCGCTGGAAGTGCTGCAGGAGCTCTTGCCTCTTCTGGAGGCGCAGACGGATTACAGCAACGATGCGCTCTATCAGACTCTGTCAGCTTATGTGGCGCAGAAGGGGTGCAAGAATGGCTTCGTGATGTGGCCGGTGCGGACCGCGGTTTCCGGTAAGCAGATGACGCCGGCGGGTGCGACGGAGATCATGGAAGTATTGGGTAAGGAAGAATCCCTGCTCAGGATTCGTAAAGGAATCGAGAAATTACAGAGTGTCTGAGCAGATCATGAATCCGGATCAGGAGAAAGCGATTCTGCACACTGCCGGACCCGCGCAGATCATAGCGGGGCCCGGCAGTGGCAAGACCTTCGTCACCGTTCAGCGTATCTTACATCTCATCACACATCAGGACGTTGATCCCGTCCGAATTCTTGTCATCACATTTACGAAAGCAGCAGCTTTGGAAATGCAGGAGCGTTTCTTTCGTCTCATGCAGCCGGAACGGCCACCGGTAAGGTTCGGCACCTTTCATGCCGTGTTCTATCACATTCTGAAACAGTCAGCCCGCTATCAGGGGTATTCCATCATGACAGAATCAGAGAAAAGAAAGCAGATCCGTCAGATTGTGCGCATGTACACCAGGTTTTCCGGTGTACAGGAAGAGGATTTGGATGAACTGGTTTCTCTGGTCAGTGCCTGCAAGACGACGGGCAGTGTAAAGAAAATATCAATACAGGAGATAGGAGAGGAGGATATTCGTTTTGTTGTCAAAGAATACGAGAGCTATCAACGGGAATTTTGCATGATGGATTTCGATGATATCATGATCAATTGTCATAGATTGCTGCGGGAAGACAGTGGGCTTCTGGCTCGGTGGCAGGAACGGTTCCGGTATATCCTGGTGGATGAGTTTCAGGATATTTCCCCGTTGCAGTATGAGATCGTGCGGATGCTGGCGGCACCACAGCAGAATCTTTTTATTGTGGGAGATGATGACCAGTCTATCTATGGTTTCCGGGGTGCCAGTCCTGACAGTATGCGGCGGTTTGAGCAGGATTATCCGACTGCGGCGGTCATTGCACTTAACCGGAATTATCGCTGCCACAGACAGATCGTGTCAGCGGCGCTTCAGGTGATCAGGGAGAACCGTAACCGCATCGACAAGCAGATTGACGCCATGCATGAAACCGGGGAGGGATTTCAACTGCGGCAGTATGAGGACGAGGAAAGCCTGCAGCGGGCATTTGTCCAGGAACTTTGTGATATGCAAAGAACCGGCCGGCTGTCATCCTGTGCCGTGATCTGCCGGACGAATTATGACTGTGCCATGTGGGCACAGGTCCTACGGAAGAAAAAGATTCCTTTTTTCATGAAGGAGCGGCCCGGTAACCGGTTCTGTCATTTCGTGGTACAGGATATCATGGCTTATTTGGAACTGGCGGCGGAGACGGATGACCCTGGTGGACTAAGCAGGAAATATTTTCTGCGGATCATGAATCGGCCGGTCAGATATCTAAAAAGGGACAGTGTGGCGGATGAGAAAGTGCGGGAAGACATACTGTTGGCATATTATCGCAGCTCGACGGTCTTACAGGAACGGGTCAGAAAGCTATTTCGGGATTTACGGTATCTGAAGGGGCGAAAACTGTATCTGCAGATTCATTACATCCGTAATATCATAGGGTATGATGGGTATCTGCGGGAAAAGTATGGCAGGTTAAGAGCGGAGGAACTGATCAGAATTGCAGCTAAGTTTCAGGAATTATCCGGACAGTTTTCGACAGTGCGTGACATGAAGGAATATATCGCTGATTATGAAGATACGTTAAAGGATATGCAGGAACAGAAACAGGAGGACGCAGTCAATCTGTTGACCATGCACGCTTCCAAAGGCCTGGAATTTGACAATGTCTATCTGCCGGATTGTCAGGAGGGAAAGATGCCTTCCGCCAAGGCAGTAACGCCGGAGGAAATAGAGGAGGAGCGGCGTCTGTTCTACGTGGCAATGACCAGGGCAAGATACAGCTTGTATCTACTGTCCGCCAAAGGAAAAACCGGAAAAGATGCACCTTCCCGGTTTCTGGCATGTCTGACAGGAAATCTGGCAGACAAGGATGTGTTATGAATCCGCTTCTTCATCGCTTACCAGTTCGTCAAATTCTGCCGCATCGAGATACTCGTCAAAAGCTTCCGCCACGGCTTCATATTCCTCATCGTCCTCAATGTAATCCAGTACAGGCTCCTCGTTAGGGTTGTCCGGATTCTCACTGTAACGGTAGAACCAGACTTCCCCTTCCGTGTTGTCTCCGTTTTCATCCAGTGGGAGCAGGACGATGTAATCCTTGCTTAGTACGGAGAGAATAGTGATCACCGCACAGGTGACGGTAGTGCCGTCCTCCAGATCCAGATCCACGGTCATTTCCTCAGCGTCATAGCCATTGTCGCCGCCAGGTATATTATTTTTGCTCATAGTGGGTACTTCCTTTCCTTCACAGCGGTAGTGACTGTGAATACTTGCAGTAGTTTATGGTTATTTTACTGAAATTTGACCGGATATTCAATGGATTTTCTGAAAATAAAACAAGTTTTTGTTTTGGAATCTTATCTTTTGTGATAAAATGATAACATGGCATTTAATTGGTATTATGTCAGCCGTGTGGTGGGGATACAGATATTGGTTTTTCAGGAATGCTCTATCAGCTCAAATAACCATAAACTTACATTTTGGCGG
This sequence comes from uncultured Lachnospiraceae bacterium, assembly GCA_910588215.1. GTDB lineage: Bacteria > Bacillota > Clostridia > Lachnospirales > Lachnospiraceae > UBA3282. The sequence continues at coordinate 38,418 of CAJUQJ010000010.1, forward strand.
AGGATTTCATGAACAAAGACTTCAAAGTAGGTAAGACACAGATTTATCCTTTAGGCGTGTATTTCCGACATGCAGGGCTGCACGTTGCGGCAGTGCACAGAAGAATACATACGGAAGATTCAGCAGAATTCGGTATCATTCTGTATGACAGAAGACATAGAGGCGGCATCAGGATTCCGTTTCCGGAAGAGAACAGGGTCGGTTCCGTTTATGCTATGATGCTGGAGGGCTATCAGAACAGAGAATTCAGCTATCTTTTTTACTGTGGGAATCGGGTCTGGCAGGATCCTTACTGCAGGAAGATAGAATGTACCACGAAATACGGCGTGCCGAGAAAGGGGCCGGTGCGCTGCATGGTGCCGGATGAACACTATGACTGGGCAGATGACCGTGCGCCGGCAGTCCCTTATGAGAATACAGTGCTGTATGCCCTTCATGTGCGGGGCTTTACGAAGCACAGATCCTCCGGCGTAGTGCATAAGGGAACTTATGCAGGGATCATAGAAAAGATTCCATATCTGAAAGATCTGGGGATCACTTCGATCCTGCTGATGCCGGCTTACGAGTTTGACGAGATTCAGGCACAGGACAATATACAAACGCTTCTGACGATGAAACAGGCGGCGGCTTCCTACAGACAGATTGCGGAGCGGCCGGCGGGAGAGCATGAGATCGCGCCGGTACCTGCGAAGCAGGAACTCCCTTACAAGATCAATTACTGGGGATATCGCAGGGGCATGTATTACAGTCCCAAGGGTGGTTATGCGTACAGTCAGGATGCGGTGGGCGAATTTAAGGACATGGTGAAGGCGCTGCACCGAGAGGGCATTGAGATATTGATGCAGTTTTATTTCCCGACGGAGGTTGCCCCGGCGGAGATGCTGGATGTACTAAAATATTGGAAAGTGGAATATCATATAGACGGTTTTCATGTGATGGGAGTGGACCTGCCTATAGGGATGTTTGCCGCGGAGCCGCTGCTGTCCGATACGAAGCTGCTGACCGTGCAACAGTACGACCCGGTATCCACGGAGGCGGCAGCCCTGTCCCGCAGTATTGGCTGGCTGAGTGAGGGATTTCAGTATGATATGCGCCGGTTGCTGAAGGGGGATGACAACGTGATCAACCAGTTTATCTTCCATGTGCGCAACAACAGGCTGGAGACGGGTATTATCAATTATATTGCCAAGTGGGATGGTTTCCGCCTGGCGGACTTGGTATCGTATGACCGGAAGCACAATGAGGACAACGGAGAGGACAACCGGGACGGGACGGATTACAACTGCAGCTGGAACTGCGGCGTGGAGGGCAAGAGCCGTCGGAAATCCATTCTGTATCTGCGCATGAAACAGATGAAGAATGCCATGACATTGGTCTTTCTCTCACAGGGGACACCGCTTCTTTACAGCGGTGATGAGTTCGGGAATACCCAGAACGGCAACAACAATCCGTACTGTCAGGATAATAATACCGGGTGGATCAAGTGGAATCAGATGGAGAGCGGGAGCGAATTGCTGTCGTATACGAAGATGCTGATTCGGCTGCGCAGAAAGCATCCGATCCTGCACAGTGCCATGCCCCTTAGGGGGATGGATACGCTTTCCTGCGGTTATCCGGATATCTCCTTCCACGGTAAGGAAGCCTGGCGGCCGGATACAAGTCCTGCCAGCAGGTCCATGGGAGTCATGTATTGCGGCTATTACGGAGAGATTGACGGTCGAAGAGATGAGGACTTTATCTATTTCGGGGTGAATCTGTACTGGGAATCCCATGTTCTGGGGCTGCCGACGTTACCCAAGGGGAAAGCCTGGAAGCTATGTGCTTCAACGGATATAAGGGAGAGAACGGATCAGAAGACGGAAGCAGAGAGAAAGCCGGACGAACAGGCGGAATGCATGCAAAAGGATCAATCGACAGAGCAGGGGAAAGAAGCACTTAAGAAGCAAGAAGAGAATCTGCTGAAGATCACCATTCCGCCGCGGACCATCATGATCTATACGACACAGGATTGTCCGGTACAGGAACGCCCGCTTAAGCAGCGTCGCAAACACAGTAAGCCTTCTTTGGGGAAGAGAAGTGAACCTATAGTAACAGAATAAGGATAGAAGAGTCATGATAAAAGCATGGGAGCATTTTAAAACGATAACACTTCACAAGCGTCTGGTGATGGAGGGATGCTTTAAGGTCGGGCTGTACTGGCAGGGGATCGTTCACGATTTGTCTAAATTCAGTCCCACCGAGTTCCTTGTGGGCGCCAGATACTGGCAGGGTGACAGAAGCCCTAATAACGCAGAGCGCGAGGAAATAGGATATTCTTCTTCGTGGCTGCACCACAAAGGCCGGAACAAACATCACTATGAATATTGGATCGATTACAGCAGTCGGGGCATAGAGGGTGGTATGGCACCGGCGCCGATGCCGAAGCGGTATATTGTGGAGATGTTCATGGACCGGATCGCGGCCTGTAAGGTTTACCATAAAGATGCTTATACTTGCAAGGATCCGTTGCTGTATTACCAGTCTTCTCAGACTCCGCCGCCATTGCATCCGAAGACGAAGAAACTTTTGGAAATTCTGCTGCATATGTTGGCGGAGAAAGGCGAAGAAGAAACGTTCCGCTATATTAGAGTCAGGGTCTTAAAGTAACCTTCTTACTCCTTTTTGCATAGGATATCATATAAAAAAAGGAGATGAGAATATATGAATTGTAGCATTATACTGTTATTTTTATTATTCTGTGGCCGGAACGGCTGCGGTTGCGGCAGGGACACAGGCTGCGGCTGCGAAGAGCCCAGACCTGTACCGCCGCCATGCCGTCCGAGAGAACGGGACTGTGAGTGTGGCAGAGAACGCGAATGCGGTAGAGAGCGTGAGCGGGAATGCGGCAGGGAACGCGAGCCGGAACGTAATTGTCCGTGCGGCAGCGATTCCCGGTTTGAACCGCGCTTCGAGCCGAGACCGTTTTCCGACGGCTGTGGATGCAATGAGAAATAGAAGCAAGCATAGCTTGCGTGCGAGAGCCGTAATGCGGACGCGGATAAGCTGATCAGTATACACTGCCTTTTCTTTTCGGTTGACGAAAAGAGGGGGCAGTGTTAAACTGTTTCAAAGAAAGTGCAGAAGTATCATAACAGGCGAACGGAGGAAAACATGTTAGACGGAAAGAAAGTTTTATTCAGTGGTATGCAGGCAACCGGTAATCTGACACTTGGTAATTATCTGGGTGCGTTAAAGAACTGGGTTACGCTCTGCGATGAGTATATGTGCTTCTATTCGGTGGTAGACTTGCATTCGATCACGGTGCGCCAGGATCCGGCGGAACTGCGGAAAAGAGCACGGAATCTGTTGACCTTGTACATAGCGGCAGGTATCGATCCGGAGAAGAACTGTCTTTATTACCAGTCTCATGTATCCGGTCATGCGGAATTGTCCTGGATATTGAACTGTTTTACCTATATGGGAGAATTAAACCGCATGACACAGTTCAAGGACAAGGCATCCAAACATGCAGATAACATTAATGCGGGACTGTTTACGTATCCGGTGTTGATGGCGGCTGATATCCTGCTGTATCAGGCGGATGTGGTGCCGGTGGGTAAGGACCAGCTGCAGCATCTGGAGATCGCGCGGGATATCGCACAGCGTTTCAACGGGATTTACGGCGATGTCTTCACGATTCCTGAACCTTATCTGGGCAGGACAGGCGCCAGCATCAAAAGCCTGCAGAATCCCTCGAAGAAGATGTCCAAGTCTGATGAGAATCTGAATGCCAGCATCTATCTGATGGATGATCCGGATACGATCATCCGTAAGTTCAAGCGGGCCGTGACGGACTCAGAGGCCTGTGTCCGCTACAGCGAGGAACAGCCGGGTATCCGCAATCTGATCGATATCTACTGTGCCTGCACGGGCAAGACACCCCAGGAGACAGAGCAGGAGTTTGCAGGCAGAGGGTACGGAGAGTTTAAGATGGCTGTGGGTGAAGCTGTTGTAGGCGTCTTAAAACCTCTTCAGGATAGATTCCATGACTTGTCCGGTAACAAAGATCACATCGATAAGATCATCAAGGAGAATGCGGAGAAGGCAAATTATTATGCCATGAAGACACTGCGCAAAGTACAGAAAAAGATCGGTTTCCCGGAGAGAATCCGATAAACAGAAATAAATGTCTATGCAGAAGAAAGTAAGACCATGCCAAAGTTGCAGGAAGGCATGGTCTTTTTAGTGTGATAGCGGAAGCAAAGGGTGCTATTCCATGTCAAAAAGGATATTCAGAAAATTCCGGTCATTCGCGTAACGCAGGATCATCCCTGAAATACATCGGTGAAATATCCGGCTGCGGAGACGGGTTCGCCTCCTCTTGACAGATGGCTTGTATCGCCGATGACTTGTGCCCGGAATTGGGCGATATTGCCTCGGCGTTCCTCTGTTCCCAGGATGGTCACAGAAGTAGGGGCCAGATAGAGACTGTGGAACAATAATGCCGGTGACATACCAAGCAGATGACTCATCATCACGCAGATCACGCCCAAATGGCAGAATAGGACGATAGAACTGTCTGTCTTGTCAATCTGTCCACGCATCTTATCAGTATAGTCCGGTGTGACGATGTTGGGTGCAGCAGGTTGTTCCCGGACTTCTTGTGTAGAGAGATTCTCGTTCAGGTAATAATTGTGGAATCTTCGGTAGCCATAGGAGGCCAGAATATCGTCGAGTCCGTCGCACACTTCGGTGTAAGCGGGGAGCAGTGCGGGATTGGAGCGGTAGAGCTGTGTTTCCTTCCAATCATTCCGGTCATACATCTGGGGAATCTCAGTCCAGTATTCCGGCATGAAATCCCATGGTACGCCTACCTGGCCCGTGGTGGGATCCTCCACCGGGTAGAAGAACTCCTTCATCCAGTCATGGGTGATGGCTTCCCGGCCGACCCGCTCAAGCGTGTAGGAAGCGGTCTTCTGCGCGCGGCCAAGGGGAGAACAGTAAAACTGTGTTACCGGCCAGTTCACTGTGCGGTCCGAGAGCAGCTTCGCTTCGCGGATGCCCTTCTCCGTTAACGAGTCATTGACATAATCAGGATCTCCGTGTCTGATAAAGATAATTTTCATAAAGTTTCCTCCGTAGGTTACGCTTTAGCAAAATTTAATTAGTGTTTTTGTTTATTATAGTATATAATAACATAGATGTATAGAAAATGTGAAGATGTCAGGGTGTTTGGAAACAAGAAAATGTAACAGTTCAGCCCTCATCATTCATAAAAGCGTCTGCTGCGCAGCCGACGCCGCTTTGCGGCTCATATTTTATTTCATGTGAGGGCGCTCTGCTCATAAAATACTCTGCAGCCCGTGTTCTGTGTGCAAGCACCCACACAGTCTGCAGAGTACTTTATGGCTGAACTGTTACAGGAAAATGGAGGAGAACTATGTTCGGCGCAAGAAAGCAAGCAAGGGAAGACCTGCATAAATTCGACAGTGGCAAAGGCAAGTCAGTAGCAGGGATCATCGCAGTCATCGCAGTTTTGGTCATTTTGGTGAGCGGATCCTATTATTCTATTCAGGAGGAGGAGCAGGCGGTAGTCTGCACATTTGGTTCGCCGAAGGCTGTCACGACGCCGGGACTTCATTTCAAGATTCCTTTTATACAGACTGTCAATAAGGTGAATACTACGATTCAGGGCTTTTCCATTGGCTATCAAGAAGGCGGGGAAGAAATCGACGCGATGATGATCACATCGGACTATAATTTTATCTATGTGGATTTCTATGCTGAATATAGAGTGACCGATCCGGTCAAAGCTCTCTATGCCTCCCGTAACCCGGAGGAGATCTTGAAGAATATTGCTCAGAACTGTATCAGGACGACGATCGGTTCCTACAGTGTGGACAGTGTTCTGACGACAGGGAAGAATGAGATCCAGTCCAATATCAAGCAGATGATTCTGGATAAGCTGGAAGACTATGATATCGGTATTCAGCTTGTCAATATAACGATCCAGGATGCCACACCGCCTACCGCGGAAGTGGAGAATGCCTTTAAGGAAGTGGAGACGGCCAAGCAGGGGAAAGAGACGGCGCTGAACAATGCGAACAAGTACCGCAACGAACAAATCCCTAATGCGGAGGCGGAGGCGGATAAGATCTTGCAGGATGCGGAAGCCACGAAGCAGGAGAGGATCAATGAGGCTAACGGCCAGGCGGCACGTTTCAACTCTATGTACCAAGAATATGCGAAATATCCTGAGGTAACGAAGAAGAGAATGTTCTACGAGGCCATGGAGAATATCCTGCCGGATGTGAAGGTAGTGATCCAGAGTAAGGATGGCGCTACGAATACGATCTTGCCGCTGGACAGTTTCGTGTCGGAGGAGAATGATTCTTCTACACGGTCATCAGGCAGTATCGGCAACAATGCTGCAGATGCGCAGACGGAAGATCAGACAGAGGAATGATGATCGTATCAGTTGGAAGGATCAGTGCAATTGCTGTATTGCGTTTAAGGAAAACAGCGATCAGAGAGATGGAGGATATCATGGCTGACTTTAATCAAAATTTTAATACAAACAGTGGGACCGGGGAATATGAGCGGTTCAATTCCGACGGCACGAAGAAAAAGAACAAAGGGGAGAAGCGCAGAAAGAGAGCCGGAGCCGGCATACTGGTGGCGCTTATTGCGGTGGTGGCTTTGATCCTGCTCGGCAGTTCCATGGTTGTGACGAAGCAGAACCAGTTTAAACTGATAAGACAGTTCGGCCGGGTACAGCGCGTGGTGACGGATGCGGGCCTGTCTTTCAGGATTCCTTTTATCGAGTCTGTAGATACGATCCCGAAGGAACTTCTGTTGTATGATCTGCCGTCATCGGATGTCATCACATCCGACAAGAAGACGATGATCGTGGACAGTTATGTGCTCTGGCATGTGACGGATCCGCTGAAGTTCGCGCAGACGCTGAGCTGTTCCGTGAGTAATGCGGAAGGCCGTATCGATGCGATCGTATACAATGCTACCAAGAATACTATCTCCAACATGAAGCAGGACGAAGTGATCCGAAGCCGTGACGGCAAGATGACGATCACGGTGGATCAGGATCCGGAGGAAGTGAAGAACAATGATATGGTCATCTCCGAAGAACATGAGGAAGTGATCGAGATCACTTCTTTGACAGAAGAGATCATGGCCCAGATCAATCATGTGGAAGAACAGTATGGTATTGAGATTTCTGCGGTGGAAGTCAAGAAACTTGACCTGCCTGATGACAATAAACAGGCTGTCTACACCCGTATGATATCGGAACGTGAGAATATCGCGGCCCAGTATACGGCAGAGGGTAAATCCGAGGCGAAGATGATCGAGAATACGACGGATAAGGAAGTGTCCATCATGCTTTCTGATGCAGAGGCGAAAGCAGAAGCGGCTATCGCAGAAGGGGAAGCAGAATATATGCGTATTCTGACGAATGCCTATTCCGATCCGGCGAAGATGGATTTCTATTCGTTCGTCCGTGCACTTGATGCACTGAAAGAGAGTATGCGCGGGGATAATAAGACTATTATCCTGTCTGATGATTCACCGATCGCGCAGATCTTCAACGGACAGTATTAGAGAGAGCAGGGACGGCGGAAGCCGCGAGGAACGATGAAATTTGAGAGGGGAATATTTAGGTAGATGAAATTAGACAAATTTTATGAAGAACTGGATTCTTATTTTGCAAAGCAGGAGATTGATAAGGTGGATTCGTTCCTAAGTGCTTCGCTGGAACAGGCCAAGGAGGAAGAGGACTACGGGGCTTACATCGGTATCTGCAATGAGATGATCGGATTTTACCGTAGTGTGTCCGCTTTCGAGAAGGCTTATGTGGCGGCAGAGGATGTGCTGCTTCTGATGGAAGAACTGCAGATGGAGAACACAGAGCATTTTGCCACGACGCTTCTGAATGCGGCCACAGCTTATCGCGCCGCGGGAGATTATGCTACCGCGCTGCGGTATTACAAGCAGGCACTACAGATCTACAATGGCATTCTGCCGCCGGAGGATTACCGGTTTGCGGGGCTTTATAATAATATGAGTATCCTGTTCGAGAAGACGGAAGAGAATGAGGAGGCCATAGCCAGCGCCGAGAAGGCGCTGGCTATTATAGAGAAGCTGGAAGGCGGTGAGATGGAGACGGCAACGACGTTGACCAATCTTGCGCTGCTGCACTTTAAGACGGGACAGCCAGAGAAGGCTAAGGAACTTCTGGAAAGGGCGCTTTCACTGTTTGAGAGAAGCGGCGAGAACACGGATGCTCACTACAGCGGTGCACTGGCAGGTGTGGCGGAAGCCTGGTATCGTATGGAAGATTATGAGAAAGCGCTGCACTATTATGAGAAGGCTTTGTCTGAGGTCAAGATACATTTTGGAGAAAATATGAGTTACGTTATTCTCTGTGAGAACTGCGCTGCGGTCTGTGAGAAGCTGGGGAATCAGGAGAAACAGGCATTTTATGTGCAAAGAGCAAAAGAAGCAAAGGAAATGATCGGATGATGAAGGGATTAGAGCTGGCAGAAGCATATTATAAGGCATATGGACAGGAAATGCTGCAGACAGAATTTCCGCAGGCGGCCCAGCAGGCCGCTGTGGGGCTGGTGGGTTACGGGTCGGAGTGCCTGGGATTTGACGATGAAGTGTCGATGGATCATGACTATGGTCCATCTTTTTGTGTCTGGCTGCCGAGAGAGGTATACAGACAGTACGGCGTCCGGATGCAGGCGGCTTATGAAGCGCTGCCGCAGGAATTTATGGGGTGTAAGGGACGTGTGATGCAGGAGCAGGGCAGGGGACGCGTAGGTGTTCTTTGCCTGGAGGACTTTTATCTGGGCATCTTGGGACGGGATACGGTTCCGGGAACGGATGCGGAGTGGCTGGTTTTGTCGGAAGAGAGCCTGGCGGCGGTCACCAATGGGAGAGTGTTTGAGGATCATTTGGGCAGATTCAGTGAAGTCAGGAACGGATTGTTACAGTATTATCCGAAGAGTGTGTGGATCCGGAAGTTGGTGCAGGCGTTGGCTAAGGCGGCACAGGCGGGACAGTACAATTATGCCCGTGCCATGAAACGCGGGGAGCGGATCGCCGCAGAGTTGTCGCTGACCGAATTTATACAGGAAAGTATGAAGATCGTCTATCTGTTGAATCGGAAGTATGCACCTTTCTATAAATGGATGCACAGAGGGCTGCAGGAACTTGCCGTCTGCGCGGAAGTAGGTGATATGCTGAATCTGCTTTACCAGATTCCGGATCCGGCGTCCGCCTGGGAAGGCGTGAAAGCAGAAGACTATCTGTATCATCTGAATATCAATGATGGCAGAGTACTGATCATAGAAGCGGTGTGCAGTGTGATCGTACAGGAATTGAATGCGCAGGGGTTGTCAGCGCTGCAGGATAATTTTTTACAGAATCATCTGCAGACATTGCTGGAGAAGATCTGAGGGTTGAGATCATAAGCGGGCAGCTTATGGGCGAATGGGAACAGTGTCTGATAGATAGTCGGTGGACGATATAGTAAACGATATTGAAACACATGTTCGGATATGGTATGATGTTTCTATGCAAAATAGGGAAATAAGACAACAGGGACAATTTACGATGAAGATCCGGAAAGCGGATATTGTGTTGATCGTGGTCTGTATGCTGACGGCAGTGCTTGTCTTTGCGGTGCTGTTAATGCATCGTCATGAAGGGAATGTAGTAAGGATTTCCAGTGACGGAGAGGTGCTGGCGGAGATTGCTTTCGAGGTAACGGGGACGCAGCGTTATTTAATATGGAGGAAAGATGGGAGTATGACGGTAGAGTCCTGTGGGGAGGATTCGCCGGTTCCCGAGCAGGAGGCTTACAATCTGCTTTCCGTTTCGGATGGTGTGGTACGGATGGAGGCGGCTGACTGCCGGGATCAGATCTGTGTCAGGCATCGTGCTGTTTCGGCCGCAGGAGAAAGTATTATCTGTCTGCCGCATAAACTGGTGATTGAGATAATGATCGGTGCGGGCTATGAAGGCTTGGCAGACGAAGAGCGGATGGACAATGGCATTACAGCGGATGATCTGCAAGAATCAACAGATGAAGCATTGGACGGGGTGGTGGAGTGATGAAGAAGACTGCTGAAATGGGGCTTTTTCTGGCATTGGCACTGATTTTGTCTTATGTGGAATCCTTGCTGCCCCTTTCTTTCGGGATTCCGGGTATTAAGCTGGGACTGCCTAATTTGATCGTCGTACTGTTGTTGTACCAGGGTGATGCGAGACAGGCTGGGCTTGTCAATTTTCTACGGATCATGCTGTCAGGGTTTTTGTTCAGTAATCTCTATGGGATCCTATATGCGCTGGCGGGGGCAGTCCTCAGCTTTATGGCGATGCTTTTAGGGAAGCGGACGGGCTGGTTTTCCATAGTAGGTGTGAGTGTGCTGGGCGGTGTGCTACACAATATCGGACAGATTCTTGTGGCCATGATGGTCGTGGAAACTTTTTATGTCGGATACTATATCCCCTTTTTGATCGTTGCCGGGACGGTGACGGGGGCAGTCCTGGGGAGTGTGGCAATGGAACTGGTGCCGTATTTGAGAAAAGTTTCTTTGGCGAGAGGGAGCGATGATTCCTGTTAGGAGAGAGGCGATAGGAAGGAAATTGCCCGGGATTTGTTAAATGCCAGATTTAAGATAGCGAAGCGAGAATACGTAAGTTGACATAAAGCAGGAATTGCCGGGATAAAATCAGGGAGAGTTTATGTACGCATATTTAAAGGGAACACTGGAAGAGATCACAGAGGATGCGATAGTGGTGGAAGTGGGTAACATTGGATATAATATCCGAGTGTCTACCACGGCGGTAGATTTGTTGCCGGGAATTGGCAGTGAGGTTAAGATTTATACATATACGATGGTGCGGGAAGATGCTTTTATGCTGTATGGTTTTCTGAGCAGGGACGATCTGGAGATCTTCAAGAAGCTGATCACAGTTAACGGTATCGGGCCCAAAGGCGGGCTGGCCATTCTTTCCGTTATGAACGCGGATGCCCTGCGGTTTGCGATCATGGCAGGGGATGCGAAATCCATCGCCAAAGCGCCGGGCGTGGGGAACAAGACGGCGGAGCGGGTGATCCTGGATCTGCGGGATAAGATCTCACTGGAAGATACCCTGCTGGGACTTGGTGAGCCGACTGTTACATCAGGTGGGGCGGCAGTAGGGGCCGGCACGGATAATGTGATGAAACGGGAGGCCATTGAAGCGCTGGTAGCCTTGGGATATTCGGCATCTGATGCTACGAATGCCGTGAAGAAGGTTGAAGTGGATGAAACAAGTACGGTAGAGGGAATCTTGAAATCGGCGTTGAAATTTATGTTTTGAAAGTGGCTGCTTGCAGCGGGGCTTTGATTTAATGAATATTACAGCACAGTATGTCTGCAAACGCAGGCTGAACCGCTACGACAAGACATAGAATTAAGGAAACAATAAAGATGAGCAACAGAATGATCGAAACAAATCTGATAGAAGAGGATGTAAAGATTGAAGGTTCTTTGCGACCTCAGAATCTGGATGACTATATAGGTCAATCGAAGGTAAAGGATAATCTGAAAATTTATATCGAGGCGGCGAAGCGGCGGCATGATGCCCTGGATCATGTTCTCTTCTACGGACCGCCGGGATTGGGCAAGACAACGTTGGCGGGTATCATCGCTAATGAGATGGGCGTTCATATGAAAGTGACCAGTGGCCCGGCCATTGAGAAGCCGGGAGAGATGGCAGCGATCTTAAACAATCTGCAGGAGGGCGATCTGCTGTTCGTAGATGAGATCCATAGGTTGAACAGACAGGTGGAGGAGGTACTGTACCCGGCGATGGAAGACTATGCCATCGATATTATGATCGGGAAAGGCGCTTCGGCACGTTCTATCCGGCTGGATCTGCCACATTTTACGTTGGTAGGGGCAACTACAAGGGCCGGGCTTTTGACAGCGCCGCTGCGGGACCGTTTCGGAGTCATACATCGACTTGAATTTTATGAGGTGGAGGAACTGAAGGTGATCATTCAGCATTCGGCACGGATCCTGGATGTGGAGATTGAAGAGAAAGGGGCGCTGGAACTGGCCAAAAGAAGCCGTGGTACGCCGAGATTGGCCAACCGTATCTTAAAACGGGTACGGGATTTCGCCCAGGTGAAGTATGACGGTGTCATAACCCAGGAGGTGGCGACTATTGCCCTGGACCTGATGGATGTGGACAAGATGGGGTTGGACCATGTGGACAGGAGTATCCTGTGTACCATGATCGATAAATTTAAGGGCGGTCCTGTGGGACTGGATACTTTGGCGGCGGCGATCGGAGAGGATGCAGGAACGATAGAGGATGTTTATGAGCCATATCTGATCAAGAACGGATTTATCAACAGGACACCGCGGGGGCGGGTTGTTACAGACCTTGCATATCATCATCTTGGGTTGCAGTAAGTGGTGTGGAAGTTTCTAAAGCAAAACCGGAAAGAATCAATAAACGTAAAGATTCTTTCCGGTCTTTTAGTTTTATGCCATCACATCGACATTTGCACCTTCCACCGGGACAGGAGCATCCACGGCATCCACCGGGACCTCCATACCGTTCAGTTCAAGGGATACGCCGGTTATGTTGCCGTAAGAATCCGAAGAAGTGCTGGTACTGCCGGAGCTTCCTTCTTCTTTTTCTCTGGACAGTTTATCGAAGTAGGCTTTCAGGTATTCCAGATCGGCTTCCATAATGTCGCGCATTTCCTCGGCGCGGTGTCTCTTTTTAAGTGCTTCCAGATCCTTGGGAGACATTTCCTCATTGAATCCCTGCATGAATTCGTCCATGAAATCCTGAGAATTCATGGCTTCTTCCATTTCTTCCTCAATCTTGCGCATTTCCTCCTGGATCTGCTTCATGAGACGCTCCATTTCTTCCTGACTCATGCCGGAAGTATCAATCTGATCAAACCCTTCGGATTTCTCTTCCAATTCCTGCATTTCTTCTTGGGCTGTCAGTTTGCCACCCGTCTTTTCGTAGAATTCTTCTTCCTGCAGATGTTTCATTTTCTTTTTGGCTACCCGCGCGATTCTTTCAGCATGTTTGAGTGCGTTGTGTATCTCAGTGTAGTTGTAATCGCCGCTGGCCAATTTGAGACGCAGATCCACAATTTGAAACTTTGTCTTCGTCGTGAGCTGCTTGGCATTCATGGAAGATTTGGAGCGCATGATCTGATTGGACAGTCTCTTGAAACTGTAATTGAGCCGCTTCGGTTTCTTTTTTGCTTTTGCATGATGAATCGTGAGTGTGCCGGCGGAAGAACCGTCCTTATTTTTTAATTCAATTTTTGTTACATTAGAATTTCTGACGCGGCTTACAGAACCGATGCAAAGACCACTGCCCATACCCATAACCGATACCTGTCCCTTTCCCTTAGATGAATCTGTTCTCGTGCACATAGGGCCTATTATTGGCCGTGCCGGCACGGATGGATACCCGGCGGCTGTCACGAAACGTTTGCTAATAACAAGATAGCAGAATTCGGGTCTATATTTAGCTGTTCAAGGGGAAAAGGATAAATAATTTCCGAAAAAACCTTATAGAGTGTCCGATCCTTGAACATAAATGGAAAATCCGTTTCCTGTTTCTATAAGTAGTACAAAATATATATGTATTTGCTTATTTAAATTATCGGCAGAGCGGGGGAATTTCTTAAGCCATCTGTGCGCATATGGTTTTTATTTTATAGGAAAGGCTCGGGTGACATGATCTTGTTTCGCCGCAGTGTGGTCATTGCTTCTGTCATGTGGGGAATTCGTAGTAATCTCCTATATGAAAAAAAGAACCCGACGCATCAGGTTCTCTCAAAGTGTTGTCCGAAGACGACCACCGCAATTCATATTTATAATATAGCATAGTGAAATAAAATATGCAAGGTGATTACGAATTATTGATAAAATTTTGCAGCTGCTTTAAGTGTGCGCGCTGCTGGGTCCCTAAGATCTGGTGGCATATACTTGATGACATATGTACTCTCAAGGTGTCGGTGCAGTCGGTAAAGGACATGATAAACTGTTTGCAGGACGTCTTTGTCTCTCCCATTTTCCGCAGGATATACGTAATGAGTATGATGTAGGCGTCAATATATTTAAAATCGAGATTGCATAGGCCGACCTCCGATTCCAACAGGGAGATGAGACGTTGGTTAACTTTCCCGGTCTGGAACCTGGTATCAAATATCGTGTTGTTGTGTGCTATGGCATTCCTTAAATCCTTGATCGTGTAGATGATATACTCCGTAAGTTTACCGTCGGCATCCAGATTGCCGGGAAGATGCAGGATTTTGGATGTATGCAGCTTGACATTGACATTGGCACAGGAGAAGAATGCGCCAAATTCTCCCAATGTCAGAGACTCAAAAACGGCCCAGATGGGAATTGACTGATCGGCGTCAAAAAAGTGATTGACGGATTGCTTTTTGTTCGTGTAGTCTCGAAGAAGCGCGCTGTTTATCTTTCCTTTTAAGATCATACGTTTTGCATACTGCTTATGATAGGAATCACTTCCTGGTGTATAGGAGCGATAATCGGTAACGGACCGGTTGAAAACGACATCCAGATTCTCAGAACCGCTGTCTTTTAAGACGGATTCGATCACATAGCTTTTCAGCGCGTTCTCAATAAACATTACCTTGGGATAGAGGATGGTCTTAAGCTGCAGATCGAATTTATTGAGGGCAATGACTTCGTCCAAAGTAGAAAAGAAAATTCTGTGGTTCGGATTTCTGATGAAACGATAGCCTTTAAATCCGTGGTAATAGCCGAGGTTCCGCAGGGACTGCGCCTGATTGCTTTTGACGGTTATAGAATGATGGTTTCTTAAATATTTCATCAGCTGGTTTATGGTCAGCACGAAAGTATCCTCCAAATACTACAAGATGATTTTATTATAGCATACAAAAGTAGTCCGATGAAGACAGAATCGGTAAAAAATGCCGATTTTTATAATACCTGTTAAATAAATTTGAAACATGCTATAATCGTAACAATTAAGATGATGAAAAGCCGACGGCAGGTTGAAGGTTTGGGACTTGCCGGTATGGCGACCTAATGCCGGGCAGGGGATGAAGGAGGAAGAGATGGCAAAAAAGGTAGAAGTAAGTTACAACCCGCAGCTGGGCTATCTGGCGACGGTCTTCAAACATGATTTTGATTTTCTGACGGGAGTCAGGAGCTATGAGGTGCGAGACTGCGGCGTGACTTTTGAGGCAGAGACTTACCATAAGAACAGGGCGGTGGTGACGATCGATCTGGTGGGGGCAAATGCGGTCAGATTCCAGATGTTTCCTTATGGGAATACAGAGTGTTTCCGTAATGAGGTGTTTTCCCTTGCCGGGCAGGAGCCGGTTACAGTCTCGGAGACGGAGGAATTTATCTGTATTGGCGGCCATCGCCTGGAGGTGCGGGTGAGAAAGCACCCCTGGGAGGTCAGCTATTACTATGAAGACCGGTTGGTCACTAAAGAGCAGGTTCGGGATTCCAACGTGGACAATATGTGTAAGAACCTGCCCATCGGCTTTACGCTGGATGAGAATAAGCAGATACGGAAGGTACATGAGACGATGTATCTGTATGCCGATGAGAGCTTCTATGGTTTCGGGGAGAAGTTCACGGATTTCAATAAGAGAGGACAGACGATCAACTGCTGGCAGACCGATGCGCTCAGCACCAACACCGAGCAGTCTTACAAGAATCATCCTTTCTTTGTGAGCAGCCGGGGATATGCCGTATTGTTGAACAGTTTCACCAGATCCCGTTTTGATATGGGAACGATCTCCGGCGTAGCCTACAATATGGAAGTGGAAGACAAGTATCTGGACTATACGATCCTGTTCGATAAGGATCTAAAGGCATTGCTGCGGGATTATACCGGCATGACGGGAGCGGTGCCGATGATCCCCAAGTGGGCTTTCGGACTCTGGATGTCAAAGTGTTCTTATCAGACACAGGAAGAAATCTACGAGGTGGTGCGCACGGCCGAGGAGCATAAGATCAAGATCGATGTGATCCATATTGACGGTTGGCAGAGAAAGCCGGACGCCGGCGCCTGGGAGTGGGATCTGGAGCGGTTTCCCGATCCTGCCGGCATGATCCGTTATCTGAAAGAACATCATATTCATCTGAGCCTCTGGATCTATCCCTACATTGACGAGCACTCGGCATTTTTCGAGATGGCCCGGGAAAAGGGGTATCTGGTAAAGGACGGCGAGGGACAGCCGGTCAGATTCTATGCAACGGCCCTGAGCGAGTCCAGAGTGGGCTGTTTTGACTTCACAAATCCGGCGTTTCTTACGTGGTACAGAGAACGGGTGAAGGCCGTGATCGAACTGGGCGTGGGTGTGATCAAGACGGATTTTTCGGAGGCGGTTCCGGCGTATGCAGTCTATCATGACGGTTCCAATGGGGTACAGGGTCATAACAAACTTACCTTTTTGTATGCAAAAACGATCTACGATATCATGAAAGAAGTCAAAGAAGAGAGCGGAGAGTGCCCGATGTTGTGGGGACGCAGCGGTTATGCAGGCTCTCATATGATACCGGCGGCCTGGGCCGGGGATTCTTCCACCCATCTGAACAACCATGCCTCCATCTTAAGAGGCGGGTTGAGCATTGCCATGAGCGGGGTGCCGTTCTGGGGCTTCGATATGGGCGGCTTCTACAATACTGACCATGACGGCTATGAGTGTCCGCCGGAGACGGAGGAATATGTGCGGAGCTGTCAGTTCGGGTTGTTTGGTCCTCTGAGCAGATGCCATGGGAAGACACCGAGGGAGCCGTGGAACTTCGGCATGGAAGCGGAGGCGGTTTTCAGGACATGTAATGATGTCAGGCACCGTCTGCTGCCGTATCTGTATACCGCAGCCTATAAGGCACATACGGATTCCGTGCCGATGCTGCGGCCGCTCTTGATGGAATACCCACAAGACCGGAATGTGAGGAACCTTGACTTGCAGTATTTCCTGGGAGACAGTCTGCTTGTGGCGCCGGTGTTCGATCAGGACGAATTTGCCATGTATCTGCCGGAAGGACGTTGGGTGAATTTCCATACCCATGCGATGACAGAGAAAGGAGGATGGATCCGGCCGGAAATCCATCAGGAGCATATTCCTGTATATATCCGGGAGGATGCGGTCATCCCGATGCTGGCCCGGGTGCCGGAGGACAGCGAGGCGCCTTACGGTGAGATGGAGCTGGTGGTACATCTTTCCTCAAAGATAGAGGAGAAGATCTATGACGTTGACCGGGCATATCATTTTATAGCCGGGTACGCGGAAGATGGTACGGTTATGATCGATACCGATCTTCCTGCCGGGCGGATCTTATTATGTATGGCTTGCAGACCGGCGGCAGTGACTGTCAACGGCAGAGCGGCGAAAGCAGTGGAAGAAGACGGTGCCGTATATAAGGTCATGTGTAATGAAGCGATGTGAAAAACAGTACACTTTGCACAAAAAACCAGCAAAAAACAATAAAATCCGGTTGTAATATGTCACTATCTCGGATATAATAGAAATAACCTGAAATGTGCGAGAAAGTCTTGTTATTTTGAACCTACAGATACTTTAAACGGGATTCTTATATTGCCATATAGATGTCAGGCCTCCGGCTTTAGGCCTTATGCAGTGGAAGACAGAAGTATGGTTGCGGTTACCCACCTAGCTTTGCTAGGAGTCAAAATACAAGATTCGGCATTTCGGGTCATACAGAAGAAAAAGCAGTCGCATCATGCGGCTGCTTTTGCCATGATAGAAGTTTGGAACGGGGCCGGAATAGGGCCTGAGTACAGCATAGATGAAAGTATAAGATCGGGAAAAGGCAGGGATGAGAAATCGGGACCGGAATAAAATATGACACAGGAATGCTGCTTAAACTGGCATTGATCTTTTTTTGTCTTCTTTTTTTAGTCTGTATTTGGCTGGGCAGAAAGGAACGGGACAGGGAACCTTTGCAAGGGGAGAAGATCACCGTGGAAGATGTAGTGATCTTGCTAAAGGCACTGGATCTTTCCGTTGAGGATTTGACCTTTCATAATGATGAGGCGTCTCAGTCAGTGTACCTGACTTATGGGCAATACATAGAAATCTACGAGAAGTTAAACGGTGCAGACATGAATCTACCGGATCATAAAGACAAATATAAAGAAGAGCAGGAAGTATTGAAAGAAGATTGGTATGCGGCGTACCGCCTGATGCTGGCGCATCTGGACACAGAGTCTTCAATTTGGGAGACAACGGTATTTTTGATGAAGCTGGATACCGAATCCGGGCAGGCGTACACGGACAACGGCGGTATGGAAAGCCCATATCGTTATCATTCCTCTTCCTTTGAGCAGAATGTCTTGCAGCAGCTGAGGGTTTACGTAAAGGGAGATGATCTGTTGACGGTATGTGAGATTCTGCGGCAGGATTATGTGCTAAATAACGTATGGGTAATGGAAGCTACAGATAATGTATTGGAATGTTTTTACCATCAGATCACATTTCGTGTGAAGACGGACACACCGGTAGAGAGAGAAAGCGTGGCCGATCTGACGTTTCGTGACGGAAAGTTGACCGATGTAAGAGAGAAAACGGAAAAGATACATGGCAAACTGCTGCGGGTGACAGGAGATGAGTTGGAGATAGAGGGTCAAGGAGTGTATCCGATCTCTGAAGACATGGAAGTATATAAGCTTTACGGAAGTCTGCGGACAATGGACAGAGCAGACTTGCGGATCGGATATGCGGACACGGATTTCGTAGTATATGAGGGCAAGGTGTGTGCCGGATTGATCTCCGGGGAGGAGGCGGCGGACAGAATCAGAGTGCTGCTGAAAAATACAGTGCATAACAGTGATCATCATGAGGAAGTACAGCTGGTAGTGGATGGGGAAACGATACAAGTAAGAGCGGAAGACTTACAGATAGGAGAGCGCAGAATCTATCAGTGTGCTGCTTTGACAGATAAGGTGCTTGTGCATACGGAGGGAATCGTTAAGGAAGACCATGCGTATCGCGGAGCAATAGAGTGTTACCGGACGACAGACGGAATGGTACTGATCAATGAACTTCCTTTGGAAGAATATTTATATGCGGTAGTGCCAAGTGAGATGCCTGCATCGTATCCGCTGGAAGCACTGAAAGCGCAGGCGGTCTGCGCCAGGACCTATGCTTATCAGAACATTATGAAGGCGGGGCTGCCTGAGGTAGGTGCGCATGTGGACGATACGACGAGTTATCAAGTCTATCATAACGGCAGCGAAAATGCGGCCAGCACTACAGCAGTCAAAGAAACAAGCGGAATCTTATTGACCTGGCAGGGGGAACCGGCACAGAATTATTATTATTCTACATCCTGCGGTGTCGGTACCAATGCGGGAATCTGGAAATCGAGAGAGGCGGGAGATATCCCTTATCTGCAGGCGGTGCGGTTAAAACAGCCCGAAAATATGAATGGGGAAAGCAACGGAACACAGCAGGAGCAGACCGCGGACAGGGAAGTATCAGAACAGGACGAAATGATCACGACGATGGCAGCAACAGATAAAACGACAGTGGCAATAGCAGCCGAAACAGGGACACAAACACCGGATGATCTAAAAGACGAAGATACCTTTTACCGTTTTATTACATCGAAGAATGATAAAGATCTGGAGAAGGAGGAGCCATGGTATCGTTGGAGTTATACGGTTGAGAAGCTGGATGCGAAAGCCATGACTGCACGGATACAGGCGCGTTATGCGGCCAGCCCACAATCCATATTGACAAAGGCGCAAGGGGACTATTATGTGTCCCAGCCTGTGGAAGAACTGGGAAGGATCAGAGATCTATCCGTTGCTAGGCGAGGCGCCGGCGGTGTGGCAGAAGAATTACTGATCGAGACGGATACGGGAAGTTATAAGGTCGTATCCGAATATAATATTCGCAGCGTTCTGTGTGACGGGATAAGTGAAGTGGTAAGGCAGGATGAGAGTACGACCGTACCGAAGACATTGTTGCCCAGCGGATTTTTTGTACTGGAAACTGGAAAAGAAGAGGGGAATGTGATAGGATATACGTTGACTGGCGGTGGTTACGGTCATGGTGTAGGAATGTCGCAGAATGGCGCCAGAGCGCTGGGAAGAGAAGGGGCGTCCTACCGCGTGATCCTGGAGTACTTTTTTAAAGGCTGTGAACTTGAACGGCTCGATCAAGAGTGAAAACACGAAATCATATATAAGGAAGATAAATAGTACACCGGAGAACTGTTAGAATGCTGGTAAATAATGATAAAAGGTGAGTTATGAAGACTGTTTACAGGTTATTTTATATATTGCGTGATTTTAACTGGCAGATGACGAGGAAGAATATCAGCGCATTTGCGTCCAGTACATCTTTCTTCCTGTTTCTGTCTATGATTCCGCTTCTGATGGCA
Source organism: uncultured Lachnospiraceae bacterium (assembly GCA_910588215.1). Classification (GTDB taxonomy): domain Bacteria; phylum Bacillota; class Clostridia; order Lachnospirales; family Lachnospiraceae; genus UBA3282. The sequence continues at coordinate 58,871 of CAJUQJ010000010.1, forward strand.
TTATGTGCCATTTTGCCGTATACGAGACTGACAGAAGAGAACCTGCTCATGGCGATCACCAAATTTACGCCAGATGCCATGAATGGCCTGGTAGTCAGCGTGGTATCCGATGTGTATGCGCGGTCGGCCGGGACAATCACGATCTTTGCGATCGTTACGATCTGGTCGGCATCCAAGGCAATGCTGGCGCTGATCCGGGGACTGAATGCGGTGAATGATTTTGAAGAGAGACGTAATTATTTTGTGCTGCGGTTTATCGCATGCATCTATACGGTGATCATCCTGGCAGCGACGATCCTGGCACTGCTTGTCATGGTGTTCGGCAATGTGATCGTGAATCTTCTGCTGGCAGATATTCCGCCGTTACATATCCTGGTGCAGTTCGTCATGCGGTTTAGGTTCTTGTTTTCCTGGGCAGTCCTGACCTTTGTGTTTGCCCTGATCTATGCATATGTGCCCAGCAATAAACTACGGTTTAGAGGGCAGGTTCCCGGGGCGGCTTTTTCCGCCATTATGTGGGGTGCCGCATCTTACGCTTTCTCTATCTATGTGGATCATTTCAATGGATTCGGTACTTATGGCGGCCTGACGACCGTAGTGATCATGATGTTGTGGTTTTACTTGCTGATGTATATTCTTATGATCGGAGCTCATATTAATCGATATTTTGGTCCGGTATACAAATTTCTGTTTGGATGGCTTGACAAGTCGGCAAAAAGTCACTAGAATGTATGAGAAGAATGGAAAGACTGTGAAGGTGTCAGTAGAAGACTGTTTTCCGCCAGAGAGAGGGAACCGGCGGCTGGAAGTTCCCTTCGGTTCAGACAATACTTTGAATTTCCCACCGGAGTCGCCTGGATGAATCTGTCAGTAGTCCGGGCCGTTACGGCACGTTACGTCGAATGAAGTGTCTGTTGGCAGACAGCGGTAATGTTTTTAGGAAGCATCCGTAGTCTTGGACAGGAAACTGGGTGGTACCGCGGAGATGATTCGTCCCATGTGTGATCGTTGCACGTGGGATTTTTTATATCATAGGAAAGAGCGTCCTATGATACAAAACCGGATGCGCAGCTACGCGCGCTTTTGTTCTTCACGTGAGCAATGAACTAAGTGGCTGCTTGCAGCGGGGTCTTTGATTTCATAGGAAAGAGCTTGTTGCTGTAAAATTTGTCTTGGCTAAAAGGAAAAATCTTATGCTTGAGGTTACAGAACCGCACACTGAGAGAGGAGCTTTGTAAATGATGAAAGAGAAGTTAGAGCAGATTAAGGCGGAAGCACTGCGTCAAATCGCGGCCAGCGACGCGCTGGAGAAGCTGAATGAAGTGAAAGTCAATTATCTTGGGAAGAAAGGAGAACTGACAGCAGTCCTGAAAGGAATGAAGGATGTGCTGCCGGAAGAACGTCCTAAGGTGGGACAGCTTGTCAATGAGACGAGGGCAGAGATTGAGAGAGTATTAGAAGAATCAGTAAAGAAGATGGAACAGATGGTCAGGGAGGCAAAGATGAAGCAGGAAGTCATCGATGTTACGCTTCCTGCCAGGAAGAATAATGTCGGACATCGGCATCCCAGCACCATAGCATTGGAAGAAGTGGAGAGGATCTTCATCGGTATGGGCTATGAAGTGGTGGAAGGTCCGGAAGTGGAGAAGGATTACTACAATTTTGAGGCATTGAATATCCCGGCAGATCACCCTGCGAAGGATGAACAGGATACGTTCTACATCACGGGAGACATTTTGCTGCGTACCCAGACATCTTCAACGCAGGTACACGAGATGGAGAAGGGTAAGCTTCCGATCCGCATGATCGCACCGGGGCGGGTGTTCCGTTCAGATGAAGTGGATGCCACACATTCCCCCTCTTTCCATCAGATCGAGGGGTTGGTGATCGACAAGAATATTACCCTGGCAGACTTAAAAGGTACTTTGGCAGAGTTCGCGAAGGAGCTATTTGGAGAAGGTACGAAAGTTAAGTTCAGGCCGCATCATTTTCCGTTCACGGAGCCCAGTGCCGAGATGGATGTAACCTGCTTTAAGTGTGGCGGTAGGGGATGCCGCTTCTGTAAAGGAGAAGGGTGGATAGAGATCTTAGGTTGTGGTATGGTACATCCGCATGTCCTTGAGATGAGTGGTATCGATCCGGAGAAATATTCGGGATTTGCTTTTGGTGTGGGACTGGAACGTATCGCACTGCTGAAGTATGAAATAGACGACATGAGATTACTATATGAGAATGATATCCGCTTCCTGAAGCAGTTCTGAGCCGTGACTGGTATTTTGTACTTGAAGTTTCAGTGCAAATATTTGTACAAGGGTTTTCGGTACGGAGTATAAAGTTAAGAATATTCTCTCGGGAGCTTGCTTGTCAGGAATAGGGAAAAGGAAAGATGATGGGCGTAGAACGCTTCGGAATGGAGGTAAAGATGAATACAGCATTATCATGGATCAAAGCATATGTGCCGGATCTGGAATGTACAGATCAAGAATATATGGATGCTATGACATTATCGGGAACTAAGGTGGAAGGATACAGCAGACGGGATCACAACCTGGATAAGATCGTAGTCGGTCAGATTGAGAAGATAGAAAGACATCCGGATGCGGATAAGCTGATCGTGTGTCAGGTGAATATCGGGACCGAAGTGATCCAAATTGTGACAGGGGCGCCTAATGTCAGTGAAGGAGACAAAGTACCGGTGGTCCTGAATGGCGGTAAAGTGGCAGGCGGGCATGACGGCGGCCCGCTGCCGGAAGACGGCATTGCGATCAAGGCCGGCAAACTGAGAGGAGTACCGTCCAACGGTATGATGTGTTCCATAGAAGAATTGGGATCCGACAGAAATATGTATCCGGAAGCACCGGAACTTGGTATCTATATCTTCAAGGAGGACGTGGAGGTTGGATCCGACGCCATAGAGGCACTGGGCCTTCATGATACCGTATTTGAATATGAGGTGACGTCCAACAGGGTGGACTGTTACAGTGTGATCGGTATTGCCAGGGAGGCGGCGGCGACCTTTAGGAAACCGTTCTATCCGCCGCAGGTATTTGTGACAGGCAACGGTGGCAATGTGGAAGACTATATTTCTGTCGAGGTGGAGGACAGGGAACTTTGTCCGCGGTATTGTGCGAGGGTGTGCACCAACATCCAGATCGGGCCCTCACCTAAGTGGATGCAGAGACGTCTGGCAGCCAGTGGCATTCGCCCTATCAATAATCTGGTGGATATCACCAACTATGTGATGGAAGAGTATGGACAGCCCATGCATGCTTATGATCTGGAGACCATTGCAGGGCATAAGATCATCGTCCGTCGGGCGAAAGACGGTGACGTATTCAAGACGCTGGATGGTCAGGAGAGGAAACTGGATGCCGATGTGCTGATGATCTGTGATGCGGAGAAAGAAGTAGGTATCGCTGGTATCATGGGCGGCGAGAACTCGATGATCACGGATGAGGTTAAGACGGTCCTGTTTGAAGCTGCATCTTTCAACGGTGCCAATATCCGCAAATCGGCGAAGAGGGTCGGACTCAGGACCGACGCATCAGGTAAGTTTGAGAAAGGACTTGATCCGCACAATGCCGCGGCCGCGATCAACAGAGCGTGTCAGCTGATCGAAGAGTTGGGCTGCGGTGAAGTGGTGGACGGCATGGTAGACGTCTGCAGTGAACTTAAGACGGAAGTTGAGCTGACGTTTGAACCGGACAGATACAACAGACTGCTTGGTACGGATGTATCCAAAGAAGAGATGCTGGAAATCTTCCAAAGGATAGAAGTGCAGTATGATGCGGCTGAAAATAAGCTGATCATACCGACCTTCCGTCAGGATATCTTACGCCAGTGCGATATTGCGGAAGAAGTGGCGCGTTTCTACGGTTATGATAAGATTCCGTCCACGCTGCCAAACGGTGAGGCGACCACCGGGAAACTGCCCTTTAAGCTTCGTATTGAACAGAAGGCAAGAGATATTGCGGAGTATTGTGGTTTTTCGCAGGGAATGTGCTATTCCTTTGAGAGTCCGAAGGTGTTTGATAAACTGCTTCTGGAGGCGGATGATCCGGCCCGCCGGGCGATCGGTATTTCCAATCCGCTGGGAGAAGATTTCTCGATCATGAGAACGGTTTCTTTGAATGGTATGCTGACAAGTCTTGCGACCAACTATAATAGAAGGAATAAAGATGTCAGATTATATGAGCTGGGAAATATCTATATTCCGAAGAATCTGCCGCTGACAGAACTTCCTGACGAGCGGATGCAGTTTACGCTTGGTATGTACGGTGAGGGCGATTTCTTTACCATGAAAGGTGTTATTGAGGAGTTCTTTGACAGTATCGGTCTTTGTAAAAAAATCACCTATGATCCGAATGCCGGCAAGAATTTCCTGCATCCGGGCCGACAGGCTAAGGTGGTCTATGAGGGCTGCATACTTGGCTATCTGGGAGAAGTACATCCTGAAGTATGCGACAACTATGATATGAAGGCCAAGGCCTATGTGGCAGTATTGGATATGCCGGCGATCATACCTTATGCTACTTTCGACCGTAAATATGAGGGAATCGCAAAATATCCGGCTGTGATGAGAGACATCAGCATGGTCGTTCCCAAGGAGATCATGGTTGGGCAGATCGAAGATGTCATTGCACAGCGCGGCGGTAAGATCCTGGAAGAGTATCAGTTGTTTGATATTTATGAAGGCGATCAGATCAAAGAGGGCTTTAAATCCGTAGCATACTCCATTACATTCCGGGCAAAGGACAGGACGCTGGAGGAAAGCGATATTACAGCTGCCATGAAGAAGATACTCAACGGTTTGGAAGGTATGGGAATCGAGCTGAGAAGTTAATATCCCGTACGGAAGGTTTTTGTGCAAAGCATATATCCCGTCGGCACTGTGTCTGCGCGGTCCTACAGGGCAGGACGGATAGAAGAGCTTTTCTTTGCCTCCCCGATTCCTTGAAGCGTAATCAGGGAGGCCAGTACGAAATGACAGGAAACGGACTTGCGCAGAATTTGAGATTCTGCACGCGTTCCTCAGCAAAAAACGCTTCGGAATGGAGGTCAAATATGGAATACAAGAATACGTGGGAATTTTACAAGGAAGAACAGTTGAAAGAGGTGGATGCCTTTGCGCAGGAATATATGAAGTTCTTGGATAATGGCAAGACTGAGCGTGAATGTATCGACCAGATCGTAAACAGGATCGAAGAAGAGGGCTACAGAGAACTTAATGCAGTGATCTCATCCGGTGATAAACTCGCGGTAGGTGATAAAGTTTATTCTGTATGGATGAATAAATCCATTGTCATGTTCCAGATCGGAAAGAACAGAATGGAGGATGGCATTAATATCCTTGGTGCACATATCGACTCTCCTCGCCTTGATATCAAACAGAATCCACTGTATGAGGACGGAGGATTTGCTTACCTGGATACGCACTATTATGGCGGTGTGAAGAAGTATCAGTGGGTAACGATACCGCTTGCCATTCATGGTGTGGTGGTAAAGAAGGACGGCACGATCGTGGAGGTCAGCGTAGGCGAGAAGGAAGATGATCCGGTGTTCTTCGTGTCAGATCTCTTGATTCATCTGGCGCAGGAGCAGTTGGAGAAAAAAGCAAATAAGGTGATAGAAGGTGAGGCGCTGGATATCATAATCGGGAATAAGCCGCTTGTGATCAATAAGAAAGACGACAAGGGCGATACAGATGAAAGATCAGCAGAGAAAGATGCAGTTAAAAAGAGTATTCTGGAGATATTGCAGAAATCCTATGATATCGAAGAAGAAGACTTTATCTCTGCGGAGCTAGAGGTAGTACCAGCCGGTAAAGCGCGTGAGGCAGGCTTCGATCGCAGCATGATATTGGCATATGGCCAGGATGACAGAGTCTGTGCGTTTACTTCTCTGGAAGCGATGCTGGAGATCAAAGAGACGGAGCGCACGGCGTGTTGTATTTTGGTAGATAAAGAGGAAATCGGCAGTGTAGGTGCCACGGGTATGCGGTCTAGATTTTTTGAAAATGCGGTGGCAGAGGTGATGAACCTTACAGGCGGATACAGTGAACTGAATCTGCGCAGATGCCTTGCCAGATCCTGTATGCTTTCCTCTGATGTGAGCAGTGCGTTCGATCCGGCATTTGCATCCAGTTTTGATAAGAAAAATGTTGCCTACTTAAGCGGTGGCATGGTATTCAATAAATTTACCGGATCCAGAGGCAAATCAGGTTCCAATGATGCCAATGCGGAGTATCTGGGACATATCCGAGCAATCTTTGAGAAGGAACAGGTGAATTTCCAGACGGCGGAACTGGGCAGAGTCGATCTGGGAGGAGGCGGCACTATTGCCTATATCCTTGCTCTGTATGGTATGAATGTGATCGACTGTGGTGTTGCGGTATTGAATATGCATGCGCCATGGGAAGCTACCAGCAAGATAGATGTCTATGAGACGAAGAGAGGATATGTTGCATTCCTTCAGAATGCGGATCTGAATTGAAGACAGCGGCGGATATGAATTTTAGGAACTGAGATCCTGAAGATATTTGAGGAAACGGGAAATGGAAGAACTTAGAAAATCAGATTTTTATTTCGACCTGCCGGAAGAGCTGATCGCGCAGGATCCTCTGGAAGATCGCGCCAGTTCCAGATTGCTGTTATTGAATAAATCTAACGGTGGCATAGAACATCATGTTTTTAAGGAGATCGTTGATTATTTAAGACCGGGTGATTGCCTGGTCTTAAATAACACAAAAGTGCTGCCAGCGAGACTTATGGGTGTCAAGGAAGAGACTGGTGCTGCGATAGAGGTACTCCTTCTGAAAAGGAAGGAGAAAGATCTGTGGGAGACGCTTGTAAAACCGGGCAAAAAAGCCAGGCCGGGAACGCGTATCGTTTTTGGAGACGGTTGTCTGAGAGCAGAGGTAGTAGATGTGGTGGAGGAAGGGAATCGCCTGATACGCTTTACTTATGAAGGTATTTTTGAGGAAGTGTTAGACCGTTTGGGTGAAATGCCGCTGCCACCTTATATTACCCATAAGCTGCAGGATAAGAATCGTTATCAGACTGTATATGCTAAATATGAGGGATCAGCGGCGGCTCCGACAGCAGGGTTGCACTTTACAAAAGAACTGCTTGCCAAGATTGAAGCAAAAGGAGTTGCTGTCGCGTATGTGACGCTGCATGTAGGGCTTGGAACATTCCGTCCTGTTAAGGCAGATAACATTTTGGAGCATCATATGCATTCTGAATATTATCAGGTGGACAGGGAGGCGGCGGAAAAGATTAATCTTGCGAAAGCATCAGGAGGCCGGGTGATCTGCGTGGGGACCACGAGCTGCAGGACTGTCGAGAGTGCGGCCGGAGAAGATGGTAGGCTGCAGGAGTGTTGTGATAATACGGAAATTTTTATTTATCCAGGTTACCGTTTTAAAGTCATGGATTGTCTGATCACTAACTTTCATCTTCCGGAATCTACGCTTGTCATGCTGGTCTCTGCGCTGGCCGGCAGAGAGAATGTATTACATGCATATGAGGAAGCAATACGGGAAAGGTATCGATTTTTTAGTTTTGGGGATGCAATGTTCCTTACGGATTCCTTTACAAAAGACAACAAATAGAGTAGAATAGAAACAGAAGTATATATGGAATTACTTTAGGTAAGAGGAAGGTAAAGAATTATGCAGGAGAGAAGAAGAAATCAACGTATAGAATTGGAAGGCAAGCTGGTAGTCAAGAGAATGGATCAGGGCGGCAAAGCAGAGAGGATAGGCATTGCGATCAATGACTGTTCCAAGACAGGAGTTGGTTTTACCTGTATGGAAAGACTGGAAATGGGAGCAGTCTACGAGGCTTTTCTCACAATCTGGACGAAGGAAGTCCTCCATGTTTTTCTTGAGGTAGTGCGTGCGGAGAACAAGCAGAACGGTAAATTTGAATATGGAGCGATCTTTATCGGTATGTCTGAGATGGATGCGAGCAGAATCGAGACATATGGTACCATTCAGAAAATGAATGAATAGGGAAATCAGTTAAGAATGAAGCAGGGAAAACATAGAAATCTGTGGCTGGAGCTCACAGTGATCGTTGCATCGGTTCTTGCGTTGGCACTGCTGGTATATTTTGTAATGATCGTTTCGTTTCAGAGCGGTGTCAGCTCTACGAATGTAACGATGCGGTTGGCCGACCGGATTGCCAGAATAGTGTTTGTCGATCCGGAGCAGGAACAGATAGAGACAGTCAGCCGGATGATTCGCTATGGAGCACATCTGGCTTTGTTTTTTGTAGTCGGATTAGTTACGGCTTTTGTCAGTATGGTCATATTCAGAGGATATTTTCGTATCTTGGGTATTCTTCTGTCGGGTGCAGTCTGCTATATGATGGCTTATTATACGGAATATTTTAAGCAGTATGTAGATGGGAGACATTTTCAGATGACTGATGTACAGTTAAACTGGTATGGATGTCTTGCCGGAATTTTTTGTATGGTAGGTTCTTATTTTTTAAATAGATTGCTGGTTAAGATGTCGAGTTAAGAATACTGCAATTTTAGTATTTGGGTATGGCTTGTGTATGGAATACATAGATATGGCAAGGCTATTCTGAAAAGGATATCATCAATTGAATAATATGAATATAAAAGCAAGCAGATCATGATCCGCTTGCTTTTATATTGCCTATATCTGTGTATGAGTTTACATTAGCTTCTCTATTGTGTCAGTTTCAACAAGTCTTCATAGAAGTTCGGATAACTGATGGTAACGACATCACTACCGGTGATCTCGGTATTGCCGTCGGCGATCAGGGCGGCGATAGCGAAACTCATGGCGATCCTGTGATCCATGTGGGAATCGATGACTGTTCCGTGGAGAGGTTTGCCGCCGTGAATGATCATACCGTCCTGTGTGCCGATGATATCGCATCCCATAGCGCTTAGCGCATTCACCATCACATCGATACGGTTAGACTCTTTGACTTTCAGTTCTGCAGCGTCTTTGATAATTGTTGTGCCTTCAGCACAAGCAGCCATCACATTAATGATCGGGAGTTCGTCGATCAGTGTGGGGATGATATCTCCTTCTATAGTGATACCGTGCAGCGTGCTGTGCTTTACAAGCAGATCTGCGGTAGGTTCGCCGTCGCGGGTGATATTGAGTAACGTGATATCTCCGCCCATGGCTTGCGCGACTTTCAGGATTCCGTCTCTGGTGGGATTAATACCCACATTGCGGATCAGGACTTCGGCGCCGGGAACAAGCAGTCCGGCGGCGATAAAATAGGCGGCGGAAGAGATATCGCCGGGAACACATACCTTCTGGCCGCGCAGGCTGGGCTCCGGGCAGATCGTGGCTGTGGTGCCCTCCGTATGAACCTGGGCGCCGAAATAGCGCAACATGATCTCCGAGTGATCACGGCTGACGGTAGGTTCCGTAACTTTCGTGACATCATCCGCATATAATCCTGCCAGGAGGATAGCGGATTTTACTTGTGCGGAGGCTACTTTGGAGTGATAGTGGATGCTGTGCAGTGAAGAACCTTTGATGCAAAGCGGTGCGCAGTCATTGTCGTGCAGACTGGTGATATCGGCCCCCATCAGGGTAAGCGGATCGATGATGCGGCGCATGGGACGTTTCTGGATCGAGGCATCCCCTGTCAGCGTCGTCTCAAAAAGCTGTCCTGCCAGAATACCGGAGATCAGCCTGGTGGTTGTGCCGCTGTTACCGGCATCAAGGATGCCGTCGGGTTTTCGCAGGCCGTGAAGACCTTTGCCGTGAATCAGGATATGTTCGGGCGTGTTCTCGATGGAGATGCCCATTTTGCGGAAACAATCTATTGTGGAGAGACAGTCTGCGCCCTGTAGGAAATTGAGCACTTCTGTAGTCCCATTTGCCAGTGAACCGAACATTACGGCCCGGTGCGAGATGGATTTATCGCCGGGAACGGTTACTTCGCCCTTAAGTTGATGTGCTTTTTGAAAAATCATGGTGTTCCTCCGTTGTGTTGTTTACGTTCTCTTAGAACCTCGCTACTTCGTTTATTCCCGCGAGCAACGAGTCGAGTGGCTGCTTGCAGACATTTGGCGACTGCCGCATATTTCGCAGTGTCAGTATTGCGGATCAGGAAGGATGCCTGGTATGGATCGTGTATCCCTGTCCGGTCAGTATGGCAGCGGCTTTCTCCATTGCATTTATTCCGTAGAATTCGATGCGCAGGGCACCCTCGGCCAGTTCTCTGTTGTGATTGATACCGATATTCTTGATGCTTACCTCATCTGCCGCCAGCAGAGAGGCGATGGCGGCGATAGAACCTGGTTGGTCTGTAATATCTACCGTCAGCACATATTCCGTTTTGATCGGGCCGCTGGAAGCAGTGATAAAAGATTCACGATAGCACCTTGCAGTGTCGAAGAAATCATAGAGCGCATCTGCGGCACCTTCATCTATTTTTGTAGAGATCTCTGTGAGACAGTTGATATATTGTTTCAATAAAACAGAGATATTTTCCCGGTTGGTCAGGCAGATCTGCTGCCACATGACCGGGGAGGAGGAGGCGATCCTTGTGATATCCTTAAAGCCTCCGGCAGCCACCAGCTTCATGATGCCTGTCTCAGAATCGGCATCTTTGACAAGATTTACGAGAGAGGCAGCGACAACATGAGGCAGGTGTGAGATGGCTGCGGTAACGAAGTCGTGCTCATCGTAGTTTAAGATGAGCGGGATCGCACCCATGGCTTCTACCAGTAAACGATAGTCGGATACCCTTGCATCAGGAACTGCGGCAGATGGGGTCAGGATATAGTAAGCGTTTTCCAGAAGAGATGTCTTGGAGTTCTGATAGCCGATACGCTCAGAGCCTGTCATGGGATGTCCGCCAATAAACTGTCCATCCAGCCCGAGGGCTTCTACCTGGTGATGAATGTCGGTCTTCACACTTCCTACGTCGGTGAGGATCGTATGCGGCGACAGATACTGCTTTAAGGTCTGCAGGTTCTCGGCGTTACAGGAGACGGGAGCGCACAGGAAAATATAGTCGCAACCTTCAAAGGCAGCGCCGACGGCAGGACAGATTTCGTCCAGCACTTGTTCTTGCAGGGCCAGCTGCAGGGAAGATGTCCGGATATCGTATGCGATCAGCCGGGATTTGGGGTATGCCGCGCGGATTGCTTTGGCGATGGAGCCGCCGATCAGTCCAAGGCCAATAAAACCGCAGTTAAGTGTGTTCATAATCTTTGCTGCCTTTCTCTATGGTATGTTTTATAGCATTGCATTTATAGATATATAGTAGATGATGATCCTTCATCCCGCGAAACGGGATCATGAGGGTTGGCTTGATTGATTATATGGAATCAAGCCTCACATACAGATACAGTATAACATTTCAAAAATATCGCTACAAGAGAAAAGTCAAATATACGCTGAAAGACAGTGTATTGTGGTCACTATTCACGGTGCCCTGCATCCTGCTGCAGGGCATCCGGTCGATAACTTTACGGTTTCAGGCTCCAACCCTCTCGCCGACCGGAGTGGAACGTAGACACTTGAAATGGGCTGGATGTGTTGCAGTTTGTGACCGGTTAGGCCGTGAACTGTAATATATAGTGAAAATTGGGAAATTGAATAAAAAATTGACACAAAAATCGTGTGCAGAATGTATAATTGTTGTTGAAATTTTTTGCGTAATTTAGTAAAATATACTTATATTTGTGCTTGGGAATAAATCATCTAATAATTGCAGTATAAGACAGACTGATATTTGGCCCAATCATGAGTGAATAACAGAACTGGAGGATTGCGAGAAATGAACATTTACACAACGGATAAGATTCGTAACGTGGTATTGCTGGGGCACGGTGGCTGCGGTAAGACCAGCCTGGTGGAAGCGATGGCTTACCTGTCCGGTATCACTTCCAGAATGGGAAAAGTAGATGACGGGAACACAGTGAGTGACTTTGGCAAAGAAGAGCAGAAACGCCATATATCCATTGCGACATCTGTTATTCCAATCGAATGGGAAGGGGTGAAGATCAATGTGTTGGATACGCCCGGATTCTTCGATTTCGTAGGAGAAGTGGAGGAAGCTGTCTCTACGGCGGATGCGGCTATCATCGTAGTGTCCGGCAAGGCTGGCATGGAAGTAGGTACGGAGAAAGCATGGGAGCTTTGCGAGAAGTACAAGCTGCCAAGATTCGTGTTTGTAACGGACATGGATATTGACAATGCTTCTTTCAGACAGGTGGTATCTGATATGACCGAGAAGTATGGCAAGAAGATGGCGCCGTTCCATTTGCCGATTCGTGAGAATGAGAAATTTGTGGGCTATATCAATGTGATCACAGAGCAGGCATACCGCTGGGAAGGCAAGGAAGTTGTAGAGTGCGACATGCCGGAATACAGCAAAGACAATCTGCAGCTGTGTCGCGACACTTTGATGGAGGCAGTGGCGGAGACGAGTGAAGAGTTTATGGAGCGCTATTTCAACGGTGAGAGCTTTTCCGAGGCGGAGATCAGGGCGGCGCTGCGTACGAATGTCATGGATGGCAGCATTGTTCCAATGTCTATGGGATCCAATGTACTTTGTCAAGGTGTTTACACGCTGCTTGACGACATTGTGAAATATATGCCAAGCCCGGAGAATCGTGAGCTGGCGGGCATCGACCTTAAGAGCAATGAGATCTTCCAGGCTAACTATGATTTCTCGAAACCGAAGTCAGCGTATATCTTTAAGACTATTGTAGATCCGTTTATCGGTAAATATTCTTTGATCAAGGTGTGTTCGGGTGTATTTAAGAATGACGACACGATCTATAACGACGAGAAAGAAGTAGAAGAGAAGATCAACAAGCTCTATGTGATGCAGGGCAATAAGCCGATCGAGGTGAAGGAACTGCACGCAGGAGATATTGGTGCGATCGCGAAGTTGACTGCAGCCAGAACCGGTAATACTCTTTCCACCAAGGCAAGAATCATCCGCTATGGTAAGGCTGAGATCTCAACACCATATACATATAAGAGATACAGAGTGAAGAATAAAGGGGATGTAGATAAGGTATCCCAGGCATTGCAGAAGATGCGGCATGAGGATCAGACTTTATGGGTAGTCAACGACGGAGAGAACAGACAGACACTGATCTACGGTATGGGAGACCTGCATCTGGAAGTGGTTGCCAGCAGACTGCTCAATGAGTATAAGGTAGAAATCGAACTGGACGAGCCGAAGGTAGCCTACAGAGAGACGATTCGTAAGAAATCAGATGTAGAATATAAGTATAAGAAACAGTCCGGTGGACACGGTCAGTATGGTCATGTCAAGATGCGTTTCGAGTCATCCGGCGATCTGGAGACGGCTTATGTGTTTGACCAGGAAGTTGTGGGCGGTGCTGTTCCGAAGAATTACTTCCCGGCTGTGGAGAAGGGCTTACAGGATTCCGTTGTCAGTGGACCGCTTGCGGCATATCCGGTAGTCGGTGTTAAGGCAGTGCTTTATGACGGATCTTATCATCCGGTAGATTCTTCCGAGATGGCATTTAAGATGGCAACCATCCAGGCATTTAAGAAGGGATTCATGGAAGCGGGACCAGTATTGCTTGAGCCTATCGCGAATCTGAAAGTGACTGTTCCGGATTCTTATACCGGTGATGTCATGGGTGATCTGAATAAGAAGAGAGGACGTGTGCTCGGTATGAATCCGGCAGGAGAAGGTAAGACCGTGATCGAGGCTGATATCCCGATGGCATGTCTGAACGGTTATTGCACAGACCTTCGTTCCATGACCGGCGGCCGCGGCAACTTTATGTACGAGTTCGTAAGATATGAGCAGGCGCCCAGTGATGTACAGGCCAAGGAAGTGGCTGCGAGAGCCGGTAAGGTTGCGGAGTCCGGAAGTGACGCATAAACATGAACATGAAAGTACCCATGACAGGGCGATAGTCTCCCGGACTTAATGGCCGGCGTGTTTTATCCGGAATACATAAGTGGGCAAGCCCACATCAACTCCCATCCCCTCGATTTCGAGGAGGTTGGACTGCCAATCCTGTCGACCCAGGATTGGCAGTGTCCGTAAGGACTATAAACGTTCAGGAGCATCTACTTTGGAGTGGGTGCTTTTTTTGTAGATACAATAACATCTCACCGTCTAAAAATAAACAGTAATTTCCAAGAAAATTATAGAATACGGATCAGTAAAGTTATTCGATCCATAACGAAAAATTAAGAACTACTGCGCAAAACGGTTGACAAATCCGGCAGGTATACTACAATATAGAACGTGGATAAAATAAAAATAGCATGAATATGGTTCATATGAGAAAAGATGTCAGGAACCGATCAGAATGGAGGAAGTATGGCAGAGATATATAACCATCGAGAGGTGGAAACAAAATGGCAGAAGGTGTGGGATGACGAGAAGGCATTTAAGACTTCCGAGGATTATTCCAGGCCGAAATATTATGCATTGGTTGAATTCCCTTATCCATCTGGGCAGGGGCTTCATGTGGGACATCCAAGACCTTACACGGCGCTTGACATTGTAGCCAGGAAGAGAAGAATGCAGGGCTATAACGTCCTTTATCCGATGGGATGGGATGCCTTTGGTCTGCCGACGGAGAACTATGCGATCCAGAATCATATTCATCCGAAGATTGTGACACAGAATAATGTCTCCCGTTTCAAGAGCCAGCTCCATTCTCTGGGATACTCTTTTGACTGGGACAGAGAGATCAATACGACGGATCCTATGTATTATAAATGGACGCAGTGGATTTTCCTTAAGCTGTTTAAAGCAGGACTTGCTTATAAATCCGAGATGCCCATCAACTGGTGTACCTCATGTAAGGTCGGTCTGGCCAATGAGGAAGTGGTAAACGGTGTCTGTGAACGGTGCGGTGCAGAAGTGGTGCGTAAGGTGAAGAGCCAGTGGATGCTGAAGATCACCGAATATGCAGACAAGCTTATCCAGGGGTTGGATTCGGTGGACTATGTGGAGAGAGTTAAGGTATCCCAGAAGAACTGGATCGGGAAATCTACCGGTGCGGAAGTAGATTTCTCTATAAAAGGGAAAGAGGATAAGATGCGGATTTACACGACCCGCTGCGATACATTGTTTGGTGTGACTTATATGGTCATGTCACCGGAGCATCCTTTGATCGATAAATATAAAGAAGACATTAAGAACTGGGATGAGGTCATGGCTTATCGGGAGCAGGCGGCCAAAAAGTCTGACTTTGAGCGTGCAGAACTGGCGAAAGAGAAGACTGGTGTGAAGATTGACGGTCTAACAGCGGTGAATCCGGTGAATGATGTGGAGATACCGATCTTTATCTCCGATTATGTGCTTATGAGTTATGGGACGGGTGCGATCATGGCGGTGCCTGCTCATGATGAAAGGGACTGGGAATTTGCGAAGAAATTCGGCTTGCCGATCATCGAGGTCGTTGCGGGCGGCAAGAATGTACAGGAAGAGGTTTACACGGATGTGGCGACGGGAACGATCGTCAATTCCGGGTTTATCAGTGGGCTCAGTGTTGAGAATGCGCAGGCCAGAATGATAGACTTTTTGGAGGAAAAGGGCATCGGCTGTGCCAAGACTAATTTTAAATTGAGAGATTGGGTCTTCTCCAGACAGCGTTACTGGGGAGAGCCGATTCCTATCATACATTGTGAAAAATGCGGTTATGTGCCGATCGATGAAAGTGAACTGCCGCTTGAACTGCCGGATGTGGACAGCTATATGCCTACCGATAACGGGGAATCTCCACTGGCACTTATGACCGACTGGGTCAATACCAAATGCCCTTGTTGTGGAGGCCCGGCAAAGAGAGAGACGGATACGATGCCGCAGTGGGCAGGTTCTTCCTGGTATTTTCTGCGTTATACGGATCCGACGAATACCGAGGCGCTGGCGAGCAAGGAAGCGTTGGACTACTGGATGCCGGTTGACTGGTATAACGGCGGTATGGAGCATACTACGTTGCATCTTCTGTATTCCAGATTCTGGCATAAGTTCCTGTACGATCAGAAGACAGTACCTTGTCCGGAGCCTTATGCAAAGAGGACTTCCCACGGCATGATCCTGGGGTTGAATCCACATAACTTTGCGAACCTGTCTGCCGAGGAGCAGGAGAGGCTGCTTGCGGAACATGGCAGCGAGAAGGCAGCCAGAGCCGCTTTGAAAGAGAAATACGGTGAGATGGCGGAACACCCTGTAGTGAAGATGTCTAAATCTCTGGGAAATGTAGTCAATCCGGATGATATCGTGACAGAGTACGGTGCGGACACACTCAGGACTTATGAAATGTTTATTGGTGCTTTTGAGTTGAGCGCAGGCTGGTCTGAGGACGGGGTGAAAGGATGCCGCCGCTTCTTGGAAAGAGTATGGAAACTGCAGGATATCATGGTCGATGATGATGCCTACTCGAAGGAGTTAGAGACGAAGATGCATCAGACGATCAAGAAAGTCAGTAATGATTTCGAAAATCTGAAATATAATACGGCGATCGCCGCGATGATGGCGCTGATCAATGAGTTTTATAAGAAAAATGTGGTGACAAGAGGTGAGTACAAGACGCTTCTTACCATGCTGAATCCGGTGGCACCTCATATCACGGAAGAATTATGGCAGAGGGCCGGGTTTGAGGGTAGGCTGTATCAGGCTGCCTGGCCAGGATATGATGAGGCCAAGACAGTAGAGTCCACCGTGGAGATTGCGGTGCAGATCAACGGTAAGACGAGGGCTACGCTTATGATCGGCAAAGACGATCCGAAAGAGGCAGTTATCGTTAAGGCGAAAGAGACCGTGTCCGATAAGCTTACCGGAACCATCGTCAAGGAGATCTATGTGCCGGGCAGGATCGTAAATATAGTACAGAAATAGGCAGTATGATGAATAACGGTAAATTATTTCAATAAGGCTATCAAAGCAGATGGCAGGTGGTCAGAGAGAAGGTTCTTATGTGGTCTTTTCTCTGTCCATCTGCTGTTTTAAGATTTGATTGGATTATTTTTTTCGCAGTTTCATCAGTTTATCGATCTTATCCAGTTCTTCGGCGGTGGAGTATTTGCGGATCGTAGCTGTGATCGTTTCAATCTCTTCGTTGCTGAATGAAATGTGTTGGTCCATCCCCCGCTTGGCGATAGACATTAGGAATGGCATCATCTGTTCTTTTTTCAGGGATTGACTCTCGAATACAAGAGCTTGTAGAAAATTGAGTTTTGCTTTGTCGATCTTTGAGACGGCGGGATCATCCATCCAGTTTCCGGACATAGATTTGTTCCTCCTGTTTCGGTTAAATTAATGATAAGGTTCGAGATTCTGCTGCTGGAACATCTCAAACATTTCTTTCTGTTCCGGTGTCAGCATATTCATAAGCATATCCATCATGGAAAAGGAGCCAGTCCCGAATGTGCCGGGTTCGGCATCTGATTCTTCGGAAGAAGAACCACTGAAGGGGGATGACGCAGACATATCCGGGAATATTTCCTGCAGTGCCGAGATCGTCTGCGACATTTCCTGAAAAGTTTCCATGGTCTGCAGCATATTGCGGAATTGTTCCAGCTGCCTGATCTCTTCCGGGGAAGAGTAGAGGCCAAGCTGCAGGCACAGTGACTGCAGGTCGGGTTTCTGCTTCTGTTCATCCCGGATGCTGCAACCGCTGATCTGGAAGGGATGCCGGCGGACATAACGCATTGTGTACTGCAGCTCCATGTATTTAATATAGACAGCCATGTTTTTTTGCATGGAAGGCTCTATGTAGGGGAGCAGAACCTTTAGTTTCTGTATTTGATTTGTGGTGTATAAGGCATCGAATGCCATAACATTTGCTGCTTCTTCATGATTGTTTTCCATAGATCGTGTGCCTTTCTGATGCCTGTGATCACACCCACATGTGCCTATAGTATGCTTATGTACATTAGGATAGATTTATGAGTGGTATAAAAATGCTGCCCCTTTATCCATGATATGAGAAAATAGGCTCCGATGGAGCCAGAGCCTATTTCCCAGATGTGAACTATATAGATGTGAAGGGGACTGTCGTCCTGTCCTTTAGCCGCAGCAGCTGGAGAGGATCAGTAACCAGATCAGGGTATTGCAGCAGTTGTTATCGGAGCCGCCGAAAAGGCCGAATCCGCCGCCGTCACACCCGCATCCATCGTTATTGTTGTTGCAGCATGCAAGAAGGATAAGGATCCAGATCCAGGAACCGCATCCACCGCCGAAGAAACCGCCGTTATTATTGTTGCATCCGCAGTGAGTTGCTGATAAATCGCTCATGTTTTTGTGCCTCCAAATGTTAGTTATGGTTTATCTTATGTGGGTATGGTGTATGTGTTACTGAAAATTTATATATAAACTTCAGGTACTTTAATGTGCGTTCGGCATTTACAATGCATTTCATTTTAGGTATAATTCATAGAAGAAGGGGAAACGAGAAGGAGGCATGATTATAAAGATGAATAAAATATCTCACCCAAAATATATGAGATTGGCAGCTGTGCTGTTATCAGCAGCGGTTTTGATAAGCAGTATGGATGTCAGTATGCTCAGGGTACAGGCAGCCGAGACATACGATCTTGCAGAAGAAAGTAATGCAGAAATGCCGCAGGATAATGCCGGGGATGTGTCGGACGCCGAAGTTAATGATGATACAGACACCCGGGAGAATGAAGATCCGGCCGACGGTTCGGAGTCTCAGAGTGAGGAGAATGTATCTGACAATGATCTTCCCACGGAAGAGAATGACATACCGGGAAATGGAGATGTAGTGGACAATGCTGCTCCCAAAGAAGAGACTGATCCGGAAGAAAACGAGGACAGCAGCGAAAGTACAGATACAGATATGCCGAACGATATCGATCCGGATACGGGAGCCGTTTCTGACAGTGCCGATGAGCAGCATAGTACAGGAAGTATGACGGAATCTAATGCCTTGGCAGAAGACGGTACGGATTCGCCGACTCCGGTGAATACAACCGTGTCTATTTCGGGCATTTCGATAACGGATAAGATCTATGATGGTAAACCGATGGCATATGCCGGTGTGTTGAAGGCAACGGCGAAGGTCGGTGAAGGAAGTGCCGCCAAAGTGGAGGATGTGACTGCGTCGATAACGTTTTCATACAAGATCACAGGCATCGTTGACGATGGCAGCGCCTTTCCGGAAGTTACCGGTACGGTTACTGGTGTAGGGGGTACGATCACCGGTTTTCCGAAGAATGTCGGGACATATAAGCTGCAGGTGCAGGCTTCGGGAAACAGCAGTGATGATAAGTATGTGTATGCGTATACAGGTGCAGCGGAATATTCCTTCGATATTACAAAGAGACCGGTCACGGTAAGGGCGAAGGATATGCAGATTAAGATAACGGATAAATTCCCGCCTGACCCAAAACCACCAGCGAATGAATATGAATATGAATATTTAGCGAGCGGCTTTATAGGTACGGATGATTTCTCGTCAGATAAAAAGCCGAAATTCACCTGTGAAGTGGCTAAGGATGAGGAAAAGGGTTTAAATATCCCGGGAAGATATGCGATTGTTCCCGCTGAGGGATCAAAGCAGACAGCAGATGCCGGATCTAATTATACCGTTGTCCTCCAGCAAGGAACGCTGACTGTACTGGACAAAGAAACACTGACGATCGGCGGCGACATCATATCCGATAAGGTATATGATGGTAAGGCGGTTGTATGTGAGATTGAGAAGCTAAAGATAAATGGAGTTGATCTGGATAAAGTAACTATACCGAATATATCATACTCATACAGTATTTTCGGTATAACAGATAGCGATGAAAAACTCATATATCCATCAAAGGAAGGCGACAGCGATGCAATTGATACAATAAATGATCATATGCCGACAGACGCCGGTCGGTATAAGCTTAAAATAAAAGCAACCTCCGATGGTTATAAAGGAAACCAGCAGTTTAACTTTGACATCAAGAAGAGACCAGTGACTATTAAGGCAGATGATGCAGAAATTAAAGTGAATGACGATTTACCTGAGTTTGGTTATCATGTCAAGGGATTTCCGGATGAAAAGGGAGAGGATACGGAAGGAACTTCCGAGGATGAGGAGATTACCAATAAATTCCAACAAAAGCCGCGTTTCACATGCAATGCTGACACGAAAGTAGCTGGTGAATATACGATCATGCCCACTGGTGCATATGCCGGTCCAAATTATCTGATGGTTTATGAGTCAGGAAAGCTGACGATCAAGGAAGGGTATCCGGTCATAATAGAGGGTATTAAGGTGTCCAATAAGATTTATGACGGGAAAGCGATTGATTTTACGATCGATCCGAAGGCTTCCGTTGATTCTAAAGACGAACCGGATGCGGATAAGATAGTTTTCTCCTTTACTTATAGTATAGCAGGCACCAAAGCTGACGGCGCGCCTCCTGTCGTGGACGACAAAGACAAGATAGTCTGGCCGACAGATGCCGGGGAGTATGCACTTCAGGTGACGGCAGAGGGTACATCTGCGCAGGGCAGAACCTACAAGTACACAAAGGAATATCCTTTTAAGATCACGCCAAGACCAGTCGTTGTCAAAGTAAAGGATATGGAATTGAGAACGGGGGACGATTTTCCTCAGTATGAATACGAGATCGTTGAGGCTGAGAATTCCGGATTCCTTGGGGAAGATACATTTGAGAAGGGACCTTCCTTTATCTGCGATATAGAGAGTATGGAGGAACCCGGGACCTATCTGATCACTGCATCGGGAGCGAAGGCCGGAGCAAACTATGACATAACATACCAGCCGGGAACTCTGACGGTGATAGAGAGAGAGGTAGAGAAGACGAGAGCGTTTCTGCGTGTGATTGCGCCGCAGCCGGTGCTCAATATTGAGAATGGCACGCCGTTAGAGCAGATGGCGCTTCCGGACAGCGTGACCATCAAGACCCGGAATATTGGGGCGGCAGACGGCGAAGTGACCGTAAACGAGACGGAAGAGATAACGGAAACCACACAAGTAATATGGGAGAGAAAGCCTGTAGACGGCACTTCCTACAGCGTTGCAAGCCCGACAGCACAGACCTTTAAGCTGCAGGGAACGGTGGTTCTGCCGGCGGATGTGGCCGGGCCGGAAGTTCCGGAAGGCGCCGAAGATCCTCTGTTAGTCAAGATTCAGGTTTCCGTAAGGGAACAGTGGATTTCCAGGGAGAAGGTGGCGAAACCCAAGGCAAACATAGCAACCGGAACCGCTGTTCGGAGGGGAACGAAGGTGACGTTGTCCTGTGACACGGAGGGGGCAGATATCTATTATACATTGGATGCCACCAAACCGCCGACAAAGGAAAGCAACCGCTATACGTATCCCATTGAGATCAATGGATATACGGTGATCTGGGCATTCGCCTATAAGGAGGGATATCCGGACAGCGAATTTGTGAAGTTCTCTTATTATACCAGTACGAATATCGAAGGAGAGGATTCGGACGATTCGGATGTGCTGGAAGAGGATATACCGAGCGGAGGGATTCCGTCCGGCTTGTGGTCTTCTGAACTTAAGGAGTATACCTATACCGGCAAGGCGATCAAGCCGGAGATCAGGGTATATGATCATAAGACGCGGCTTCAGGAGAAGAAGGACTACACAATAACATACAAGAATAATGTCAATGCGGCAAACAGGGATTCTCAAAAGGCGCCTACGGTTACGATCACCGGTAAAGGGAACTATGAGGGCCGGCTGATCAAGACGTTTACGATACTGCCTGTAAATATCGAAAGCTCGGATGTCACCATAGATGATATTTCGGTATTGTATAATAAGAGGGCGCAGAAACCGGTTCCGACAGTGCAGTGGAACGGAAAGAAGCTGAAGAAAAACAAAGATTATACGATACCGGAAGAAAGCTATACGGAGATCGGCACTCGCACAATCACCGTGACAGGTATTGGGAATTATACCGGGAAAAGTTCGTTTGAGTTTGTGATCACGGACGGCGTTCCGATGTCTAAGGTGACGGTCAATAAGATACCGGATCAGGTGTACACGGGTAAGGAGATCAAACCTCTGCCGGTAGTCAAATACAAAGGGAAACTGCTGGAGGAGAATAAGGATTATACCGTGGCATATGACGGTACGAATGTAAAAGTGGGAACTGCATCAGTTTTCATCAAAGGCGTAAAAGGTGGCGGATTTGTCGGCACAAAGAGAGTTACATTTAAGATCAAGGCGGTCGCATCTTTGTCAAAGGCGAAAGTGAGCATGGAATTTAGTCCTGCCGAGCCGGTCTATACAGGTAAGGAGATTACTTTAAACCGGGTAGGAGTAACGGTCAATGTCAAGGGTGAAGACGGTAATATGCATGAGGTCAGGCTCATACAGGGTACAGATTATACGATATCTTATCAGAATAATGTAAAAGCCGGGAAGGCGACAGCTGTCTTTACGGGTATGGGAGCATACAGCGGGACCATTAAGAAAACATTTAAGATTTCTCCGCATAAGCTGGATTCCATACAGATAAAGATTAAAATGAACAGTTCTTATCGTTACTGTAAAGGCGGCAGTAAGCCGCAGCCTGTAGTGACTTATGGCAACAAGACTTTGAAGCTGGGTACAGACTATACCTTATCTTATAAAGAGAACAAAAAGCTGGGCAAGAATGCAAGAGTGATCGTCAAGGGAAAAGGTAACTTCGGCGGCAGTGTTGATAAGATATTTGAAGTTACGCCACAGAAGATGAGCGAGTTGAAGGTGGATGCAGCGGATAAGGTTTACCAGAATAAGAATAATATCTACAAGACGACAGTACGTGTGCTGGATACGGACGGCGGGCGGCTGAGCGCAGGTAAAGACTATGATAAGAAGGTGAAATACACCTATAGTGCGAACACCAAAGTAGAGATTGCCGGGACCAATAAGAAAACGACTCTGCGAAAAGCGGGAGAACTTGTTGATGAGAAAGATATCATTCCGGTAGGAACGACGATCAATGTATCTGTAGATGCGATAGGAAATAATTACACGGGAAGCGTTTCAGGAACATTCAGGATCGTGCCGGCCAGTATCTCCGGCGCGAAGGTGACAATACCCGTGCAGTTGTATACCGGGCAGGCGATCACGTTGAATCCGTCCGATATTCAGGTGGTGATAGACGGCACGCCGTTACCTGCTACGGAATATGAAATCGTGGGATACAATAATAATATCAACAAAGGAACTGCAAAAGTAACGATCCATGGTCTTCATAATTATGGAGGAACGAAGACGGTTGCCTTCAAGATCAAGAGTAAAAGCCTCGCAGGTCTGTAATTGAGTAAGACAGGACTCTCGTCACGAGAGTCCTCGTTTTATCATATAGATAATTTCGTTATTATTTACGGATTCAAAGTTTCCGAGAGCAGGACTGCACAGCATGTACTAAGATCTGGCTGTCTGCCGTGCCTTGTCGCATATATCTTGTGTAAATTTTGACAAAACACTTGCATAAATCTCAATATATAGTAAAATTATACTATATGCCAATATTGGATAACTGCTTTATTGGCTTAGAGCATACTATAATAAAGGGGAGATCCCCATGGCGGGATTAGAAGTTGCCGGCAGAAGGTTCCGGACAGAGACAGACTATCAGGCGGCTCTGCGGGATCAGGCAAAGATTGATAAGATCAAAACACAAGTCAATATGGAGCAGCCGGGAGAAGTGATCACGCTGTATGCTGATATGCAATCCGGGAAGTATCGCTTTGAAACGGCAGTCGGAAATGATTTTGATGATGAGATCTATGAGCTTGCACAGGAGTTTAAGGGACAGGGATACAACAGGGACAGCAGGCTTCCGACCGAGAATGAGAAGAGAAGCCGGTTCCCGGGCCGGAAGACAGGCGGTCATACGAACCAGGCGAAGCGTGCGGCTAAGAGGGCAGATATCCGTCCTATTCAGGAAGAACTGGACGATGAGCTGCAACGGGAAATCTTCCGTGAATTGAAGAGACGTGAGAAACGCCGCAGGATGACAGTTGCTTTGTGTTCCCTCATCGCGATCGTGTGTTTTGGTTATTTCGGTGTTTATTATTATTTTGCAGACAGGACGGAAGCCGACTATGAGAATCTGGCACAGTTGAAAGGAAGCGGCGCGAAGACCGGTACTCTTTTTCATCAGATTCACTATACGGAAGAAGAGGACATCGAACTGGAAGTGTTAGAAGAGTACCAGACTTTGTATAATAAGAACAAAAAGCTAATCGGATGGCTGAAAATTGACGATACAAATATAGATTACCCTGTGATGCAGACGGTTAACAATGAGTATTATCTGGATCATAATTTCAATCAGGAGTATGATAAGAACGGAAGCCTGTTTCTGGATAAAGACTGCGATGTGGTACAGAGGAATACGAATCTGATCATATATGGGCATCATATGAAGTCCGGTAAGATGTTTGGTGGTTTAAATAAGTACAGCAGTGAAGAATATGCCAGGAAGCATTCCGAAATTCAGTTTGATACGATTTATAAGAAGGGAACTTATGAGGTTATGTATGTGTTCCGTTCAAAAATATATAATGAGGAAGATGTGGTATTTAAATACTATAAGTTTCTGGACGCCGCTTCTGAGAAGGAATTTGATTCCAATATGCAGGAGATGGAAGCACTCTCGCTTTATGATACCGGTGTGAAAGCAAGCTATGGAGATGAATTGCTGACGTTGTCGACTTGTGACAATTCTGAGACCGATGGAAGGTTTGTTGTGGTGGCAAAGAGAGTGAAAGAAGAGAATTGATCAGTTGCATTGACGATAGACAGAATGTGTAAGGGAATGAGGAAAAGACGATGGCCAAAAAGACAGTATCGAAAAAATCCAGGAGAAGATTAAAGAAAACGGTGCGGAGAAGTATCGCCGCGATGCTGATGATCACATCGATTGTTATCGCTGCGATCCCGGTACCGGAGAACAGGGCTGCGAATGAGCAGCCTGGCGGGACGACAGGCGGCGATGCCGGCATTCAGTATGAAGATGCATCGAAGGCAGAAGGCGATTATGAAACGAATCCCGGGAAGACATTGAATGAATACGCTGACAGTACGGATGACCAGTTGGAACAGGCGGTGAGAGACGACGAACTGATCCAGACGGAGATTGTGGTGAGAGACGGACAGTCGCTTGTGCTTACGTGGCAGTTCTTATATGAGCCGATCAGCGCTAATTACGGCCGTCTGTGCAGGTACAATAATTATTTCCCGCGGGATGTCGTGAATCTTGGACTGCAGCCTAACGAGAGTTATTTTGCGATTAAAGAGGGGGAATTTAATACCTATTTTGGCGTTAATGGAGCAGAACCGAAGGACTGCGGTATCCAGTATATGGATAACTTAAGTCAGAGCAATCAGTTCTACCCGACCAATTCCATTACATACAGCTATCTGGACTATGATTATGCCTCAGATGCTGTGATCCTGGATGAGAAGACGATAGCCTTCTTTGAGAAATATTTTGCGAGAGACTATGCTACAAAGACAGAGGAATTTAAGGCATATTACAGAGAGAAAGAGAACAACCCGTCCGTTCCCGTGCCGGAGGATATGGTGAGGACGCCTTCTGAGCACCTGGACAGCAATCAGCGGATAGAGTTTTTCTGTGAGCATAATAATATCCTGAAAGGAACCAACTATAAATTAACGGTTGCTACGGATCAAAGACTGAACCAGCAGAAATCATTGATCTATGTGGCATACAGTGATACGCCGTCGGCGGATCTTCCGTATGGTTATGTGGATGTTGACGGGTATCTTGTATTGTTGGATGTACGTTATATCAGTACCATCGGTGACAGAGCTTTCCAGAATGTTCAGAACGTTGGGCAGATTGATTTCTCGGATAAGGTACAGTATATCGGTGAGAGCGCATTTGAGAATTCCGGTATTACCAGCGTTGTGATCGGTAATGCGGACATGATTGGTAACAGAGCTTTCTACGGCTGTCAGAAATTGACAACGGTAACCTTTACGGAGACGGCGGATACGAATACCATCGGTGCGGAGGCTTTCCGTATGTCCGGTATCAATACACCGCTGACGCTGCCTTGGACGATGAAGACGATCGGACACGGGGCTTTTTCGGATTGCCTTGGCCTGACCGAGGTCAGATTTGACGACAGGATCAGCGAGTGTAATATAGCAAAGTATGCTTTCTTTGGGGATACCAGACTTGCAACGGTGAATTTTGGAACGGCTAAGATCAGGAATCTGGGCAGAGGCAGCTTCGCGGTTCCGACACCGAGCGGTGATGCTATGCAGACTTTCTCCTTCCCGAGTGAAGGGTTGGAGACGATGGATGAATATGTCCTCGCCAATCACAGGAACCTGGAAGAGGTGAACATACAGAATTTCACAAAGAAGATACCGGAATCCACTTTCTATAATTGTTTTGGCCTGAAGAAGGCGGTGTTCTCGGATAAATGCGGGGCTGCATCTTTTGATCCCGGATTATTCAAGTATGTGACGAATGCGGATTTCTGTGTCTATGGACCGGAGTTGTATGCTGACGGACCTGCATTCCCGAGAAGCAGCACATGGGAAGCTTTCAGGAATGATGGTAAAGGCATTCCTTATGTGTATGAACGCGGCGGCAAGACTTACTATGAGATGGCGCTGGAGAGTGATGACGGTACCCGGTATCGTTATGCGGCCGGTAATGACGGGGAATTGATTTCCTGCGCATTGATCGATCCGGGCAGTACGAAGAGCGTTGATATTGTCATCCCGAGCAAGATAGGTAACTTTGATATTAAGAGCATCGGTTCGGAGTGTTTCTCGGATAAAGATCTGCGTGGTAAGATCAAGAGCATTACGATTCAGAACCGTTCTGTCAGTACGATAGCTGCCGGAGCTTTCAGAGATCTGCCGCTGTTGGAGAAAGTGCGGATCGGAGATTCTGTGACCAGCATCGGTGCGGATGCTTTCGCCGGATGTAACAGGCTGTATGACGTTTACTTTACGAAACCGGCGGCCGGTTATGAAGCGCTGGCTATGGATGATACTGCTTTTGTAACCCATGGCAGCCAGCTTACTTTCCATGGAGATATCGTGGAGGGATATGCGCCTTTTGAGTGGGCTACGGACGTTACGCATGTGCTGAAAGATCCTGATAATGTGAATCTGCCGGCGATCAACGTATGCTATCAGAGCCTGTGGGACAGCGAGAACGGCACACATCTGACGGTAATGTGTGATAAGGAAGGCGTGGTAACGCTGTTGGATTATCCGAAATTCAGTGATCTGAGCGAGGATAAGATCCAGTATGATGAAGAACTGCGGGATTACTGCAGGGATATGGAGAATTACTACTACTATACGGTTTATGATAACGGTGACGGCGTTGAGAAAATGCGCAGAGATTATGCGTATATCTGGAATGCTTATCAAGAGGGGGAGGACAGTGTCACATTGCAGGACGGCACGATCATCCTGAAGGCAGATTATTCGTCGGCTCTTGATGAGCGGTACGGTCCCTGGATCAATCCCAATTACTGTGAACCGGGATTCTGGGGAAGTTATCTGCCGGGCGGCGGCACTACGGCTTCTGCAAAGAACAATATAGCGGATCTGTTGTTTGAGCCGATCGTTGTGGAGGCTGCAGGAAGGAATCCGGTGCCATACTTTACGGCGAATCCGTATAATTTCATGGATAATTATGACAGCTACCTCAATGATCCGGCGTATGAATCCTTCCCGGATTATAAGAAGGTGCCTGATAAGGTATGGAATTTCATTAACGCTACGCAGGATATCTTCGTCCCGGCCGGTGTGGATTCCATGGATGTGAAGGCATATTACGAGGCCAACAGAGATAATTACGATACCTATATCACGAAGAAGAGACCTACGGAGAGCGACCGGATGTATCGGATCTCCACGAATGGATCTGTTCCGGGATTGTTCAGCGGATATTATAAGGATTATGAGGATGGAGACTCCAGAGAACAGAATCCCAATGGTAACGATCATATTAAGAGTGTTACGCTTTCAACCGTAAAGTCACTGCCGGATTATGCGTTTGACAATTGCGAACAGTTAGAAAGAGTGTCACTGGGGAATATCGAACAGATGGGAGCACTTCCTTTCAGGGGCTGTACAAGTCTGACCAATGTGGCCGGCAATGAGAAATATCCGGCAGAGAACGGAATCATCTATGAGAAGCAGGAGGGGGATCCTGCAAAGTATAAGATCATAGAATGTCTTCTGACGAGAGGTATGCAGGGAACCGGTGTAGAGGGACTGGAGAATATCAGCATCGGGCCTGAGTGGGACAGCAAGATCAATGATGTGGTAGAGATCGCCGAGAGCGCTTTCGAGGATTGTAAAGGTATTTCCAATGTGATCCTGTCAGGCGCAGAGGGATTGCAGACGATTCCTGAGAATGCCTTCAGAAATTGTGAAGAATTGATCAACGTAACGCTTCCGTCAAGCGTCAATAAGATCTGGGACGATGCTTTCAGTGGGGCGATGAATAACTGGACGATCACGATCCCCGGACGGGAAGTGGATATTTCTGATATTGCGTTCGATCCGAAAGAAAAGGTTACGATCTATACGTATGAGGATTCGGCAGCATATCGTTATGCCAAGAGAAAGAATATTAAGGTCGAACTGTTGAATGCTTACCGGGTTATGTTCTATGACTATGACGGTACGCAGATCGGTGACACACAGACGGTAAAGAAAGAGGATGGCGGAAGAGCTGTGGAACCGGAAGAGGCGGCAGCATTAAAGGAGAAGGATCACAGGCCGGGATATACCTTTGACGGATGGCTGTCTGCGGAAGGAAAGACGCTTGCAGATGAGGTCACGTCGGATTTGACCATCTTCATGGCACAGTATGTTGCCGATGGCAGTATGGTGAATGGTAAGTATGTGGTAGAGTTCCTTGACGGTATCGACGGGCGCAGGCTCAGTGGACGTAACTCGAACGAAGACGACGGGAAATATTATATAGAAGCGGGTACCAGTTTCAAAGATGCCGGATGGGAGGCGCCTACTTACAATACTCATGACGGCTATAAGTTCAAGGAATGGAGTCAGAGTTGGACGGTAGATACCAAGATAGAATCCAATATGACGGTTATTGCTCTGTATGCGGCAAATTCCGCCAACAGTAGTGGTGGTTCAACGAACACCAGTAGAAACAGCACGACGAGTAGGAACAGTTCAACAAGCAATAACAGCAGTAATACTTCTTCGTCAAGTTCCAGTAGTTCGACCAGTACCAGTTCGACGACCTCAGGATCGTCATCCGCACCGACGATGTATACGGTAACGGTAGTGAACGGAAGCGGAAGCGGAAGCTATGCACAAGGTACTACGGTAGTGATCGCAGCGAATGAGCCTGCGGCGGGAATGGTGTTCCAGAAGTGGACGACAGAATCCAACGGTGTAACACTGGCCAGTGTAAGTATGCCGGCTACGACATTCACGATGCCTGCCGGTAACGTTACGGTAACTGCGAATTATGTTGCGGCGCCTGCGGCTTCGACAGCTCCTGCAGGCGGCGGAGGAAACGGCGGAAATGGTAACGGAAACAGTGGTACGGGAAGTACCCGTGTTGATATCACGAAACCGGGAATATCCAATAAAGACCTTGCGGCAGCGAATGTCAACGGATCTACCGATAACTTTATCATTAAGATCACGGAGACCGATGAGGCGACGAAAGCTGTATCTGATGCTTTGACAGGTAAATATGGCAGTTTGGATAACATCCTGTATTATGCGATGGATATCAGCTTGTATGATTCCACCGGTACGGTCAAGATTACGGATACATCGGGTATCTCTGTAGATATTACCATCCCGATTCCGGATGCGCTGGTGGCTTATGGCGGTAATAATATGGCAGGGGCGGTTGTCAACGGTAATCAGTTAGAGAATCTGAATGAGAACTTCACGACGATAAACGGAGTTCCCTGTATCAGATTTACGGCGTCGCATTTCTCGCCATACACGATCTATGTAGATACGGGTAATCTGACGGAAGGTCTGCTGGATACAACGCCGAAGACAGGAGATCCGATACATCCGAAATGGTTCTTGTCTATAGGGCTGGCATGCTTATCGATCATCTTGTTTATGAAGAGAGATAAGAGAGTCAAAGTGAAAACAGCATAAAGGAAAATTTATGGGCAAAATAATTAGAAATCTGATAGGTGTACTGTTTATCGTGACTGCGATCGCAGTAACACAGATTCCTGTATCAGATGTGGAAGCGGCTCCGACCGCTTCTACATCTGATTTTCAGATGGACGGAACAACTTTAGTGAAGTACAATGGCACGTCTGAGAACGTGTCTGTTTCCAATTATGTGGAAAAGATCGAGGCTGAGGCGTTTGCCGGTAATGATAATGTCAGGAGTGTTACAGTAGGCGATGCGGTGAAGAGTATTGGCGCAAGAGCTTTTTCAGGCTGTAAGAATCTCGAGACTGTGACGATTCCGGACGCTGTTAAGTCGATCGGGACGGCTGCCTTCAGCGGCTGTCAGTCTTTGAAGGAAGTTACGGTGGGAACAGGGGTTACCAGCCTGGGGAACGGTGCATTTGCCGGAAACCACAGTCTGCAGAATGTTAAATTCAGCAGCAGCAATCCCAAATTTACCTGCGATGATGGGACAATCCTGAATAAGGACGGCAGAGATACGATCTATCAGGTTCTGGCTGGAAGGAAAGGCGACAGTTATTCGATGCCGTCTACGGTGAAAGCGATCAAACCTTATGCATTCTGGGGTGATTATAATCTGAAGAAGGTAAATATCAGCAGCAATGTAAAGGAAATACCGGCTTATGCATTTTCCAACTGCCGGAATCTGAAGAATGTGGAAATTCCTTATTCCGTTAAAAATATCGATATGAAGGCTTTTGAGGATTGTGTGAGAATACGAAAGATTACGATGCCGTCTTCGGTAAGCACCATTCACAGCACAGCGTTTGACGGCTGTACGAAGCTGGAGATCAAAGCAGATGTAGGTTCGGCAGCTTATACTTTCGCGCAGTCATTGAAGCTGGAAGATATTGAAGTATCGGAGTATGAGGAAGCACCTGTCGCTGGCAGTGTCAGCGGGAATAACCTGCCGGAAGATGGAGACGGTGAAGAGAATACCGGTTCTGAGGAGAAGCCTGCGCTGTCACCGGCTGATTATTATCATGAGGTATCTCATATGAATGCTATGGCGGAGGAAGAGGATTCGTCCGTCAAAGGTAAGACAAGAGTGCTTGGACAACAGGCTTATATTATGATTGATAATTCAACTGCTACCATCAATGTAGGCGGTACAGGGGAAACCATTGGCGGAGATCCTGCGGATGATGGGGAGCAGAATACAGATACCGTACCGGGGCTGGCCGGTTCTGAGGATGCTAAGGGCGGTTCCTTCCCGAAGTATACGATCGTTCGTAACAGTGAAGGTAAGCAGATTGTAGCAGCACAGGCTTATTATGACGATGCGATGACATCTTATACGCTTCCGGAGGATATTGTCAGGATCGGTGAATTTTCCTTTGCCAGGTCGGGATTGCAGTCGATGGTGATTCCAGATGGTGTGGAGGAAATCGGGTATGCCGCTTTCTATCATTGCGACGATCTGGCGGAGGTTGTTATTCCGGACAGTGTACGGAAGATTGAGGCGTCCGCTTTTGAACAGACTGCTTGGCTGTCGGACTGGAGACAGAATGGCAGTGAAGATTATCTGGTAGTGGGTGACGGCATCCTGTTGGCATATAAAGGCAATGGCGGTGAAGTTTCCATACCTTCAGGGGTTAAGAGTATCGGCGCTGAAGTTTTTAAAGACCGCAGTGATATTACAGGCGTTAATCTGCCAGACAGTATAGAGGTAGTCGGCGAAGCGGCATTTGCCGGCTGCGGAAGTCTTACTACATTGGAAGGTGGCAATAATCTCAGGAAGATAAGTGACAGAGCATTTGCCGGCTGTCCGATCGTGGATCTGCATATTCCGGCGTCTGTTGAGGAAATAGGGCTGCGTGCTTTTGACAGTACAGGTTCCTCAACAGAGAGCGGGGGTGTGGTCTTTGAAGGAGAAGTCCTGCCGAAGGTTTCGTATGAGACAATGTCGACGAAATTGTATCGGGATGATTATCGTGATATGGCATTGAGGGGTAGTTCGGTGGCAGTCATTCCGGAAGCAGTCAGCGATTTGACAGGTACAATCCTGGATGACAGCAGGGCAGGTTTTGCAGGTGTTGTCTGTAAGATGACGAAGGAAGCGACAGGCGGTGAAAGCGGTGTGCTGCAGATCGTTGCAAGGCAGGGGGATGGCTCCTTGCCGGCAGTCGGAGAGACCTGCCAGATTGACGGCGCGGATTATGTTCTGGAAGAGGGTGCACAGATAGCTGTCAGTGGCGGGGAGCCTGCTGACGCTGCTGCAGAGACCGGGATTACGGTGCAGATCAGAAGTAATACGCTGTCTGACAATGGAACTGCGGGCGCTGTCTTAGCAGGATCTGAGGACAGTTATCTGATGACGATCGAAGACAGCGATGATGCCAAGCGTCAGATCGGTACTGTCTATAAGAAGATATATGGAAATACATTGCCGGGCAATCTTTGTGCCTATGAGATTAACTTGACGGAGAAGGCTACAGGTGTACCGATCACCGGGCTTGGCAAAATGAGTGTAGATGTGACGATTCCATTGCCTAATGGAGTCGGGGATGAGAACCTTCATGTAGTATGCCTTGATGCAGATGGACAGCTGGAAGAAGTGGAGAGTAGAGTGGCGGCATCAGACGGTATGGATGCTCTTACTTTTACGGCGAAGCATTTTTCCGCTTACGGTATATATAACTATGGCTCCGGAGGCAGTTCTGTGGCGGATGTAAAAGATGGTCAAGCTGTATTTGCATCGCTTGGCAATAAGGATGATTCCCCGGATACAGGCGACAAGAGCATCCACCCGAAGTGGTTCTTCAGCGCAGGCCTTCTTTTTGCGGCGATGGCATTGTTCCTGTGGCGTGGGAACAGATGGAACAAAAGGGTAAGATAGGTAGAAAATAAACAAAAATACAGTGCAGAACATGGAGAAACTCCCGGCATAGAATAAATCTATAGGCCGGGAGTTTTGGTACGCTGTATGATATTGGAATTTCCGGCAAAGTATTTTAATGTGCGGAGACCAGTGGTGAATCGTGTTAGAAAACAGGTAAAGTGTAAAGATGATATACAAAGAAATATTGCGACAGAGGAGATTGCAGTAGCTATTCTGGACACCGGTATTGGCCGGCATCCGGATTTCGGTAAACGGATATTGACTTTTGTAGATTTTGTAAATGGCCGTCAGGCCAGCTATGATGACAGTGGGCATGGAACACATGTTGCTGGCTGTGTAGGCGGTAATGGGTATGCATCTCATGGACTTTATAAGGGAATTGCTCCGGCCTGCAGATTATGTGTAGGCAAAGTATTGGACCAGAATGGAGAAGGCTGCGTCGAGAGCATGCATCGTGGTCTGGAGTGGGTTTTGAAAAATTATGCGCGCTATCAGATCAGAGTATTGAATGTGTCTCTGGGAATCGGTTCAAACGGTGAGATGGAACATATGGAAGGATTGGTTGAGCTTTTGGATGCGGCATGGGAAGAAGGAATCGTAGTGGTATGTGCAGCAGGGAATAATGGACCGAGGGAAGGGACAATATCGCCGCTTGGATGCAGCCGCAGGGTAATTACGGTCGGATGCCATGAAGGCGGCTACTTTGGCGCCCGCAGAGACCTGTGTGAGAATTATTCCGGCAGAGGCGCCAGAAGTATGCTGTATCGTAAGCCTGATGTCGTAGCGCCGGGAACAGATATTTTATCTTGTAATGTGCGCTGGAAAGGAAATGACAGGATTGGCTATCGCAATGCCTATACAAGAAAAAGCGGTACTTCCATGGCCACGCCGGTGGTTTCAGGAGCGGCAGCTCTCCTGCTTCAGAAGTACCCTTATATGAATAACGATCAGGTGAAGCGGAAAATGATCTACAGTGCATATGACATGGGAGATTCCTGGAACAAGCAGGGATGGGGGATGCTGGATATAGAAAAGATGTGTATGGAATAGCAGGGATCATCGTGTGTACCTCATAGGATTTTCGAGAAGATGAGTCTTTTAATGGTTGACATGGGCGGTATGATTGTATACAATTATACGTGGCATACATGAATATAACAAATGGCAGATATATTTATTGTTTCTTCTAATCCTTTGCGGGATAGGAATGTATGCCGGAAGCTGTCAGGAATGTATAGAATACAGACAGGAAAGGTGTGATACACTATGTATGATGAGAAGACTTTCACGAACCGTCCGGTGACCATGAATGACCATAATAATCTTCTGGAAATAGAAGAACATATGTATATACTGGACGATGTGAAGAAACCAAATGTTTTCAGGAATATGTTTCCGTATTCCGAGATACCAAAGATTCCGTTCAATGACAGGACAGTACCTCACAATATGCCGAAGGATATCTGGATCACGGATACGACTTTCCGAGATGGACAACAGTCCAGGGCGCCCTATACGACGCAGCAGATTGTGACGATCTATGATTATCTACATAGGCTGGGCGGACCAAACGGTATGATCCGTGCCAGTGAGTTCTTTCTGTACAGTAAGAAAGACAGAGATGCGGTCTATCAGTGTATGGAGCGCGGCTATCAATATCCGGAGATTACAAGTTGGATTCGTGCCAGCAAAGAAGATTTTAAGCTTGTCAAAGAGATCGGAATGAAAGAAACGGGCATACTGGTGAGTTGTTCGGATTATCATATTTTCCTGAAGCTGAAGATGACCAGAAGGCAGGCGATGGATCATTATCTGAGTGTGATCCGTGACTGCCTGGAAGAAGGGATCAGTCCCAGATGTCATCTGGAGGATATTACGAGAGCGGATATTTACGGATATGTGGTGCCTTTCTGTATGGAACTGATGAGGCTGATGGAAGAATATCGGATTCCGATCAAAGTGCGGGCCTGCGATACGATGGGGTATGGTGTC
Organism: uncultured Lachnospiraceae bacterium; assembly: GCA_910588215.1. Lineage (GTDB taxonomy): Bacteria > Bacillota > Clostridia > Lachnospirales > Lachnospiraceae > UBA3282. The sequence goes on from CAJUQJ010000010.1 coordinate 93,861, forward strand.
AATTACCCGGGCGCGGTAATACCCAGGAGTGTCCAGGGAATCATCTATGCGATCCATACGCATGCCGGAGTTCCCCATGCATTGATCGAGTGGCATGGACATAATGATTTCTATAAAGCAGTTGCGAATTCTACCACGGCATGGCTTTACGGTTGTTCCGGCATCAATACCTCACTTTTTGGTATCGGGGAACGGACAGGCAATACACCGCTTGAGGCGATGGTATTCGAGTATGCGCAGCTCCGCGGCGATCTGAATGGTATGGATACCACTGTGATTACGGAACTGGCAGAGTATTATGAGAAAGAGATCGGCTATGAGATTCCGCCCAGGACACCTTTTGTAGGAAAGAATTTTAATGTGACAAGAGCGGGCATTCATGCAGACGGATTACTTAAGAATGAGGAGATTTATAATATTTTTGATACGGAGAAATTTTTAAACAGGCCGGTTCTCTGTGCGGTATCGAATACTTCCGGGCTGGCAGGGATTGCACATTGGATCAATACGTATTATCATTTAAAGGAACAGGATCAGCTGAACAAGAGCTGTGATCTGGTGCGGGCGTTGAAGGTCTGGGTAGATGAGGAATATGCGGCAGGACGCGTAACGGTACTGACGGATGAGGAGTTGACTGCGCAGATCAGAAAGACCTGTGCGGAGCTTGGCCTTGCAATGCCGGGTGCCGGTTCAAATTGAGTGATGGTGGAGATAAGACAGTAAAATGGCTAATTATGATCTAAAGAATGAAGTGAACGATAAGTATTCCCTGCGCGGCAGAGTGTTTCAGAAGCTGCGGGAAGACATTCTGAGCGGCAAGTACAGGGAACACGAAGAGTTAAAGGAAGTGGCTATCGGCGAGGAACTGGGAGTGAGCCGCACGCCGGTCAGAGAGGCTTTTCGGCAATTGGAGTTGGAAGGCCTGATTCAGATTGTACCCAACAGAGGCGCATATGTGACAGGGATCACGGCGAAGGATGTGAAGGATATCTATATGATACGTTCGCTGCTGGAAGGGTTGTGTGCCAGGCTGGCTACCGAAAAGATTACGAAAGAGCAGCTGGAGGAGATGGAAGAGAACATCTATCTGGCGGATTTCCATGCATCGAAGGGACATATGGATCAGATGGCGGAACTTGACAACAGGTTTCATGATATTCTGTATGAGGCGTGCGATTCCAAGATGCTGGAACATACGCTGCGGGATTATCATCAGTATGTACTGCGGGTCAGGCAGAAAACGCTTTCTACCAATACGAGAGGGCGTGCTTCCAACGATGAGCACCGGCAGATCATGGAGGCGATCAAGGAGAAGGACGCGGACAGGGCAGAGCAGCTGGCTAACGGGCATATCCTTAATGCCTATGAAAATATGGTAAAGAACGGACTGTATGAGGTGTATGGCGAAGAGGCTGCAGGTTCTGAATAGAGCAGCCGCCAATCACACCGGAAGAACGGTTGACAATGAGAAACGGATACTGGTAACTGCCAGGAGAAAGGAAGAAGAGTATGGAAAAGATTACAATGACAACGCCCCTTGTGGAAATGGACGGCGATGAAATGACAAGAATATTGTGGAAAATGATCAAGGACGAGCTGCTTTTGCCCTATATCGATCTGAAAACGGAGTATTACGATCTGGGATTGGAACACCGCAACGAGACCGACGATCAGGTTACCATGGATTCCGCGGAGGCGACAAGGAAATACGGTGTGGCAGTAAAATGTGCGACCATCACCCCGAATGCTGCCAGAATGACGGAGTATAATCTAAAGGAGATGTGGAAGAGTCCCAACGGTACGATCCGTGCGGCACTGGACGGAACGGTTTTCCGGGCGCCTATTGTAGTAAAGGGAATAGAACCTTGTGTCAGAAATTGGGAGAAGCCTATCACACTGGCCCGTCATGCTTATGGTGATGTGTATAAGAATACGGAGATCAAGGTGCCTGGCCCCGGCAGGGCGGAACTTGTTTTTACGGCGGAAGACGGCACACAGATACGGGAGACCATACATAACTTTACGGGAACGGGTATTCTGCAGGGAATTCATAATACGGACGAGTCCATTGCCAGCTTTGCCAGAGCATGTTTTAACTTTGCGCTGGATACAAAACAGGATCTGTGGTTTGCGACGAAGGATACGATTTCCAAGAAATATGACCATAATTTCAAAGATATTTTCCAGGAAATCTATGATGCCGAATATAAGGACCGATTTGATGCGGCAGGCATTGAATATTTCTATACTTTGATTGACGATGCGGTGGCACGTGTCATGAAGGCAAAGGGTGGTTTTATCTGGGCCTGTAAGAACTACGACGGTGATGTGATGAGCGATATGGTGTCTTCGGCTTTCGGGTCTCTCGCCATGATGACGTCCGTGCTCGTATCCCCAAGCGGTGTGTATGAGTATGAGGCGGCGCATGGGACGGTACAGAGACATTATTATAAGCATTTGAAAGGAGAAGAGACCTCCACGAATTCGGTGGCAACGATCTTCGCATGGACGGGAGCGCTCAGGAAACGTGGAGAGCTGGATGACAATCAGGCGTTGATGGCATTTGCCGATAAACTGGAGCAGGCAACGGTTCAGACGATAGAAGCAGGAAAGATGACCAAAGATCTGGCATTGATCACTTCCTTGCAGGATGTGACCGTATTAAACAGCGAAGAGTTCATCAAAGCAATCCGTGAGACATTTGAGCGGAGCCTGTGAGATGTAAGAATAACGTAACAGAGAAAGGAACAGCTCTTATTCCGAGAGCTGTTCCCATTTTTCGTAGAGTTCATTTAGTGTCGTTTCATTGGTTTCCTTTTCCTTGGTAAGTTCCTGCAGTCTGGCGACATCGGTGCATACCTCAGGAGATGCCATGAGCAGATCGATCTGTGTGTTGCGCTGTTCCAGCTCTTCGATTGCTTCTTCACATTTCTTAAGTGCATTTTCCTTTTTACGCTGGGCAGCCTGCTGTTCCTTCTGCGCTTTCCAGTCCTGTTTCGTATCAGAGGGGGCATATGAGGCGGCCTGTATGGCAGCATTGACCTGACCGCTGCCGGAATCGTGTGCAGCCAGTTCGTCCTTTTTCTCAAGATAGTACTCATAATTGCCGAGATAATTGGTCAGGGCTTTGTTATTTAAGTCAAGGATCCGGGAGGCCGTCTTGTTGATGAAGTATCTGTCATGGGATACATACAGTACGGTGCCGGTATAAGCGTTTAAGGCATCTTCCAGAATCTCCTTGGACAGGATATCCAGATGATTGGTAGGCTCGTCCAGGATTAGGAAATTGGCTTCGGAGAGCATCAGCTTTGCGAGAGATACCCTGCCGCGTTCACCACCGCTTAAGGCTTTGACCTGCTTAAATACATCTTCCCCGGTAAAGAGAAAAGCGGCAAGAGTGTTGCGGATCTCCGTATTGGTGAGTGTAGGATAGTCATCGGAGATTTCTTCAAACAGGGTTTTGTCCATATGTAAGACATGATGTTCCTGATCGTAGTAGCCGATCGCCACATTACTGCCCAGACGAATCTCTCCGGTGTCGGGAGCGACCAGCTCGTTAATGATCTTCAAGATCGTAGTCTTGCCGGTTCCGTTATCGCCGATGACTGCGACATGCTCGCCTTTTTTAAGTTCAAAATTAAGATTCTCAAATAAAGTGAGTGAGCCGAAGGATTTCGACAGGTTTTCCACTTGCAGGACATCATTTCCGCTGGTATATTTGGGTTCCAGCTTCAGATGCATGTCGGCACGTACCTGAGTCGGCTTCTCCAATACTTCGATCTTATCAAGCATTTTTACACGGCTTTCGGCGCGGCGGATGGATTTCTCGCGATTAAAGGATCGCAGCTTTTCAATGACTTCTTCCTGATGTTTGATATCTTGCTGCTGCTTCATGTAAGCGCTGTATTCTGCAGCGCGCAGCGCCTCCTTCTTAGCGGCGTAGGCGGAATAATTGCCTGTAAAAACAGTGGCTTTTGTATTGTCGATCTCGATCACTTTGTTGGCGATGCGATCCAGGAAATAGCGGTCATGGGATACGATGATCACTGCACCTTTATAGTTTAACAGGTAAGTTTCCAGCCAGGTAATGGAAGACATGTCCAGATGGTTTGTAGGTTCATCCAGAATGATCAGGTCCGGTTTCAGCAGAAGCAGTTTGCCAAGCGCCACGCGGGTTTTCTGACCGCCTGACAGAGTAGAGACCGACCTGCCAAATTCATCTTCCACAAAGCCGAGGCCCTTTAATACACCGGTCAGTTCGCTTCTGCAAGCGTAACCGTTGGCAGACTCAAAAGCGTGTGTCAGGTTTGTGTAGGTGGCCATCAACTGCTGCAGGGTATCACCGGAGGCCGATCTCATCTGAAGCTCGACAGAACGCATTCTCTGTTCCAGCTCGATGATATCTTGTTTGACGGATAACAGTTCGTTATATATGGTGTTCTCACCGGAGACGGCTTCGTGCTGAGAGAGATAGCCGATAGTTTTGTCCCGGGAAACAGTGACGAGACCTTCGTCCGCAGATAACTCACCCATGATTATGCGCAGCAGCGTTGTTTTGCCGGCGCCGTTTATACCCACGATAGCGGCTTTATCATAGTCTTCAATATGAAAAGATACATTCCTTAGCACAGGGATCTCGTTGAATGATTTGTGGATATTGCTTACTGAGAGTATCATGATACATCTTGCCTTTCAAATAATTGATCTATTCCCAAGATCAAGGTCTAAACAACACCCCTAGTTTACAGTCTGACAGCAAAACTGTCAATGGATAGTTTGACAGCTTTTTAACACAGTTGTATACTAATATAATCCACACATGAAAGATGTGGTTAATTAGTGTGTGTTATACTAGTACAATGAATACTAAGTAGCTGAAACTATCATGTCGCAGCGATGTATCAGAGACCTACGATTCACTGTACTGGGAATGACAGTTCATTACAATATTCTCAGGAGGCAGCAAGGTGGAAACAAAAGGAATCTCACAGGCCGTGATCGGCCGTTTACCCAGATATTTCAGGTATTTGGGTGAATTGAAAGATGAAGGGATCGAGAGAGTTTCCTCTCAGGAACTGAGTGATATCATGCAGGTTACTGCGTCTCAGATCAGACAGGATCTGAATAACTTCGGCGGCTTCGGACAGCAGGGGTATGGATACAATGTGGAATATCTCTATGACGAGATCGGCAGGATACTTGGGTTGGATAAAGAACATAATCTGATCATCGTGGGAGCAGGACATCTGGGACAGGCGCTTGTAAATTACAGGGATTTCGAGCGTCGAGGCTTTATTTTCCGTGGGATTTTTGATATTGATCCGGCGATTCAGGGAAGGGAGATCCATGGGATCAGGGTGAGACCGATGCAGGAGATGGAGCAGTTTGTCAGAGAGAAGGAGATAGATATTGCCGTACTCACAGTCCCCAAAAGCGCAGCGGTAGGAGTTGCGGAGCAGCTTGTATCGTATGGTATCAAAGCAATATGGAATTTCGCGCATGTGGATCTGCATGTACCGAAGGGAATTCAGGTGGAAAGCGTGCATCTGTCGGACAGTCTGATGAAATTGTCGTACAATCTGTCATCGAGTGACGGATGAGTGTTGGCTGAAGTGTCACTGTTTGTGCAGATTCAGCTGTCATGAGCAGCCAGTAACTGTAAATGGTGGTATCATAATGTAGGATATGGGTGTTTAGGGGAGAGGTTTGACTGTATTATGGAAAGAACAGACGAAGTATTTCAAGCGGCTTTGGCGGATAAGAAGATTCCGATCCTTACGTTGGATCATAAATGGCATCAACTCTTCACGCAGCAGGAATGTCCTTCTGAGATCAGGGACATGGAATGTGAGCTCAATGGCCTGTTAAAGCGGCAGGGCAAAGTCAACAGCAAAAACAGAGAGATCAGGAAACTGAAGAAGAAGCTGATGGATGAGATCGTACTGCTTGCAAATGAGATGGAGAGCGGCGCTACCTTGAGGATGGAGAAGGAGATGGAGACCCATAAGCGACTGGTCAACGAATGCAATGAGAAGCTGGAAGAGTGCGAAGAAGAGATGCTGGAGCTGCCTGGACAGATCGTCCAGCTGAATAACAGGCTGATGCTGGCTACGATGGAAACCTGCTATAAGAGACTGCAGGAGAATACAAAAGAGCTGGATGAGATAGAGGAGTGGATCCGGAATATTCGGCGGGAATTGAAGAAAAAGGTAGTCCGTAAGCAGGAAAAGGAAATGATGAATCATCAACTGTATTCTTATATGCATGATATCTTCGGGGCGGAAGTGATCGAGATCTTTGATATGAAGTATGATCCGCAGGAGGGACGAGGCAGGAAAAAGGAAGCCGCGCCGGAGGAGAAGAAGCAGGAAGAAGTAGACGGAATACAGGAAAAAGATAAGGAAGAGGCGTCGGAATCATAAGATCTGACGCTTCTGTTGTTGGAAAAGGAGCAGATATGAAGCGATATCTTGTCACGGCGGAAGAAATGAAGCGGTATGACGCGAATACGATAGAACAGTTTCATGTGCCGGGAATTTTGCTTATGGAGCGTGCAGCGCTTGTTACGGTGGAAGAAATACAACGGATGCGTGGGAAGGCATCCTGCCGGGTATTGGTGCTTTCCGGCAGGGGTAATAACGGAGGAGACGGTTTGGCGGTGGGAAGGCTTCTCATGCTGCAGGGATATGAGGTGATATTTGTTCTGCAGGGAGAAGACTATTATGAGCGCTGTTCCGAAGAGACACGAAGGCAGATTGATATTCTGCGTGGATACGGGGCCGGTATTTTTAGCAGGATACCGGATGCTGAATATGATATAGTAATAGACGCCATTTTTGGTATCGGTCTGTCCAGGAATGTGGAAGGAATCTGGAGAGAGGCCATACAATGGATCAACAAAAGCGGCGCCTTTGTGTGCAGCATAGACATACCGTCAGGGATCGATGCGGATACCGGAAAAGTGATGGGGTGTGCTGTACAGGCAGATCTGACAGTGACATACGGTTTTCGTAAAACAGGCCATGTGCTGTACCCGGGAACGTCCTGCTGCGGAAAACTTGTCTGCAGAGATATGGGAATAGATGAACACAGTTTCCTGCATAAGAAGCCTTACTGGTATACGTATATCGGCAGAGAAGCCGATGTTCTTCCTGAGCGCCGCAGAGATGGCAATAAGGGGACTTTTGGCAAGGCGATGCTTATCGTGGGAAGCAGACAGATGGCAGGCGCTGCAATGCTGGCGGCAAAGAGTGCTTTTCGCACGGGGGTGGGGATGGTCAAGGTCGTCACGGACGAAGAGAATCGAGGGATCGTGCAGCAGTATATACCGGAGGCGATGATCCTGACCTATACGGAGACAGATGAGCCTAGAGAGGATACGGCATTTTTGGAAGCGTTGAAGGACGCGGAAGCATGGGCCGACAGTATCCTGATCGGACCTGGAATCGGTATGGGGAAGACTGCAGGCAGGCTGGTCAGATTTGCAGTGTTAGAAAGTAATCTGCCGCTGGTGATGGATGCGGATGCCCTCAACCTGTTGGCACGTGACCGCAAACTGCAGAAGACCCTGGCAGGGCAGGGGGCTCAGGGAAGAACGATTATTCTTACGCCGCATCTGGGAGAGTTTGCAAGATTGTATGACTGTTCGGTGGCACAGGCTAAAGAACATTTGACGGATTATCCGAGGCGGCTTAGCGACAGGCTTTGCAGTGTGGTCGTCTGTAAGGATGCCAGGACCATTGTGGTGCAGTGTAAGGGGGAAACGGGGTATATCAATACGACAGGCAATTCCGGGATGGCGACAGCGGGATCCGGGGATGTACTGGCCGGTATGATAACAGGACTTCTTGCGCAGGGTATGCCGGGAATGGATGCCGCGGTCACGGGGGTATATCTGCACGGGTTTGCAGGGGATCTGGCGGCAGAACAGGGAACGGAGACATCCATGTCGGCAACTGACATATTGGATTGTATGAAAGAAGCAGTGGTGCAGATAAGGGGTAGAAAAAGGACGTGGTGAAAGGAACAGGGTTTTTATGATAGAACAATATCAGAGAGTATATGCGGCGGTCAATCTGGACGCCATACGTTATAATATGGAGCAGATGCATCAAAACCTGGCTCCGGGAACGAAGATCATAGGGGTGCTCAAGACGGATGCCTATGGGCATGGTGCGGTACAGATCGGACGGGAACTGGAAGGCATGGATTTCGTGTGGGGATATGCGACGGCCACTGCGGAGGAAGCATTGATACTGCGGCGTGCAGGTTTAAGAAAACCTCTCTTGGTTCTTGGTCATACATTCCCGTACTGTTATGAGGAGCTGATCCGAGATGAGATACGGCCGACGGTATTCCGGGAGGACAGTTTGGAAGAATTGGCGGCCTGTGCATGCAGACTGGGGAAATCTGCCAGGGTGCATGTGAAGGTGGAGACCGGTATGAACAGACTGGGTATCAGACCGGATGAGACCGGGCTTCGGTTTATGGAGAAAGCGCTCCATAGGAAAGGGATCCTGGTGGAAGGAATGTTTACCCATTTCGCCCGGGCAGATGAACAGGATAAAACGTCTGCCAGACAACAGCTTACATGGTTTCGGGATTTTACAGAACAGGTGGAAAGAGCATTTCAGGTTTCTGCTTTGATGAAGCACTGCTCCAACAGCGCGGGGATCGTGGAGCTCCCTGAGGCTAACATGGATGCAGTCCGGGCGGGGATCATGCTGTATGGGCTGTGGCCGTCGTCGGAAGTATCGAGAGATATCGTATTGCTGAAGCCGGTGTTGTCACTAAAGAGCCGCATTGTCTTTATCAAAGAAGTAGAAGCAGGGACACCGGTCAGTTACGGCGGTACGTATGTGACAGCCGGTAGGATGAAGATCGCGACGATACCCGTTGGATACGGGGACGGCTATCCGAGAAGTCTGTCGGGCAAGGGGTATGTATTGATCCGAGGGAAAAAGGCGCCTGTTTTGGGCAGGATCTGTATGGATCAGTTCATGGTCGGACTTGAAAACATTCCGGATGCGGCGGAGGGGGATGAAGTGACGCTGATCGGAGGAGACGGTGAGCTGCAGATCACGATGGAAGAATTGGGAGAACTTTCCGGCAGATTTAATTATGAACTGGCCTGTGACTTGGGAAAGAGAATTCCGCGCGTGTACATAGAGGGGGGCAGAATAACAGCCACAAAGGACTATTATGACGATTATCGCTGATCATGTATCTGTTTTGTGGGCTGTTACCGGTAAAAATCTTCTTACATTGTATATCCTTAAGATAAACGGATAATACTAGTGATACAGAAAATTTATATAGATAGTGTGGGGAACAGGGTATTCTCCGCAATGATTTGAGATTCTGTAAAGCGGAATCATGGAGGTTATGGTGATGAGAAGAGGAGATATTTACTACGCAGATTTAAGACCCGTGATCGGTTCTGAACAGGGCGGTATCAGGCCGGTGTTGATCATACAGAATGATATCGGTAACAAACACAGTCCGACTGTGATCTGTGCGGCGATCACTTCTAAGATGAATAAAGCAAAACTGCCTACCCATATCGAACTCAATGCCAGCAAGTATGACATGGTCAAAGATTCGGTGATCCTGTTAGAGCAGCTTAGAACAATTGATAAGAAGCGTCTGAAAGACAGAATCTGCCATCTCGATCAGGATATCATGAAGATCGTGAATGTAGGATTGATGGTCAGCCTTGAATTAAATACATAGAGAAGGCTGAGATGTAATTTGACACTGCTTCCATTCCTTGCTATATTAGTATAATAGCAAATGGTGCTTCAAAAAATAGTAAAGGAGATGATGGATCCGTATGGACGATGGTGTCGCGAGTAGTAGCAGTTTTGTATGGTTTATTATTTTGTTATTATTGGAGATGCTGTTTTACAGTTTTGACTCTGCATTTCAGTACAGGAAAGAGGCGGAGCATGGTGATGAGGAGAAGGATGAAACAGGAGGGCCAGATAGAAAGCAGGTAAGGCTGGATTATCTGACGAGTCATATGACCCAGTATACCAGTGCGATCCAGCTGGGGATCGTGACGGTCAATATTTTGTTCGGTGCCCTATATTTGTATCAGCTAAACAGCTATTTTTCGTATCTGGTATATCGGGCGGCAGTCAACAGCATCGGGAATCTGTTCGGCTGGCATATCAAGCTGTTTGCGGTCATCACGGCAGTGCTTGTCACGTTTGTTCTGCTTTACATAATCGTAACCTTCGGCGTATCGATTCCAAGAAAGGTTACATCGCGTAATCCGGAGAGATGGTTCAGGCTGTTTATTACGCCTGTCTATTATTATGTTCGGATCACGGCACCGCTCACGGCGCTCATATCTGTGACGGCAGGCGGGATCTTACGTATTTTCGGTATCAAAGGTGCCGGCAGGCGGACAGATGTGACAGAGGAAAAGATTCTATCCATGGTCAATGTCGGACATGAGCAGGGGATACTGGAAGCCAATGAGGCGGAGATGATCAATAATATTTTTGAGTATGGGGATAAAGAGGCGAAAGATATTATGGTCAACCGCAATAATATGGTCTGTATAGAATCTACCATGACATTGCAGGAGGCGGCGGCTTTTATCGTGGATGCCCATAACAGCCGCTTTCCGGTGTATGACGGTACGATCGATCATATTATAGGGATTCTGCATTTGAAAGATGTCATGCGTATGCAGATGAACAGCCGGATGAAGAGCAGACCCATCGGTAAGATCAAGGGACTGCTGCGGGAGCCGAGATTCATCACCGAGAAACGTAAGATTGACGATCTGCTCCGCGTTATGAGATCGGAGAAGATACAGATGGTCATCGTTGTGGATGAATATGGACAGACAGCCGGCTTGGTGGCTCTGGAAGATATTCTGGAAGAGATCGTCGGGAATATCGAAGATGAATACGATGAAGAGGCAAGCTATATCGTCAAGAGGGATATTGACAGCTATGTGATCCAGGGCAAAATGCCTTTGGAGGAATTGGAAGATCAGTTGAAGATCAGCTTCGATGAGGAACCCTTTGATACGGTCAACGGATTCGTGATCTCCAGATTGGAACATATACCGGAGGAAGGTGAAGACTTTGAGTTTGAGTATGAAGGATATGTGTTCAGGATCTTGGAGGTAAAGGATCGCATGATCCAAAGTGTGCTCGCGCATCCGCAGGGCAGAGAGTAGCCGTCGAAATACAATACACAGAAAATGAGGAGGAAATATTATGTCAGGACATTCAAAATTTGCAAACATCAAACATAAGAAAGAGAAAAACGATGCGGCTAAGGGGAAGATCTTTACGATCATCGGGCGAGAGATCGCGGTGGCTGTCAAGGAAGGCGGACCGGATCCGGCCAACAATTTCAAGCTTGCGCAGGTGATCGCCAAGGCTAAGGCCAATAATATGCCCAATGATACGATTGACCGGGGAATCAAGAAGGCCGCCGGAGAAGGCGGTAATGTCAACTATAAATATGTCACTTATGAAGGATATGGTCCTAATGGCATCGCTATCATCGTAGACGCGCTGACTGACAATGCGAACAGAACGGCAGCGAATGTGAGGAGCGCATTTACGAAAGGACAGGGGAATGTAGGCACACCCGGATGCGTTTCCTTTATGTTTGACAAGAAGGGATTGATCATCATCGATAAGGAAGAATGTGATATGGAGGCAGATGATCTGATGATGACGGCTCTGGATGCGGGAGCGGAGGACTTTTCCGAGGAGGAAGACTGTTATGAGGTCTACACGGATCCGGATCAGTGGAGTGAGGTAGATGCCGCATTGAAAGCGGCCGGGATCACGCCGGTATCTTCGGAAGTGACGATGATCCCGCAGAACTGGGTGGAGCTTACGGATGAGACAGCGATCAAGAATCTGCAGAAGACGTTGGATCTTCTGGAGGATGATGACGATGTGCAAGCCGTGTATCACAACTGGGATGAGTAAGCAGTAGATCAGTGTACGCTACGTGAGAGTATAAAATGGAGGGCCAGGATGGAACCGGAACGGATTGCAGGACTGTTCGATCAGGCGGAGAGCAAGACAGCTGAATTTAAGAAAGAAACCTATGCGGAAGCCTTTCGGGATTATCTGGAAGACAATGCAGCGGTGTGGGATATGCTTGGCGGTGTGGGGACAGGAGGCATGTTGCTGCAGGAACAGGAGCAGGCAGGAATCCTGGCAGCGGAAGCCTTTGTCAGCGGCGCCCGTCAGAAAGTGGATGCAGTCAAAGGCAGGACGAAAAAGGAGAAGCTGCAGTACAACCTGAACTTGTATATGGTCTCCTATGTTTTACCTGCGATCATTGCATGGCACAGGCGCGGTAGTGTCAGAGAAGAGGAGACGAAGCGCCTGACGGATATAATATGCTGCAAATGGCAGGAAGCCTTCGGCGCCCGTATTCAGGCGTCGGATTTTGAGTCCATTCAATCAGGTTTCCGGCAAAAGCTTTGTTTTGTGACGACTGCCGTATGCCGCGGGCTGCAGAAACCGCAGGACTGCAAAGAAATCCTGTTGATGAAACAGTTCCGGGACGGATATTTTGCCGGGAGTGAAGAGGGGAAACAACTGATAGAGGAATATTATGACATAGCACCGACGATCGTCAAAAGGATTGCCAGAGAGGCGGATCCGGAGGAGAAATACCGGTATCTTTGGAATACTTATATCAGGAAATGCGTGGATCATATCGAAGAAGAACAGAATGAACAGTGCAGCCGTCTTTATAAGTCTATGATGGCAGAGTTGAAAGCAGAGTATATGGTGATCGAGAAAGAATAGAAAGATCATGGTGCAGGCTGCATGAGAATGGGAGAGCAATATGGGCAGAAAGTATAAGAAAGAGACAATATGTATTCAGTCAGGGTGGCAGCCGGGTAACGGAGAGGCGCGTGTGCTGCCGATCTATCAGAGTACCACTTTTAAATATGAGTCTTCGGAACAGATGGGAAGACTCTTCGATCTGGAGGAGAGCGGTTATTTCTACAGCAGATTGCAGAATCCCACCAACGACTGTGTGGCGGCCAAGATCTGTGAACTGGAAGGCGGCGTGGCGGCAATGCTGACCTCTTCCGGCCAGGCGGCATGTCACTATGCAGTGTTCAATATCTGTGAGGCAGGGGATCATGTAGTCCTGTCTTCCACAGTATATGGCGGGACTTTTAACCTGCTCACCTGTACGATGAAGAAGATGGGAATCCGCTGTACGGTCGTAGATCCGGATGCTTCGGAAGAAGAGATCGCCAAAGCTTTTGAATCGAATACGAAATGTGTTTTTGCGGAGACGATCGCCAACCCTGCGCTGGTTGTGTTGGATATCGAGAAATTCGCGCATTTGGCACATGTACATCATGTACCGCTGATCGTAGACAATACTTTTGCCACACCGATCAATTGTAACCCTTTTGACTGGGGAGCAGATATTGTTGTACATTCGACAACGAAATACATGGATGGACATGCCATGGCTGTGGGCGGCTGCATCGTGGATTCAGGGAAGTTTGACTGGAGCGCCTGCCCGGATAAATTCCCGGGACTGTGTACGCCGGACGAGTCCTATCATGGCATTACATATACAGAGAAGTTCGGTAAGGCTGCCTATATAACCAAGGCTACAAGTCAGTTGATGAGAGACTTAGGATCTATACAGTCGCCGCAGAACGCTTTCCTTTTGAATGTCGGCCTGGAGACTTTGCCGCTGCGCATGGAACGGCACTGTTATAATGCGTTGAAGGTGGCAAAATACCTGGAGCAGAATGAGAAAGTAGCCTGGGTAAATTATCCGGGTCTGAAAGGCACCAGGTATTATGAATTGGCCAAGAAGTATATGCCAAACGGCACATGCGGGGTTATTTCCTTCGGATTAAAGGGCGGAAGGGCTGCTGCTGCTCAGATGATGGATCATTTGAAGCTGGCGGCGATCGTAACGCATGTGGCAGATGCAAGAACAAGTGTACTGCATCCGGCGAGCCATACGCACAGGCAGATGAATGATGAACAGCTGAAGGAGGCCGGCGTTGCCCCGGATTTGATCAGATTGTCCGTAGGATTGGAGCACATCGATGATATTATTGCAGATCTGGAACAGGCAATCTCCAAAGTCTCGTAAAGGAATACTTTGATTATGACTTATCACAAAACATGGTTTAGCTATGTATTATGGGTGATCTATACGATGCTGTGCGCCATATTTCTTATTTTTGCAGGGAACTATGTCTGGGTGGGGTATCTTCAGACCGGCGGCCTGAAGATTTCTCTGGCGGATAGGACAGTGCAGACTGTCGGATTCCTGATGATTCCTGCCATGGCAATATTGTACTGGATCATTCGCACTGTGGCACTCAAGATCAGGAAAAAGGTGGTCTGGAGAGAGAAAACACGATGGATCATAGAAGGAATTGCAGTATGGTGTGCGCTTGCGCTCGGTATTTTTCTACGGGTCGAATGCGCGTCAAAATACATAACAGGGTTAAATGCTGCCGAAGGCAGTATACAGAATATCAACGGTATAGAATATTTTAACATGGCCGCAGTGACTGCGGACGGCCTCGTGAAACCGTTCGCATATGGTGCTGCTTGGCTGTATGTATCCTGCCTGTCGTTTGTATTCACTTTTCTTGGAAATAAAGTTGCCACTGCGATCATTTTTCATGTGGTTCTGCAGATCATCGGCATGGTACTTACGTATGCGGTGGCCAGGAAACTTGCAGGCCGGATTCCAGCCTGTGTGGTGCTTTTCTACTTGGCGTGTTCCCCAGGCTATCTGGAGATGGTAAAGAATTTAGGACCAGAATGTTTGTATTTTGTTCTGTATATGAGCGGCATGCTTACAGCAGCAAGCTATGTGAAAGGGTATTGTGCAAACCGGCTGAGCAGGGGGCCGATGGCTGCCGGTGCAGTGGCTGCCGGTGCTTTGATCGGTGTTCTCGGTTATCTGGATCTGACGGCATTTACGATATTGGCGGTGATGACGGCGATCGTGACCGGAAAGAAGAAGCGGCCGGAAGGCGTACGGGTCAATCATTCCCTGGCAGTTAGCTGCGCGGCGATCATTACGGTTATCATATCATGTGCTGCTGGCTTCCTTGGAACAGTCGGTATTATTTCCGGTAGCAGAGGGACTGCATTTGAGACAGAGATGAGAACCTGGGCTGCATTGCACATAGGGAATACACGGACGTTTGGATTCCGGCCTCTTTACCCTTATTCTATGGATATGCTTCTGTTCGTGGTTCTTGCGGTGTTTGCCGCCTTCCTTGTCCTTGAGTTTTTTCGCAGCGGCAGGGAACAGGATTATATGCTATGGATCTTGCTGTGTATCATTGTAGCGCCAACTCCGTTCGCAGTGATCGGCATACAGCCTTTCGGTCTGCTTTCTATGTATATCTGGGGTGTATTGGCAGGACTTGGCCTTCAGAACTGTCTTTATGGTGGGAGTGCCAGACTGCTGCAGACATTGATCGAAGAGATCAATCAGACTGTGGAAGAGACTGGAATAGTGGAGAGAGAAACGAAAGCTGAAGAGACTGCTGTGACGATGCAGGAGACGGCGGATACGGCAATGGAGACGCAGGAAGCGTTGGATACTGCAGAGGCATCTTTGGAGACGCAGAAGGTGTTGGATACTGTAGAGGCGTCTTTGGAGACGCAGGAAGCGTTGAATATTGCAGCGACGTATCCGGTGACAGGAGATAACAAGGATAAATTACCGACAGCAGAAGATGGGACTGCAGCGCCCGAGAGCGAAGCGGTAACAGAGACAGGGGAATCAGTGATAGGGGGCGGACAATCTGTAAGCATGGAGAAAAGCGGACGGTATACAGAAGCAGATCCGGCAGAACAGAGTATGCCGAAGCCTCGTTATTTGGAAAACCCGTTGCCTCTTCCTAAAAAGCATGTACACAGACAGATGGATTATCAATACCAGGTAGCGGAACGGGATATGAAGTTCGATGTTGAAATAGAAGAAGACGATGATTTTGATCTTTGAACATTTCCCACAGAATCCTTTCGGGATGTATAAATGCCAGAAGATAACACAAACTATGAGAGAATCACAAAGCAGGTAAAAAGCTTGTGGTTCTCTTATTCTATTTAGTGGAGGTACATGATGGGTAATAAGGAAAATGGTAAGAACAACGGGAAAGATAAGGATGGAAGATCCAATAAGAGTACCAGGGAAGAGAAGCGCGAAGAACAGGAAAAACGGCAGGAGAAAGAGGAGCATAAAGACGAACGGATCGAGGCGACAGGCCAGATAACACTGGATGAGAACGACAGGCATAATAAGATTCATTTGATCACGATCATAGGGGAGATTGAAGGACATGATAATCTGAGCAGTTCTTCCAAAACAACTAAGTATGAACACATTCTGCCGCAACTGGCGGCCATCGAGGACAGCAGAGAGATTGACGGGGTCCTGATCTTGCTTAATACGATGGGAGGGGATGTCGAAGCCGGACTGGCTATTGCGGAAATGATCGCATCTTTAAGCAAGCCGACGGTATCTCTTGTGCTGGGTGGCAGTCATTCTATCGGTGTGCCAATCGCGGTCAGCACGGATTATTCCTACATTGTTCCCACAGGGACTATGGTCATCCATCCGGTGCGTCTTACGGGTATGGTGATCGGTGTACAGCAGACTTTTGATTATTTCAGACAGATCCAGAATCGGATCACGGGATTTGTCTGTGAACACTGTAAGATCTCCAAATCCCGGATCGAAGAGCTGATGATGGAGACCGGTGTGCTGACTAAGGACGTGGGAACCATACTTGTCGGACAGGAGGCAGTGGATGAAGGAATCCTATGTGAGGTTGGCGGGATAAAGGATGCGGTATCCAGACTACACGATATGATCGACAAGAGAAAAACGGCCAAGACAAAATAAGGGATGACAAGAGAAAACGAAAATGCTATACTATATGGAGTCTTATTTTGGTCAGGAGGCATAGTTAATGGCATCAGGACAGGGAGGAAACCGTTCTTCCGCGAAGAAAAAAACGACAACTTCGAGCAGAAGTACGTCTAAGAATAGAAATGCACAGACGAGAAAGAGAAGTACCGGCAGTAGAAGTACACACGCAGAGCCAATGGATGTGGCAATCCGCAACGAGATATTACTGATCGTGTTTCTTGCGCTTGCGATCATCCTTTTTCTTTGTAATTTCGGTGTGGTAGGTAAAGTTGGAGATGCAGTCAGCGATGTGATGTTCGGTATTTTCGGATTGATGGCATATATTGCACCGGTGATCATTTTTCTGGCGATCGCGTTCGGCATGTCGAATGCAGGGAATAACATAGCAGTCAGGAAGCTGGTCGCAGGTGTTGTCATCGTTGTATTGATCGGAATGGTCTTTGAGCTTTTTGCCGTAGATCTGGCACAGGCAGAGAGTTATCAGGTGGGAGAGATATTTAAACGATGCAGTGAAAGACATACCGGGGGTGGCGTGATCGCCGGATCTTTGGTCTATGCGTCATACAGATTTCTGGGTATGGTGGGAACCGTACTGGCGCTTCTTGTCGTTGGAGTCATCTGTGTGGTGATCGTTACCGAGAAGTCTATTATCGGTGGCGTGACAAAGCAGGGGCGCAGGATGTATGAGTTATCCATGGAAGACGCTGAATACCGCAGAGAGCGGGCGAAGGAGAGACGCCTTGCGGCGGAGGAGAAGCGTGCCAGGGCACAGGAGCGGCGCGCGAAGGCAGAGGAAGAACGCAGGCTTCGTGAAGAAGAACGTGAGAATGAGAAGATTCTTCGTATGGATAAGAAGGTTTCCGGTGTTATGATGAACACTTCTTTAAATAAAGAGAAGGAAGCCGTAGAGAAAACAAGAGATGATATCCACGAGATCACACTTCAGTTGACGGAAGAAGAACAGCAGGCGGAGGAAAGTGTTTATGTGGCCAAAGAGGAACATTCCGGCCATTACATAGAGAACGAATCGGATGATATCAGTGAGATCTGTATTCATGGAGCAGCGGATGAGAAGCAGACGCTGCAGATGCCGGAGGAGATTTACGAGAATCGGCAGACAGAAATTTTTGAAGAACCTGCTATCCACCAGGATGGCAGGACAATCCCGGCCGGCACGGCGGGCAATTTCACGCTGCCAGATCCGGGAAGGGAACGGGTGTCTGCATTTAAAGAGCCGGCGAAGAAGGAACAGGCAGTGCAGCAGCCGGTGGGCGCAGGGGCGATAACTGACCGGGAAGTGAAGAGCCCCAGACCGTACCAGTTTCCTTCTTATGATCTGTTGATCAAGGCGAAGAACAAAAACAACGGTGATTCGGCCAGAGAACTGAAAGAAACGGCAGTACATCTGCAGAAGACGTTGGAAACCTTTGGCGTTAAGGTGACGATCACGGATATCAGCCAGGGACCATCGGTAACCAGATATGAGCTGCAGCCGGAGCAGGGGGTTAAGGTAAGTAAGATCGTAGGTCTGGCGGATGACATCAAACTGAATCTGGCGGCCACGGATATCCGGATAGAGGCTCCGATTCCCGGCAAAGCCGCAGTGGGGATAGAAGTTCCCAACAAAGAAAATACGGCGGTTTCCTTCAGAGAATTGGTGGAAGCCAAAGAATTCCGTGAATTTCCGTCCAGCCTTGCTTTTGCTGTCGGGAAGGATATTGGCGGCAAGATCGTTGTGACGGATATCGCAAAGATGCCGCATATGCTGATCGCAGGAGCTACCGGTTCCGGTAAATCCGTCTGCATTAATACCATTATTATGGGTATTTTGTACAAGGCAAAACCGGAAGATGTTAAAATGATCATGATCGACCCGAAGGTGGTGGAGTTAAGCGTCTACAACGGGATACCGCATCTGTTGATCCCAGTGGTGACCGATCCGAAGAAAGCAGCGGGGGCACTGCACTGGGGTGTTGCCGAGATGACGGACCGTTATAAGAAGTTTGCGGATTACAATGTACGTGATCTCAAAGGATATAATCGGAAAGTGGAGGAGATGCAGAAGGCAGGCGATCCGGAAGCGCCGGCGAAGCTGCCGCAGATCTTGATCATCGTGGACGAACTTGCGGATTTGATGATGGTATCTCCGGGAGAGGTGGAAGAGTCTATCTGTCGTTTGGCGCAGCTTGCCAGGGCGTGCGGCATCCACCTGATCATAGCGACACAAAGGCCTTCCGTGGATGTTATCACGGGTTTGATCAAGGCAAATATGCCAAGCCGTGTAGCGTTCGCCGTATCCAGCGGCGTGGATTCCCGTACGATCCTGGATATGGTCGGGGCCGAGAAGCTATTAGGCAAGGGCGATATGCTCTTTTACCCGCAGGGATATCCGAAACCGGCGCGTATGCAGGGGGCTTTCGTGTCAGATAAGGAAGTGTCTGACGTTGTGGATTTCCTGAAGAATCAGGTGATCGGAAATGTTTACAGTGACGATATTGAGGAGAAGATTCAGAACATCGGAAGTGGTACGGCGGCTTCGGGCAGTACCGGAAACGGCGACAGCGGTTCAGAATATGACCAGTATTTTGCGGAAGCAGGGCGCTTCATCATTGACAAGGACAAGGCTTCCATCGGTATGCTCCAACGAGTCTTTAAGATTGGGTTCAACAGGGCAGCCAGGATCATGGATCAATTGTGCGAGGCCGGTGTCGTGGGAGAAGAGGAAGGCACGAAGCCCCGCAAGGTACTGATGACTGCCGAAGAGTTTGAACAGTTTGTAGAAGAAGTAATATAAGAAGAGGTAATCACGCTTCTACGGTGCCGGACGGCATGATTGATAAGTAGTATGTATTTGTATCAAGGTGGTATGTGGAGGTGCAAGTGGGAAAGGAAGGGTGCGGGCATGAAGGCAGACATTGAGATTGCGCAGGAGGCGAAACTGGAAAGTATTGTGGATGTTGCCGGGAAGATCGGGATAGAGGCGGATGATCTCGAACTGTATGGGAAGTATAAGGCAAAGATAGCAGACGAATATATCGAACGTGTGCAGAGCAACCCGGATGGAAAGCTGATTCTTGTGACAGCGATCAATCCTACGCCTGCCGGAGAGGGTAAGACGACAACCAGTGTGGGGCTTGGGCAGGCTTTCGGCAGGATGGGACATAAGGCTGTCATAGCGCTTAGGGAGCCGTCGCTTGGCCCGTGCTTCGGCATCAAGGGAGGGGCTGCAGGTGGCGGATACGCGCAAGTAGTGCCGATGGAAGACTTAAACCTGCATTTTACAGGTGATTTTCATGCGGTAACTTCAGCCAACAATCTCCTGGCGGCGCTTCTTGACAATCATATACAACAGGGGAACGAGTTGCGCATTGATACCAGGCAGGTAGTCTGGAAACGTTGTCTTGACATGAATGACCGTTCTCTCAGAAATATCGTAGTAGGTCTCGGAGCCAAGGCGGACGGTTTTGTCCGTGAGGATCATTTCGTGATCACGGTGGCTTCGGAGATCATGGCGATTCTTTGTCTTGCCGCAGATCTTCAGGATCTGAAAGAGCGGCTGGGCAGGATCATTGTTGCTTATAACGACCAGGGAGAGCCGGTGACGGCTTCCGATCTGAAGGCAGTGGGAGCCATGGCGGCTCTCTTGAAGGATGCCTTGAAGCCGAATCTGATTCAGACATTGGAACATACACCTGCACTCGTACACGGTGGTCCTTTTGCTAATATTGCCCATGGCTGTAATTCCGTACGCGCAACAAAAACGGCGCTTAAGATAGCAGACTATGTCATAACGGAGGCTGGTTTTGGCGCGGATCTGGGCGCGGAGAAATTTTTTGATATCAAGTGTCGTATGGCAGGCTTGAAGCCGGATGTCGTGGTCCTCGTTGCGACGGTACGCGCACTCAAATATAACGGCGGTATTGCGAAAGAGGCTCTTTCTGTGGAAGATCTTCCTGCACTACAGGCGGGAATCGTCAATTTGGAGAAACATATTGAGAATCTCCAGAAATATCATGTACCAATCGTTGTGGCTCTGAATTCTTTTGTGACGGATACCCGAAAGGAAATTGATTTCGTGAGAGATTTTTGTCAGGAAAGAGGATGCGAATTTGCCATTTCAGAGGTTTGGGAGAAAGGCGGAGAAGGCGGTGTAGAATTGGCCTCCAAAGTCTTGGAGACACTGGAGAAGAAGGAAAGCCAGTTTAAAGTTTTGTATGAGGATTCCCTGCCATTAAAGGAGAAGATAGAGACCATAGCCTCTGAAATTTACGGTGCAGGGGGTGTAACTTATACGGCAGCGGCCCTGAAACAGTTGCAGAATCTGGAGAAACTGGGATTCGGAGAACTGCCTGTCTGCATGGCCAAGACGCAGTATTCCCTGTCGGATGATCCGATGCTCTTGGGAAGACCGGTCGGCTTTACCATGCATGTCAGAGAGGTATATGTTTCTGCGGGAGCAGGTTTCGTGGTGGTATTGACAGGAGCGGTCATGACAATGCCCGGGCTGCCGAAGAAACCTGCTGCCCATCAGATCGATGTTGATGATAATGGTAAGATAACGGGATTGTTTTAGCGATTTATGAATGGAGGAAGGTATGCCACTGAGAATAGATGGTAAGGTAATTTCGGCACAGATCAAGGAAGAACTGAAGGAGAAGGTTACGGATTTGAAGGTATCACGTGGAATTTCCATCTGTCTCGCCGTTATACAGGTGGGAAACGATCCGGCGTCTTCGGTATATGTGGGAAATAAGAAGAAAGCCTGCGCGTATATCGGTATCGATTCGCGTTCTTATGAACTGGCGCAGGAAACGACGCAGGAGGACCTTTTGCAGTTGATCGATGAACTCAACCATGATGAGAAAGTGGATGGGATTCTCGTGCAGCTGCCGCTGCCAGGGCAGATCGATGAAGATACGGTTATCCGTGCGATCGATCCTGCAAAGGATGTGGACGGTTTTCATCCGCAGAGTGTGGGAGCACTCTGCATCGGCCAGCCGGGTTTTGTATCCTGCACACCCGCAGGAATCATACAGCTTCTGAAACGGTCGGGTATTCAGATCGCAGGCAAAGAGTGCGTGGTCGTTGGCCGCAGCAATATTGTGGGGAAGCCTATGGCGCTGCTTCTTCTGCGGGAGAACGCAACGGTGACCGTTGCACATTCCAAAACGGAGAAACTGCAGGAAGTAACCCGAAGAGCGGATATCCTGGTAGTGGCAGTAGGAAAACCGAAGATGATAACCAGGGAGTACGTGAAAGAGGGGGCTGTCGTGATAGATGTTGGGATTCATCGAAACGAGGCAGGGAAATTATGCGGAGACGTGGACTATGAGGATGTTGCTCCGGTATGCAGCGCGATCACGCCTGTGCCGGGCGGTGTAGGTCCGATGACGATCGCCATGTTGATGAATAATTGTGTGGAGGCAGGGATTGCCGGGAATTAGTCGGACGACAGATAAGAAGGGGAACTGTTTATGAAGTGTCCACATTGCGGCAATGAGATGATCGAGGAACATCTGATCTGTGAAAAATGCGGAGAGGAGATTCGGATTGTACCTGATTTTGAGCCGGAAATAGAAAACAGTATAACGGAAACTTTGTCTATTCTGGTTGCAGGACAGGATGGTGAGGACAGTAAAGAGGCAGAACAGAAGGACTTAAAGACAAAGGAAGAATTTACTAATACGGAAGATTCAGTGCCGGATAGTAGAAGAATATGGGTGATCGTCAGCCTTGTTATCTTCTTTATAGTGGCGCTTGTGACATACAGCGCATATGCTTATCATATTCAGACGGTAGAGTATCAGATTGACAAAGCCAGAGAATACGCGGCCAATGAAGCATATACGGAGGCAATCGCCTGTCTGGAAAATGCTATTGCAAAGAATCCCTATGTGGCAGAGCTGCTTTTCCTTGAGGCGGACTACTACTATATACAGAAGGATGATAATTCGGCGCTTCAGGCATTGTTTCGGATCATAGAGAATAACGAGTTTTCTTATGAGGATGTGGAGGAAGCCTACAATAAAATAATAACGATATACGCCAATCAGGAGCAGTATGGAATGATCAATGACCTGCTGCGGAACTGTCAGGACGCCTCTATCGTCAATATGTTCCAGAGTTATCTGGCAATGGAACCGGAATTCAGCTATGTGGAGGGTGATTATGCAGAGGTGATTCCCCTGAAGCTCAGTTCAAATACTTCTGGAACGATATACTTTACTATGGACGGTTCCAGGCCGGATAAGCATAGTCAAATTTATACGGCGCCGCTGTTTCTGGAAGACGGGGAGCATACGATCAGCGCTTTTTTCGTAAATGATTATGGCATAGAGAGTGATGTCGTCACGAGGAAATATGTGATCAATCTGTCCGTGCCGAATGCACCGGAAGTGGAATTGTACAGCGGGGAATATACAGAGCCCATGATGATCGTGGCCGAAGGATTGGAAGGCTGTAAGATTTATTATACGACAGACGGTTCGGAACCGACTGCCGACAGCGTGCCATATACTGGACCGATTCCCATGCCTTTGGGCAAGACGCAGTTTAAGTTTGTCAATATCAGTAATAAGGGTGTATCAAGCGAAGTGATCATGAGAACTTATACTCTGGCGTTGGAAGATGCCATCCCGACAGACCAGGCGGTTGCGAACTTGATCGGAAGACTGGTGGAGACAGGGTATCTGGAAGATGCTGCTGGAAACAGTAAAAGGCACAGCGGTACGCTGAGCTATCAATTCAGTTCTGTGCTTGGCATTGACGGCAGTGGCTATTATACAATCAATGAATATTATGATGACGGTACAGGAATCCTGAGCCGGACCGATAAGGTTTTCCTGATCCAGATCCACACGGGAGAAGCTGCCCAGCTTGGATATGATGAAGACGGGGAATTTACGGCTGTACCCATCTGAGCGGCAGCTGGAAAGAGGAATGCAGATCATTTCATGGCTGAATGTTACGGTTTAAATGAGGATTATGAAAGAAACGGTTGCAAAAAAAGAGGAGTTACATTATTATTAGTGGGATATGGTAAGGATATCGGTTTAGGAGGATAAACAGGGATGTACAGGATAGTAAAAGCAGAAGAACTTACAACAAATATTTATCTGATGGATGTGGAAGCACCCCGTGTTGCCAAAGCATGTCAGCCGGGACAGTTTGTTATTGTCAGAATGGACGAAGAGGGAGAGCGCATCCCGCTGACGATCTGTGATTATGACAGAGAGGCGGGGACGATCACGATCGTGCTGCAGGTAGTGGGTGCGGCGACGGAAATGATGCGGAGCCTCAAAGCAGGTGACAGCTTCCATGATTTTGTCGGCCCGTTAGGGTGTCCCTCTGAGCTTATACATGAAGATATAGAGAGCTTAAAGAATAAGAAGATCCTTTTTGTGGCAGGTGGTCTCGGTACGGCGCCGGTTTATCCGCAGGTTAAGTGGCTGCATGAGCATGGTGTGAAGGCTGATGTGATCATCGGCGCCAAGACAAAGGATCTGTTGATCATGGAAGAAGAGATGACGGTTGTGGCCGGCAATCTTTATATTACCACAGACGATGGTTCCTATGGGAGGAGCGGTATGGTCACGAAAGTGATCGAGGATTTGATCGATAAAGAAGGGAAATCTTATGATGTATGTGTGGCCATAGGCCCGATGATCATGATGAAGTTTGTCTGCCTGACGACGAAGAAATATGATCTGCCGACAGTTGTGAGCATGAACCCGATCATGGTGGATGGTACAGGTATGTGCGGCGCATGTCGTCTGACGGTGGATGGAGAGGTAAAGTTCGCATGTGTGGATGGGCCGGAATTTGACGGGCATAAGGTGGATTTTGACCAGGCGATGAAACGCCAACAGATTTATAAGACGAAGGAAGGAAGAGCATTTCTGAAAGCGCAGGAGGGCAGCACCCATCACGGCGGATGCGGAAACTGTGCGGATGAATAGGAGCAATAGATAACAGAGGATTAAAGCATTGCAGGAACTGAACCGCTGTAAGCGGCCAAGAAAGGAGCATGATCAATAGCATGACAGCAGATGTATTAAAGAAAGTACCTGTCCGGGAACAGGATGCAAAGGTACGTGCAACGAATTTTGAAGAAGTATGTCTGGGATATGATAAAGAAGAGGCGATGTGCGAGGCGACTCGCTGCATCAACTGTAAGAATGCACAATGTATAAAGGGATGCCCGGTAGCCATCAATATTCCGGGATTTATCGAGAAAGTGAAGGAAGGGGATATTGAGGCAGCTTATCAGATCATCAGCGAAGCTTCAGCACTTCCGGCCGTATGTGGACGGGTATGCCCGCAGGAGAGCCAGTGCGAGGGGAAATGTATCCGCGGCATCAAGGGAGAACCTGTATCGATCGGTAAACTGGAACGTTTCGTAGCAGATTGGGCGAGGGAGAATCATATTAAACCGGAAGGCGCTAAAGAGAAAAAGGATAAGAAGGTGGCCGTGATCGGTTCTGGGCCGTCAGGTCTGACCTGTGCCGGCGATCTGGCGAAGATGGGATATGATGTCACGATCTTTGAGGCATTACATGAACCGGGCGGGGTGCTTGTATATGGGATTCCGGAGTTCCGTCTTCCCAAGAAAGATGTTGTGGCCAAGGAGATTGAGAATGTCCGGGCTTTAGGTGTGAAGATTGAAACGAATGTGGTGGTAGGCAAATCTGTCACGATCGATGAACTGTTAGAGGAGGAAGGATTTGATGCCGTATTCATCGGTTCCGGCGCGGGACTTCCGAAGTTCATGGGGATTCCGGGTGAGCAGGCAAACGGTGTTTTCTCAGCCAATGAGTACCTGACAAGAAGCAATCTGATGAAGGCGTTTGACGAAGCTTCCAATACACCGATCATGCGTGGAGAGAAAGTAGCTGTCGTAGGCGGCGGCAATGTGGCGATGGATGCGGCAAGAACGGCTCTGCGTCTTGGTGCGGAAGTACATATCGTGTATCGCAGAAGCGAAGAGGAACTTCCGGCCCGTGTGGAAGAAGTTCATCATGCAAAGGAAGAAGGCATCATTTTTGATCTGCTGACTAATCCGACCGAGATCATCGCGGACGAGAACGGCTGGGTATCCGGGATCAAGTGTGTCAGAATGGAGTTGGGAGAGCCGGACGCTTCCGGAAGAAGAAGGCCGGTCGTGATTGAAGGCTCTGAATTCCTGATGGAAGTGGATACTGTGATCATGTCTCTTGGTACTTCTCCGAACCCGCTGATCTCTTCTACAACAGAGGGGTTGGAAGTCAATAAATATAAATGTATCGTGGCGGAGGAAGAATTTGGCAAGACTTCTAAAGAGGGTGTCTATGCCGGCGGCGACGCGGTAACGGGAGCGGCAACCGTGATTCTTGCCATGGGTGCAGGTAAGGCAGCGGCCAAAGGAATTGACGAGTATTTAAGTAAAAGATAGGAGCGACAAGCTGACAGAAGATGATATATCATCTAAGCGTGAGACATGAGAAGAGTCTGCCGGGCGGCGGACTCTTCTCGTATCATAGGAAAGAGCGTCCTATGATACGAAAGCGGATGCGCAGCTACGCGCGCGGAACAAAAGCTGCGCTTGCCATAGAAATTAAAACAGCAATGATCGCACTGCGGCGGAACGGGATGATGTCGCTGGAGCGACCCGCCGTAGGCGGAGAATCCTGCAGGCAGGATTCTTTTTTGTGAAAGAGGTTAGGAAAATCTTAATAATTTGAATAGTAGTTTATTAAGGAATGCAGGTTATAATGGTGATATGATGCAGGAAGGAAAAGACCTGCCGGGTATGACATATTTGGATGAGCATCTCTCTTTTCGGGGGATTTTGTATCGGAACAGACGTGGGGTGCAAGGTTGAATAAATTCTCTGTTTTTCACGAGAATTTGTGTCAGAGAAGACATGGAGGTGCAAGCATGAATATGATGGAACGAAATGAACATTCAAAAGAGAAGCAGTGGCGGGATGATATCAGAGGTGGAAAACAGAAGGAGTACGAAGCCCGAGAGGGGAAGGATGATGATCTGCTGGTAGAGGACTTGGACGAGAATCTGCAGGACGAGGCAGATGATGAATCTGCAGGGCTTCAGGGACTTTTACAGCGTCCTTATATGACAACGGTATTATTGGGAGTGATCGTTCTGCTTTTACTCTGCATCATTGTTCTTCTTTTTCTGCTCCCAAGGAAGAAGATATCTGATGCGAATGGGAATCTGCAGCAGAATATTACGGAATATGCGCAGGAACAGAAACTGAATGATATTGTTAAAGATGCATCGGGAAAAGCCGTTGTCGTCAAACTTCCGGAGAAACAGGATGAGAACAAGGATACCGGGACTGTAAGTGGTCAGGAGACGCAGTCCGGACGGAAGCCGGTAGCAGAGAAAATGCCGGCAAGTGACGAATTTGTTTCTGCAGACGGCGACAAGACAGCAGTAGTGATCGATATAGAGGACGAGAATGATGTGGCATACACCAAAGAATTTATATTAAATGAGGCTTTGCCATATTTTGCAGATAACAACCAGAATGCCATATGGGATCTGGCCCATCTAAAGCGCTATGTGAAGTTATCAGCAGGACTAGAAGGCACGAATCAATATTACTATATGGGCGGCGTAAACAGTAATGGCAGACCGGAGGGTAAGGGACTTGCCATTTATGAAAAGAACAGTTATTACTATGGCGACTGGTCTGACGGTATAAGAAGTGGTGAAGGCGCTTGGTTCAAATTCTATATCGGACAGAAAGACGAAGATAATGCGATGGGGAAATATATGGCGCACAGCTATTCTGGTAGTTGGGCGAATGATCTGCCCAATGGACAGGGGGCGGAACACTATGATGTAGATACGTCTAAATTACAGGTGAGGGAAAGAATCCTGCAGAATGTAGTTGGTAATTTCAACAACGGACTGTATGACGGAGAATTGTATGCCAATACAGTTGACTATACCGGCAATGTGGAAGAATGGAGCGGTATTACCGAGAAAGGCGTGTTTGAGCTGTGGAGAGATATGAGTGCGATCGGGGAATGTTCCGTGTGGCAGAAAGTTGACGATTCTGCTCAGTATATGGATATAGACAGAGCAGAGAACAAGAATCAAGGACTGCGGGAACTGTTGAAACCGGAGACAAAGTAAAATGCCGGATGATGTCTGTCATTTATATTTCTCCTGAAGAGCGCTGCATTTTTAATTGAGAGAAAGCGTGTCTGAAGGAGAACTATAAAATGACAGGTACGTCCGGTTTAACTTTGTGATAATGGCTGTGAATAATAGCGATCGGAAGGAATTATACTGACCTGTATTAGATTTATATTGCAATTCGTGCAAAATGATTATAGAATAGACTTGTGTATGGGAAAATTATGGCATTTTTCATAATGCTTTTTGCGTAAGAGAAAATCCGAATTGCAATAAGGAGAGTGACCGATATGCCTTGGTGTCCGGTGTGTAAGAATGAATACAGGGAAGGAATAGCGCGTTGTGTGGACTGTAATGTTGCGCTGGTAGAAAGTCTGGAGGAGGAGAGCGGTGATGTAAACGATGCGCGGCAAAAGCAGGAGGAGTTGGAACGTCTGCATAAGATGTATGCAGCGGAACGGTTGAAGCGACCGGAGGGCGCAGAGGCGATGCCTGAAGCAGAAGAGATACCGGCTTATCATCCTTATCAGAACAGTGCGGCCAGGGCGGAGGATAACAGATCTTCAGCATACATATTGCTGATCGTAGGAATCACTGGTTTTATTTTTATTCTTCTTGTATTTACAGGAATGATCCCTCTGTATCGGAATGAAAGCACTACGAAGTATCTGGTGTGTGGTGTTATGGGTGCGATGTTTGTGCTCTTTATCGTGTTTGGCGTTGTATCCATGCGCAATTCCAGGATTTTGCTCGTGAAAGCGAAGTCCGAGGATTCTCTGCTAAGTGAGTTGACGAAGTGGTGCGAGAATAATCTGTCTGTTGAAATGCTGGATGCGGAGCTTTTTGCGGAAGAGATCGGAGAAGAGCAGAAGTATTTTATACGTACTGACAGGATGAAGGCTATTATCAGCAATAAGTTTATGAATTTAGATGAAGCATTTCTGGAACACTTTGTGGACGAGTATTACCAGAAGCTATTTGAGGACAAATGAAGATAACAGTAATTGCAGTTGGTAAAGTGAAAGAGAAATTCTATCGGGAAGCCATAGCGGAATATGAGAAACGACTCAGTCGTTATTGCAGACTGGAGATCGTGCAAGTAGACGATGAGAAAACGCCGGATAAGGCGGGAATGGCGATGGAGCAGCTGATACTCAGGAAAGAAGCTGAGAGAATCCTGAGATATATCCGGGAAGATGCCTTAGTAGTCACATTGGAGATTCAAGGCAAAGAACATGATTCGGAAGGATTTGCGGCTGTATTGGAGAGAGCGGCAACGCAGGGGAGCAGCCATATTCAATTTATCATTGGCGGTTCGTTGGGGCTGCATGAAGAGGTTTGTAAGAGAGCTGACCATGCGGTCAGCTTTTCTAAAATGACTTTCCCGCATCAGTTGATGCGGGTGATCCTGTTAGAACAGATTTACAGAGGATATCGCATTATAAATGGAGAACCATATCACAAGTGATTATGATGAGTTAAAGCGAAGTTATGTCATAGTTACCAGTTCTTTTGATTTACTCCCTTTTCGGATTATGTGATCAAAGACCCCGCTGCAAGCAACGGGGTATCAAACTTGCAGCGTTGCAGAGCAGCGGGGTATTTGACCCTCGCGGCAGTCGCCAAATGTCTGCAAGCAGCCACTTGGCTCGTTGCTCGCGTGAATAAATGATCTGACGGAACGAGGGATGATTTTTTCCTATGCAAATGCCCGGTCTTTGATAACTGCCAAAAAGGCGACGGTTGGAGAGAGCAGCATTACTCGTTAGTATATTGTGGAAGAATAAAGGTATGATTTTGGGTGACACAACATATAGTGAACTATGAGAAGGAATCAAAGAAAACTGTCTATACCAACCTTATCCGGCTCCAAGGAATTGATCGTGGAGTCCCTGAAACTTCCAAAGGACACGATGCTTGGTGCATCGATCGTCACGGTCACCGGGAACAGGGAAGCTTTTATAGAAAATTATAAGGGAATACTGGAGTATACAAAGGAGTCTATCGTGCTGCAGGGTAAGAACTGTAAGATATGTTTTGAGGGCAGGCAGCTGGCGATTGATTACTATACCAATGAAGATATGAAGATCAGCGGCAGTATTGAGGCTGTCCGTTACGTCTAGTGTATGGGGGTGCAGAAATGCTTCATTGGGTACAGTATATCCGAGGCTATGTGAAGATCAAGGTATGGGGATATTCCACGGAAAGACTGCTGAATCTGTGCGGAAATCATGATATTCTGGTGTGGGATATCGTCAATCATGGTGATCATGATACTATGAAGATCAGTGTACGCGGTTTTTTTGCATTGAAACCGCTGTTGAAGAAGACCGGAACCAGGGCAGCCGTTTTGCAGAAATATGGACTGCCTTTTTTTATGTCTAAAATGCAGAAACGCAAAGTGTTTGTTGCCGGACTGCTGGGCTGCCTTCTGTTCTGGGTGATCATGGCAGGTTATATCTGGAATATTGAGATCGAGGGGAACTATGTCCTGACAGAGGATGTGCTGATGGACTACCTGGATGAGAAGGGCGTGCATGTTGCAATGAAAAAGAGCCGGCTGCAGATAGAAGGTCTGGAGAAAGCACTGCGGGAAGACCATGACATTATCACATGGACATCTGTGCAGGTAAAAGGTACTACGCTTCTGATTCATATCAAGGAAAATGAAATGCCGGACTATGAGCAGAACATGCAGCAGGCACAGGAAGATGGCATCGATCTTATCGCGACCAGGTCGGGAACCGTATCTTATATTATCACCAGAAGCGGAGTGCCGCAGGTGGCGCTGGGAGATACGGTGGAAAAGGGAGATGTTTTGGTCAGTGGAGCAGTACCGGTCTACAATGAGGATACTACAGTCAGAAAATACCAGTTTGTGCAGTCAGATGCGGATATTTTGCTTCGTTATACGGAATCGCTTTCCGTGAAAAGGGATATTCTATACGATGAGAAACTGTATTCCGGCAGACAGAAAGAGATGATCACACTGGGTGTCAATGATAAAGAGTGGGATATTAGATTCGGAAAAGTTCCCTATGAGCAGTATGATATCAGTGGAGAGAAGAAGCAGGTCCGTCTGCTGGACCGTTTATATCTGCCCTTTTTCTATGGCAGAAAGACGATTCAGGAATATGAGATTGTAAGCAAGAAACATACGGCGGATGAGATGAATAACATCATGCAGGAAGAATGGCGAAAAATTATAGCATCTTTAGATGAAAAAGGGGTACAAATTACTGAAAAAAATGTTACAAT
The DNA here is from genome assembly GCA_910588215.1 of uncultured Lachnospiraceae bacterium. Taxonomy (GTDB): domain Bacteria; phylum Bacillota; class Clostridia; order Lachnospirales; family Lachnospiraceae; genus UBA3282. The sequence continues at coordinate 125,202 of CAJUQJ010000010.1, forward strand.
AAAAAAGTATGATGATAATTGGGTATTAAATGCCCGTATGCAGTTAGAGGAGGCGGCCGTAGAATCCGCACCGACTGAGATCGAACCGGTGGTGCAGGAGGAAGCGTCTGAAGAAGAGAATACTGAGTAGTAGTATACTGCGAAAGGAAGAGGCAAAAGAGGTATGGAGGAATTTACGATCAGCATCGATATGCCGATGGAACATATGCAGAATCTTTTCGGCAGAGGAGATGCTTATATTAAGAAGATAGAAGACGATCTGCACGTGATGATCGTAGATCGAGACGGATCCGTAAGAATCAGCGGGAAGCGGGATGCAGTCATGAAAGCATCCCATATCGTGCGAGAACTTTTAACTTTGTCGGAACGGGGGAACGTTCTGGAAGAACAGAATGTGAATTACGCGCTGGAGATGGAGAAGGAGAGCGGAGAAGATGTCCTTCTGGAGATAGACGGGGACTGCATCTGTCATACGATAAGCGGGAAACCGATCAAACCGAAGACTCTAGGACAGAAAAAGTACGTGGATGCGATCAGAGATCATATGATCGTATTCGGCATCGGGCCTGCAGGAACCGGTAAGACTTATCTTGCCATGGCCATGGCGATCACGGCCTTTAAGAACAACGAGGTCAGCCGGATCATTTTGACAAGACCGGCCATCGAGGCAGGTGAGAAACTCGGATTTCTGCCGGGAGATCTGCAGAGTAAGGTGGATCCGTATCTGCGTCCGCTGTATGATGCCCTGTACCAGATCATGGGAGCAGAGAGTTTTGCCCGCAACATGGAGAAGGGACTGATCGAGGTGGCACCGCTTGCCTATATGCGGGGGCGGACGCTTGACAATGCTTATATTATTCTGGATGAGGCGCAGAATACGACGCCGGCGCAGATGAAGATGTTCTTGACCCGTATCGGGTTTGGCTCTAAAGTGGTGGTGACCGGCGATGCCTCGCAGAAGGATCTTGCACCGGATATGAAGTCCGGGTTGGATATAGCAGCCAGAGTATTATCTAAGATCGATGATATCGCGTTTTGTAAATTGAGTAGCAAGGATGTGGTAAGGCATCCGCTTGTACAGAAGATTGTCAAGGCGTACGAGGATTTTGAGTCGAGAGAGACAAGACGCAGTGAATTAAAACTGAGAAGCAGGAATAATAATCGTGGAAAAAAGTAAAAACAATCGTATAAAAAGAATCGTAATATTCAGCATCTTGTTTGTGGCGGCAGGCGGAATCGCATTTTTCGGAAGTATTCTGAATCAACCCGGCACCGAAAGCCTGATCCGTAATACCGTAATGGTACTGACGGGAACAGGTATTGTTATCTATGCTTATCTGTTCAGTGAAGTGACCGGTTTATTTATCTATCGCAACGAAGGCAAATATGTCAAATTTGCCGTTGTGTATCTTGGAAGTCTGGCTGCTGCGGTTTTTTTTCCGATGCTGCCGGTAACGGGATGGCCGTTTCTTGCGATCTTTGTTTTCCTTGGCGTGTTCAGCAACGGTATAACGGGAATGGCGGCGGGCAGTGTATGTCTGCTTCTGGCAGTTAACTTTACGGGCGGTGATATGACAGTTTTCTGGCTTTATTTTATCAGCGGTCTGGCAGGTATTCTCATGTTCTGCAATCTGAATGATGATTTTCTTGTCGGCCTGCCGGTGGTCGTGTCCCTGCTGGTGCTGATCCTTTGCCTGACTGCCAATGTGGTCCTGTTCTCCAAAGAGCAGCTTGCGCTGGAACAGTATACGATTCCGGCAGTCAACGTGATCGTATGTTGCATTCTGCTGCTGATCATACTGAAAGCATTCAGTTCGTCGGTGATCCATAAGGATCAGGAGAAATATATGGAGATCAATGATCCGGAATGTCCGCTTTTAGTACAGCTCAAGAATCTTTCCAAGGAAGAATATTATCATGCGATACATACGGCGTATCTGGGCGATCGGATCGCCAAGCGTCTGCAGCTGGATGCGTCCGCAGTTAAGGCATGTGGCTATTATCACAGAATCGGTAAATTAAAAGGAGAAAACAGCTGGGAAAATGTGTCCGCTATCTGCGACGAATATCATTTTCCTGCAAAAACGAAAAGGATTCTGAAAGAGTATGTAGACGGATCCGAGAAGGTGGTATCAAGCGAAACGATAGTGGTATTGTTCGCAGACTGTATTGTTTCTTCTATTCTGTATCTGTTTGAGAAAGACCCCAAGGCACAGCTGGATTACGGACAGCTGATCGATACTGTATTTAAGAAGAAACTGGAGACGGACGAGCTGTGGGAGAATCAGATCTCTTTGGCTCAGCTCTATGAGATGAAGAAGATATTTGTGGAGGAGAAATTATACTATGACTTCTTACGTTGAAAATGAAACAGACGTTTCTTTTCCCTTTACTATGCAGGAGATCCTGGAGCAGATCATGGAAACAGTACTGGAGACGGAAAACTGTCCCTATGAGACTACGGTAAATCTTCTTCTTACCGATCGGAATGGGATCCGGGAATACAACAGAGAGTATCGTGATCTGGATAAGGAGACGGATGTACTGTCGTTTCCAAACATTCCTTTTATCAAGGCGGGGGACTTTACGGTCGTTGAGGAGGACGAGGCGGCGTATTTCGACCCTGACAGCGGGGAATTGGTGTTGGGAGATATTATTTTGTCGGCCGATCATGTTGCAGCACAGGCGCAGGAGTATGGGCATTCTCTTCTGCGGGAGTTTGCTTTTTTGACAGCTCACAGTATGTTTCATCTGTGCGGCTATGACCATATGACACCGCAGGAAGCGGCGATCATGGAGAGAAAGCAGGAGGAAGTATTAGAACAGCTTAAGATCACGCGCGATCTATAGAAATTACTGCATGCGATTCGGGCGTCAGGCGCGGACGCATGATGGAGGTTTACAATGAACGTACGAAAGAGAACGGTCCCCGGGAGAAATTCTGTGTTGGCGGCGATCAAAACTTCGTTGATCCAGTCTGCCGGGATTTTGTCCTATGTTATTTTACTTATCATGCGGATACCATTGTCTAAGGTGATAGGTGATGCAGGCGTAGGATTGTTTGCGCCGGCGTTTGAGATATTTATGCTAGTCACTTTTATCACATCATACAGTGTGACGGGTGCTATGTCAGGTATGATTCGATACAGAGTGAAGCGGGAACAACACCGAAATGCCAGAAGAGTGTTTGGCGCTGTCTTTATCATGGATCTAGTGATCAGCTCCGTAATCGCGGCTGTGCTTGTTCTCATGGCTTCTAAGATAGCCGATTTCGTGATACTGGAATCCCTGAGTCGGATGGCAGTGCTTGTTGTTGCACCGACTATCGTTCTTGCGGCGTTGATTGGGACATTCCGCGGATTTTTCAACGGCTATGGCCTGGGAACGTTGACAGCACATTCACAATATATAGAGAAGATATCCATGTTCCTTTGCGCTCTTGGATGCGGAAGAACACTTTATGCTTACGGGAATAAGGTTTCTGCATTGCGGCAGAATGCGGAATTCAGTTTTGCACATGGAGCGATGGGCGCCATGCTGGGGGTCCTGCTTTCACAGGTGATCACAACGATCTATCTTCTGATCATTTATTTATTTTACTCCAGAACATTGCGCGACCGGATTAAGGCGGAGAGCGGCAAAGGGGGTGAATCTCAGTATTCTATACAGAGAACAGTGCTTTTGAATTGTATTCCGATGGCGATTGTTGCCGTTTTTACCAATCTGTTCATGTTGATCGATCAGCGTATGTTTAATTACTGCATGAATAAACGAGCAGAAGAACTGGGGGAGATACGTACGGCGTCCTGGGGAGCTTATTACGGTAAATTTGCTGTTTTGATCGGGGCTGGGGCTGCATTGTGTCTGTTGGGGGTAACGGTGACGGTCAGTAAGATCAAGAATGCGTACGACAAGGAAGACTATCGGATCATGAGAGAGCGGTTGGACAAGGCTGTATGCAAATTGTCCATAACGGCGTTTCCGATAGCGGTCTATCTGGCGGCTTTGGCTGAGGCCATTGTTATGTGTCTGTACAAGCATGAAACGGCGGCAGTCGGAGCATGGATCCAAAAGGGGGCAGTCATTATCGTACTTTGCAGTTTCAGCTTTTTCTTCGCGCAGCTTTTGTTCCGAATGCATATGCTCCGTGAGTTGTTTGTCTCGATACTTGCTTCTATGATCGTGCATATTCTCGTTGCTTATCTGTTTGTGCAGAAAGCATTGCTTGGAGCGGATGGGATCATTTATGCATTGATTGCTTACTTTGCCGTTTTTTGCGTAATGAATTTCCTGTTTATCAGCAGGAACTTAAGATATCAGCCCGGCTGGTTTACGTGCGTCGCATTTCCGGCTGCTGCCGCTGTCGTATCCGGACTGGTGGTTATGCTGATCGGCAGATTCATGCTGGAACCGGCTGGAGCGGCGGTTACAATCCTTACTGGCATTGTGGCGGGGATTTTTCTCGATCTGACTATGCTGATGATACTGCGGGTGATCGGAGAAGAGGAGCTGTCCCGGATACCGCTTGGGTTTTTCTTTATCATGTTCGGAAAGAATATCGGGGTTTTATAGGAGCCGAATTATTAATTTAGGATGAGACTGCATAAATTTTTGTAAATGACTGATACTGATTACAGAAGAATCCGATAAGAGGGGCTTGGTAAGGATGAAATTTGTAAGACGTGTCAGTCTTTTTCTTGTGATGTCAGTTTTGTTGTTGGGAGCGGGCGGCTATATGGCGCTGAAAGCAGAGCAGTTCTTTTATCCCAACAAATATCAGGTAAAAGAAGGTAAGAGCAGTAAGAGTGCCTTGGATAGTATGAAGAGTGAAGACAGTGATCCGTGGACTGCTTTGGAAGGTCAGGCAGAGGAACAGGTCATAGAGGCGGCAGTGGAGCAGATTCCGGTGGTGACGGCGGATACTATGTATCTGATCGAGGAGGTCAATCTTGTGGACGGTACGATCCAGGAGAAACAGGAAGATGTGCCGGTGAAATACATCGGCTTGGATCGGGAGAGTCTGATCAAGGAGTTGGAGTCCTATGACAGGAATCCGCCGCTCACGGAGCTGGAAATGGGATTCGAGACCATCGAGTTGACGGCTTTTTCTAAAGACCGGGTCGTCATTTGTAAGTATTATAAGGAAGAAGAGGAAAAAGGATACTATTTGATGGTGGAGGATCACTTTATCGTGGTGTATGAGGAGGACAAGAGGCGGATGCATATGAATACGGATATCTTGTTGTCCGCACTTAGCGACCAGTTACAGGCGGAGATCATACAGGGAAAGTTTATAGAAAATGACGAGGAGCTGTACAATTTCCTCGAATCTTATTCGAGCTGAATACAGGTGCCAGGATTTCGTTACTGCAGGGCACCGTGAATAGTAACAGGTTTCCTGCATTTGTCTGGAAAGGACATTTTGAATCTTGTAAAAGGTATCTATAAATACTATAATAAGATACAGCATTGAAAAAAGCCCGACGTGACTGAGACTGGACATAGCGGTTTTTGCGGTTATGTGGAATACAACATATCAGCAAGAGCTGCTATCTTTTTCTAAACATCCCGGGAAGCTTCGGAATGAAGAAAATGATCTTTAATCTACATAGAAAGGATTGAAAACATAGGAGATATGGGAAGAAAGATTGCCGTAGTGGGCGGCGGCGCGGCCGGGATGATGGCAGCGATCCAGGCGGCGTATGCGGGAGCGAGCGTGACGGTATATGAGAGGAATGATCGAGTCGGCAGGAAGATTCTGTCTACAGGGAACGGAAAGTGCAATTTCTCTAACGAGATCATGGATACAGACTGTTATTATGGGAGCGGAGTGGCCCGTTTGGATGATATTTATGAACGTTTCGGGGTGACGGAGACGAAAGAGTTCTTTCGGAAGCTGGGAATGCGGATCAAGGACAAGAACGGGTATCTGTATCCGGCCAGTGAGCAGGCAGCAACAGTACTTGATGTGCTGCGGTATGAGATGGAGCGGCTGGGAATTCGACTTTGTACGAAGTGTAAAGTTATCGGAGTCAGAAGCGTGGCGAAGAAAGGAGGTGTTACCCGACTGGTGGTAGAGACCGATCCGACGACCTGCAGAAGTCAGGAAGGAGATGCGCGTCAAAGGTATGATGCGGTGATACTGACCTGCGGCGGCAAGGCTGCCCCGAAGACAGGTTCGGACGGCGGAGGACTGGCGATAGCCGGGCAGCTTGGACACAGAATCGTGCCTATGGTGCCGGCGCTTACGGCGCTCAGGTGTGGGGAAACTTTTTGGAAGCAGGTGGCGGGGGTGCGGTGTGAGGCCTGTCTGACGCTGTATGTAGACGGAGCCGTTGTCAGTACCGTGCATGGGGAACTACAGCTGACGGAGTATGGGATTTCGGGGATTCCGGTTTTTCAGTTCAGCAGAATTGCCGCATATGCGCTGCGGGAGAACAAATGCGTGACGGTCGGGATAGATTATATACCAATCGACAAGGCTTTCTGGGAACAGAGATGGGATCGGCAGAAGGAACAGAACATGGAGCAGTTTGTGACAGGCATTGTTAATAAGAAGGTTGGGCTGTTGCTGTTAAAACTGGCCGGGATAAGGGAGACAGAAACAGCATGTGAGATTGCCCTGCCTCGGCGGAAGAAGTTGGAAGCGCTTTTCCATGCTCATAAAGTAACTGTACTGGGGTCGAATTCTTTTGATCAGGCACAGGTTTGTGCCGGCGGGGTGGACTTCGAGGAAGTTACAGCGGACTTGCAGTCGGTCAGAGTACCGGGTTTATTTATGGCAGGGGAAATGCTGGATATTGACGGAATCTGCGGCGGTTACAACCTGCAGTGGGCGTGGAGCAGCGGTGCAGTGGCAGGGCGTGCCGCCGCCGGGAAGTCAGAATCTGCAGGGAAGGTTTGCGGGAGTGGGTCGTATGAACAGAAGAACGGCAGCTGTGGGGGTTTGCGGCAAGAGCATAAAGACAACACTGAGGTGACAGGTAAATGATTCGTATCAATCAGATCAAAGTTCCACTGGAACATACCCAACAGGATATTGTGCAAAAGGCCGCTGCCGTATTGCGTATTACACATGAGGAGATTTTGTCATGGCAGATCGTCAGGAAGTCGATCGATGCCAGGAAGAAGCCACAGATTTGGATCAACTATGCGCTGGATGTGTCGGTGTCCTCGCAGTCAAAAGTGCTTGCCAGATGTAGAAGTAAGCAAGTTCAGGCAGTGGATGAGAAAGCATATAGATTTTCGACGCCGGGGAATATGCAGATGCGCAACAGGCCGATTATTATAGGCACAGGGCCGGCGGGTTTGTTCTGCGGGTATCTGCTGGCGAAGCATGGTTACAGGCCACTGCTTTTGGAGCGGGGCGACTGTGTGGAGAAGCGGATTGCAGATGTGGAGAAGTTCTGGCGGGAGGAGGTGCTTGATCCGGATTCCAATGTGCAGTTCGGAGAAGGTGGTGCCGGCACTTTTTCGGACGGTAAGCTGAACACGCTGGTAAAGGACAAATTTGGTAGAAATAAAGAAGTCCTGCGGATCTTCGTAGAGTCCGGTGCACCGGAACGGATTCTGTACGAGTCGAAGCCGCATATCGGCACAGATATTCTGGTCTCGGTAGTGAAACGCCTGCGGGAGCAGATCATAGCCTGGGGCGGTGAAGTCAGATTCGGTGCGCAGGTAACGGAATTGCTCTGTGAAGAGGAACAGGTGAGAGGTGTAGTTGTTCAGTATCGGGACAAGGCAAGTGAAACAGGGGATTTAGCAGAGACGTGCAGTGATTGTTTCGGGCAAGAACAGCACCAGAGGCCCGTACGGCGGATGGAGAGTATAGAAAGTGAGACGGTCGTGCTGGCGATCGGGCACAGTGCGCGGGACACTTTCGAGATGCTGTATGGAAAGCGGGTGCCGATGGAAGCCAAATCTTTTGCCGTTGGGTTACGCATGGAACATCCGCGCAGGATGATCGATCGGATGCAGTACGGTTGTACAGACCACCCATTGTTGCCGGCGGCCAGCTATAAGGTGACGGCACAGACTTCTTCGGGCCGGGGTGTCTATTCCTTTTGTATGTGTCCGGGTGGCTATGTGGTCAACGCTTCTTCTGAACCGGGGCGGCTGGCCGTGAACGGTATGAGCTACAGCGGCCGCGACGGGGATAACAGTAACAGCGCCATGATCGTTACGGTGACGCCGGAGGATTACAAGGATAAGTCTCCGCTTGGTGGGATTGCCTTTCAACGGGAATTGGAGGAACGCGCGTACCGGATTGGAAAGGGAGCCGTTCCGGTAGAGACTTACGGAGCGTTCCGACAGGCAGTGACAGAATCGATAGAACCATATGCATCGGTTATCGTACAGCGTTACCATGGCTTTGCACCGGCAGTCAAGGGAGCGCATCGATCGGCACCGGTGCATGATATTCTGCCACCCGAATTAAATCAGGCGCTGGTGGAGGGGATTGACCTGATCGGACAGACGGTATATGGATTCTCTGACAGTGGCGCCTTTCTTTCCGGAGTTGAGAGCAGAACTTCTTCTCCGGTGAGGATCATGCGTGACGAGACCGGGCAGTCGATGATCCGGGGACTCTATCCATGCGGGGAAGGTGCAGGATATGCGGGCGGCATTACCTCGGCGGCTATGGACGGTATGGTGATCGCGGAGAAGATCGCGTCGGTATTTGCTCCCTCGCAGGAGCAAGCAAAGAAGACTGAATAAAGCAGCAGTCACAAGAAAGAAACAGCCGGGCAAGAAGAACGGCTGGAAAGAGTTTGGGACGCTTCAGAATGGAGGAAAATATGATTTATGACATAACAGACAATGCACAGCGTTATATGGGCATGAGCAGGAATATGGACCGGGCGCTGCGCTATATGATGGAGACGGATCTGACTGAACTGGAGGACGGCAGGCATGAAATCGACGGGGATAAAGTTTTTGTGAACATTATGCATGCGGATACGAAGGCGGATAGGCCGGAATATGAGTTTCATGAAGAATATTACGATATTCAGATCGATCTGTCCGGAAGAGAAGATATTCTCTTTGCACAGGAGTTTCAGGAGATCACGAAGCCGTACAACGAGGACGGAGATATTGGTATGGGAATCTGTAGTTGTAAGGCGGTCTGTCATTTGGAGCCGGGCAAGTTTGCCGTCTGTATGCCGACGGAACCTCACATGCCGGGTGTGGCAACAGATGGTCTTGAAGAGCGGATTCGTAAAGCCGTGATCAAAGTGCACAAATAACAAGATTTGGGCACATGGAGAACGATGGGTAGTGTCAAGTAATCTATGAAAAACTGAGCCGAAAAAAATAGGCTCAATTGAA
>CAJUQJ010000011.1 GCA_910588215.1 uncultured Lachnospiraceae bacterium
GAGGGTAATAAGATGGACTTAAAAGGATTACCAACCCATTTGCGGACTAACACCTTTTCTTTTCATAAGTACTTCTCCTCCTTTTACTTAATATGATAAGAGCACATCACGCAAACATATCATTGTACACAATATGTCAAGCATAAAGCTCCTTCACACAATCAGTGATTATACAAGACCACAATTTTTTTGTCAATATCCAAATATCGCCTTTACACATTTTTAATATTTTTCTCCGTTGCTGCGTTACGGTCATTGTTTTGGCCATACAGTTCACAGCAACAAGCTCTTTCTTATGAAACAAGAAAAAAGAGCTTCAACCCTTCGGCAAGCTCTTTGTACAAAACACAAACTTTTCTTTGTTAATTCGTCTCAGCTTTCTCAATCTGCGCGACTGCTGACTTCTGCATCGGAATCCGACAGTTCTTGTTATTACCAAACTCAACTATGATCGTATCGTCAGTAATATCGATCACGATTCCGTAGAACCCACCCGTCGTAAGGACACAGTCACCAACACTCATATCTGCCAGCATCGCAGCAACTCTCTTCTGCTCCTTCTTCTGCGGACGTATCATGATAAAATACATAAAAGCTACAATGACCACGATATACAAAATCATTATGATACCGCCACCCGCAGCAGCCACCGGTTCAGCCGTCATTAAAAGTCCCATATTATTTCCTCCAATGTTATAAATATATTGTTGTAAACAATCTACTGCATACTATACACTTAATACTTATTAAAAACAAGCTTTTTTCACTTTTATTTTCTTTTTGGCTGTAGTTTAGTGCTGCCTGGTTCTTGTCTTTCTCGCTACAGCTAATCGTTTACATGAGCGGACATGCCGGCTAGCTTTTGTTTCTTGTAAGCGGCAAACCTTCCTTCCTCCAATGCCTCCCGGATCTCCTCCATCATTGTATTGTAGAAATATAGATTATGAAGGACACACAATCGCATACCAAGCATTTCCTTTGCCTTCAGCAGATGTCTGATATATGCTCTGGAATATCTTGCACATGCCGGACAGCTGCATCCTTCTTCGATCGGACGGGCATCCAGCTCGTATTTGGCGTTAAAAAGGTTGATCTTGCCTGAATTTGTATATAGATGACCATGTCTGCCGTTTCTGGTCGGATATACACAATCAAAGAAATCCACACCGCGATCCACTGCTTCCAGTATATTAGCAGGCGTACCCACTCCCATCAGATAGGTTGGTTTGTCCTGTGGCAGATAAGGAACCGTTTCCTCGATCACATGATACATCTGTTCATGGCTCTCTCCTACTGCCAGACCGCCGAGAGCATATCCGTCACACTCCATTTCCGTGATCCTTTTCGCATGATCGATTCTGATATCATCATACACAGCGCCCTGGTTAATGCCAAAAAGGAGCTGTTTCCTGTTGATCGTATCTTCCAGGCCGTTTAATCGTTTCATTTCTTTCTTACACCGCTCCAGCCACCTGGCTGTACGTGATACGGATGCCTCCACATAATGCCGGTCTGCGACGCTGGAAGGACATTCATCAAATGCCATGGCAATGGTAGATGCCAGATTAGACTGGATTTGCATACTCTCCTCCGGGCCCATGAAAATCTTCCTGCCGTCTATATGAGAATTAAAATAAACCCCTTCTTCTTTGATCTTACGGAGTCCTGCCAGCGAAAAGACCTGAAAACCGCCGGAATCTGTCAAGATTGGCCGTTCCCATGACATAAACTTGTGCAGACCTCCAAGCTGCTTTATGATCTGATCACCCGGACGGACATGGAGATGATATGTGTTGGATAACTCCACCTGCGTCTTGATCGTTTCCAGATCTTCCGTAGAGACAGCTCCCTTAATCGCTGCTGCAGTGCCGACATTCATAAATACAGGGGTCTGAATCGTGCCGTGCACGGTTGTAAGCTGCGCACGTTTGGCCCTGCCTTCCGTTTTTATTATCTTATACATATATGATCATGCCCTTTCCAATATCTGTAATCTAAAGTAAACTAATCTAAAGTAAACGATAGCATATGTTAAGAACAATAGCATCATGTGATCAGACACTATAGTCACTGCTCTTATAAATATTTATCCCAAAATTCTTCCAGACAGATTTCTTCCTCCTGCATTACAGCCGCAGCCTCCTTACCTACATATCTAAAATGCCACGGTTCATATTCTATGCTGGTAATATATTCTTTGTCCTTAGGATAACGCAACGTAAATCCATACTCACTGCTATGTTCCGCCAGCCATTTACCTGCTTCGGTTTCTCCGAAGCCTTCATCAAGATATTTGTAAGTGTCACAGAAAATATCGAGCGCCAATCCAATCTGATGTTCACTGGCTCCCGGCACGGTTACAGTTTGAGAAGCCAGTTTATAAGCTTCCATGTAAGACATTCCCTGTCCCATATAGATTTTCACCTTCTTGTTAAAAAGAAATTCCTGCCGGTTCAGATCTCTGTATGGCGAACAGATCTCCAGATTAATACCCTCATCTTTCGCAGCCTGCATCATCGTAAGCAAATCTTCGATGATGCGCGCATCACATTTCATGTTTCCCTTAATCGTTCCGAAGTCAAAACTGTATCCTTCCGGTATGGGATGTTGTTTGTTGATGAGAACAAGTCGCCAGTCGGATTCGTCAAATTCATAATCTTCTTCTATTTCTTGCTGTACGCCTTTCCCGGACGCATAAGCATCCTGGCTCTCCAAAATATCATCGATCGTATATGTATCTATTCCCTCAGCATCGTCTTCTATGTCGTATTCCACATCCAGATCCTCATCCTCCAAAAGAATCTGCTCTGTCGGAACCCTCTCGGATTCCACGGCCAGTGAGACATCTGAATCACCTACGATCTCTCCGTAGACTTCCTGGGCCTTCGTAAAGCTTGTCCTCTCTGCAAATACCGCAAAGGAAAAACTACAACTGCTCATAAAAAAGCCTACGACAAATGCCACACTGGCATATCGTTTGGTATTTGTCGTAAAATGTCGGCAGGCATGATAACCCCCTAAAATGACAGACAACATGATAAGACAGGGATAGTGCAGTCTTTTATGTCTCTTTGCTATTGCAGTAAATTTGATGATCGCTCTTTCTCGGAATGTCTTTTTCATTGGAATCCTCAGGTTCGTTCAAATTATGATAGTAATATACTTTCATTTTGATCATTTCACAAAATACATTTGCTATTTAATATAATAACATATAAAATTTATTTGTACACCTTTTTTATGTAAATCTATTTATATTTTTTTACGGATTCATGGACAACTATATCGAGTCTATTTATATGCAGGCTCATTTCAATATTGTCTAACATTGTCCGCTACAGGGTCAGCACATGAAATTATATTTTGCTAAATTCGGACGTATCCTGGCACTATGTCTTTTCCTTGGGCACAATAGGGCTCTAAATTGTTGAAATAAGTAATGTACATTATACTGCTGTCTGTGTTATCATATTGCAGTGTAAGATAAGGCTGATGTTATGTTAACAGTGCCTTTTATCAACAAATAGTATTGTCATTTGGCTATTGATTTCTATTTTTCGAAATGATAACAGATGATATTTTTAAAGTGCAGGTTTTCCTTCATAATTTTTACAGATAATTGCATATTTCGACATTTATTTACACGCATTTCGCTTAATTGATTATTTTTTACAAAAAACATTGTATAAGAAAGGATACTAGTTATGGCAGGTTCCACTTACGGAAAAATTTTTCAGATCTCAACCTGGGGAGAATCCCACGGAGCAGCATTGGGAGTGGTCGTAGACGGCTGTCCCGCAGGCCTTCTCCTGAGCGCAGATGATATTCAGGTTTATCTGGACAGGCGCAAACCCGGGCAATCCAAGATTACTACAAACCGTAGGGAAGCAGACCAGGTCGAACTTCTCTCTGGTATCTTCGAGGGCAGAACCACCGGCACGCCCATATCCATGATGATCCGCAATACTTCTCAGCGCTCTGCGGATTACGGTGAGATCGCCAACTGCTATCGCCCCGGTCACGCAGATTATACATTCGACGCCAAGTACGGTTTCAGAGATTACCGAGGCGGTGGCCGCTCTTCCGGCAGAGAGACTGCCGGCCGTGTAGCTGGCGGCGCCATCGCTGCACGGCTTTTACAGGAATTCGGCATCCGCGTGACAGCATATACGCTGTCCATCGGCCCGGTGAAGATCGACCGCGACAAGTTTGATCCTTCGGTTATTCTGACGACTCCCACCGGCATGCCGGATCTTGACGCTTCCGCCATGGCTGAAGCCTATTTGGCAGACTGTATGAGAAACTACGACTCTGCGGGCGGTATCATCGAATGTGTTATTGAAGGGGTGCCCGCCGGGCTGGGAGATCCGGTGTTCGAGAAATTAGACGCCAATCTAAGCAAAGCGATCATGTCCATCGGTGCAGTCAAGGCAGTGGAGATCGGTGACGGCATAGAAGTTTCCATCCGTCAGGGGTCCCAGAATAACGATCCTTTCCGTATGAAGGACGGGAAGGTGATTAAGACCACCAATCACGCAGGCGGTATCCTGGGCGGTATCAGTGATGCATCTTCTATCATTCTGCGTGCCCATGTGAAGCCTACTCCTTCTATCTTCTCTGCCCAACAAACCGTCAGCAGGCAGGGAGAAGACATGGAACTTTCCATCAAAGGTCGTCATGACCCGGTGATCGTACCTCGTGCCGTAGTTGTAGTAGAATGCATGGCGGCTCTTACGATTGCCGATGCCCTGCTTCTCAATGTCTCCGCCAAACTTGATAATCTCAAAAAAATATATGGCAGGTGACAACCTGCCATATATTTGTAACTGAATTTCATGCTTTCTCTATTCCGAAGCGTAACAAATTCCCGATCGAAAGATTGCGTCCCGAATTAGTCGTAGTTATCTTCGGAGATTCCCTTGTCAATTGAGGGTATCAATTCATCAAATAGCTGCTGATGCAATACAGCGTCTGTCCGTTATACTCTACCCGTGACCAACCGTACTCCTCATTGATGCCTGTCCTTGTCACATATTCTCCATTGTGCAGTGTGGCAACTACCGTGGCATCCGGATTGGTCACGCTGGGCAGCGTTCGCAGATTTACCTCGATCTTAGCTGTCACTTGGTCGTTTCGTTCCGTAAACTTGGTCTTAAGTCCGTCTCCGCTGCCTGCTCCCTCTTCGGACGGTGCTGCAGGCGCCTGATAGCTCAAATCTGTCGTCAGATAACTGGATACCGCATAGACTGTCTGACCGTTCAATTCCAATCTGGACCAGCCGCTGTCACTGACACCGGTTCTGGCAATAGTCTCGCCATTTTTCAGGGTATAGACGATCGTGCTGTCCTCTCCCTGACTGGGGATATTCCGCAGATTGGTGGAATCTTTGGCCGTCACATTCTCACTGACCTGCGTGAAATTCATCAATGCTTCCGCGTCAGCCGTAACTTCCTCCGGTGCCTCGGTGTTCTGGGCCTGCGCTGTGCCCTCATATCCGAAATAAGCCACATTCACATCTACCGGCTTGCTGATCCCGTCCACTGTTCCCCGGTTCGTATACTGCCACATGGCATGTGTCCCCGTATAAGAAGATTTTGCCGTCTGCGGATAGGGTGTCGCCGGATACTGGGATACCCAGATGCGGTACGATCCCTCCAGCCTTTCCGTATCCCATTTCGCACTGCCTGTCAGTTCTCCCATGGAAGAATAGAACATTGGCGTATAACCCCTGTTATAGATTTCCTGCAGAAAAGCAATGGCAATATCCGTGCGCTGCGCATTCGTCAGACCATATTGCACACTGTCCGGCTGATCAAAGCCCTCACAGTCATAGGCCACCGGATAGGTGATCTGGTATTTGGCGATAAAATCTGCAACCCAGCCGGCCTCCTCTATCGCCTCGTCGGTTGTTGTAGCTGTGGAAAAGAAATATGCGCCCACCTTAATGCCATTCTTCTGGGCTTCCTGCATATTGTATTTCGCGTTAGAATCGGCACAGATCTCCCGGGACTTATCCGCCCGGTAGCCCACACGGATCATGGCGAAATCAATCCCCGATGTGGCAACTTGTGCCCAGTCGATGGTGCCTTGATAACGTGCCACATCGATACCGACCGTCACTTGGTCTGTCTGCGCCACGCTATCTGAAGAAAGAAGCTCCGTTACATTGACTTCTGTTCCCTGGTCAGTGCTCATATTGGAATTCTGCGGATCATTCGTTTCCGCCTGCAGTGATCCGTCTGCATTCGCCAACCCGGTTTCGTCTGTCAATGTATCCGTCTCGCTGGAGATGTTCCCGGTATCTTCTGCCATTTCGCCTGCTTGCTCATTCATAACGGATGCTATTTCCTGAATTTCTTCATCTTCTATCGCTCCGGGTTCCGGTGCTGCTCCTGTTTCATCGGCAGGTTGCATCGTCTCTTGTACCGTATCTTTCTTCCGGCTTCCACCCAACAACAGAACGGCTACCACGATAATGATCACACCTGTAACCGCTACTGCCGCGATAGGAACCAGTAGTCTTCTATCAGACAATCTTCTCGCATAATAAGGCTCAACTTCGTCTTCATAGTCATCTTCCTCGTCCAGATCCAGGAAGTCATCATCCAGATCGCTCAGTTTTCTCATTCGTGTCCTCCTTTCCTTGCCTGCCAGTACAACATATTCTATGTTTCCCTTTAGTTCGAAGTATTTCAGCCGAGGATTGCGAACAGGGTCTCAAGTTCTGCTCTGCGGTCCAGGAACTGGGAGAATCCTGGCCTATCCGATATCCAGAAGATCCAGATACAGACCATTATAGTCCGTCCGGTCTTCCTTAATGAACTGAATCGCTGTCTTCGGATGTTGATTCAGGATGCCTGTCAAAAGATATGGCACATCATATCCCCACTTCACACCGGATTCCCGCAACGGATCTATCTGGTTCTCCACAAACTTAAGCAGCGGATTAATCCTATACTTCGGATTCTTTAAGAAGCCCAGCAGCAGTTCGCTGGGGCAGTTTCCACAGCCTCGTCCAAGGCCGCTTACCGTCGCATCCAGATAGCTTACGCCCTTGATGATCGCCTCCGTGGTATTAGCAAAGGCCAGCTGCTGGTTGTTGTGAGCATGAATGCCTACCTTCTTGCCGTATTTTTCCGCTATTTCCAGATATTTGTCACATAATCTTCTGACCTGTTCCGGATAGAGCGAACCATAGCTGTCCACCAGATAGACTGTGCCCACACTGCTTTTGCAGAGAAGTTCAAGTGCCGCATCAATATCCAGATCGTTGGATTTGGATATTGCCATAATATTGACTGTGGTCTCATAACCCTTCTTCGTGCAATCTTCGATCATCTCCACCGCCGCCGGAATCGTATTAATATAAGTAGCGACCCGCACCATATCGATAGGGCTGTCCTTCTTATTTATAATATCTTTCCGGAAATCACAGCGTCCCACATCCGCCATCACAGCGATCTTCATATCTGTTTTGTTGTCACCCACCACGGCACGAATATCCTTGTCGTCGCTGAACTTCCATTTACCAAACTTCTTTACGTCGAATAATTCCTTAGACGCCTTGTAGCCAAACTCCATATAGTCCACACCGGACTTAATGTTGGTTTGGTATAGATCTTTCACAAACTCGTCCGTAAAGAAGAAATCATTCACCAGACCACCATCCCGCAGCGTGCAGTCTATCACTTTGATATCCGGTGAATAGGACATCAGGGTTCTTTCTTTAGCGATTCTTTCTATTTTCTCCATCTCATGGTCACCTCGCTTTTGACACATTAATTTTGCCATACATTGTTCTGTTATGCAAATGTTCAGAATTGACACTTTATTTTACCACGATCTTCTTAAAGCTTTTCTTGCCTTTTTTTACAATAAATTCTTCTGCACCGATCGTCTCTTTCGTGTAAGCGGCCTTTATGTCTGTCACTTTTTCTCCTTTCACGGATACGCCACCCTGCTCTACGGCACGTCTTGCTTCGGAACGGGACGCAGCCATGCCTGCCGCCACCAATACACCCAGGATATCGATGGAACCATCTACGAATTTGTCATCTGTCAGCGTCGCCGTAGGCATATTGTCCAGGCTGCCGCCTCCTGCAAAAAGTGCCTTTGCCGCTTCTTCAGCCTTCTTCGCTTCCTCTTCACCGTGTACCAGATTGGTCAGTTCATAAGCCAGGATTTCTTTGGCCTTATTCAGCTGGCTGCCTTCCCACTGATCCATCTCGTCGATCTGCTCAATAGGCAGGAAGGTCAACATCCGCAGACATTTGAGCACATCGGCGTCTGCAACGTTTCTCCAGTACTGGTAGAACTCAAAAGGCGTAGTCTTATTCGGATCAAGCCAGACCGCTCCCTTCTGAGTCTTACCCATCTTCTTGCCCTCGGAATTCATCAACAGCGTGATCGTCATCGCGTAGGCATCCTTACCCAACTTACGGCGGATCAGGTTCGTGCCACCTAACATATTGCTCCACTGGTCGTCGCCGCCAAACTGCATATTGCAGCCGTATCTCTCGTACAATGCCATGAAGTCATAGCTCTGCATGATCATGTAGTTGAATTCCAGGAAGCTTAAGCCTTTCTCCATCCTCTGTTTGTAGCATTCTGCACGGAGCATGTTGTTAACGCTGAAACATGCGCCCACATCACGGATAAATTCCACATAATTTAAGTCAAGCAGCCAGTCTGCGTTGTTGACCATCAGCGCCTTACCCTCGGAGAAATCGATGAACCTGCTCATCTGTTTCTTGAAACACTCACAGTTATGATCGATCGTCTCCTTCGTCATCATGCTGCGCATATCAGTCCTACCGGAAGGATCTCCGATCATAGCCGTACCACCACCGATCAGAGCGATAGGCTTGTTGCCTGCCTCCTGCAGTCTTTTCATCAGACACAACGCCATAAAATGCCCCACATGCAGGCTGTCCGCTGTTGGATCAAAACCGATATAGAATGTCGCCTTTCCGTTATTGATCAGGTCACGGATCTCATCAGCATCCGTCAGCTGCGCAAGAAGTCCTCTTGCCTGAAGTTCTTCATAGATTTTCATTGTCTCCTCCTTTTCTGTTTCATCATATAGGAAATTTGAGAAAATTCTTATATGATAAAAAACCTCGTCCTATATATACTATAGGACGAGGTTACACTCGTGGTACCACCTATCTTCACAGTCAGTTCACACTGCCTGCCTCATCAAGTACAGCAACAGGCTTACAGACATGATCGCTGATCCGCACATACCGCCGCAATACTCTCCTGCTATAACGGGCATTTCCCGGCACAGCCTACTAGGATATCTATTCCATTCTGCCATGCAGCTCCGAGATGTATTCATGATAAACCTCCCGTGCGCCTCTCATCGACCGGCTGCTTTCTGTTCGTTTGGCAGATCACTACTTGTTCTCTTCAACGCTTCTATTCTCTTGCTGACTTTAATGTAAACGAAAGCGCGCCGTTTGTCAACTGTAAATTTCATTCACACTACATCGTTCTATTCTCAAACCTCAATCATTTTTAGATCCCAGGCGGAAATTGTAAATCGCTCTCCAGACCGGATATTCTCTCCTGTCAGAAGATCTGTCCCGTCTGTGTCTGCGTACTGCACCTCCTGTAGCAACGTATTCCTTCCAGTTATAATGATGTAAGACACCAGTGTCTGTGCCGTGTCAGGAACCAAAAGTTCCATAAATACTGCGGCCTCGTGGACCACGCCGTCCTCCGTGCTCTCCCCGGATAGATTTACGTTCTTCGGTATCGTAAATTGATGATAGTGAATACCCCTTCCATTCAAGAAAATTTCTCGAATTCCGCCCCAGACTGCCGTTTATCGTCCCTCTCACATCCGGAAAATCCTCCCAGGCGTTCATCCGGTTACTCCAGTAATGCGTATCATCGGTTCACCATCAGCTTGATCATCGCCTGGTTAAGCCCATCCACCGTCAGCTTATACATGGGGAACATCCCCTTGATCGCCGTTTCAGCCTCCCGCCAAGGTGCGTGGCCCGGCGCCATCTTCGGATTCAGCCAGACGATTCTTTTGTAATGCCGCTTCATAAGCTGTAGCCATTCCATACCGGACAAGCCGCCGTTAGGTCCTCTGTAATTACCCGATGTGGAATACAGTTCTTCCGGCGCCATGGCTGCGTCTCCCACGATGATCACCTTATAATCACTGTCCAGATTACGAAACATCCATTCCGTCTCGATCCAGTCCCCGTTCTCACACTCCGGTGTCTTATACAGATTGGAGTAGATGCAGTTATGGAAAAAGTAAGTCTTCACATCCTTATAGTGATTGGATTTATATACAGAATGGAACAATTCATTCAAAAGCGTCGTATAGGGGATCATCGTACCGCCCGAATCCATGAGCAGCAGAAGCTTCACCGCATTCTTGCGCGGCTTCTCCATCACGATCTGCAGACAGCCGCCGTTATTGCAAGTTGCGTCCACTGTACCGTTGATATCCAACTCCGTCTCCGGAATGTCCAGCTTCGATGAAAACTGCCGCAGTTTCCGCAGCGCCATCTGGAACTGCCTGTTGTCCAGCACCTTGTCATTGCGGAAGTCACGGTATTTCCTGGCGCCCACCACCTGAAAGGCAGACTGGTAGCCGGTGGTGCCGCCAACCCGGATGCCGCCCATGTTGCCGCCTAGATTACCGAAAGATGTCTTACCCATAGTGCCGATCCAGTGACTGCCGCCGTTGTGCTCCTCGTTCTGATCCCGCAACCGCTCCTTGAAGGTATTCTCCACATCTTCCTTATCCACCTGGATCACTTCCTGATTCATCTCGTGGCGGATCTCCTCGAAGACATCCTGCATATCCGGTTTATCCAGCCAGCGCATCATATTCTTGCTGACTTCATTCTCTGACTGGATTCCCTTAAACACCTCATCGAAAGCCATGTCGAACTTGTCAAACTCCGTCTCCGACTTCACCAGGATCATCCGCGCTACATAATAGAATTCTGTCAGACTGCTGTTGCATAGCCCCTGATTCAACGCATTCTGCAGGGTCAGCCATTCGCTTAAGGATACGTCGAGCCCCTTATCTTTTAACGTGTAGAAAAATTTACCGAACATAAATATTTCCTTCTCTGATTAAAATTCCCGCCTGTTCTTCACTGTCTCCAGATCCTCGTCCTTCTTCACCACCACACCGATGAAAGGCAGATTGGTACGAAGCTTATCTGTCGGTATCCCACCGATCTGCAAGGCATTGACCCAGTCAATCAATTCGGAAGTGCTTGGTTTCTTGCGGATATCCTTCATGGAGCGGATCCAGTAGAATGCCTCCATGACATCCTTTAGCAACTTATCTTCCACATCCGGATAATGGGTTCGCACGATCTCCTCCATCAACGTCTGGTCCGGGAAATCAATATAGTGGAAAATGCATCTACGCAGGAAAGCATCCGGCAGCTCTTTCTCCGCATTGGAAGTGATGATCACGATCGGTCTGTGCTTTGCCTTCACGGTTCTCTTGGTCTCATGAATATAGAATTCCATCTGGTCAAGCTCCCAGAGAAGATCGTTGGGAAATTCCAGATCTGCCTTATCGATCTCATCGATCAGCAGGATCACCTGTTCCTCTGACTCAAAAGCCTCTCCCAGCTTGCCCAGTTTGATGTAGCGGGCGATATCGTTGACGCCTTCCTCACCAAACTGGCCATCGTACAGTCTCTGGATCGTATCATACATATACAGGCCGTCCTGCGCCTTGGTGGTAGATTTTATATTCCAGATGATCAGCTTCTTGCCAAGAGAATTAGCGATCGCCTGCGCCAGCATCGTCTTACCCGTGCCCGGTTCTCCCTTTACGAGAAGCGGTTTCTGCAGGGCGATAGCCACATTAACGCTTGCCAGAAGCTGTTCGGATGCAACATAATCGGAAGTGCTGCTGAAATTCTTGTTCTGTTCACTCATTTTGATTCCCTTTCGTAACAGTTCAGCCTTCATCTTCCCCGTTACGCCCTTTTCGTAACAGTTCAGCCTTCGGCTTCACTGTCACGCGTGGTTACCATGTAACCACAATGCACACAAAATGCATCCAAAAAAGTAAATTCCTTCGGAATTAACTTTGCATTTTGGCGCTTGCATAACTCACAAAATCGCCTATAGAGCGATTTTACTCGCGGAATAGTGCAAGGCTGAACCGTTACCCCTTTCCAGTACATTCATATTTCGTTTCTTGCCTGTCTCATAAATTTATGTTACGATATTTTGAGTACAAAAGCAAGCAGTATTCTGCGACTTCCGTTTTGCCGCATTTACGTTACAAAACCATTCGTAGAATATTGCAGTAAAGGTACAGACCATAGAAAGGAAAATGTTACGCATAGAAGGATTCCACGTAACGGCAAAGACATATGACACATACTGAGATCAAGAACAAAACAGGCCTCTCCTTTGAGGTATTCCCACCTAAGAAAGATGACGAATTCGATAATGTATACCCTATTCTGCAGCAGTTGGCAGCGCTGCGCCCTGATTTTATCAGCTGCACTTATGGTGCCGGCGGTTCCCGTGCCGGTAAGACTATCGAGATCACTTCCTATATCCAACAACAGCTGCAGATTAATGCCATTGCCCATATCACCTGCGTCGGCTTCACGAAAGAAGACTTGCATCAAAACTGTGAGGCGCTGCGGGCGGCGGGGGTAAACCATGTTCTTGCACTGCGCGGGGACCGTCCCTTATCCATGAGCGACGAGCAGTTCAATAATCGTGAATTTCATTATGCCACGGAT
Source organism: uncultured Lachnospiraceae bacterium (assembly GCA_910588215.1). Taxonomy (GTDB): domain Bacteria; phylum Bacillota; class Clostridia; order Lachnospirales; family Lachnospiraceae; genus UBA3282. The sequence continues at coordinate 12,759 of CAJUQJ010000011.1, forward strand.
CTGGTCCGTCACTTGAAGGAGAACACGGATCTGCAGATTTCCGGCGCCTGTTATCCGGAGAAACATTTCGAGGCGCCAAGCCTGGAAGAAGACCTCAGGCATCTGAAAGAAAAAGTAGAAGCCGGCGTTACTTCCCTGGTCTCCCAGATGTTCTTTGATAACACCTTTTTCTACCGTTTCCTTGATAAAGTCCGTGCGATGGGAATCAACATCCCTGTCCATGCCGGTATCATGCCAATTACCACCGCAAAACAGCTTGGCACCACCGTATCGCTCTCCGGTTCTTCCGTCCCGAAAGCGCTGGCAGATATCATCGCCACTTATGGTGACGACAAGGAGGATATGCGCAAGGCCGGCATAGACTATGCCGTGAATCAGATCCGTGATCTGAGAGAGCATGGTGTGGACGGTATCCATATCTATTCTATGAATAAAGTTAAGACTACGACGGAGATCTGTCAGTCATTGTAGCCCTCACTATCCATAAGATCGCAAAAGGACAATGTTCTCTTTCGAGTCATTGTCCTTTTGCGGTGTGCTCTACCAGGGCAGCAGCGGATTCTCTATCTTCTTATCCCGCAGCATCAGATTCTTTACGGCCTCGTCCGCCAGTTGTCCTTCAAACAGCACTGCGTTGACCTGCTCTATGATCGGCAGCTGTACGTCATACTGTTTCGCCAGTCCCATGGCAGCTTTGGCGGAATACACGCCTTCCACCACCATCTTCACCTCGTCCATAGCCTGTTTCATCGTGTATCCCTGTCCGATCAGGATGCCGGCTCGCCGGTTACGGGAATGCATGGACGCACAGGTCACGATCAGATCTCCGATACCTGTCAGTCCGCAGAAGGTCTCGAACTTGCCACCCATGGCCACTCCCAGTCTGGCAATCTCAGTAATACCTCTGGTGATCAGCGCTGCCTTCGTATTATCTCCATAACCCAGACCGTCAGCGATACCTGCAGCCAAAGCCACCACATTCTTCAGCGCCGCACCCAATTCGATACCCAGCACATCCGGGCTGATATAGACACGGAACACTTCATTCATAAAAATGTTCTGCAAATATTCCGCCGTCTCCTTATCTTTGGCTCCCACAACTATGGTAGTGGGGATACCCCTGCCTACTTCCTCCGCATGGGAAGGGCCGGAAAGCACCGCCACATTAGCCTGCGGAATCTCCTCTTCTATGATCTGTGAAAGAGTGAGCAGCGTTTTCTCCTCAATGCCCTTGGCCACATTGACGATCACCTGTCCCTCTTCGACCAGAGATGCCATGCTGTGGGATGTGCTTCTCGTGTAAGGCGACGGCACTGCCAGCACCATCACTTCCGCTCCTTTGACCGCCTGCTCTAAGTCTGTTGTAAATACCATATCCTCCGGCAGTCTTACTCCCGGTAGTTTATCTTTATGTTCATGTTCCTTTTGCAGCATCTTGATCTCCGCCTCTATAGCGGACCATACTGTCACCTGGTGTCCGTTCTTATGCAGCAGCACTGCCAGCGCGATTCCCCAGCTGCCGGCGCCTATGATACTGATATCAGCCATCTTATTTCCTCCGTTCTGTCTCTTGCCACGTCATACAAACAACTCTGATTTGATGTGATCCCATGCTCAATCACCCTTATTCTTATGAGTAAGATATGTCTTGCGCTCTGTTCCGTCAAGCAGCCTCTTAATATTGTCCTTATGCTTATAATAAGCCATGACCGTCAAAAAACCTGCCACAACATACATCTCGTTAAGGGCTGCCTGCGGCATGCCAAAAATCCCCAGCTGTCCCAATACCACCAGCTCAGTCATAAATCCGGCATAGACAAGCAGTGATCCCAGCGACACATAATGGGTCGTAAAAAAGGTGCCAAAGAACAGCAGCACTCCCATCGGGATTAAATACGGGTGAAAAGAAAGAATCATCCCCGCTGTCGCCGCAATACCTTTTCCCCCTTTGAAATGCAGGTAAAAAGGAAAATTATGCCCAAGGATCGCGCCCGCCGCCGCATAGATCTTCAGAAGATAGATCTCGTCGGTATGAGAATTCCGAAAGAGCAGATTTGTCAGCACAATGGCCAGGATGCATTTCATGATATCCCCCAGCAGAACGATCAGTCCCGCCTTCGTTCCCAATGTACGCAGCGTATTTGTCGTTCCCGCATTTCCGCTGCCATAGTTCCTGATGTCAATGCCATGCAGCTTTCCATAAAGGTAAGCTGTCTGAAACAGTCCAAATACATATCCGATCACCAAACATATAGCTCGTTCCACTTTTACTTGTTTTCCTTTCTCTCGCGAATGATAAATCTAAGCGGCGTTCCCATAAACCCAAAAGTCTCCCTGATCTGGTTTTCCAAATATCTTGTATAGGAAAAATGCATCAATTCCTTATCGTTTACGAATATGACAAAGGTAGGTGGTTTAACTGCAACCTGTGTAATATAATACAGGCGAAGCCTTTTGCCCTTATCAGACGGCGGTTGCTGCAAGGCCACGGCCTCAGCCATTATCTCATTGAGCACACCCGTTGCCACCCGCATGGAATGGTTCTCGCTGACCACATCGATCAGGTCAAACAGCTTGCCCAGCCGCTGTCCGGTGACTGCCGAGATAAAGATCAATTCCGCATAGGTCATAAAAGAGAGTACCTGCCGCACCTTCTGAGTAAATTCATTGACCGTCTTATTGTCTTTCTCGATGGCATCCCACTTATTGACTGCTATGATGATCGCCTTGCCGCGGTCATGAGCAATGCCTGCGATCTTGGCATCCTGCTCTGTCACACCTTCCGTTGCGTCGATCACCAGCACCACGATATCAGCCCGCTCCACAGCCGCCACCGTCCGAATGATCATATAACGCTCCAGCTCTTCCTTGATCTTATTCTTTCTGCGCAATCCGGCCGTGTCGATAAAGACATATTCTTTCTTATTATGGGTAATCTCCGTGTCGATGGCATCCCGGGTAGTCCCCGCCACATCTGACACGATCACCCGATTCTCCCCGATCAGTTTATTGATGATCGACGATTTACCTACATTAGGCTTGCCGACTATGGCCACCTTCGTGCGCTCATCCTCCTCCTCAGCAGCCGCTTCCTTGTCGAAATGAGATGTCACCTCGTCCAGCAGCTCACCAAATCCCAGCTTATTCACCGAAGAGATGGAAAAAGGTTCCCCAATGCCCAGATTATAAAACTCATAGACATCCGCCATATACTTCTTGAAATCATCTACCTTGTTGACCGCCAGCACCACCGGCTTCTGTGAACGGCGCAGCATATCCGCCACCTTGGAATCCGCATCCACCAGTCCTTGCTTCACATCCACCATAAAAACGATCACATCCGCCGTATCGATGGCAATCTGCGCCTGCTCCCGCATCTGGGAGAGTATGATGTCCTTGCTCTCCGGCTCGATACCGCCCGTATCGATCAGCGTAAAGTTCATGTCCAGCCAGGAGACATCCGCATAGATCCGGTCTCTCGTGATCCCCGGCGTATCTTTGACGATGGATATATTCTCACCCGCCAATGCATTAAACAACGTGGATTTGCCCACATTGGGTCTTCCCACAATGGCCACGATCGGCTTGGTCTTCTTTTTACTCATATAACACGCTCCATTTCCCAAAAATAAACTTGCAAGGCAAATTTACTTTGCGAGATTCGCTTCGCGAACTCGTAACATCCAATTTGCCTATAGTAAACGACATTAGAAATTTCGTTTACTATAACACACGGGCTTTCAACGCCCCAGCACTGCATGTACAAAATCGTGCCCGCTTGATTTTACAATATCTACCTTAACTTGTAAAGCCTTTTCCATATCCCCGACCGTAACGTCATCCAGGAAGTAATCTTCTCCGCTTCGCAGCACATTCTGCGGCAGCAAAATACGTTCTCCCAACTCCCTGCCCTGCAGCTGACTGATGATATCCTGTCCTGTCAGCAGACCCGACACCGTAATCTGTTCACCGAAAAATTCATTGGCAATGGAATACACATGAATCCGCAGCGCCGGAAACCGCTCACACAGCTGTCGGACCATATCCCGTAGAAAAGGATAGGCCAGTTTACCGGTCACCACCGACAGTTCGCCTGCACAGCCTACGTATCGTGTCTGGTCCTGCTCATCCAATGCTTCCATAGCTTCTGCAAATTCTGTCAACAACAGCCGCAGCATTCCCACACCGTTCTCCAGCTGCAGATACCCGTCGTAACGTTCTTCCTCCGGCAGCGGCTCTCCTGCCAGCACATACCACTCGTCGGAGGCATGTACGAAGTGCAGTCCATACTGCGGATACAGTTCCTCCTGCCATTTATGGATGCACTGCAGTACTTCCCGTGCATCCTCCCTCGTAAAAGGCTCCAGCGGATACAACCCTTCCCGGTATTTTGACAAGCCCACCGGTACCACCGACACACTCTCCAGATGAGGCAGATACGCCGTCAGATCTGCGATACTCATCTCTAACTCCGCCCCGTCATTGACTCCCTTACAAAGAACGATCTGTCCGTTCATGGTGATTCCCGCCTCATACAGCTTCCGCACCTGCATAAGCGCCTGCCCGGCAAACCGGTTATGCAGCATCATACAGCGAAGTTCCGGATTGGTAGTCTGAAAAGAGATATTGATCGGCGACAGATGATAGCGGATGATCCGCTCTACATCCTCATCCGACATATTCGTCAATGTCACATAATTCCCCTGCAGGAAAGAAAGTCTTGCATCATCATCCTTAAAGTACAGCGTTTCCCGCATTCCCTGCGGCATCTGGTCAATAAAACAGAAAATACATTTATTATGGCAGGAACGGTAATCATCCATCAACCCATTCTCAAACTCAATTCCCAGATCCTCATCATATTCCTTATCAATCTCCAACAGCCATTCCTCGCCATCGCCCCGACGGATCAGAACCTCGATATACTCGTCCTGCACCAGATACTGATAATCAAAAATATCCTTAATCTCCTGCCCGTTTATCTTCAGCAGTTCATCTCCCGGCTCCATTCCCAGTTCTTCCGCAATAGAATCCTCTATAATTCTGCTGATCACATGTCTTACTTTATTCATTCTCATCCCCTTGCAAGCTTATATACCGATAGATTCCTGAATCATGTTCTCACGGAATGCGCAGTTCAGCACATTCCTGACCCGTGAATAGTAAACAACTTCCTTCTGACTTCTCTTATTTTACTAGAATTTTCTTGACGTGTCACTAGCATAATGATATAAAATAATTGTCAGTACATGGATTTTTACGCTATAGGAAATCAGTCTACAGGAGGTCATCATGCCGAACACAGAACAACTACAAAGCGCCATGCCGGTAGCGCCTGTCAAACTGCTCACTACGAAATCCGCTCTGCCCTTGGCTCACAAGGTAAACCAGCATCTTGTAGAATACCGCAGAAGTCTGGACAACACCTTTAAGAAAGATCCCGCCTTCCATGGCTATATGGAAGACGACTATCTCATAGAAGTAGAGTGCCCCCGCTTCGGTACCGGAGAATCCAAGGGCATTCTCAACACTTCCGTCCGGGGTAAAGATGTCTTTATCCTGATGGATGTGTGCAACCACAGCATTACCTATCAGATGAACGGCTATACAAACCACATGTCTCCTGACGACCACTATCAGGATCTTAAGAGGATCATCGCTGCCATTAACGGAAAGGCACACCGCCTGACAGTGATCATGCCATTCCTCTATGAGGGCAGACAGCATAAAAGGAGCGGTCGTGAATCTCTGGACTGCGCCTATGCCATTAAGGAGATCATGGATATGGGCGTCTCCAACTTTATCACCTTTGACGCTCACGATCCCCGGGTGCAGAATTCCGTTCCCATCAAGGGATTCGATAACTTCACGCCGCCTTACCAGTTTATCCAGGCGTTGCTGCGAACGGAGCGTGACCTTATCATTGATAAAGAACATACCATTGTCATCTGTCCGGATGAGGGTGCTTTGGACCGCGGAATCTATTTCGCCAACGTGTTAGGCGTGGATACCGGTATGTTTTATAAGAGACGAGATTACTCCACCATTATAAATGGCAAGAATCCCATTGTAGCACATGAATTTCTGGGGGATAATATTGACGGCAAAGATGCCATCATCATAGACGATATGATCTCCTCCGGCGGCAGCATGATCGACACCGCCAGACAGCTTAAGAAGATGAATGCCAAACGTGTCTTTATCTGCTGTACTTTTGGCCTTTTTACTGACGGATTGGATGCTTTCGACGAAGCCTACGAGAAATGTTATTTCGACAGGATCATTACCACAAATCTATGCTATCAGCCGCCCTTGCTGCGGGAGAAGCCTTATTATCTGGAAGCGGACATGAGCAAATTACTGGCTTCTATCATTGACTTTATGAATCATGATGCTTCCATGTCCAACATCTATACTCCTACGGACAAGATTCACCAGATTCTTAACAAATACAATAACCGCGAAGTCAGCGGATTGGATATCTGATCATTAACGTCATTTACAATCGATTAGATACCGCATCAAATAAAGGTTCGACCTGCAGGCCGAACCTTTTCAATGTTATATTGCTTTCTTCACTGCCATGACTATGCATGCGTCTCCTCTTTTGCCTTCGGGAAGGTCAGGATCACTTTAAACAGATCGCCGTCCAACTGAATCTCGAAAGTTCCCTTCTGGGCCTCTGTCAGATTCTTGGCGATGGATAATCCCAATCCGCTGCCCTCCGTCGTCCTGGAGACATCTCCCCTGATAAACCGTTCCGTCAGTTCATCCGGATTGCAGTTGAGCGGAGATGCCGAGATATTCTTGATCGACATTACGATAAATTTCTTCTTATCCGGTATATCTTCTATGGAAAGATAAACGCGCGTCCCCTCCATGGCATACTTATAGATATTGTTAAACAGATTCTCCATCACGCGCCAGATCCTGCGGCTGTCTGCCTCGATCACCGCATTTTTTACACGCACATTCATCACTGTTGTCAGATTCTTCAGCTCAAACTTCTCACTAAATTCCCCGATCGTCTGGTTCATCAGCTCTGTCAGGTTGATCTGTTCAAAATGCAGACTGATATTGCCGGAAGTGATCTTACTGGCCTCCACCAAATCGTCCGTCAGCTGTTTCAAGCGCTGGGATTTTTCGTCCAGTACCTTAATATAGTTCTGCACCTTCTCATTGTCGATACGTTCTCTTTTGAGCAGATCCACATAATTTATGATGGAAGTCAGCGGCGTCTTGATGTCATGAGATACATTGGTGATGAGATCCGCTTTCATGCGCTCATCCTTCATGCTGATCTCCACTGCCTCTTTGATACCTTTACCGATACTGTTAACCGAATGTGCAAGCGTGAGATTATCCCCATGCAGTTTTTCCGTTTTCACCTGATGTTCTAACTGTCCGTCGGCGATGGTCTCAATGCCTTTGACGATCTGCTGCTGTTCTTTCGCATTCTGGTAGAGCAGATGCCCCGCTGCAATATCCACCGCCATAATGATAACCACCAACACCAACATGCCAAACGCTGACTTAACATCAAATGCCCACACCAGCATCAGCAGATTAAATAACAGGAAAAGACTGTAAGGCACACAAGTTCTCAGTACAATATTACTGTTGTCGTACATCTGCAGCGCACACCTTTTAACCAAACGGAACATTCTGCACAGATAGCTGTTCTTCCACAGGGTCCTGGCCCGTAGCCGCCTGACCAGACTGTAGAAAAAGAACATGGACACCATATCCACCGCAAAAACCATCGCAAACAATGCCACCTTAAACCATTGCGTATCTGCCACCGTCTTATGGGCCATCACATCCGCAACATTCAGATTCAGCAGTTGTGTCACTACGATCATTACCCAGACAATCAGGATCGCCGTACCAAATCCCAGTAAAAACATGATCTCCGTGGGAATTCTGTCAAAAGAAGTCAGACGTACATACGGTCTTCCCTCCTGATCTACATCCTTACCCGTCACAATGGTCAGATAACACAACAATACAAGATACAAGATGCCTGCTCCAAATGCCAGCGCGATCCACTGCATAAAATAGGGCTGATAATTGTTAAATCCAGCCCGCCCCTCCGTAAAGGCATCTTCCGCCGGATAAGAAGTATCTACGCCGAGCCATATCTCGACCGTCTCCGGATAGGCATAGTCATACTCCTGCAAGATCTGTCTGACCGTCCCCTCATCAATAGATGTATTCGTCAGATAATTCATATCCGCCGGACTGTAATAGATATATTTGCCCGGGAAAAGGAATTCCTCCCCATTCTTCCTATCCTCTGCAAAAGACAAAACATTCTCAATCTCCGGTTCTTCTTCCAGGTTCGTATAGATCTGCGTATTCTCTCCCACAGTCTTACGGATCAGATAACGGACATTGGAATTATCCATATTATAGTATTGCTTGGCTTCCAGATACTCATTGTAATTATAGGACAGACTATTGGCAGCATATTGTACGTTGTGGCACAGATCATAGTACAGATCCCAATCGGATACATATTGCTCCAGATTCTTGCCCTCGGTCGTCTTATAACGGTTTACCATCACATTGTAGGTGCTTATCGTACCACTGTCATAAGATCCTACCGTCTCGTCTTCAAGCATGGCAGAATCCGTCACTGCTTCCATGCTTTCCTCATACCCGCCGGGTTCCAGAGTCGCAGGGCGATAGTCGTCCACAAAACCGTCCGTATCCTCCGCGTCTACCCACAACTGATTGGCCGACACATCATTGACAAAGGTATAGCTTTCCACATCTGACTTTAGATAACTGGCATCAGACGTATTATAATACTTACTGTCCGGGTCTATGACCGTTACCCTGGTCTGTTCTGCCAGAAACTCCTTGGCCTGCGCACCAGTCATCTCCGTTCCCGTCCACTCGAATCCATAATTCTGCCATTTCAACAGATCTTCCAGATAATAGCTGGCTGTCACATAGCGCTCTGGCAATCCGATATCTCGATAATTATAGGCCGTGACATCTATCGGCTTACGGCCATCGAAAGCCCCATCCGTCTCCAACTGCCCGCTTACAACTCCCAGACGTATGATATCTGCTGCTGCATAGCCAAAAATATTGTCAAACAACTCAGACTCTTCGTACTTCTGCTTCCTGTCCATGGTATACATATTGAAACCGCCTTTTGAACGGAATCCTTTCACATACACCGTCGAACCGATAGCTACGATAAACATGGAAATCACCATCACTGCCAATGATACATGCTGCACGATACGCAGGATTGTTCTGGCAGCATGATTCCCTTTTTTTGCTCTTCTTTTTCTGCTTACCTTTTGCTTTCTTTTTCCGCCTTCCTTTTCCAGATCATCTCTCGAGTCCGCGTCTTTGGAATCTACCGTGTTTTCTCTGATCGCATTATCTTCCGCGGATGGCTTTCCCTGACCGTCATTAGTTACGATCAGATCTGTAGTAGTATTTCTTTGCTCTTTTCCCATCTTTCCCTCCATGCCGAAGTGTTTTGTGCTGAGGATGCTTTATGCATTATTGCTTTTCGATCTTATAGCCCACACCCCAGACAACCTTTAAGTATCTTGGCTCTTTCGGATTGATCTCGATCTTCTCACGGATATGTCTGATATGTACCGCCACCGTGTTATCTGCCCCGATAGCTTCCTCGTTCCAGATACTCTCATAGATCTGATCGATGGAGAAGACTCTGCCGCAGTTCTTCACCAGCAGCAACAGAATATTATACTCGATCGGCGTCAGCTTCACAATGTCACCGTCTACCGTCACTTCCTTCGTATCATCATTGATACACAGCCCTCCCACCTGGAACAGTGCGTTATTCTCCGTATTCAGATTCCCCAGCGTCGTATAGCGTCTTAAATTGGACTTCACTCTCGCCAGCAATTCCAACGGGTTAAAAGGCTTCGTCACGTAGTCGTCTGCCCCGATGTTCAATCCCAGAATCTTATCGTTATCTTCCGATTTCGCCGACAGGATAATGATCGGGATACTGGAATACTCCCTGATCTTTAAAGTGGCATGGATCCCGTCCAGCTTGGGCATCATAACGTCGATCAACAACAGATGGATCTGCTGTTCTTTGAGCACCTTGATCGCCTGCTCCCCGTCATATGCCTTATAGATCGTATAACCTTCCTGAAGCAGATAAATCTCGATCGCATCCACGATCTCCCTATCATCATCACAAACCAGAATATTAGCCATGTCATCCTCCCTGCTTATCGTATGGATCATAATGTCTGTTATAACCTTATCAAGAAAACCTAAAGGAAAAGATGGGAAATTCTTTAATGTTTTCTTAATTCACTTCTAAAGTCCCAGAAAAGCCCCCAGATTCCCCCGCCTTCCCTGACTCGCCCTGTGGGAGAAGAGGTAATCACTGTTATGACAAGTGCACAGATCGGTCACCTGAATCTGCCCTGCCGGTATCCCTGCTTCCTGCAGTGTGATCTCATTAGCCCGCCAAAGGTTCAACTGATATTTGCCACCGTCCTTCTTCTCCAGAATCTGTTCTGCCTGCCCGGGGCCCTCAAATTCCTGTAAAAAAGCTTCCGCCACATCCCCACTGACTTCGTAACATGACTGGCAGATAGAAGGCCCGATAGCTGCCGTTAGATCCTCCGGCCGCGTACCATAGACCTGCTGCATCTTTTCCACCACACATCGTCCCATGCGTGCCACGGTTCCCCGCCATCCGGAATGAGCCAGCGCCACCGCCCGGTTTCTCGTATCCACGAAATACAAAGGCACGCAGTCCGCATAGAAAGTGGCCAGCACTATCCCCGGTTCATCGGTCAGGAGCCCGTCTATGTCATGATAATCCCTAGGCCGCAAAATTCCCTTACCGCCATCCTGTCTGGTCACCACCCGCAGATTCACGGTATGAGTCTGATCGGAACAGACAATATCTTCCAGACTGCATCCCAGCAAGTTGGCTATCCTTCTGAAATTCTCATCCACAGCCGCCTTCTTATCTCCTCTTGTATAACTCAGATTCATACTGCTGTAGATGCCCTCGCTGACCCCGCCTAACCTTGTAGAGAACAGATGCCGCACGATCCCTGTCTGTTCCAGCAGCGGAAAGGTCAGATATTCTACTCCCCCGGACCTGTTTTGTCTCATTTGCATATTTCCTGAATGTCTGTATACTTCCATACTAACCCTCCATCATGCTAAACCTGCCGTCTCACACGACAGGCTGCTCTTTACCGCCAGGCAAGATACGCAAACGCATCCTTGATCCAAGCAATGTTCTCCCCATCCACCGCTACCACATCAAAACGGATCGGCGTATCTTCCATGCAGTGATGCACTACACGATAGTAATCGGCTACCCGGCAGATTCGTTTCTGTTTGGCATACCCAACCGCTTCTGCGGCAGTTCCTTTGCTGCCGCTGCTTCGATACTTCACCTCAAAAAAGACAAGATATTCCCCGTCATATCCGATGATATCGATCTCGCCCTGTCTGGAGCGAAAATTCTGTTCGCAGACCCTGATACCCTTGGATAATAAATAGGCACAGACTACCTCTTCCTTCTGTGCCCCCTGCTTTCTTGTATTCACCTTTGCCTCCGTCTCAAATATTTGCACCTCATGTAATTCCAGGCACAAATGTTCTGTTGCCATAAGTATTCTTTCCATAATATCTGCACAGCCGTTTGAATCGCTGCTACTTTGCCGACGCCATCTTTGCCTTGATCTTATCCATGGAATCCACGAAAATAAGAATCTCTGCAACTACCTCATACAACTCCGGTGGAATCATATCCCCGATCTCCAAACGGGACAGGGTATCCGCCAGCTTATCGTCACGATGGACCGGCACCGCCGCTTCCTTCGCTTTCTCGATAATGCGTTCCGCCAGTTCTCCCCTGCCGGAAGCGATGACTCTGGGTGCCTCCTCGGAGGGGTCGTACTCTAACGCGATGGCCTGTTTCGGTTTCTTCCGTTCTTCCTGTGCCATGACCGCCTGTTCTCCTTTCTGCCTTCTGTCCGCTCATGCTCTCCTATCATAATGCCCTCTGTCACGCTCTCATATCAAAAGAAGTACGACTAAGTACCGAGATATTCTTCTCCTGGTCGAGAATCTTCTGCATAATACCGCCTTCCTGTTCCTCATCTTCTTTGATCTGAAATTGTGCCTTTAATGCATATCCTCTTTTCGTCAGTCTCTCATCGAGCAGCGAGATATGCTGTTCGATCAGATCTAACGCACTTTCATCCTGCAGCGTAAAATTGGTGCTTACTTTGTTCTGCTGCATCGCTACATACACATCCAAGGCCCCCAGATGTTCCATATCCAGATGCAAAAGCGCACTCACATTGCCATCCTTTGCCGCCAGATTCTTCTTATTCGTGTAAACGTAAAGATCACCGTGGGCATTGTTGCCGGCCAGCTTAAGCGGCAGCTGGATATAGGCGAACATGTGATTCATCTGGTTCATAAAATCTACATTGTTCTGCAGATTCTGTACACTTCTTGCTACGGGCAGATCCCCCTTGCCCGCCGTCTGTATCGCCTCATTCAGGCGCATACTCTGTTCTCGGATCCTTTCGTACAGTTGCTCCACCTTATGGGGATCGGCCACATCCCTTGGTTCGATCAGCCACTGTCTGCCCACCTCTGCCTTCAGCAGCCCTTCAAATTCCTTTCCGGCAAAAAGCCGCTCCAACATCTGGGAAGGCATCTCATGTTCCCCCGCACTAGACAGCGTATTACGTATCAATGCCAGCACATCCTTTGCCGACAATTCACCGTTCCTGATCTGTCCTGTCGTCTGTTCGTCCATGCCGAGTTCCCTCAGCAGATCGCTCAATGTGCTCCACTGTTTCGCCGTCAGATCCTGATTTTGTCCTGCCTCTTGTGCCGAGCCGCCTCTGTCAACCTCCTCTGCATGCAGAAAGCCAGGATCCATCAGCCTTCCGGGCTGCGCCCCCTCTTCCGGCAGGACGCCGGCAGTCTGTTCCGTTCCGTTATCCGTTCCTTTCCGGATCACTGCTCCTGCGTCGTCACCTTCCGCAAGGTTATTCAGCACTTGTTCATAAAAGGCAAACGCCTGCTCGGTCCTTCCTTCACTCAGCAGTTCACGAAAGACTTCCGGCAGTTCATTCATGATCGTCTCCGCACTGCCAAGCAGTTGATGTCCGGCATTCTGGTACTGCTCAAACTGTTCGATGTTCAACTCCGTCACCGCGAGACCGAGACGGATCATCTGGATGATAGAAGCCGGATTCTGCCCGGGAAACTCCAGCAGCTGTCTGCTGACATTCAAGATCGTATCCTTGTCGATGGGCATACCTTCCTCCATCATCCTGGCTACCATCTCCACATTCTCTGCGGTCTCAGGAAGACCTGCCGCTCCCAGGGCACGCAGGATCGTCGCCTGATTGGCCATATTGGCATACAACGGCGTTAAGGACAGTACTGAACCGTTGTTAGTCTTCACTTCAAAGCTCATATTCTGTCCCAATGCCAGACTAATACTCTGATCGATCCTGGCATTGATCAGCAGCTCCTGACTGAGTGCGATCTGCGCAACATTGCCGTTCCTGTTGACGACTGCGCCCTGAATCGTTTGCCCCGGCAGGAGATTCCTGATCTCATTCTGTACCCGATAGTTCCGTTCCCCCTTGGACATTGCCTCCGATGACTTCACCGTATCATTTGCTCTGATATTCTGATTATTCCGTTTAAAAATCCCCGCCAGATTCAACCCTTATCCCCCTGCGCAATAAATAGATCCCAAGACCTGTCATGTCAGATCTCTACTTCTGCCTCACTCTGTCTCACAGAAATGTGTGATGAACGATCTTCTGTGAATCGGGCATGGCCCGTATTTCCTCAAGGCATCCACGTGTACTTGTGCGCCATACCCTTTGTTGGATGCAAACCCGTATTCCGGATACACTTCGTCATACTGTACCATCAGACGGTCTCTCGTCACCTTCGCCACGATACTGGCCGCACCGATGGAAATGCTCTTGGCATCTCCTTTGATGATAGGCACCTGCCTGACGGACACCTGTGGAATCGTCACTGCATCGTTTAACAACAGGTCCGGCATCACCGCAAGCTTCCCGATTGCCTCACGCATGGCCTCATAAGTGGCCTGCAGAATGTTGATCTCATCGATCCGCTCTGGTGTACTATAGCCAATCCCCACTGAAACTGCCCGCTCCATAATGATATCATAAAGTTCTTCTCTCTTTTTTTCGGATAGTTTCTTGGAATCATTAATATACAGTATGTCACAGTTTTTCGGTAAAATGACAGCACCCGCCACCACCGGACCGGCAAGCGGGCCGCGCCCAACCTCATCGATCCCACAGACATACTCATATGCCGCATATTCTTGTTCGTATTTCTGCAATTCTTTACTTCTTGCCACTTCCATTTCATAGGCAAGAATCCGTCTGCGCCCTTTATCTACGGCGCTACGCACCCCGGTGCGCTCGTCATCCGTATACTTTATAAGCAAAACAGGCAGTTCCTCTATCGCAGCTGCCTGTAATTTCTCCGTAATCTCTCTGATATTTTCTCTCATTGATACCTCACCGATGTCTAATAAACCCAAACTTATCAAGCGGCCAGATCCGCAGCCACGCCCTGCCTACGATCTCATCCCTTCTGACATTTCCCACGGAAGGGTCTCTGCTGTCCGTGCTGTTATTCCGGTTGTCACCCATCAGAAAATATTCATCATCCGCTAACACGATCTCCTCATATGCCCGGCCCGGATTCTGGATCACTTCTTTGCCGTAGGACTCCTCCAAAATATTACCGTCGATCAGTATGTTCCCCATCTCATCAATCCGGATCGTCTCTCCCGGCAAGCCGATCACCCGTTTTATGTAAAAAGTATTCTCCTCATAGCGAAAGGGAAATACCACGATATCGAATCGCTCTGGATCATGGAAACGGTAACTTATCTTATCCACGATCAGATTATCATCACTGCTCAGCTTCGGCTCCATAGAACTGCCCTGTACCTGTGTCCTCTGACCCACAAAATGGATCACCAGATAAATAGCACATAAAACAAACAAAAGGTAAAGGCTGGTGCTCAAGATCTCTTTCAGTACTTTTTTCATTCTGTCATATCCCCAATCTATCTCTTAATAACACTTTCCTACTTTGTGCATTTATGACCGGATAGATGCTTATCATGAACAATCCGGCAATTCCAACGTAATCCGGCCGATCCGGCCGCTTCTGAAATCATCGACCACGATCGCCGACGCTTTCTCGTAATCAATCTCCTGCCCTTTTTTATAACATTTACGGACTTCGCAGATATGATTGAGCACCGCAAGCGGTGTACCCCCTTCGTCCATACAATCCTGACCTGGCTCGATCTGGTATCTCTCATACAGCGCCTCTCTGTAATGAGTCAAAAGATAAGTGATCAGATCCGCCGCCAGTTCCGTCATCTGCAGGATCTCATCATTCATGGATCCGATCATCGCCAGATTCCTTCCTACCTCTTCACTCTCAAATTTGGGCCATAGGATACCCGGCGTGTCCAGAAATTCCAGTTCCTTATTCAGTCTGATCCATTGCTTGCCTTTCGTGACACCTGGCTTATTGCCGGTTTTCGTACAGGCTTTGCCTGCAAAAGAATTGATAAACGTGGATTTCCCCACATTCGGGATCCCCACCACGATCGCACGCACCGGACGGTTCTTGATGCCTCTTCTTCTGTCACGCTCAATCTTATCCTTACAGGCTTCCCGGACCATGCCATAGATTGCGCGCAGTCCCTGACCGCTTCTGGCATTGATCTCCAGCACATGGAATCCCTTATCCTTAAAATATTCCATCCACAGTTTATTGGCCTTCTCATCCGCCAGATCTGACTTGTTGAGCAAGATCAGTCTGGCCTTGTTCCTGCCAAGCTCATCTATATCCGGATTTCTGCTGCTGAGCGGGATTCTCGCATCGACCAACTCTATCACCAGATCGATCAGGCTGATGTTTTCCTGCATCATCCGTTTCGCCTTCGTCATATGTCCCGGATACCATTGATAATTCATCTGTTTCCTGTCCTTTCCTGACTTATATTCTTGAAATCGCCCTGTCGGCGTTCTTTCACCCTAGTACTCCGTACTTGAAGTTCCTGTGCAAATTTTCGAGGATATTTTTTCGAGTGTACAAGTTCAGAAACGGAGGCGTAGCGGGCTACGTTGAGTATTCTGGGCTTGTGCAATCGGGAAAATAGACCGAAATATTTGCACAAGGGTTTTCAGTACGGAGTACTAGACATTAATGAATCTGTTTCTCATACTCTTAAATTATTCGATCAGTCCGATGCCTTCCTCTCCCGTTGACATGTGAAACCAGGCTTTCCCGATGATATTGTCTTTCTTGACACCTCCGATATTACCGGACCTGCTGTCTTCGCTGCTGTTGCGGTTATCTCCCAATACAAAGAATTCATCCATCGCCAGCGTCAGTTCATTTTCCGCGATCCCTGCGTCGACCATTCTGTCAAATTCCTCTGGCTCCTCCAGGAAAACACCGTCGATATAGACGCTGCCATCTTTAATCTGTACTGTTTCCCCAGGCAGACCCACTACTCTTTTCACATAAAAGTGGGAATTCTGGTTCCCATTTGGCAGAAAGACGATAACATCTCCTCGTTTCGGCGTGGAAAGCCTGTATAGTACACGGTTCACAAGAATCTCCTGACCGTTAAACAGCGTAGTCTCCATAGAATCTCCGATAACACTTGTACGCATCCCGATCGAATACACGATCACAAATGCCAGAAAGACAGCCGCCACACCACCCACGATCATCTCGAATATATCCTTTATGATCCTGGAATCCAGTCTTTTCTTCTTTTGATAAAAAGTTAATCCTTTTCTTCTTGCCACACGTATCTTCCTCTTATATATGCTTATACGGTATCTTAGTACTTCTCAGTATGCACTCTTCTCATATACGCATGCCCGTGTTCTTTGATGCAGAGACATGCAAACAGAGTGCGAGTATAAGTCCACGACTCTCATAGTATAGCACGAACAATATATCATGTTCAACTCTAATCTTGGCCTTGCCGTAACTATTCAGCCTTCGGCTTCATAGTTACTGAATCCGGCGTATCACCTACTTTAAAGGGGGCTCTCCTTACGAAAAGCCCCCTCACTGCGCTTAATAAATATCTCCACCCTCATAGAAATAATTATTGTTTTATATCAGAATATATGATTTGCCCTAAGCACGCCGAACACGATCACTGCCACCAACGCGATCACACAAAGCAGAATAAATCTATCCAGAGAACGGATGGAAATATTCGGAAGTTGATCATAAATCCCTTCAAACACACTGCCGCCGGAAGACTTCTTCTCCTCAGCCACCTCTGTATCAGTCTGCTGTTCCTTCAACTCCAATTCCCCATCTTTTCTCTGCTCTTCTGCCATATCATCTATTCCTTTCCATATGATCATTTGATCTGCATCCTTTTGTGTTATTATTTTTTCTGCAGATATTTTCTCAGGTCAAGTGCAACTGCGATCACGATCACAAGACCCTGTGCGATGTATGTATAAGCCGGATCCACACCAAGGAACTGGAGACAGATCTTCAAGATCTCGAATACAAGTACGCCGATCAGGATACCGCCTACGCGTCCCACACCACCGTTAGCAGATACGCCGCCGATGGTACAGGCTGCGATTGCCTCCAGCTCATAGCCGTTACCGGTCGCCGTAGATGCACCGCCGGCCTTCGCACCTACCAGGAAACCTGCCAGTGCGTACATGCAGCCTGCCAGAATGTAGATACGGATCAGGGAACCGCGCACGTTGACACCGGCAACCTGTGCTGCATTCTCGTTACCACCGATGGCATACATATACTTACCATGACGGGTCTTATTATACAGGAACCAGAAATAAGCGCCGATCACTATCGCGAAGATCATCAGATAAGGGATCGGTCCCAGGGATCCGCTGGCAACAGTCAGATAGCTTGGCTTGTAACCGCCCATAGGCTGGTTGTTGGTGATCAGGGAACAGAGACCGTAGATAATGGTCTGCATACCCAGAGTCGCGATGAAAGGCGGAACCTTGAGTACAGAGATCACCACGCCGTTAACGCCGCCAAAGCATCCCATGATGACCATAACGATGATCAAAGCCACCGGCCACGGAATATCCGGCATCCAGGGCAGCATACGCGCCGAATAGTCAACGCTCTGCAGCAGCATAGCTGCCAGACACGCCGCCAGACCTACCGCACGACCTGCGGAAAGATCCGTACCTTTGGTGATCAGACAGCCCGATACACCGCAGGCGATGATGAATCTGGGGGATACGTTGACTACCAGATTCTTAAAGTTGGTTATGGTAAAAAAGTTCTGTGTTGTAGCGCCTGTCAAAATAGCCAGCAGCACGATCAAGATAATGATCGCATTGTTGGATAAGAATTTCTTAACATTAAATGAATTTGCCATGATAGTGTTCTCCCTCCTTATTCAAACTGGGTTGCAAGTGCCATGATGTTCTCCTGATTCGCTTCATCACCGCCGATAAATCCGGTCACACGGCCGTCACACATGACCATGATACGGTCGGACATACCAATGAGTTCACTCATCTCGGACGAGATCATGATGATACTCTTGCCCTGCTTTGCCATCTCGGCAATGATACAGTAGATCTCATACTTGGCTCCCACGTCGATACCTCGTGTGGGTTCGTCCATGATGAAGACATCCGGACTGTTAGCCAGCCAGCGGCTGATCAGCACTTTCTGCTGGTTACCGCCGGAAAGCGACTGAATCTGTGTCTTGGAAGACGGTGTCTTGATCGAAAGCTTCGCCACATTCTCCTGAACAAGCTGTTCGATCTTACCGTCATCTAACATAAACCCGCCGATCAGATACTGATTTAAGGATGCAATGGAAACATTATCTGCAATGGACAACACGCCCAGGATTCCCGTAGCACGACGGTCCTCTGTCAGCATAGCGATACCGTTATTGATGGCGTCCTTGGGCTGATTGATCTTAATCTCCTGCCCTTTATAAGTAATCTTGCCCGCCGTATGGCTGCGAAGTCCGAACAGGCCTTCCATCAGTTCCGTACGCTGCGCGCCTACCAGGCCGGCCACGCCCAGAATCTCACCTTTCTTCAGCTGGAATGACACATGACGGAAACTCTTGGGATTAATGGATGTAAAATCTTCCACCTCAAAGACCACTTCACCGGGCACATTCTCGCGCGTCGGATACAGTTCGGAAAGTTCACGGCCAACCATCTTGGTGATGATGAAATCCGTGGTCAGATCTTTGGCCGACCAGGTTCCGATATACTGTCCGTCACGCATGATCGTAACTTCATCACTGATCCGCAGGATCTCATCCATCTTATGGCTGATATAGACAATGGATACGCCCTTGCTGCGCAGCTCATTGATGATAGTAAATAGCGCCTCTACCTCTGCGGCTGTCAAAGATGAGGTAGGCTCATCCAGGATCAGCACCTTACAGTCGGCAGATACCGCCTTCGCGATCTCGACCAGCTGCATCTGGGATACCGAAAGACTTCCCAGCTTCGCCTTCGGGTCGAAATTCAGATGCACCTCTTCCAATACTCTGGCCGCATCTTCATACATTTTATCATGATCGATCACGGTCACCGGACCAAGCTTCCTGACCGGATAACGCCCTACATAGATATTCTCACCGATGCTTCTTTCCGGAATCGGCTGCAGCTCCTGATGTACCATGGCGATACCTCGGTTCAAGGCATCCAGCGGACCCTTGATCTGTACTTTTTCTCCTTCATAGATCACTTCCCCCTCATCCATGTGGTAGATACCGAACATGCACTTCATCAGGGTAGATTTACCGGCTCCGTTCTCACCCATCAGGGCATGGACCGTACCCGGCCGCAAATTCAACTGCGCACCGTTCAGCGCTTTGACACCTGGAAATGTTTTTACGACATTATGCATCTCCAAACGATACTCTGACAAATTGATAACCCCCTTTATGTATCAGAAAGAAGTGCATGCGCCAAATGCACACGCACTTCTTTCTGATTTACATTCTCATATTATTGTGGACTGCTTCTGATTACTGGAAGTCAGCTACGTTATCCGGAGTAACCTTCACATAGTCTACATAGATGGACTGCTCGCCAGACGCATATGTCTTACCGCCAAGCAGCTCTTCCATAGCTGCAACAGCGCCTTCTGCCTGACCCTGAGCGTCATTCAGAACTGTACCTGTCATGTTGCCGGATGCCACTTCGTTAAGAGCAGCGTCAAGAGCATCAACACCTACCAGATAGATGTCCTCGTTTACTGTACGGCCTGCTGCCTGGATTGCCTGCAAAGCGCCGATTGCCATATCGTCATTGTTACAGAAGATAACTTCGATCTGGTCACCGAATTTAGCAAGGTCGTTCTGTGCAATCTCCTGGCCCTTGTTACGATCCCAGTCACCACGCTGCAGATCAAGCTCTTCTACTTCGATACCAGCGTCTGTCAGTGCCTTTACAGAGAACTCTGTACGATACTGTGCGTCAACATTCTCCGGGTCACCCTGGATCATGATGTAGGAAACCTTACCGTCGCCATTGATATCACCCTTATTCTCGGTATCCAGGATCAGTTCACCCTGCATGGTTCCAGACTGACGTGCGTCACATCCTACATAAACCAGCTTGTCATATGCGCTCATCTGCTCTGCCGTAGGCTCACGATTGATCAGAACGGTCGGTACGCCTGCGTCTTTAACGGTAGCGATGATCTGGTCTGCTGCAGATGTCATAACCGGGTTGATGATCAGTGCGTCAACGCCCTGTGCGATGAAGTTGTTGATCTGGTTGTTCTGCTCAGCCTGGTCATTCTTACCATCCATGAAAGTTACTGTATAACCCTTGCCCTCCAGGATCTCCTGCAGTGCGTTACGGTATGTGGTCATGAATGCGTCATCAAACTTATAGATGCAGACACCGATGTTGCCGCCTGCTCCTGCTGCTTCCGCTACTGCGTCAGCATCCTCTGCCGCTGCGTCTTCTGCCTCAGCCTCTGCTTCTTCTTCGGCCGGAGCTTCCTCTTCTGCAGGTGCTTCTTCTTCAGCCGGAGCCTCTTCTGCAGGTGCATCTGTCGTTGCAGGCGCTGCATCATCGCCGCCGCATGCTGTCAGACCGAATACCATCATGGATGCCATTGCTATCGCAAGCACTTTTTTCAATTTCATAGTTACAAATCCTCCTTTATTCTGCCAATTTTAGGCGATTTTATCATCTTATGCCATAATGTGCACTCCCTTTTACACATTATGACCACTGACAAGGCTATTGTACCGAATTATTTATTCGTTTTCCATAAGATTTTCTTGGAATAGTTATGGATTTTCTTTGATTTTTGTAATTAATATCTCCTGCGGCGTCCAGAAATACTTATTATCCGTCAAAGGATATTCCTCTGGCAGTTCCACTTCCAGTGCACAACTGGCCGCCAGTTCCAGGATCGCGTCGCAATAAGCTTCTTTATTGGAAGAGACCGTACCCAACAGTTTCCCGTTCTCAATAGCCTCCAATCCCGGCGTGGTGCCGTCTATGCCGATCACGTTCACACCCTCTGTCTGTGCCCGTTCTAAAGCGTCGATGGCTCCCAGCGCCATATCATCATTGTTGCTGATCACCAATTCGATGGTATCCGGATACTCGGAAAGCCACTGCTCCATCAACGCCGATGCCTGACTGCGCTCCCAGTTGGCAATGCCTCCCGTGATCCTTTCAATGGGTACGCTGCCATTCTTCAGCGTCTGTACAGACCATTCCGTGCGGATCAGGGAGTCCTGATGGCTGCTTTCTCCTTCCAGCATCACATAACTGACCACACCATCTCCATTTAAGTCCACTGCTTCCGGCTGCTTCCGATACAGATCTACCACCATCTGCCCCTGCAGGACCGCCGTTTCTTTGGCATCCACCCCTACATAATAAAGCTTGTCCCAACGGTTCATATCCTCCTCCACCGGCTGACGATTAAAGAATACCACCGGCACTCCCGCAGTCATCGCCTTATCGATGATCAGTGAGGTGTCCATACGGTCCACCGGATTGATGCACAGCACGTCACACCCTAAGGAGATAAGCCGCTCCACCTGATTATTCTGAGTATTCTGGCTGCCCTTGGCCTCCTGAATATCCAGCGTTACCTTAATGCCGCTTTCCCGCTCATATTCTTTGGCCTTTTCTTCTATGATACTGCGGATATTATTAATGAAAGTATCATCTCCACGATACAAGCTGATACCGATGCGGATCGATGTCTTCTCTTCTTCCCTGTGAACTCCCTGACAGGAGGTCAAAAGCAGGCACACCATGCACAACAGTACTGCGGTCCTGAATGTCCATCCGGAACACCATACACTCTTTATCCTGATTCTTTGAAGATTGCTGTTTCTTTTCACTTTTCTGTGCCTGCCTTCCTTATCTTCTCGTCAATACATGTTACTGACCATTCAGCAATGTGGAGCCAAGTGAGCGCATGTCCTTAGGACAACTGCAAATTCCTTCACTCGATCGGAAATAACATTTTCTCAAAAGCCGGATCCCGCAGATCCTCCTTTTGTATATAATAAGGTTCCATCACTGTGGGGACGCTGCCCGCCCCTTCCAGTGCCCGGACTGCCTCACGCACACTATAATACCCCCGACTGAATTCGTCCGTCACGCAGATGCCCTTGATCACTCCGCGATCCAGATAATTGAGGATCGACATCGTGGTGCCTCTGCCATATAGACCGGCGACAGCAGAAAAGACCGTCTCACTGCCAGCCAGGACGCCTGCTGCTTCTGTCAGAATTTCCTGATTCTCGGCCAGAATTACCACTTCTTCCGGTTCCTTCATCCCTGTCCTCTCCAGCATCATCCAGAATCGGTCTACCTCATGTCTCATAATCCTCTGCACACTGCGTCCTTCCTCTGCAAACACTGCATCAACACCTTTTAGAAAAAGACGATCCATATCGCTCTGCACGGCCGAATCTACCAACACATACACCGTCTTTTCTTTCGGCTGTTCTTCTAAGATCTTCCGGGCCAGCAATTCTCCCATTTTCTCATAATCAACGATCACATTGCCCATACCGGACGCTTCTGCCACACCGGCACGCAGCAGGATTACCGGAATCGTCATCTGTTTCCCCGATATCTGCTCTTCCTCCACCGGCACCACGATCAATGCGTCGGCACCGTCCTGCTGTTCCCGGTCCATCAACTCCATCTGCTCTATGGCATCCAGTTTTTCATACAGGGTGATCAGCTGAATATCCGCATTAAACTCAGCCGCCCCCTGATCCATTCCCTTACGGAAATTACCATAATTGTCACTTCGCACATCCTCGATGATCACTGCAATCTGATAGATTTCCCGCTCCGGCTCACGAATGATCAGATCCGTGGAGCACATAAGAAACAACACTACCAGACACACAACGTATACGCCTACCAGCACTTTTCCACTTTTGTTTATCATATCCGCTCCTTCTGCGTTGTCTCCGAATAGGCCAATGCCGGAAGATGAATCGTAATGACTGTTCCCTCATCGGGTTCTGACCAGATCGCGAGGCCATAGCTTTCACCGAAGTACAGCCTGATCCGTTCGTTTACATTTTTGACGCCAATACCGGAGCCTCGCTTGGAAGATATGTGATTCTGTTCATCGAGAAGACTTCTTGTCTGTTCCTCTGTCATGCCAAGCCCATTATCACTGATCCGAAACCACAGCTCCGCATCCTCACGGTATACCTTCACGCAGATCTCTCCGTCCCCATCCATAAATTCCATGCCATGGTATATGGCATTCTCAACTAACGGCTGCAGCATCAGCTTCAGGCTCACCAGTTCCATTACGTCATCTTCGGCATCGATCGTATATACAAATTTGTTCTTAAATCTTGTCTGCTGGATCATCAGGTAATTGCGTACATGCTCCAACTCATCCCTGACTGTTATGATACTTTTCCCTTTGCTTAGACTGATCCGAAAGAATCTTGCCAGTGCCGTCACGATCCGCACGGCATCCTGCTTCTGTTCATTCTCTATCATCCATACGATGATATCCAGTGTATTATAGAGAAAATGCGGGTTGATCTGGGACTGTAAAATATCGAACTCACTTTTACGTTTAGATTCATGCTCCGCCACGATGTCTTCCATCAGCGTTTTGATCCGCTTGGCCATCTCACCGATCGAACGTCCAAGGTGCCTGATCTCATAGGATCCTCCCTGATATACTTCCGTATCCAGATCCCCGGCCTCGATCGCATTGACGGATTTTTCCAGTTTCTGAATCGGTGTGGTGATACGGGAAGAGATGAAATTATTGGTCAAAATCAACACCAGCAGAAAAGCCCCGATCACAAAGACACCGAACAACTGTATCTTCAGGTTATTTAAAGGCAGTCCCTTTTCCGGCGTGACACTTAATAATTTCCATCCCGTATATCCCACGGATTTCACACTGACTTCGCGCCATTCTCCCTCATATCTTTCCCGAAAACTACCGTCCCGGTAGTCTGTCGCCATAACAGTATTTTCTGACATTTGTCCCGTTTCGATCATCTGCATACGGGGGTGATAGATCAGATCCCCATTGCTGCTGATCATATACAGATATCCTTGGTTACCCAGGGTAATATTGTCCAGAATCTGCTGTAAGCTGCTGTAACGGATATCCAGAAGCAGAATCCCCTGCTCTGTGGAAGTGCCGTGGGTAATCTCCACTGCTCTGGTCAGGGTGATGACCCACCGGTACTGATTCTCGTTATTATCAAAAATATACTGCACATGCGGCGTGGTAAAATGCAGGTTGTCTGTCCTATTGAGCGTATTACCAAACCACTGCTCCTTCGTTACGTCAATGCCTGTCTTCAGGCGCGCCGCCGGCACTGCCTCCAGAAGTTCGCCATCCTTGGACAATAGAGCGATATTGGCAATACTGTCTTTGTTATTGTCGTACAACAGTGTGATCTGGCTGTTTACCGTCTCTTTGTCCAGATCAGCATTCTTAATGACACCATAATACAGGCTGTCGGACAGCTTCATGATGGTACGCAGATAGGAATCCACCGAACGATTGATCTGTCCTAAGACCGCCTGGTTCTCTTCCCGTACAGCCGCTTTGAGCTGTTGGGACATCTGTGCATAAAGAGTCACTCCGATCAGGACAATGACAGCCAGAGCACTAATCGTAAAATAACTGAAAATCGTATAACGTATGCTGGTCTTTTTGCCAGATCCCGTCGGCATCTGCTGTTCCATGGCGCTCCTCTCTCATAATGCTAACGCTAATCTCATGATTCCGCAAAGCGATCTATAATCCTCAAATTATTTCCGGCTTTCATACCGGCAACTGAAAGACATCCACAGCATTCAGCGAAGCTGATCAGTCCTGCCTTACTTGTTACTGCACTTCTGACTGTGTCCCGCGGTACTTGGTGGGTGATACGCCATACCGCTTCTTGAATACATAGCTGAAATAATTTTGTTCCTGGTATCCCACCTTCTGCGCGATCATATACGTCTTGTCATCCGTTTCATTCAAAAGCTCCACCGCCTTCTTCAGCCGTACTTCGGTCAGATAGTTAACATATGCCTGTCCCGTTTCCTTTTTAAACACAGTGGAAAAATAAGCCGGACTCATATGCAAGTGACGGCATAATGTCTCTACAGACAGCTCCGGTTCTGAAAAATGTTCCCTGATATATTCCTTCGCTTCCTGAATGACTTTGCGCGTAGTGTTGTCCCGCTCCCTATTCATAACTTCATTCATGCGGTAGGCGATCGTTGCGAGGCGATCCACAAATTCCTCCCGATGACAAATGCCCTCCAAGACCTCTGTATACTGTGCTGTGGAGTCAAACATCTCATCCATGTCCAGATCGTATTGCTGCATAAGCCTGATCATGCAGTTGGCGATGGAAAGCATGTACACCTGATATTGTCTGGTATGAACTTTCGCATCCTCCATACGGGCAAAAAGTTTACGGATCATATTATCAATCTTCTCCGGCGTGCCGAACTTAATGACCGCCACCAGTTCTTCCTCATCCTTGTCGCCAAATTGCAGCTTACCCTTGCCCACGGGTTCCACATCATTGATATAGATGGGCTTCCCTGTACCGACGATAGCCCGATATCCCAGCGCATCCATCGCCGACTGATAGGAATGGCTGATCTCTGACAGCATCTCACAACTATAGCCCACGCCTATCGTGATCGCAACCTCCAACACTCGGCGACACTCCTTACAGATGTCATGAAGCAGGTTGCTTAACCCTGTCTGTGTATTGTTCTCATCGATGGCTGCGATCACGGTGATCTCATCCGTGGAATTGAAGATGGCATACCGATAATACCCCCGAAGAGAATCCTCCACCAGTCCACGCACAGAAATGGGAATCAATTCCCAAGGCAGGGTAAGTGTCTGTGCCTCCGTACGCTCCACGTGGATGACCGCCGCCACCCACCTGCAGGCATCCAGGATATCGATGCCATACTCCTCAAGTTTTGGTACCATGGATTCTGTATCTGCCACACCCCGCACGAGATCATTTAGGAAAAGTTCCCGCAGGATCGGCAAATTCCCGAGATAACTTTCCCGCAGAGAATCAATATCGCGACGCTGCTTGATCTCTTCCTCCAGATTCTCTCTGACCTTGGTAAGGATCTCCGACAACTCCTCTACGTTCACTGGTTTTAGAATATATTCCGTTACATGCAGTTTGATCGCTTGCTGCGCATATTCAAAATCATCATATCCCGAGAAGATCAGGATCCTGATCGAAGGATATTTCTCCCGAATCCTTTTCGTTAACGCAAGCCCGTCCATATATGGCATACGGATATCCGTGATCACTACATTCGGCTGCAGCTGTTCAACCTTCTCCAACGCTTCCTCGCCATTTTCGGCATCTCCCACTACCTCAAATCCCAGTTTCTCCCACTCCATCTTGCGGATGATTCCCTTGCGGACCTCCTCCTCATCATCCACCAACAAAATACGATATAACCCCATAACAATGACCGTCCCTTTCTCCTACATACACTGCAGCTGCAGGCCGCAATATAATCTTATTTTAGCATAAAAAAACTGATACTACAAATCTCTTTGTAGTACCAGTTCTATCACCTTATATCCTGTTTATCATCAATGGATTCCAGTCCTGTTGCCTTCCTTGTCACCGCTTTATTTTACCAGTTCTTTCACTTTAGCTTTCTTGCCGACACGGTTTCTTAAGTAGTTCAGCTTCGCACGTCTCACCTTACCTCTTCTGACTACCTCGACTCTTTCTACGTTCGGGGAATGCATAGGCCATGTCTTCTCAACGCCAACGCCGTTAGAAATCTTTCTAACTGTGAAAGTAGCTCTATTGCTGCCGCCCTGCTTCTTCAATACAGTACCCTCGAAAACCTGGATTCTTTCGCGGTTACCTTCCTTGATCTTACCGTATACCTTAACGGTATCACCAACGTTAAACTCGTCAATCTTGTCCTTCAACTGCTCTGCTTCGATTTCTCTGATAATCTGGTTCATAATCTGCCTCCTATTTCTTTGGATGTTCTTAATACATTCTGTAACAGAGGACCATCTTTTTCGCAACATTAATAATTTAGCATATTATGGAGATGATTGCAAGTAAATTTATGGTTTTACTTTAACTTTATATAACAGTTGAGCCGCGAGGCGGCGCCGGATGCGTAGCAGACATTTTTATGAATGATAAGGGCTGAACTGTTACAACTTTATTAAAGAGGTTGGATTCTTTTACAATACGCCTCGTACAGATCCGGCCTGCGCTCCCTGGTCCTTATGACAGACTGCTCTAACCGCCAGGCATCCACTTTGGCGTGGTCACCGCAAAGCAATATCGGCGGCACCCGCTTATCATGCCAGATCTCCGGCCTGGAATACTGAGGATACTCCAATAATCCGTCGCAGAAGGACTCCGTCATCGCAGAATCTGTATTATGCAGTACGCCGGGCACTAACCTCGCTATGGCATCAATCATTACCATAGCCGGCAGTTCCCCGCCGGTGAGCACATAATCCCCTATAGAAATCTCATCTGTTACGATCTCTTCCAGCACCCGCTCGTCAATGCCTTCGTAGTGCCCGCAAAGAAAGGTCAAGTCTTCCTCCCCCGCCAGTTCCTGCGCCATTTTCTGGTGAAAAGTCTTCCCTTGAGGCGTCACATATATAACTCTACCCTGAGCCGCCCCACGCGCAGTGATCCTCTCTGACACCGCCCGCCAGGCATCATAGACCGGCTGTGCCTGCATCAGCATCCCTGCGCCGCCACCGTAAGTGTAATCATCTACTTTGCCATGTTTATCCAATGTATAATCTCTGATATTCACGGCCTCGATGGAAATATATTCCCGTTCCACCGCCCTTCCAAGAATACTGGTATGCAGCCCCTGCATAACCATCTCCGGAAAAAGCGTGAGGATATGGAAATTCATCATAGTAAGATACCCGTTCCTTTCCAGCATCTGTAAACTATCGGCCTGTAAATTCACGGCCCTGTAGTTTCAGTCTCTAACTCATAACCGCAAAATCTGTACTCACCCGCATATATGATCACAACAATCCGTCCATGATGTGCACCGTGATCGCTCCTGTCTCCATATCGATCTTCTTAATGCACTCTCTGATCGCCGGCAGAAGCACTTCCGCCTCATTCCCGTCGTCACGCTCCACCACATACACATCGTTGGCTCCCGTCGCCATCACATCTTTCAATGTGCCAAAGGTCTCTCCTTCCTCAGTCACAACCCGCATACCGATCAGATCGGCGACGAAATATTCATCTTTCTTCAGCTGTACCGCCTTATCCCTTGTCACGTAGAGCTTTGCATTCTTATATCTCTCAACATCATTGATGGAGTCATATCCTTTAAATTTGACGATCACATACTGCTTGAAAAATTTGACGCCTTCTATTTCCATATGCAGGCGTTCCCTGTCCGTATCCATGATCACTTCTTTTAACTTCTTAAATCGGGTGGCATCATCCGTTGTCGGAAATACCTTGACTTCTCCCTTGATACCGTGCGTCTGTGTGATAACGCCGACCTGTAATTCAGATATCATAGCTGTCCTTTCTGTAAATCTCCGGATTGCTGTCCGCAAGATCTGCACACCGCAGAATTCTTATGGCACAATGTAAATGCACACTTTCCTACGATATAACAAACCTCACAGATTACTCCGTGAGGCTGTTCGCTAGATAATTTCTACATCTACTCTCTTATTGTCTTTCGACGATGCGGCCTTCACAACGGAACGGATCGCCTTCGCGATGCGGCCTTGCTTACCGATCACCTTACCCATATCCGACGCTGCAACATGAAGCTCAACGGTAATATTCTTACCCTCTTCCTTCTCCGTAACAACTACTTCATCCGGATTCTCTACAAGAGCTTTGGCGATCACTTCAACCAATTCCTTCATTGTCCACCTCCAAAAGCTGTTTTGTATAACGGACTACTATTTGGTAATGCCTACGCTCTTGAAAATCCTGCTGACAACTTCTGTCGGCTGAGCGCCGTCTGCTAACCATTTCTTAGCTGCTTCTTCGTCTACTTTGTAGGTACTGGGATCTGTATTGGGATCATATGTCCCGATTTCAGCGATGCATCTTCCGTCTCTCGGAGATCTGGAATCTGCCACTACAATTCTGTAGAAAGGATGTTTCTTCTGTCCCATTCTTCTTAATCTGATCTTAACTGCCATTTTCTTTGCCTCCATTATAAAAAGTATTAGTATATTATTTGAAACCCTTAAGAATCGCCTGCATATCCTATCAGTCAATCCTTAAAACGGGAATTTCATACCACCCATACCGCCGAACAGGCCCCTGCCTCGCTTACCGCCCATCATGCCGGGAAGCTGCTTCATCATCTTCTGGGACTGCTCAAACTGCTTAATAAATTTATTGACGATCGCAATATCCACACCGGCGCCTCTCGCGATCCTGTGCTTCCTGCTGGGATTGAGCAACTTGGGATTCTGCCGTTCCGCCGGCGTCATGCTCAGCACGATCGCCTCCATGCGGGCTAACTGCCTCTCATCCACCATGGACTCTATCTCTCCCATCTTGCTCCCAATTCCCGGCATCATACTTAGAATACCGGACAGACCGCCCATATTGCGCATCTGCTTCATGCTCTCCAGATAATCCTCGAAATCGAACTTGCCCTTCTTCATCCGGGCCGCCATCTGCTTCTCTTTCTCTTCGTCTATATCCAGATTCTGCTGCACCTTCTCGATCAGAGTCAGCACATCTCCCATGCCAAGGATCCGGCTGGCCATACGATCCGGATAGAACTGCTCTAGATCCGAGAGTTTCTCTCCCATACCGATATACAGAATCGGCCTGCCCGTCACGGCCTTGATGGAGAGCGCCGCACCGCCTCTGGAGTCACCGTCCATCTTGGAGAGAATCACCCCGTCGATTCCAATCTTCTCATCAAAATCCTTCGCCACATTGACCGCATCCTGGCCTGTCATGGCATCTACTACCAGCAGACTCTGATGCACGTCCACATGACTCTTGATCTCCTTCAGTTCCGCCATCATCTCTTCATCGATATGAAGACGGCCCGCCGTATCCAGGATCACTACATTATGTCCGTTCTTCTGGGCATGTTCCACAGCCGCCTTCGCAATATTCACCGGCTTGTGGTTCTCTCCCATGGCAAAAACTTCAACCTGTTGTTTCTCACCGTTGATCTGCAGCTGTTTGATTGCTGCCGGTCTATAGACATCGCAGGCTACGAGCAGCGGCTTCTTGCCCTTCAGCTTCAATTTGCCGGCTATCTTGGCCGTGGTAGTCGTCTTACCGGCACCTTGCAGACCACACATCATGATGACTGTGATCGACTTGCCCGGTTGCAGCGTGATTTCCGTAGTCTCTGAACCCATCAGGGAGATCATCTCTTCGTTGACGATCTTGATTACCATCTGACCTGGATTCAGTCCATTTAATACATCCGCGCCGATGGCTCTCTCTTCCACCGATTTGACGAACTGCTTCACCACCTTGAAGTTGACATCCGCCTCTAGCAGCGCCATTTTCACTTCTTTCAGAGCCGTCCTGACATCCGCTTCCGTGAGACGTCCCTTACTTCTCAGGTTCTTGAACACATTCTGCAGTTTATCGGTTAAACTTTCAAACGCCATAGGATCCCATGCCTTTCAAATCTTATTAACCTGTATCACAACTCCTGCAGGATCTCATGCGACAACTCCTTGATCCTGGCACCGTACAGACGATACTGCTCTTCGTCTGACGCCTCAGCATCTTCCAGCTGCTCTGACAGCCGGCTGATGCAGGCAATCTTCCTCTTCATGCTCTCGAATCTGGCGATCAGCTTAAGTTTCTCTTCATAACCCTGCAGAATCTTGTCACAACGCTTTACCATGTCATGCACTGCCTGTCTGCTGACGCCCTCTTCCTGTGCAATCTCTCCAAGTGACAGATTATCGTATACGATCCTCTCATAGATCTGCCGTTGATGCTTCGTCAGCAGCTCTCCATAGAAATCATACAACAATCCCTGTTCCACGATCTTTTCCATATCACTAACCCCTGCCGGACATGCTACAACACACCCGACTTATGCATTCTACTATAGGTTTGAGCGGGTGTCAAGTATTTTTTCTTTACATCGAGTGCTTTCTTCTGCTTTAATTTCGCAGTTCACTATTCTTTATGGTGTTATGATCTCCAGATAGCCAACCATCTTCGTCTGGTCAAACTCCTTGAGTACACCCTGATTAGGCTCATAATACCCACCGCCGAAGTGCACCAGATAATGACTGTATCTGCCCATCTTCTCCATGATAATACAACAGTGCGGCAGCTCCACATGTTTGCCCAGCGTATAGACGATCTTGTCCGCATGGCGAATTCCCAGATACTCCAGAGTGGCGATCATCTTGCTCATATTCGCCTGCCACTCACGGCACTTCATGATATCACAGGCTTCATCCAACGAAGTACCCGCGATCATGGCTATACAGGCCTGTCCGCACAGACCGTCCCAGGGCTGCGTCACCAAATCCACGCTGTCAATCTTACGGATCGGATGTTCCGTGCTGTAGGGACTGCCTCCCATGCTCACCACATTGCCCACGATCTCGATCGAGATCAGATACTTCTTGCCCAGCTCCACCTTGGCCAGCGTATCCGGATTAACCGGAATATCATAATATCCCTGTCCCTTCGGCACCAGATCACATATAAAGCAGACATCGTCGAAGCACACCCTGACCGGCGCGTCTCCCACCTTCTCACACACTTCCCATACATTAAAGGGCACCGCGATCGTGTTCTCATTCTCACGGAATTCCACCGTTCCTTCAAATTCGTATTTCATTGATAACCCCGCCTTTCTGCAATTTTAACTGCTCTTATTTTATCATGAACCCCTGCCCGAAAACAACTGTATTTTAAATGCGGTTCCGGACGGACAAAGGTGCCCGTTACCATTCACGGTGCCCTGTATCCCGCTGCGGGGCATCCGGCCGAAACTTTACGGTTACTCATCCTGTAAGCCGTCTGCCTCTTCAAAGCTGATATTCAAATCCACATTCCCCTCGATTCCTGCTACTTTGCCCTCATCCGTATACTGCCAGATCTTAAAGGCATAGGGATAATACATCGTTTCATCATAGAAAGCAACCCACTTCTCATATTCCTCCAGCTGCGGCAGATCCAGCATCAACATAAAGGTCTTCATATTGCCGTAGATCATCGGCGTGTATCCGGCTTCTCTGATCTTCTCGCAGAAAGCGATACAGTACGCGGTTCGCTCCTCCTTCGTCAGATCCTTCGTCCTGGCGTTGGCGTTAGATACTGCCTCCACATCGATTACCACCGGGTAATCAATCTGATAAGGCTCCAGCGCATCCAGTACAAACTGTGCCTCTTCCTCGGCTTCCTCCACACTCACTGCCTGTGTGAAAAAGTATACCCCAACACCGATATCATTGTGCAGCGCTCCCTGGATATTGTCCTTGAAATTTTCATCCTCCTGGATTTCTCCCTTGGTGTATCCTCTGATTCCCAGACGGATGAAGGCATATTCCACACCGTCGTCGGCCACCAGTTCCCAGTCAATCTCCTCCTGATATTTCGACACGTCAATCCCCTTGCGGGAAATCCACTGACTGTTGTCATAATAGTTCATGACCTGATCGTCGTTCTTGACAAACTGCTCCAGATCGTATGTATGCCGTGCCAGATCATCGGATATGGGAAAAAAGTGATACTCCCCCGCATCTGCCACCACAATCTCATCCGGATAGAAATAGCGGAGCATGGCAAGCGTCCCGTCGCCGTTCAACATCAATTCTTTTAATTTCTCCAGAAAATCAGACTGTACCTCCTGCGTCGCCCGATCTGTAGCCTCCGTCACCGCACCGGCGATCATGGCATCCACCTCGCCCTGCGTGTAGGTGACCGTCTGATCCATCCGCACAGCCTCCAGCTCATTCATGACCACTGTATTTTCCATCTGGATGGAACGATACCGAAAGACCATGATCAATGTAATAGTGATGGCTGCCAAAGTCACCAGACACAGAACGATCGAACCGACCAGGATCCCGTTCTCGTTTCTCCTGTGTTTCCTCTTATGTCTCTTACTCCGTAAATTCATATCCTGCATATACTTCTCCCCATCCGGTGCTCCGTCCCTAGATCCGCTCACTGAAATAACTTTTGTACCCTTCTCCGAAGATCTCCGTGGCGCTGGTCACGATCATAAAAGAATCCGCATCTTCCTCCTTCACGATTTCTTCTGCTCTCGGAAATGTTGTCTTCTTCATGGCACACATGATAACCCGCTTCTCATTGCCGCTGTAGGCGCCTTGCCCATTGATATAGGTGGTGCCCACATCCAGATCTTCCAACAACCGCTGGGTGATCTGCTCCGGCTTATCACTGATGATATAGAGGAGTTTCGCTTCATCCCGGCCATACAACACAACATCCATGGCCACCGAACAGCACCCTACTGCCACTGCCGCATACAGCGCGGCATTCACATCACGGAAGACAATACCGGATAATGTCACCACCGTAGCGTCTATCATCAAGAAAAGATTCCCCGTCTTCAAATGCGGCAGTTTAAGCTTAAGCGCCTTGACGATGATATCCACACCGCCGCTTGTCGCTCCGGCCCTGAAGATCGATCCGATGGCGATTGCCTGTAGGATACCGCCCGCCACCGCTGCCAACAGTATATCATCCGTGGCCGCTCCCACACCTGATAACATATTGGTAAAAAAGGAAATCAATACCGTAGCATAGATCGTCGAAATAGTCAGACCAATCCCGAACTTCCATACGCCGAAAAGCAGGATCGGTATATTCAGAAGCAAGATCAACGTACCGGTACTGACTGGCACCAATCTGCTCAAAATGATCGCTACACCGGTCAGCCCGCCAGGCGCCATATCATTCGGATCGATAAAAAGGCTGAGCGCCACCGAATAGACAAAAGCTGCCACTGTTATAATAATATATTTCCTGATCCATCCTGTCTTGCTTTTTTTGAATACTTTTTTATTTTTCTCCATCCTATAACCCCATTTTGTCACTTCCTAGATCAGCAAAGCATACCTGCACTACATGACTATTATTGTAGAGATCCATTCTGCTTTCGAATCACCAGTTACTATTGTAACCAAATGTCATCCCAGATATAAACTCTTCGCGAAAAATGGGCCTTAGATACTTGCCCGGATCAGTTTCGGCTGGTAACCGTTCTGCTGCAGCGCAGAGATGATCTGATTCTTATGCTCCGTCCCGTAGGCCTCCATCGTGATCCGCAGTTCCACGGCCGCGTTACGGTTGATGGAGACAAATTGATTATGTTCCAGCTTGATCACATTGCCATTCTGTTTCGCGATCACATCCGCCACTCTGGACAGTTCGCCCGGTTTATCAGGCAAAAGCACCGATACCGAGAAGATCCGATCCCGCAGCACAAGCCCCTGCTGTACCACCGAAGACATGGTTATTACATCCATATTGCCGCCGCTAAGAATCGCCACGATCTTCTTATTCTTTGCATCAAGATGCTTCAATGCAGCCACCGTCAGCAATCCCGAATTCTCCACTACCATCTTATGATTCTCCACCATATCCAGGAAGGAGACTACCAGTTCCTCGTCACCAACAGTAATGATACCATCCAGATTTTCCTTGAGGTAAGGGAAGATTTCTGTGCCCGGTGTCTTTACCGCAGTACCGTCCGCAATTGTATTGACATTCTTTAATGTCGTAACTTTGCCGGCCCGCACGGATTCCTGTAAGCAGTTGGCACCCGTAGGTTCCACACCGATCACCTTGATCTTTGGATTCAACAGCTTGGCCAGCGTAGACACTCCGGTGGCCAGTCCGCCGCCGCCCACCGGCACCAGAATATAGTCCACCAGCGGCAGTTCCTTGATGATCTCCATAGCAATGGTGCCCTGTCCCGTAGCCACATCCAGATCGTCAAAAGGATGCACGAATGTATACCCTTTCTCCTTTGCCAGTTCATAAGCTTTAGCACAGGCTTCGTCATAAACATCACCGTATAGCATCACCTCCGCACCATACCCTTTTGTCCTGTTTACCTTGATCAAGGGTGTAGTGGTAGGCATCACGATCACCGCTTTCACACCATAACACTTTGCTGCATAAGCCACGCCCTGGGCATGATTTCCGGCAGATGCCGTGATCAACCCCTTCTCACGCTCTTCTTCCGACAATGTGCTGATCTTATAATATGCTCCACGCAGCTTATAAGCCCCCGTCAGCTGCATATTTTCCGGCTTCAGATAGACCTTATTCCCGGTTCGTGCACTGAAATGATCGCTGTAGATCAGCTTCGTCTCAGATGTCACCTCCTTGACGATCTCATATGCTTCCTCAAATTTATCCAATGCCAATTCCTTCATTGCTTATCTTCTTGCTCCTTTCCCTTCCCCTCTTCCAGCTTTCCGCACATCATCTTGATTTCTCTGTTTCTTCGTACGGTATCTCTTTGCTCTTTCCTTCCAGTATCATTCTGCAGCCACGCTCCATTTCCACTTAAGCAGCAATCTCCGCATCTTGATATAATTTCAGGTCTTATCGAACAGCGCATCCACGAACTGCTCCGCATCGAACTTCTGCAGATCCTCTATGGTCTCCCCAACACCGATATACTTAACCGGAATCTGCAGCTGCGACTGGATCGCCACCGCAATGCCGCCTTTTGCCGTACCGTCCATCTTGGTCAGGATAATACCCGTTAAATCCGCCACCTCGCCGAATTCCTTCGCCTGCTGCAGCGCATTCTGGCCGGTGGTGGCATCCAGTACCACCAGATTCTCCCGGTGGGCATCGGGAAATTCTCTGTCGATGATCCGGTTGATCTTCTTAAGTTCCTCCATCAGGTTCTTCTTATTGTGAAGCCTGCCTGCCGTATCGCACAAAAGTACATCGATATTCCTCGCTCTCGCCGCATTTACCGCATCGAAGATCACACTGGCAGGATCGGAACCCTCGCTGCCGCCGATCATATCCACCCCGGCACGGTTTGCCCACTCGCTAAGCTGCTCACCGGCCGCCGCGCGGAAGGTATCCGCCGCCGCGATCAATACCCGCCTTCCCTGCCCTTTCAGTTTCCCGGCCAGCTTGCCTACAGTGGTGGTCTTACCCACGCCGTTAACGCCGATCACCAGTACGATGGACTGCTCTTCCTCGAAGGTATACGCAGTCTCCTGCACCTGCATCTGCTCCTTGATATTCTGGATCAGGAAGGCTTTGCAGTCGGCCGGCTCCTTGATATGGTTCTCCTTCACCTGCTCCCGCAGCCGCTCCAGGATCGCTTCGGTGGCCTGCACCCCGATATCCCCCATGATCAGAATCTCTTCCAGTTCTTCATAGAAATCCTCGTCTATGTTGGAAAAACCGTTAAATACGGAATCTATCCCATGGACGATGTTGTTCCTCGTCTTCGTCAATCCTTCTTTTAATCTGCTGAAAAAACCTTTTTTCTCTTCACTCATCAGTCATCCAATTCCTTATCGATCAAATTTACGCTTACCAGTGTTGACACACCTTTCTCCTGCATCGTGATACCGTAGAGACGGTCCGCCTTCTCCATCGTACCGCGCCTGTGAGTGATCACGATAAACTGTGTATTTTTCGTCAATTTATGCAGATACTTGGCGAATCTGGCCACATTGCTCTCATCAAGGGCCGCCTCGATCTCGTCCAGAAGACAGAAGGGCGACGGTTTTAGGTTTTGGATCGCAAACAGCAGGCAGATCGCAGTCAGGGACTTCTCCCCACCGGACATCTGCATCATATTGACAAGTTTCTTGCCGGGCGGCTGAGCAATGATCCGGATACCTGCTTCCAGCACATCCTCGTCCTCCATCAGTTCCAGAGAACCTTTGCCGCCGCCGAAGAGTTCCTTGAACACCTTGTCGAACTCCCGGTTGATCTGCGCGAATTTCTCGTTAAACTGCTTACGCATAGAGCTGTCCAGTTCCTCGATGATTCCCTGCAGCGTCTTCTCCGCCTCTACCAGATCGTCATGCTGAGTCTTTAGAAAGGTGTACCGCTCCATCAGATTTCTGTAATCCTCGATGGCATTGACATTCACGTCCCCCAGCTTGCGGATCGCATCTTTCAGAGCCGCGATCTCCTTCTTCATGGCGGGCAGGTCATTCATCTCCTCATCCTTCATGGACTCCGCATCGGAGAGCGTGATCTCATACTCGTCCCACATATAGTTGATCTGGGACTCAATAGACTCTTCCATCCGTTCCCGCTGGCTGTTAAGACGATACACTTCCTTATCCAGCGCCGTCATTCGTTCGGAGAGTTCTTCCCTCGTGGCAAAGAAATTCTTCTGTTTCCCCGACAGTTCTTCCTTGAGGGAAATGTCATCCTTTAACTTTGTCTCTGCATCCGTCTGGGTGGTGTAAGAAGAAGCGATGGTCTTCTCGATCTCCAGAATGCTTTCTTTCTTGCGCTCCACTTCTTCCTTTCCCAGATGCAGGCCCTCCTGCACCTCCTTCAGTTCTGCGCTGTGGCGTGCGATCTCGCCTTCCACACGCTCTAAGTTCTGTCTCTGGAAATCCGCGCTCTGGCGCATCTTCTCCACTTCCACATCCCACTCAGATACCTTGGCCGACTGTTCCGATTCTTCCGCCCGCTTTGCTTCCAGCTGTCTCTGGAATTCCCCGATCTGCGCCTCCACATTCTTTTCAAGCGCCTCGGAATCTGCCAGTTCTCTTAAGTTTTCATCCTTATTGACCTGGATCTCCTTGATCTGCTGCTCGATATCCTGCTGCTCTACTTTCAGTTCGTCGAAACCTTCCTCTGTCTCGTTCTTCTTCTCCCGAGCCTGCGCCACGCTCATTCTGGCCGTATTCTGCTCGATGAACTTGCGCTGCAGCTGCCCTTTGACATCCTCAATCTCCAGCCGCAGCTTGTTCCTGTTTCTTTTCGTTTCCTCGATATCATTCAGCAGATTATCGATATCCACCACATACTGCTTAACCTTCTTACTAAGCTCCTCCATCTCCCGGCGTCTGCCCAGCAGATTGGAATTGTTCTTAAAGGCGCCTCCGCTGATGGCGCCTCCGGGTACCAGCAGTTCGCCTTCCAGCGTGACCATACGGATGCCGTAATCAAACTTTCGGGCGATCTTCACGGCATTGTCCACGTTGTCCACCACCACGATACGCCCTAGCATTGCCTTGGCCACGTTCCGGTACTTCTTCTCCACTTTCACCAGCTCGTCCGCCATGCCGATCACACCCTTTTCCTTCAGGGCGTCAGGATTCTTGAACTCCTGAGGATGGGTGATGCTGGTGAGGGGCAGGAATGTGGCACGTCCCGCCCGGGCCTTTTTCAGATAGCCGATCATGCGCTTGGCAGTCTCCTCATCCTCCGTGACGATATTCTGGATGTTGCCGCCCAGGGCCGTCTCGATGGCCGTCTCGTATTTGGCTTCCGCCTGGATAATATCCGCCACCACGCCGATGATACCCTTCTCCTGGCCTTTTCGTTCCATCACGGCTTTGACACTGCCGCCGTAGCCCTCGTAACGCTCCGTCAGATTGGCAAGCGCCTCCAACTTGGATTTCTGCTGGTGATAGAGCACCTGGGTATCCCGCAGTTTCTGATCCCGGCCCGCCAGCTCCTCCCGGAAAAGCGAAAGCCTCTCCTCCATCGTCTCCTGCTTTTCCCCCAGTTCTTTGATAGCTGTCCCTACAGCCTCGAACTCTTCTTCCAGCTTCTTGATAGTCTCCGTCTGCTCTGCCTCGTCCGATTTGGCCCGCAGCAGCCTGGAATTCAGCTCTGCCCGGCGAATGTTGATCTGCTCCAGCATAGTGTCATAGCGTCCCATCTTGGACTTGATGGTGGCACGGTTATTTAACGCATCTATGATCGTATTCTTCCCGCTTTCGATGTGGTCATTCAGTTCCTCGATCCGGCTCTGTGTTTCCTCCAACAGCTGCCTGGATTCTGTCCTGGCCTGCTCCAGCTGTGTCAGCTTCTGATCCGTCTGCTCCTTATCCGCAAGAATACCGTCTTTCTCTTTCGTACGCGTATCGATCTGTTCACTGATGCTGCGGATACGGCTCTGTAAATGCTCCTCGTTACCTTCTGCCGAATGGATCTGTTCCTTAAGGACATTGATCTCGCCCTCCAGCTTGGAGCGCATCACCCCGGTGTCCGTCAATGTGGCCCGGGCCGTCTCGATGGCCTGATCCAATTCTTCGATCCGGCCCACGATCTGCTCGTATTCTTCTTTGATATTTTCATACTTCTTCGTGGTCTCTTCCAGATCCCCGCCGGCGATCGTGAGCTTGCCGTCCGTCTCCGCCAGCTGCTGCCGCACCCGCACATTTTCCAGCAGGAACACATTCACGTCCAGCGTCTTTAACTCTTCCTTCTTTTTCAGGTATACCCTTGCTTTCTCGGACTGCTTCTCCAGGGGGCTGGTCTGTTTCTCAAGCTCTGCCAGGATATCATTGACCCGGACCAGATTCTGCTTCTCATCTTCCAGCTTCTTCTGAGCCGCATACTTCCTGCGCTTGAACTTAACGATGCCGGCAGCCTCGTCGAACAGTTCACGCCGCTCCTCCGGCTTGCCGCTCAAGATCTTCTCGATCTGACCCTGTCCGATAATGGAGTACCCTTCCTTACCGATACCGGTATCATAGAAAAGCTCGTTCACGTCTTTCAGACGGCAGACGGAACCGTTGATCATATATTCACTCTCACCGGATCGGTACAACCTTCTGGACACCGTCACCTCATCATAATCGATAGTCAGCTGATGATCCGTATTGTCCAGCGTGATCGCCACATAGGCATAGCCAAGAGGCTTACGCATCTCCGTTCCGGAGAAGATCACGTCCTGCATGGAAGAACCTCGAAGCTGCTTGATCCGCTGCTCTCCCAGCACCCATCTAACGGCATCTGCCACGTTGCTCTTTCCGGAACCGTTAGGACCCACGATACCGGTGATGCCGTTATGGAACTTGAAATTTATCTTATTGGCAAAGGATTTAAACCCGTGCACTTCAATGCTTTTTAAATACATATGTACCTCGATCTGTCTTTTTACTGTCCATGTATTTTCATCAGGCCTGCTGTCTATCGCCTTATCCGAATATACGCCGCCTTAATTTTTGCCGGCTTCTTCCTGTGCCGGTACTATTTTGCGCCGCAGAAGCGCCTCATAGGCTGCGTGCTGCTCCGCCTCTTTTTTAGAATGGCCGCTGCCGCATCCCGCCTTCCTGTCTCCAACCATTACTTCCACTACGAAATTCTTGGCATGCTCCGGTCCTTCCTCCCGAACCAACTCGTAGCGGATGCTGCCGCTGTTCTCCTTTTGTATCGCTTCCTGCAGGATGGTCTTGGCATCATAGAACAACTGCTTGTGCTCTAAATCCGATAGAATAAAACGCCCGATGAATGCCCGTGCTTCTTCGACACCGCTATCCAGATAGATGGCGCCGATCACTGCTTCCATCACATCTGAGATAATGGAATCCCGCCTTCTGCCGCCGGTCATCTCTTCCCCTTTGCCAAGCAGGATAAACTGTTCCAGCCCGATCTGCCGCGCGCAAAAGGCAAGCGCCGGCTCACAGACAATGGAAGACCTGAATTTCGTCAATTCTCCCTCAGACATCTCCGGATGCTCCCGGAAGATAAAGTCACTGCTCACCAATTCCAGCACCGCGTCACCGAGAAACTCCAATCGCTCATAATCCGAAAATTTATTGATCTTCTGCTCGTTGGAATAGGAACTGTGGGTCAAAGCCTGTTTCAACAATTTCTTATCCTGAAAGCAGTATTTTATTTTCTGTTCCAGTTGTGTAAGTCTGTCCGCCAAAATAAGAATCCTCCTGCATTTAAAAAGCCCTTTCATGATAAAAGGGCTTCCCGCTTTACGCTTTTTAGATACAATTCCTGATCACCAGGACGGCTTCTCCCACCGTCGAGATCTCTTTGATCGTCTCGGCCGGGATCTCAATCTCGAATGCCTCCTCGATCTTCATCACGATCTGGTAGACATCAAGGGAATCCGCCCCCAAATCCTCCGTAAAAGTCGTTTCTTCTGTAACCTCGTTCGGGTCCACATTCAATATATCCGCGATCGCTTCTTTTAACTTCTCAAATTCCATGCTGACAGTTTGCCCCTTTCGCCTTCTCGTTTGTCTCTTATCTGCGTCATATCATCCCGGCACAGATACGCGCTCTCTTACTGCTCTCCGGACGCGATCCCGTCACTTTGCAGCATCTGTCTGATCTTCTCGCTGATTCGCTGTTCGGTAAAGGTGATACATTGTAGTATGGAATTCTTGATCTCTATAGATTTGGAACTGCCGTGGGTTTTGACTACCAGACCTTTCAGCCCCAGCATTGGCGCGCCACCGTACTGCTCCAGGTCAAAAGCCTTAAGTGTCTGCTTCAGGGCCGGTTTCACGAGGAGTGCTCCTATCTTACTGCGCAGGCTGGTCATCATGCCATCTTTCACCTTCGAGAGCAACGTAGCACCCACACCTTCGTAGGTCTTCAGGATGACATTCCCCGTAAAAGCCTCACACACTACTACATCTGCCGCGCCTGCCGGAATATCTCTGGCCTCCACGCTGCCGATAAAGTTGATGTCCGGACAATTCTTGAGAAGTGGAAAAGTCTCTTTGACCAGGGCATTCCCTTTCTCTTCCTCCGCACCGATATTCACGATTCCTACCTTCGGATTCCTGATGCCCATCACGTTCTCCATATAGACGGATCCCATCTTGGCAAACTGAACCAAGTGAGAGGGTCTGGCATCAACATTGGCGCCGCAGTCGATCAAGAGTGAACACCCCGTAGCCGTCGGGATCAATGGTGCAAGGGGCGGCCTCTCCACACCCTTGATACGACCGACGATCACCTGCCCGCCTACCAACGTGGCTCCCGTGCTCCCTGCCGATACATAAGCATCGCAGGTGCCGTCCTTGACCAGGTTCAACGCCCGTACCAGAGAAGAGTCCTTCTTCTTGCGGATTGCCATCACAGGAGGTTCCGCTGTCTCTATGATCTCAGACGCATGTACTACCTCGATCTGTTCCTTCGGATATGTAAGCCCGGACAATTCTTTCTCCACGGCCTCTTTCACCCCGACCAGATACACCTTAACTTTATTGCTCTCGTTGACAGCCTCCACCGCCCCTTTCACGATCTCCCGTGGAGCGTTATCACCGCCCATCGCGTCCACTGCCACTTTAATATATTCGCTCATAACCACACCTCATATCAGTTTCTGCTTGTCTATTCTTTCATCTTATCAATGTCTGTAAGATCAACTTCAGTAAAAATAAAATCACCAGAATACACTCAGTATACCATATGCCAAAAGCAAAGTCTATGATAAAAGGTAACCACA
Source organism: uncultured Lachnospiraceae bacterium (assembly GCA_910588215.1). Lineage (GTDB taxonomy): Bacteria > Bacillota > Clostridia > Lachnospirales > Lachnospiraceae > UBA3282. The sequence continues at coordinate 55,757 of CAJUQJ010000011.1, forward strand.
TTCCCTCCTGATCCGGTTATGAAAGCGTCTGTTCTACATCCGACGTTTCTTTACGGCTACCCTTCTATATCTCAAATAAATTTCATTAATCTCATAAATAAAGAAATCAAGGAATCATATATTCTACAATTCCTTGATCTCTCCTATCACTCGCATTAATCAACTGCGATAATTTCTTTTTTGTTGTATGTGCCACATTTCTTACATACTCTGTGGGGTACCATGAGCGCACCGCACTTACTGCACTTAACCAATGTAGGGGCAGTCATTTTCCAGTTTGCTCTTCTCCTGTCTCTTCTCCCTTTGGAAGATTTGTTCTTAGGACAGATTGACATCGTCTCACACCTCCTTACTCCCGTTAAAGATATCTTTTATTACTGCCATCCTGGGATCAGGAACAAACGTGTCACAATCACATGTTCCCGTATTCAGATCCTGTCCACACTGGCGGCATATGCCGTGGCAGTCCGGCCTGCACAGAATCTTCATAGGCCAGTTGATCACAATTTCATTGCAGAGCAGTTCTTCTATATCCATCTGATAACCGTTCATATACTCCTGATCGTCGTCCTCCGACGAGGGCGCCCTGTCCGGGGCAAACACCGTCCTGTCGATTGCAAGCTCCAGTGCCGTGTCCACTTCCTTCAGGCATCTGCTGCAGCAGGTAGAGAATATGATCTTCCCTTCCACTTCCACCCGTGCCTTACCCTTCTCAAGATTCGTAAAGGTCATGGCAAAAGGGGTTATACTGCTCACCGGAAATGTCTCTTTGCCGATCATGATCTGTCTGATCTCCGGCTCGGCCTGCATCGTGACTACTCTGCCCTCATTGAGTAACACCTCAGTTAAATTCACGAACATAGTTGACTCCTATCCACACTCAAACAATTATACCCATGGGTCGCAGGTTTGTCAATAAAAATTTTATGCCAGCTGCGCCTGCACTGCCGTCAGCGCCACCACGCCCACGATATCCTGCCAGGAGCAGCCCCGGGAAAGGTCGTTGACCGGCTTCGCGATCCCCTGTAACATGGGACCGTAAGCCTCCGCCTTACCCAGGCGCTGTACCAGCTTATATCCGATATTACCACAATCCAGATTCGGGAAGATCAGCACGTTGGCCTTACCCGCCACTTCGCTGCCGGGTGCCTTGGATTTGGCTACATGAGGCACCAGCGCTGCATCTGTCTGCAGTTCTCCGTCGATGCACAGGTGCGGGTACTGCTCATGGGCGATACGGGTCGCCTCCACCATCTTGTCTACCAGAGGATGCTTGGCACTGCCTTTCGTGGAGTGGGACAACATGGCAATGATCGGCTTGGCGCCCACCAGACTCTTAAAACTCTTAGCCGAAGTGTCGGCGATGGCCGCCAGCTCTTCTGCCGTCGGATCCTGATTTAAACCGCAGTCTGCAAAAAGGAATGTGCCCTTCTCCCCGAAGGTGCAGTCCGGCACGTCCAGAATGAAGAAACCGGATACCAGCTTTACGCCCGGCGCTGTCTTCAAGATCTGCAGGGCCGGCCGCAGCGTATCTGCCGTAGCATGGCAGGCACCAGCCACCATCCCGTCCGCATCGTTGGCTTTCACCATTACCACACCGAAAGTCAGATAATCATTTAACAATATCTCTCGCGCCTTCTCCGGCGTCATTCCTTTGTTCTTCCTCGTCTCATATAGAATATTTACATAGCCATCCAGCTTGTCCGTCTTCTCGGGGTCGATGATCGTAACACCGTCCAATTCCACCTCCAGCCAGCCGGCACCATCCATGATCTTCTCCTCATTACCGATCATGATGATATCAGCAATCTCTTCCTTCATAATGCTGGCCGCTGCGATCAGCGTCCTCTTGTCATTGGTCTCCGGCAGGACGATCGTCTTCTTGTCACTTCTTGCCTTCTCCTTCATTAGATCGATATAAGACATACTGTACCCTCCTTATATGTATTACGATAGCTTTTCTAAACACCAGTAAACTAATTATACAAAAAGAATGTCCTGTATACAAGATACAAACTTATTTTAATCTTTTTCCATTTACAGCGTGCAAAAAAATTTATTTATGATAAACTTATATTTAACAGGGGAACTCGTCGTAATACTTTCACAAGTAAAAGGGGTAACTGATTATGAAAACAGTGGGTATCATTGCAGAATACAATCCGTTTCACAACGGACATGCCTATCAGATCGCAAAAGCAAAAGAAATGACCGGAGCTGATTACTGCATCATTGCCATGTGCGGCGATTTCGTACAGCGCGGGGCCCCCGCGCTGGCAGACAAGTATCTGCGTGCCGAGACCGCACTTAAAGGTGGTGCCGATCTGATACTGGAACTGCCTGTCTACTACGCACTGGGCAGTGCAGAATATTTCGCCTCCGGAGCCGTTGCTCTTTTCGACAGGCTCGGAATCGTGGATACACTTTGTTTCGGCAGTGAATGCGGAGATATTGCTATCCTGTCGGAATTTGCTGACAGCCTGCTGGCGGAAGATCACGTATTCAAGGAAGCATTGGACAGGCATCTGCGGATGGGCTATGCCTACCCTAGCGCCAGAAATGCTGCGCTGCGCGCAAGCGCCCCTCACCTTACCCCCTATATGCACGTCATGACGACCTCCAACAATATCTTGGGGATCGAATACTGCAAGGCACTTTCCAAACGTAACAGCAGTATCAGACCTTATACTACTCATCGGGCCGGAAGCTCTTACCATGATGCCAGTCTGTTAAATACCTTTTGCTCCGCGCTGGCGATCAGAGAAGCCATCGATGCATCCGGCAATCTTTCCGAAGTCACGAAGTTGATGCCTCCGGTGGCCTTTGACCTGCTTTCTTCACAATTCGGTAAGTCCTGCCCGATTCATGCCGATGATTTCTCTCTGCCGCTGCACTATCAGTTGCTGTCGGAACAGCCGGAAGGCTACACAAGCCATCCCGATATCGATCAGGACCTGTCAGACCGCATTACGAACATGCTGCCGTCGTTCCGGGGGTTTACGGATTTCTGTGAGAAACTGAAGACCAAGAACCGCACATACACCCGCATCGCCAGAAGCCTGATGCACATTCTACTGCAGATCAGGAAGGAAGACCTTCTTATCTTCCAGGCCGAGGATTATATTTACTACGCGCGTATACTTGGTTTCCGTCATGATGCCACACCGCTTCTGACCGCTATCAAGGCACATGGCAGCATACCGCTTCTCAGCCAGCTGTCTGACGCGGACGCGTTGCTGCCGGAGAACGGCAGGAAACTGCTTGCCAAGGATATTTACGCCAGCCAGATCTACCACAGCCTGGTGCAGAACAAATTCCCTGACACACCCTATGATGGGAATGAATACACACGGCCTATTCTCAAAATATAAATTGGACGCCGATGCACGCTTCTTACCACGTGCATCGACGTCCAAACAAACATGATGTGCGAATCAAGCCAAGCTTAATACCTCCTGAATCGTATTGACGATCCGGTTCCGTACCATAACCGCGATTTGCATCGTTGACAGATTCTTATATTCGTCGTAAGGGATCGCCTGCAGGAAATGCACCTGCGTCACCACAGGCTTGAATGTCCATTCCTCAAAAACTTTATAAGAATCGATCAACGCCACCGGAATGATAGGCACCTTCGCCTTCACGGCACTCTTGAAGCTACCTGCCTTAAATTCTCCCACGGTATTATGATTCTTGTAATATCCTCCTTCCGGAAAGATGATAAATCTGCGCCCGTTTTTCGTATCTTCCGCCAGTTCCCTGATAATTCTCGCCGACTGCCTCAAATCGTCTTTGACCAGCCTTTTTCCATGGATCATATCGATAAACTGCTTCACCAGAATGCCATGAGATCTGACATCGTCGATCACCACCGAACAGGGTTTCTCGTGAGCGTACATAATACCCAGCGCATCATATTTCCCCTGATGATTGGAGAACAGCATATAGCCACCCTCCTGGGGCAGATGCTCCATACCATATTTCTCCGTCGCTATGTGCCCTGCCTTCATCATGCGCCGAATCGCAAGCTGCGCATACCGGTAACAGTCCTCTTCTGAATATTTCTCTCCGTGCCTGGCCTTGTAAGCCATCTTGGGTATCATATAAAGCCTAGGCAGATTACACACAATGACCTGTATAAAACGTAACATATCTTTCCACTACCTTTTCTATAGACTCCCTCATCTTAATTTGGCACTGCTGCAGGTGCGGTGTAATAGAGAGTCCGGAACCTTTCTATAATAACGGTGAAAACAGCTTCAAAAACGGGCCGATCACATTTGTCTTCACGAATTTTTTCTTACACCACTCCAATGTGATCTGTTCAGACACCTTAAATGTCTCCTCCATATCTTTTTTCAGATCTTTGATCATGGATGCCCTGTACAGAAAGACACCACATTCAAAATGATGGCAGAAACTTCTGTAATCAAAATTGATACTGCCCACCACCGCCGTCTCGTCGTCACAAAGCACACACTTGGAATGGATAAACCCCGGTGCATACTGATAGATACTGACGCCGGCCTCGATCAGGCTCTGGTAATTGGATTGTGTGAGCCAATAGATCGTCTTCTTGTCCGGCGTGCCCGGCGTTACGATACGCACATCTACACCCCGCTTCGCAGCCAGCTTTAAAGCCGTATGCATCTCGTTGTCCGTTACCAGATATGGCGTAAAGATATAGAGATATTTCCTGGCCGCGCCAATCATGTTCAGATAGACATTCTCCCCCACCGTCTCATCATCCAACGGCGTATCCATATAAGGCTGTACGATTCCCGTTGATGCCGGCCTGTTCGTGAACTGATACCGGTATCTGCCATAATATTCTTCCGTATGACGGGACATGTTCCACATCTGCAGGAACATGACCGTAAAATTCCACACTGCGTCCCCCTCAATACGGATTCCCGCATCCTTCCAGTGATCCCCATGGGTTTTCTTATAGTTGATATATTCATCCGACATATTGATGCCGCCGGTATAGCCGACCTTTCCATCAATCACCACGATCTTCCGATGGTCTCTGTTATTTAGCACCAGCGCCAGAAACGGAACCAGTCTGTTAAAGGCAACGCACTTGATCCCTTTCCTCTCCATCATCTCATTGTATTCCTTCGGCAGAAGAAATACACTCCCTACGTCATCATAGATCAACCGCACTTCCACACCGGCCTTCACTTTACGTTCCAGCACCGCCAGCACGGTATTCCACATAGTTCCTTCTCCCAGAATAAAAAACTCCAGAAAAACAAAACGTTCCGCCTGCTCTAAATCTTTTAGGAGCTGCTGCCACCAGGGGAAACCCTCCGGATAGTAATCCGCTCTTGTATGCTCCCAGGCCGGGGTATGCGCATAACGCATAATATAATCACATTGGTTAGCGATCCCGGGATCCGTTTCTTTAAGCCTGTCCATAATCTCTATATCCTGCTGCAGATTCGACCTGACAAGCTCATTCGTATGCGCCATGGCCATATACAGTCGTTTCGGCCGAAATACATGTCCAAGCGCAAGATACATAATGCCACCGAAAAGCGGAAACAGCAGAATCGGCACGATCCACGCCATCTTCACCGCCGGGTTGCCCTGCTTTATGATCAGCGCAATGATAACGCCAAAGCTGAGCAGGCGCAGGCACATCGCGATCTCCACATAATAATTACCCCAGACAACGATCTCTACCATAAAAAACGCTACCTGCAAAAGAACGATAAGCGCCGTGATCACCAGCCTGTTTAATGCATAATGTAAAAATTTTCTCATTTCAAAAATCCGTTAACGATCTGCTCCTCTGCTTCTTTCTCCGTCAAGCCCAACGTCATCAGCTTCATCAACTGCTCCCCGGCGATCTTTCCGATCGCGGCCTCATGGATAAGGTTTGCGTCGATGTTGTTGGCTGTCAACTCCGGAATTGCACTGACGCTGGCATTATCCATGATGATGGCATCACATTCGCTGTGGCCCTGACATTTACTGTTTCCCACGATCCTACTCTTAAAAAGCTGTCTGGAATGTTCCTTGGCGACTGACCGGGAGATCAGATTGACACTGGAATCATCCCCGTCCATATCTACGCTGAAATCCGTCTCCGCATACTGCCTGCCATGGGTCATGATCTTCTCCCTTATGACCAGACTTGCATTCGCGGCCACTTTGGCCGTGGTGACCCGTTTGGTGGAATCAATGCCCTTGATCTGTACCGTATCCATCTCCAGCGCTGCTCCTTCGGCCAAGTGGATTTCAGTCGTCGGGTTCATGAGCCGTTCCCCGCTGCCGTCTCCGCTGCCATAATGTTTCTCCACATATCTGACCTTCGCGTTCTTCTCCACGAAAAATCTATGAATCCCCGAATGCTCAGAAGTCCCGCCGCCACTGTTGTGAATACCGCAGCCGGCGATGATGGTCACATCCGCGTCTTCCCCTACAAAGAAGTCATTGTAAACGCTCTCCTTTAAGCCGCTCTGGCTGAGTACCACCGGAATATGCACACTCTCGTTCCTGGTGCCGGGCTTGATCCGGATATCAATACCGGAGCAGTCCTCCTTCGTGGTAATATCGATATTGGCCGTTGTATTCCTGGCGGCCATCTGTCCGTTGGCTCGGATATTATAAGCACCGGCAGGTATCTCATGCAGTCCTGCCACCTGTTCCAACAGGTTCTGTTGTATTGCATCCATCTACTGATACCTCCCCTTCTATAATTTATCTGTCAGTGTCTTGCAATGTGCACCGGCGCCCAGGAGCTCCGGTATCACCTCTTCCTTACTTCCTACCTTCTTAATCTGCCCATCCGCCAGCAAAATGATACGGTCCGCGATGTTCAAAATACGCTCCTGATGAGAAATGATCAGTATGGAACCGTGGATTTCCTCATGCATCTTCTCAAACACGTGGATCAGATTCTGAAAACTCCACAAGTCGATTCCTGCTTCCGGTTCATCAAAGATGGAAACTTTCGTCCCTCGCGCCATGATCATGGCGATCTCGATTCGCTTCAATTCCCCGCCGGACAAAGAAGCGTTCACCTCACGGTTTACATAATCTCTGGCACACAGCCCTACTTCAGAGAGCATATTGCAGATCTCCGCCATACTGGCATCCTTACCGGCCGCGATGGACAATAACTCCCGCACCGTGATCCCCTTGAAACGGACCGGCTGTTGGAACGCAAAACTGATTCCAAGATTGGCCCGCTCTGTGATGGAAAGACCCGTAATATCCACCCCGTCAAGCAGAATTTGTCCTGCCGTTGGTTTTAAGATTCCCGCCACGATCTTGGCCAGCGTGCTCTTGCCGCTGCCGTTTGGTCCGGTCACAGCGACAAATCTATCGTCGACTGTAACATTGATATCTTTTAAAATTTCTGCTTCTCTGTTCTCATCTTCTGCAGAGTAGCAGACCCCTTTTAATTCCAGCATATTGTCACTTCCTTTCTTAATCCATTAGAGTATCTTATCACAAAATCGATTACTTAGCAAATAGGTTCTTACATTTTAAAAGCTGTCGGTATATGGTCTTCTCACATACCGACAGCTCTCTGCTCCTGCTGACTCACCAGATTCTCCTCACTATGAAAGCCATAGACTTTCATAGCATGGACGGCCATGCGGCCCGCCGGACAGCGGGCTTAGCATGATGGGTGCCTACTATATCTTCGCTATGTACGGTGCGATCGCATCCTCGATCTCCGACAGCTTCTCGTGGGTTTCCAAAACCCGGAACTCCACGGGTTTCGACAGATCCATGGAGAAAATCCCCATGATAGACTTGGCATCGATCACATATCTGCCTGTCGCCAGATCAAAATATCCGTCAAACACCTCGATCGCCTTGACAAATCCCTTCACCCTGTCAATAGAATTTAAATCAAGCATATAACTTTTCATTTTCCCCTCCATTCCAAAGCGTCACAAACTCTAACTGAACTTGTTCAGTTTGTTGAACTAAATTGCTCATCAGAGAATCTATATTTCTCAATATCTTTCCACAGATAATTTTATGCCATTTTCAGTATTTTGTACACCCCTAAGTTTTCTTGCACGATCCTCTGCCACTCAATCATAGCAACAGTTTTCCGGCATTATAGAGCACAAATGCCGCGATCCAGGCCACTCCACACTGCATACACACAATGCCCACCGTCTTCCATAACGATCCCATCTCACGCTTGATCGTAGCCACTGCTGCGACACAGGGCGTATACAGTAATGTAAATACAAGATAACTGGCCGCCGCCATTGGCGTGAATATTTCTCCCAGCGTTTTACCCAGACTGCTCATGCTGGTTCCGGTCAGCACTCCCAGCGTACTGACTACCGCCTCTTTAGCGCTGAAGCCGCTGATCAGGGCCGTTGCCGCCCTCCAGTCACCGAAGCCGAGCGGTATAAAGACAGGCGCGATCAACTTTCCGATCATGGCAAGCAGACTGTCACCGGAATCCGTCACTACATTCAATCTACTGTCAAAAGACTGCAGGAACCATATGAGCAGTGTCGCGATAAAGATCACCGTAAAAGCACGCTGTACAAAGTCTTTCGCCTTATCCCACATCAGCAGCAGGACACTTTTCGCCGATGGAAATCTGTAATTTGGCAGCTCCATCACAAACGGCATGGGCTTCCCATGAAACGTTGTCTTATTCAAGATCACCGCGCACAAAATCCCTACCAGAATTCCCAGTACATACAGTCCCATCATCACGAGTGCCTTGTATTTCTGGAAAAAGGCAGCCGCAAACAGCGCATAGATGGGTATCTTAGCCGAACAGCTTATAAAGGGGATCAACATGATCGTCATCTTCTTATCCCTCTCCGAAGACAGCGTTCTGGTAGCCATAACTGCCGGAACACTGCAGCCAAAGCCAATAAGCATGGCCACGAAGCTCTTGCCGGACAGGCCGATCTTACGCAGCGGTCGGTCCATCACGAACGCGATCCGAGCCATATAACCGGAATCTTCCAGGATGGAAAGGAAGAAGAATAATACTACGATGATCGGCAGAAAACTCAGCACACTGCCCACCCCGGTGAAAATACCGTCGATCACCAGGCTCTTGACTACCGGATTAATGCCATACTCTATAAGCGCCCGCTCCGCCACGGCAGACAGTCCGTCAATCCCTATACTCAAGAGGTCACTTAAGAAAGTACCGATCACACCAAATGTCAGCCAGAACACCAACAGCATGATCAGCAGAAAGGAAGGAATCGCCAGATATTTTCCCGTCAGCACACTGTCAATGCGCACACTTCTTCTGTGTTCTCTGCTCTCCCGGCATTTGATGACTGCCTGCCCGCACACCCTCTCGATAAAAGTATACCGCATATCTGCCAGCGCCGCATTGCGATCCATCTCACTGTCGCGCTCCATCTCCACGATACTGTGTTCCATCAGATCCAGCTCATTTTCCGACAAATGCAGATTTTCTATGATATTGTGGTCGCCTTCCACGATTTTTGTCGCTGCGAACCTCGGCGAGATGCCGATTCTTTCCGCATGATCCTCCACCTGATGACTGACCGCATGAATACATCTATGCACCGCACCTTTTTCACAGAAATCCATCACCTTTGGATAGATCCGGCGCTGCGATACATCTTTGATGGCATGGATCAGATCCTCTATTCCCTCGTTTTGGGCTGCGCTGATCGCTATGACCGGAATCCCCAACTCTTCTTCCATTTTCCCGATATCGATCGTACCGCCGTTACCGCGCACTTCATCCATCATATTCAGCGCCAACACCATCGGAATATGCATCTCCAGAAGCTGCAGCGTCAGATACAGATTTCGCTCAATATTCGTGGCATCCACGATATTGATGATCCCGTCCGGATGCTCTTTCAGGATAAACCTGCGCGTTACCAGTTCCTCATTCGTATAAGGTCGGATTGAATAGATTCCCGGCAGGTCAACTACACAGTCCCCTTTCTCTCCGCGGATCTCTCCTATCTTAGAATCCACTGTCACGCCGGGAAAATTTCCCACATGCTGATTCGATCCTGTCAGCTGATTAAACAAGGTTGTCTTGCCACAGTTCTGATTTCCTACCAAAGCATACCTCATGATCCTGTCCTCGCCCTCACTCTTCTTCTCTATGCCTGTCTTCTTCCGGACACTATCTGCTTCTCTCCTGTACCTGCCTTATCAGGTGACGACCTCGATCTTGCCGGCATCTTCCCTGCGGATCGTTAATTCATAGCCCCGCAGATGGATTTCGATCGGATCTCCCATGGGCGCTACCTTCTGTACCTTAACGACAGTCTTCGGGATCAGGCCCATATCCAACAGCCGGCAGCGAAGTTCGCCTTCCCCGCCAACCTTTATGATCTTCGCTTCTTGTCCTACCGCTATCTGATCCAATGTCATCTTTCCTCTTTTCCTCCATTCCAAAGCGTCGCAAACTCTTATCCTCTCTTATGACATTTCGTGCAGATCATTGCTGCGCCGGCGTATCCGGTTGATATACCTGCTTAAATGCCCGGTATGTCCTGCCCATTCCTTCCGCAAGATCCGTGTATTGCAGGCTCAGTTCACGCTTACTCTTCTCATTGGAACACAGCTGTGTCTCCTCAGCCTTCGCCGGAAAAGGAACCGGAATCTGCTGTGCCATAGCACTGTCCACCGTGATTGGAATCTCCTGCAGTCCATCTCTTACTTCCGCTTCCGCAGCCTCTTTCAGTATCTGAAAGAAAAGGGCATAATCTATGCTCCCATCCTGGCAGAGATTGTAAGCCTGTCCATATGCCCGGGTATTGCCGAGCGTTCTCAGCAGCGCCTGGGCGGCATCCTTAACATACACTAACTGAAATCTGCCATCTGCATCCACAAAACTGGGCAGTGCCCTGTTCTGCAGCATCATACGGATATAGACAGATTCCCGGGGTGCATAATTATATGGGCCATAGAGAATCGCCGGCCTAAGCACCGTCCATGGGATGCACCGTTCACCGCAGACCCGTACAACTTCCTCCTCCAATGCCACTTTGCCGGCAATATAAGCACCTGCCTCTCCCGGAAAGATCCGATGTTCTAATGCATGCTCTTCCGTTCTGACCGTATCGTTTCCCCGCTCATAGGCATCCACCGTGCTGATCAATACATACTGCCCGATCTGTCCGGCAATCTTCTGCACGATCCGTTCCACATCTCCCGCATCGTACGCACAGAAATCTATGACCGCATCATAGTTCTCTCTGCACTGCATAAGGACATCAACATCATGCCTGTCACCCCGGATTTCCTTTACCCCAAATTCCTTCATCGAATAAGTGCCGCGGTTCAATACCGTGACTGTGTGTTCTTTCACCGCCTCCATCACGAAGACTCTGCCGTAAAAATAGCTACCGCCGATCACCAGTAAATTCATGTCTGCCTCCTTAACAACCATTATAGATTCCTTGCGATCAAAGACCCTGCTGCAAACAGCCACTCGGGTCATTGTCAGCAGGAATAAATCCGTAACAGTCCCTACACAAATGGATTGTAATACCGGCTGCCATCCCAGAAAGTCACTACCAGATCGATCAGCAGCACCGCCGCTACGAATCCAATCACCAGCCAGTCGCTTTTGCGCATCTTTCTTCTCGCATACCAGGTACGCTTCTTATTCTTCCCAAATCCCCGTAATTCCATCGCATTGCTGACCGTCTCGATACGATTTAAGCTGGACAGAATCAACGGCAGCAAGATTGCCACCGAATTCTTCATTCTGGTAAAAAGCTTATCTTTTCCCGACATGTCGATTCCTCTTGCCTGCTGTGCCTGGCTGATATTATGATATTCTCTCTGCACATCCGGTATGTAACGCAGCGCCAAGCTGACGGAATATCCGATCCGGTAGCTGACGCCGATGCTGGCCAGTGATGCAGCAAATTCACTGGGATCCGTGCAGGCGATGAACAGAAGCGCCACCGGTACTACGCAGATTACCTTCATCGTCATGTTGAGATGGTAGAACAGCTGCTGCAATGTGACTGTATAAGGCCCAGCAATCGTAAAGATCACCGTCCTGCTTTCATACAGTTCCACCCCATATTCCGGTGCAAACAGATAGACAAACAGATTATTCAGCAGCAGAAAGACCGCTGCCAACCCGAGCACGACGCTGATATCCCGTATCCTGATCCTGCTGATCTTGAATACCACGACGCTGATCACCAGCATACAGATCAGCACTCTCGTATCGTATGTGACCATGGCAGCTATGCTCCAGGCGATGAAGAAGATCAGCTTCGTGGTACCGGTCAGCTCATGTACGGGACTTTTCCGCTTGATATAGCTTAAGATCGCAACCTTCCCCATTATCGCACCTCCTTCTGCTCATAGTCTATAAAGCACTCAGTAAAGACCTGGGGTTCCTCGATACCGCACGCCACGCTGAGCGTATACAGGCTGGTCTCTTTCAGATTAGCTTCCTTAACCAGTTCCGGATTATTGAGCACATGCGCCGCTGTGGTATCCGCCAGCATGCGGCCATCACTGAACACGATCGCCCGTTTCGTATATTCTAACATCAAATGCATATCATGCGTGATCATCAGTATCGTATATCCTTGTTCATTCAATTCCTTCAGGAAATCCATGATCTCCGTATAGTGATGATAGTCCTGTCCCGCCGTAGGCTCATCCAGAATGATGATCTGTGGTCTCTGTACCAGGATGCTGGCAATCGTCACCCGCTTCTTCTGTCCGAAAGACAAGGCTGAAACAGGCCAGTTGCGGAAAGGATACAGTCCGCAGACCTTCAAGGTCTCCTCAACCCGTCTTGTCCTCTCCTCCTTCGGCATACCGTTCTGCACAAGTGCCATCTCCACCTCATCCCAGATCATGGGCTTGGAGATCATCTGGTTCGGATTCTGCATCACATAACCGATATGGGCAGCCCGTTCCTTGATCGTATCACCTTTCAGATCTCTTCCGTCCATGGAAATACTGCCGGAAAGCGGCTGTTCAAACCCACAGATCAGCTTTGCCAGCGTACTCTTGCCCGCGCCGTTTCGTCCCACGATACTGACCATCTCTCCCTTGCAGATCGTAAAATTAACATCCTGCAGTGTACAGGTATCCGGCGTATAACCGAACTTAAGATCTCTGATCTGCAGCAGTTCCTGTCCGTGCTGCTTAAGCCGGATTCCTGCCCGCTGTATATGATACCAGCGCCTCACCTGTTCCTTGTCTTCCTGCTTAAGTTGCAGACTGTTCACATGTTCAGGATGCAGATCCTCCCTAATCTCGACACCCGCATAGCGCAACGCCGTCAGATACAGCGGCTCCCTGATCCCATGTCTCAGAAGCAGATTGCCGGAAAGCAAACTGGCAACCGGCATGTCCGCTACGATCTCCCCCTCATGCACCAGCACGATACGATCCATCTTACGCCACAATACATCCTCCAGACGATGTTCTATGATGATCACCGCTGCACTCGTACGCTCATGCACCATGTCAATCAGTTCTATCGTCGTCCGTCCTGCCGCAGGATCCAGATTCGCCAAAGGCTCATCAAACAGCAGCACCTTGACTTCTTCCACCATCACCCCTGCCAGGCTGACCCGCTGCTTCTGGCCGCCGGACAATTCATGAGGTGCATACTCCAGATGATCCTCAATATCCACCAAGTCGGCCACTTGTTCTACCAACTGCTTCATTTCCTCCTGAGGCACACAGGCATTCTCCGGTGCGAAAGCAATGTCTTCTCCTACTGTCAATCCGATAAACTGGCCGTCCGTATCCTGTAATACCGTCCCAACCACATGGCTTAGCTCAAAGATACTACTCTCTTTGGCCTCTTTGCCGTCTACTAACAGCCGGCCAGTACTTTTGCCCGGATAAGCAAAAGGGATCAGTCCGTTGATACAGTTGCCGATCGTGCTCTTGCCACTGCCTGAAGTACCGGCGATCAGTACCTTTTCGCCCGGGTAGATGTCCAGATTGATATGATGCAGCGTAGGCTCTGCCTGCGCCGTATATTGAAAACCATAGTCCTGAAAAGAAATCACTGGAGTTATCATATCATTGCTCCTTCTCTTATTTACTTAACAAGGCGAGTATTGAACCCAAATCCTGTCATAGAATTCCCATACCGCAAAAGAGCCGCCGCATCTATCGATAACGGCCGCTCTCATTGATTCTTGTTTTCCTAGTACTCCGTACTTGAAGTTCCTGTGCAAATTTTCGAGGATATTTTTTCGAGTGTACAAGTTCAGAAACGGAGGCGTAGCGGGCTACGTTGAGTATTCTGGGCTTGTGCAATCGGGAAAATAGACCGAAATATTTGCACAAGGGTTTTCAGTACGGAGTACTAGTTCTCCTTGCTCAAGGAACCTTTCTTGACAACCGTCTTCGCATATGCAACTAACAGAAGCGAACCTACGATACCGGTTGTGAGCATATTAGCAACACCTGCCATCAAGCCCTGTGCAAACAATTTCTCAAGGGGCTCTGAATAGATCAGAATATCAAGGCATGGTACAACAAGCCCCCATGACAACAGATGTGCGATGACCTGGGCCACATTAAACTGAACGATCTTCTTCGTGTCAAGTCCTTCATTGATGTCCAACTTCATCGTCACAAGACCGATCACGAGACCTGCAAACGCAGAAGCAATGATCCAGCTCCACCAAGGTCCATAGTTGGTCGCGTCGATCAGCGTATGACCGATGAATCCGATCAGCAGGCCTGCAATCGGCCCAAATAGTGTAGCAAATACTGCCTGTACCGCATACTGCAGACTGATATAGGTATTCGGAACCGGTGTTGGTATCGAAATCTTACCTAAAACAAAAAACAATGCCGCTCCGATACCGATTGCCACCACAGTTTTCACAGATAGTTTCTTCATTGGAATTTCCTCCCTCTCGCTGTAAAATGTTCTATTATGTAGAAATCACACATTTGTATTATAGTCTGACTGTCGATACGTGTCAACTTAAAACAGGCTGAACCATTATTACCATATAAAATATGCGTTATTGAATCATGTTCCTGACCCGTGAATCAAAACAATATGCCACTATATGTCCAACTGCAGCTGAACCTCTGATTCGGCCTGCTGTTTAAACTCCTCGACCTGCACTGCGCTGAGTTCCGGAAGATCTTCGAGCGACTTCACGCCAAAACTGCGCAGGAACTGCTCTGTCGTTCCGAACAGCAGCGGCCGTCCCGGTGCATCCAGTCTCCCGACCTCCATGATCAGGTCATATTCCAGAAGTTTATTGACCGCATGATCGCAGCTGACTCCTCTGACCCGCTCAATCTCCAGCCGGGTAACCGGTTGTTTGTATGCTATGATCGACAGCGTCTCTAAAAGCGTATCCGTCAGCACGAATTTTTTGGGTACTTTTGCGATCTTGATCAAGTACTCATATAACTCGCCCTTTGTACACATCTGTACCGCATTATCCAGTATCGTCAACCCGATTCCTTTATCTTGTAAGCTGTAATCCTGCATCATTTCTTCCAGGATCTCCCGGGTAGTCTTCTTGTCCTCTTCAATTACCGCAGCAAGACTGTCTATAGGCACAGAATCTCCCATCGTAAACAGAATTGCCTCTAATACCGCTTTAGCCTTTGCTCTTTCCATGTTTTCCTCACTGTACCAGACTCATTATCCGACAGATGTCAACTGCAGCGGTTCCTGACTGCTCACATCCTTTGTCGTTATGATAATATCTGCAAATATGTCCTCCTGCTCAATACCGATCCTGCCGGTCTTGATCATCTCCAGGATCACCAGAAACGTGACGATCACTTCCATTTTACTGCTCTGCTTCTCTAAAAGCTTACGGAAACTGAAGGTTTTGTGGCTTCGCACATATGCTTCCACATAAGTAGTCTTCAAATCCATGTCGATCTCGTCCTTCTCGATATTTCCGAAAGTACTTCTGACCGGATCTATCTTATCCTCCTGGCGTTTCATCACCTGCTTAAAGATTTCATGTAGCTTCTGCAGTGTCATATCGCCGATCAGTTCTTCATAATCCACTGGCTGCCTGTACTCCGCCACTTCCTTTGGTAGCGTCGGACTCTTATAGAAACTACGTTCCGCATCGATCATGCGGTCTCTGAGCTCATAGGACATGTACTTACACATCTTATATTCCAACAGCTTTTCCACCAATTCCGCTCTCGGATCTTCTTCTTCCCCTTCTTCGTTCACTTCTTTCGGAAGGAGCATCTTACACTTGATATCGATCAAGGTGGCTGCCATCACCAGAAATTCGCTGACCACATTCATATCTTCCGTTTCCATCTGCCTGATGTAATCCAGATACTGCTCCGTGATCTCTACGATCGGTATATCATAGATATCTACTTTATTCTTATCGATCAAATGTAGAAGCAGATCCAGCGGACCCTCAAATACTTCCAGCTTAACAGGAATCGCCATAACAGCTTGTCCTTTCTATGTGTCTCCCTTAACGATCTCTACCACGACCAGTTCTCCCGGATTGAAGATCCGCAGAGGAATCGTGTGGGTCCCCAGGCCTCTGCTCAAAAGCAGAGACGATTTACCAAGTTCAAACCGGCCGCCGTCATACTTCGGGAACAGACTTAAGTTAGGCGATAACACGCCTCCCAGCAATGGCAGCCGCATGATACCGCCATGCACATGTCCGGATACGACCACGTCTGCACCCCAGGCCGCGTACTCCTCAAAATAGAGCGGATTATGCGCGATCAGAATCTGGCAGGCATCCGCTCTCGGTTCTCCCAGAATTCTCTTAAGATATTCGGCCGGCATAGGATGTTTGTGGAATCTCTTATAAAACTCCCGGTCAATCTGCGAACCACAGATCGCTACATTATAAGCCGGCAAATAAGTGTTCTGGTTGATCAGGGGCTCGATCCCTGCATCCTTAAGTCCCGTCACATAGCGTTCGTAGACATTACCGTACTGCTCCGGATATAATTGCAGCCGGTACTCATGGTTGCCCATGCCATAATAAACCGGATACTTTGACGCTAACCGCCTCATCAGCAAAAGCGCCTCGTCAAACCCCTTACCTTTTATGGCCGTGAGCATATCCCCCGCTACCAAAACCGCATCAGGAGATATGCTGTCGATCTGCGAAAGCAGTCGTTCATTCTCTTTTCCGTATGACTTGTTATGAAGGTCAGAAAGAAGAACAAACTTACAGGGCCGTTGTACTTTCTCTGACAGGATCTTATACCGCACCGTAATAAATCTATTGCAGTCCCACGCCGCTACCAATAAGCACAACACGGCCGAAACCACTATAAATATTACAATTCCTTCCAGCATTATATTTTCCTCATTCAGCAGCCGTTCTTCCCTCGGCTTCTCTATTGCCGCAGCCGCCCTCCTGCATTCGATTCACATCTGTATTACGCAGCCTGTAAAGTATACCACATTCCGGTACATCCCCGCAATCCACGAACTTCCGTTCTGTATTGTCAATACTGGGACTGCTAAAATGCCCTCTACCGCTTCATCAAATACAGGATCCATACCTTTTTCCAATAGTCTTTATAAGTCGCCTTCTCCACTCCTTTGGCCGCCAGAATAGAAACGCTGCCTATTCTGTTACCATTCAACTTATAGACCGCTTCTCCGACCGCTTCTCCCTCTGCAATCGGAGCCTGCACGATGTCCGGCAGGCTGATCTCTTTCTGGATCTCACTCAGATTACTGCCTGCGGTATCCAGATATTCAAAAGGTCCTGCATACGTCAGATACAAGACATCCTCGATCCCACCCTCGATCTTCTGCTCAGGCAGCGGATCCTTATTCTCGTCTGTATACATCTGACTCACACTATATCCATAATTGAGTAAAGTGATAGCGTCCTGAAAGCGGGTTTTCGGATCGGGCGCTGCCATCACGACCGCGATCAGTTCCATGTCATCTTTCTTGGCAGTTGCCGACAGACAATAAAGCGCCTTGGAAGTAGAACCGGTCTTCAGCCCCGTCGTCCATTCGTATTGTTTCAACAACTTATTTGTGCTGGCCAAGGTAAAAGACGTGGTTCCCTGTGCTGTCTTATGTTCGATATCTTCCATCCAGATCTTCGTATATGTAAACACTTCCGGATACTTTGTGATCAGTTCTCTGGACATGATCGCCACATCTCTGGCTGATGAATAATGGTTGTCGGAATCTGTCAGTCCACAGCAATCTTCAAAATGCGTATTCTGCATTCCAAGTGCTTCGGCTTTCTCATTCATCAGCTTGACAAATTCCCCCTCGCTGCCCGCTATGTACTCCGCCACCGCTACACTGGCATCGTTACCCGACGCCACAGAGATACACTTGATCATCGTGTCTAATGTCTGCGCTTCCCCTTCCTCCAGAAAAACCTGGGATCCGCCCATAGATTTCGCATAAGCACTCGTTATGACCTCATCTTCTAAGCGGATGCGTCCGCTCTTTAGGTGTTCAAAAATGATCAACAATGTCATGATCTTGGTAATACTTGCCGGACTTCTTCTTGTATCCGCATCTTGCTCACAGATCACCTGCCCGGTAGATGCCTCCATCACGACATAGGAAGGCGTAGCCACTTCCGGCGCTGCCAACACTGTCATCGACAGATTCAGGAACCCCGTATATAGCAGGCAACACCCCAGAAGAAACCATGCTGTAATTCTTTTGGCTGCCACAGGCTTTCTTTTTGGCGCAACAAATGCAACAAGCCGTTGCGTAAGTGTTCTCTTTTTTTCTCTCAACACTGTCACTCCCCATACACTATTCTGTATTATACATATTGTAGTGGGACAACAGATATACCAATAACGCTCAGTCAGTTCGGAAGCATATGCGCCCGGACAGTAAGCGCACCTTAAAAAACAGACCCGGAATCACTTCCGGGTCTGTCTCATGTTTTAATTGTATTTGCGCTTTCTTGCTGCTTCGGACTTCTTCTTGCGTCTTACGCTCGGCTTCTCGTAATGCTCTCTCTTACGAATCTCCTGCTGGATACCAGCCTTTGCACAGCTTCTCTTAAAACGACGCAATGCACTGTCCAATGTTTCGTTCTCTTTAACGATTACGTTTGACATTCCCGCACCTGACCTCCCTTCAGTCCCAGAGTGTTTCGACTGATTGGGTTATTTACGTGTTCTCACACACACTTAGAATTATACCACAATTTGGTTACCAGTCAACAATTATTTTTGTAAAATGTAACATCTTATGCAATCTGTCCTTCCAGCACTTTCACACTCTCTGCAATCGCCGCGTCGATCCCCGCCGGATTCTTTCCGCCGGCCTGAGCCATATTCGGACGGCCACCGCCGCCGCCACCAACAAGCGCAGCAATCCCCTTGATCAAATTGCCTGCATGCGCTCCCTTATCCATAGCGCCTTGGGTGGCCATAGCGATCATATTCACCTTGCCATCCTTGTCGGAGATCAACACCACGATGCCTTCACCCAGCTTCTCCTTTAATTGGTCTCCTAACTCCCGCAGACCGTTCATATCCACTCCGGCAACTTTGGATGCCAGCAGTTTCACGCCTTTCACTTCCTGTATCTGATCCATCACGTCGCCCAGCGCATCTTTGGCCGCTTTACTCTTTAACGCCTCATTCTCACTCTGCAGCGCTTTCATCTCCGCCATCAGGTGTTCACACCGCTCTAACAGGCTGGCAGGAGCAGTCTTCAGCAGCTTAGCCGCCTCGTGCAGCTGTTCCTCCAGCTTCCGGTAATAAGCCGTCACGTTGCTTCCCGTTACTGCCTCGATCCTGCGCACACCGGCTGCTACACCAGATTCTGACAAGATCTTGAAGGAACCGATCATGCCGGTAGCCTTCACATGCGTACCGCCGCACAGTTCCTTGGAGAACTCTCCCATCTGCACGACTCTTACCGTCTCACCGTATTTCTCACCAAAAAGTGCCATCGCGCCGGACTGTTTCGCTTCCTCGATCGTCATCACCTTCGTCTCCACAGCCAGATTCTCCGCAATCTTCTCATTGACGATCTGTTCCACACGCCGGATCTCATCCGCCGTCATAGCCGCAGAATGGGAGAAGTCGAAACGAGTACGCTCTCCGTCCTGATAGGAACCGGCCTGCTCCACATGGCTGCCCAACACCTCTCTGAGCGCTTTCTGCAGCAGGTGTGTTGCACTGTGGTTCTTACAGGTGCTGTTCCTCCTGGCACTGTCCACCGACAGAGTCACCTGATCGCCTACCTTGAACATGCCCTTTGTCACCCTACCTACATGTCCCACTTTGCCGCCAAGGAGTTTCACGGTATTCTCTACCTTAAATTCGCCGTCCGTCGTGGTGATAACACCCAGGTCTCCTTCCTGTCCGCCCATGGTAGCATAGAAGGGTGTCTGCTCCACGATCACCGTACCTACTTCACCGTCCGTCAACGCTTCCACCAACTCCGTCTCCGTGGTGAGCACCGTCACCTTCGATTCAAAGGTCAGAGCATCATATCCTACAAACTCAGTCGTAACAGACGGATCGATGGACTCATATACCGTCACATCCGCTCCCATATAGTTGGTCGTCTTGCGGGCTTTGCGAGCCTTGTCCTTCTGTTCCTGCATACATGCCTTAAATCCGTCCTCGTCCACCGTGAATCCATTCTCCTCCAGGATCTCCTTTGTCAAGTCGAGCGGGAAACCGTACGTATCATACAGTTTGAATGCTTCTGCGCCGCTCAGCACTTTGCTGCCAGAAGCCGCTACCCCATCTGCCATCTCATTTAGGATGCTCAGTCCCTGATCGATAGTCTTATTGAATTTATTCTCTTCCTGTGTCAGGACATTAAAGATGAAATCTTTCTTCTCTTCCAGTTCTGGATACCCATCCTTAGAGCCTTCGATGACTGTTCCGGCCAGATCGGACAGGAACGTACCCTGGACCCCAAGTTTCCTGCCCTGTCTCGCTGCACGGCGGATGATCCGGCGCAGCACGTAGCCACGGCCTTCGTTGGTGGGCATGATACCATCGGAGATCATGAACGTCGCCGAGCGAATATGATCTGTGATAATACGGATCGAAACATCCGTCTCATAATCCTTCTTATATTCTACACCGGCGATCTCACACACTCTCGTGCGCAATGCCAGTACCGTGTCCACGTCAAAAATAGAATCCACATCCTGTACTGCCGACGCCAGACGCTCCAGTCCCATACCGGTATCGATATTCTTCTGCACAAGTTCCGTGTAATTCCCCTTGCCGTCATTGTCGAACTGGGTAAATACGTTGTTCCAGATCTCCATATAACGGTCACAGTCACAACCTACCGTACAGCCAGGCTTACCGCATCCATATTTCTCTCCACGGTCATAATAAATCTCCGAGCAGGGACCGCAGGGGCCGGAACCATGCTCCCAAAAGTTATCCTCTTTGCCGAAGCGGAAGATCCTCTCCGCTGGGATACCGATCTCTTTGTTCCAGATCTCAAAAGCTTCCTCATCATTCTCATAGATAGACGGATAGAGCCTGTCTGCATCCAGCCCCACTACTTCCGTAAGGAACTCCCAGCTCCAGGCGATAGCTTCATGTTTAAAATAATCCCCGAAGGAGAAATTTCCCAGCATCTCGAAAAAGGTGCCATGTCTTGCCGTCTTGCCTACATTCTCCAGATCTCCTGTACGGATACATTTCTGGCAGGTGGTGACACGCCTTCTCGGCGGTATCTCTTGTCCCGTAAAATAGGGTTTTAACGGCGCCATACCGGAATTGATCAACAACAGACTGTTGTCATTGTGCGGCACCAGCGAAAAGCTTTTCATCTTCAGATGCTCCTTACTCTCGAAAAATTCAAGGAACATTCTTCGTAAATCATTTACACCATATGGTTTCATCGTAGTTCTCCTTCTTAAAATGTAAACTTATCCGCAAAATACGCATCCAGCTGATCGATCGCTACCCGCTCCTGCTCCATAGAGTCTCTAAACCGCACGGTCACGCAGCTGTCCGTCTCGGAATCGAAATCGTATGTAACGCAGAAAGGCGTCCCGATCTCATCCTGCCTGCGGTATCTCTTTCCGATATTGCCTCTGTCATCGAACTCGCAGTTATATTTCTTGGAAAGCTGCGCAAAAATCTTCTCCGCACCCTCATTCAGCTTCTTGGAAAGAGGCAGCACACCGATCTTCACTGGTGCCAACGCCGGATGGAAGTGCAGTACGGTACGTACATCGCCCTCCCCGATCTCTTCTTCGTCGTAGGCGCCACAGAGTATCGCCAGGAAAAGCCTCTCCACACCCAGTGAAGGCTCGATCACATAAGGGATATATTTCTCATTCTTTGAATCGTCGAAATAAGACATATCTGCTCCGGATGTATTCTGATGCTGTGTCAGGTCATAATCCGTTCTGTCGGCAATCCCCCACAACTCGCCCCATCCAAAGGGAAAGAGGAACTCGATGTCCGTAGTCGCCTTAGAATAGAAAGAAAGTTCTTCCGGATCATGGTCGCGGACACGCATCTCTTCTTCTTTCATACCCAAGCTCTTCAAGAAATCGATACAATACTGTTTCCAGTAAGCAAACCACTCCAGATCTGTATCCGGCTCACAGAAGAATTCCATCTCCATCTGCTCGAACTCCCGCACACGGAAGATAAAATTACCGGGCGTGATCTCGTTACGGAAAGATTTACCTACCTGGCAGATACCAAAAGGAATCTTCTTACGTGAAGTTCTCTGTACATTCTTGAAATTGACGAAGATACCCTGTGCCGTCTCCGGGCGAAGATACACCGTATTCTTGGCATCCTCCGTCACACCCTGGAAGGTCTTGAACATCAGATTGAACTGCCTGATATCCGTAAAGTTATGTTTGCCACAAGTGGGGCAGGGAATGTTATGTTCTTCGATAAAGTCCTTCATCTCCTGCTGGCTCCATCCGTCAACGGAACTGTCAAGCGTTATACCCTGTTCTGCCACATGATCTTCAATGATCTTATCTGCACGGAATCTCTCATGACATTCCTTACAGTCCATCAGCGGATCGGAGAAACTTCCCAAATGTCCGCTGGCTACCCATGTCTGAGGATTCATCAGGATTGCGCAGTCCACACCCACATTATAAGGACTTTCCATCACAAATTTCTGCCACCATGCCTTCTTGATATTATTTTTAAGTTCCACACCCAGATTACCGAAGTCCCATGTATTAGCCAGGCCGCCGTAAATCTCAGAGCCAGGATATACGAACCCTCTCGCCTTCGATAATGCTACTATTTTTTCCATTGTCTTTTCCATCTTCTCTATCCTTTCTATATTCCACCGCTCACACTGCGGCTTACTATCTGCTTTATCCAATCTGTCCGGAATTCTCTATACTGCCATTATCACCACAACAAATAACAACCGTTTTAATATTATGTGTTATTCAAAGATGATATAAGATAGTACGCCTTTTGTCGCTTCTGTCTCCGAAGCCGGGTAAGAGATATTGACACTGCTCTTCCCTGCAAAAGATACATCCAGATCGGTGTCGGCGCTCTGGTTGATATAGAGTACTTTACCATAGGTATTCACCAACAGCTCTTCTGTCGGCTTCATGCCGATGATCGCAACCTTTTTCTTCTCCGGCTCCTCTATACCACCTACTTCCATAGGCTGTCCCTTTGGCGAGACAAAAGCTACATAATCCAGATTAAAATCCAATCCTGCTGCTTCTTCCAGAGATCCTACAAACAGCGTTCGGTTATTGAATGTACTGTAATCTTTATCCGACGCATACTCAAAGTCGATCCGCACTTTTCCATCCTGCTCATCCACCTCTCTGAGTACGACGCTTCCTTCGCCGTTGTCCGCGCAATATTCCGCCGCTCTCTCCTGTGCCAGTGACGAAAGCCCATCCTTCTCATAATAATCCTGCTCAAACTGACCTACAATCTGATGACTGACTTTCCCGTCTTTATTAATGGAAAGGGAACTCACATCCGGAGTCTTATCAGTACCGCAGCCGACAAGCATACAGGCCACAGTCAGAGCAAGCATACCTGCGCCACCTATTCTTCTTGACATAAATATTCCTCTTCTCATACCTGCACCCCCATTTCTGCTTCGACACATACGCCTGATTAAATGACACAAGTATCGTGATGCATAAATACTGCATTACATTATATTAAAGATTATCCACAATTTCAAGACTTTTAAACGTCCTGTCTAGATATCGCCTCCGATAATCATCCGCGATCACCCGAAGTTCTGCCAGCACGTTCTCCTTCACCGTAAATGTATACAACTTTTCAATACTGGAATTCATGATATAAGACACTGTATAAGCTGTGGATTCGTCCCATACTCCCTCCACAGGCATTCCCGGGAATTCGCCGTTTACAACCATCGCCTTCATCTCGAAGATACAGCGGATCAACCTGTTGGAAATCCCTTTATGTAGCACTGCACGCAGCGACTGGTATACCAGCTTCAGCATTTCTTTCTCGTCGTTGTTCTCTCTCGTATAATAATCCGACACTTCCAGAAAATACATGCCGTAATAAGCCCCTTCAAAATCTTCCCGAAGTCCTTCAAAATAATTGCTGATCGCAGCATCCATGACCGTGTAAGAATTTCTGCCCGCATACAGTTTAAATTCTCCGAAAGAGAAGGGATTCGTCGCCGCCAGCAGCCTGCTGTTAGGTTTGCGGGCCCCTCTGGCAAAAGCAGAGATCTTCCCTTTCTCTTTCGTAAGTATCACCACTCTTCTGTCGTACTCACCTATTGGCTCAGCCTTTAAAACTATCCCTGTGATCTGTGTATATTCCTGCATGAGGATGCTCTCCCGACCTTTCCTTCCCCTCGCATTGCTCTGCTCTTTCGTCCCGTACTGCATTTTTGTATGCCAGAAAATCATCAATCCGGCCTGTTATCATAAACTTATCCCAGTAATTTATCGACTTCATCTTACGCCCCCTGATCCTTTGCCTCCTCAATAACCAGAAGCAGAAATTTGTCATGTCGTTTACTGTGAAAGCCTTCGACTTTCACAGTTACTATATGATGATAGGGTTCGCAGATTTGTCTTTTTCTATTCTGTTTCTTTCGGGTTATAGCCGAAATTTTTCAGCAGATAGTCGCTGTCTCTCCAGTCTTTCTTCACCTTCACCCAGAGTTTCAGATTGACCTGACGTTCCACCATTTCTTCGATATCCGGCCGGGCCAGAGATCCGATCTTCTTTAGCATGCTGCCCTGCTTGCCGATGATGATCCCCTTATGGGATTCCCGTTCACAGACAATAGTGGCCTCGATATCTACAATGTGCTTGCGGAATTTCATCAATTCGATTGTGACCGCGATCCCGTGTGGGATCTCATCCTCCAGACAGCGCAGCGCCTTCTCCCTGATCAGCTCCGCCACTATCTGCCGCATAGGCTGATCCGTCACAGTGTCTTCATCATAAAAAGGTTCCCCGTAAGGCAGATACTTCATGATACACTTAAGCAACACTTCCATACCGTCCTTCTTCAGCGCGGATACCGGCACGATCTCCGCGAAGTCCAGATGCTTCCTGTACGCATCTATATAAGTAAGGATCAACTCCTTCTGTACCGTATCAATCTTATTTATCACTAAAATAACAGGTGTTTTCGTCTTCTTCAACTGTTCAATGATATGTTGTTCCCCGGCTCCGATAAAGTCCGTCGGTTCCACCAGCCAGAGGATCACGTCCACATCTTCCATGGTACGCTCCGCCACATTGACCATATAGTTACCCAGCTTATTCTTCGCCTTGTGGATTCCCGGTGTATCCAGAAATACGATCTGTCCTTCCTCCGAAGTGTACACTGTTTGTATTCGGTTCCTGGTCGTCTGCGGCTTCTTCGACGTTATGGCGATTTTCTGTCCGATCAGCGCGTTCATTAATGTGGATTTCCCCACATTCGGTCTGCCGATCAATGTGGCAAACCCTGATTTAAACTGTCTGTTTTGATTTTCCTGCATATGCTTTTATCTGCTTTCTTTGTTATTCTTATTCTGTACCCTTGTGGTCATTCTCCGGATCTTCACAGGGGTCCTTCGATGAAACCGTCGGAGCAGGGACATAAGGTGCATACGGATCTTTGGTATGATATGACCGTTTCGCTGCCCGTTTTGTCCGAATCTTTAGGAGAAGACGCAGAATGACGATCACGACGGCGATCAATACGACCCAGATGAAAAGATACGGGATATTGATCACAAACCAGATCGCTCCCTCCCGGATCCCAAGGCCGACACCCTCCACGCTCTCCCGAAAACCGCTGCGGATCCGCTCGCCTGTAGACGCTCCCTCCGACGGGGAATAGTGCTCTACCTCATCTACATTCAAATAGACCGTGCTGTAATCAATCTGATTATCATAAGTGCGAAGCTGTGCTTCCATACTCTCGATCTGATAGCGAACCTCGGACAAACGTCCCTCGATCGCTATGATATCCTCCACAGACTCAGCCTGCTCCATCAGTTCCAACAGCCTGTCCTGTTCCGTGAGCAACGCCTTCTTATGACTTTCCAGATCCACATACTGCAGCGTCACATCCGTCACATTCTCCGAGCGGCTCTTCACATTGGTCTGCTCCCCGACATCCTGCAGAAAAGCTTCCAGATTCTGCCGCGGTATCCGCACCGTCATAGTAGCGTAACGAAGATATTTCGTTCCCTGATAATCCTTGGAATATTCATTCCCCCTGCTAAAGCTGGACATTTCCTCTATGTAACCGCCAAGTGCCGTGACCTGCTGCTCGATAGAAGGCAGCAGCTTGTCGAACTGTTCCGTCTCTACGGAAAGCGTCACATTCTTGATCAGTTTCCGGTCGGAGGCCACCGGTTCAGATACTTCCGGACCGGCACTCCCCTCTTCGCCTACCGCTTCTTCCGCATACTCCGCCTTGGCTTCAGACGCATAGAATCCGCCGCCGGTATCATATGCCGCTGTGTCGCTGGCAGCCTCCTCATATGCATACATCCCCTTGCCGCCTGCACCGCCGCAAGCGGTAAGCGCTGCCATCATCAGTCCCGCCACCAGAACGACGCCTATATATTTCATTGATTTCTTCTTCATGATCTGCCCTCCCGAAGCTTCCCGGTCTTCACTCCGTTCCGCAACATTTATGCCATACTCCCACATAAGATCAGGGGATAGGCAATCCGACCGGATACTCCTTAGTGGAAAAGATATACGATCTCTCCAAACAGCTCTGCACACTCCTTGATCTTCTCCTCATTACCTACAACGCACAGATAGTCATCCTCGATAAACGCCCGGATGTATGGCGCGAGCCCGCGGATCGTATCCGCATCAACAGCCAGCAGTTCATCTCTGTTCTTCTGTACCTGAGCGAATTCATAATGCGTCATATACCCGGTAAGAGAATACATGCCCTTCGCTGCAGGCGTCAACGGCATATCCAATTCACTGAGCGCACCGATGATATACTGTGTCATCGTTCGCTCATCGGCCTCAAATCCAGCGATATGATCCGCTGCCTTCTCATAAACCTCGATAGTCTTCTCCAAGTTGGGATCCCGGTAAGAAACGAAATAGCTTTCTCCCGACTTACCGAAATTACACATACAGCCGTATGCACCACCCTTTACACGTACCTGCGTCCAGAGATAATCATATCCCATCAGCACACGGAGTACGCGAAGTGCACCGTGATACGGCAATCCCTTTCTCACAAAATTTCCTGCACGGCACACATACTGAATCTGCGCTGCCGACATAAACCCTTCATTCCGCTTGACCGGTACCGGGTCATAACCGGGCTTCTCCACCGGATCCGTATATAATCTGCTCTTAAACTTCTCGATCAGCGTCTCGATCCCCTGCAATCCTTCCGTCTCCGCAGTATAATCTACCAGCAGATTCTCCGCACGGAAAATGCAGCGTACCACCTTCTGCAGATTGTCGGCCAGTTCCTCTTTTCTGTTCTCAAAGTCGTTCTCCAAGCCTTCCAGCAGCCGGTAAAAAGGAATACCATTGATATGCTCCAGCACCATGGCAGGTTTGGAGAAATATGCCATGGCTCTGCCTGCGGCCAGCGTATGACCTGCCGACATCATACTGGCCTGCTTACAGGAACGGGCCTCCGCCACCAATTCATAGAGCCTTTTCCCGTCCGTGTACTCCGCTCTTGTCAGGATCTCTTCCGCCAGCGCAAAAGCCTGCGGCAGATTTTCATAGAGAACCTTCACCTTCAGGTCAAAGGTTGCCCTATAGCTTTCCAGGTCTCTGGCATCCGTATACGTATTGACTACCGGGGCGATCCCACCTGTCTGCAGATTGATCTCATTATACAGGTCACTGTAGCTGTGATCGGCCGTATTCACCAGACCAAGCATCATTTTCAGGATTCCTACATACGGGAACAGCTCTTCCGGCACCTGTCTTAGATCAAACATAAAACGCAGATATCCGATACCGTTTGTATAAATGTCATGATACAGAAGGATTGTATCCCCAACCTTCTTCTCCTCATTGACATAAGGCATGGCTTCCTTCTTTAAGTCCGCTCTCGACAACAGCGGGATTCTCTCCAAGTCCTCTTTCAGGCTGGGTTCCTCCTGGTACAGACGAAGCTCTTCCGTCTCCTTTACGATCTTCGCTATCTCTTCACTGCTCATGTTGGCTTTCTTCTTCGCCAGCTTCTCTGCCAGATCTCTTTCTTTCCTGCCGGTCAGTCCCTTCACCGGCTTTACGACTACGATACTCTTATGGAAATTCTGCAGCAAGCGCTTCTCGATCATATCCTCATAATAGGAAGTATCCACCTTCTTCTTAAGCTCCCGGTAAATGTCCAGAAGCTCCACCTCCGTAAACGGCTTGCTGTCATCATACAGCCATGATTCCAGCATCTGCAGGCCATACATAAGTCCCTTCGGATAAGAGCCGAAATCCGCCTCCCGGTATTTAAATTCACTGCTGTTCAGGCTCGCTTCCAGCGACTTCTTATCAAGCCCGTTCTCGGCGGCCTTTCTGAAGGTATCCTCTATAATGCGGATAAAAGTATCCCGCTGCTTCGCATTTGCATTTTTCGCGATCACGGAAAAGTAAGGCTGTTTAACACCTGTATCATATACACAGCTCACATCCGTCCCGATACCGGCATCCAACAGGGCCTGCTTGACAGGCGCTCCCGGCATCGAACATAAGACATCCGCCAATGCCGCGAATCCGTTGCAAAATTCCGGCCCCGGCTGTTCCCCAAGTGAAACGTTATAGGCCAAATACGTATTATCCTGCTCTGACTCGCTCTCCATAATGGAGTATTCCTTCTCGATCGTCTGCATAGAAGAAAATGCCGGCTCAGACGCCAGAGAAGAATCCACGGCCAACGCTTCATATTTAGAGAGATACTCTACATCGATATATTGAAGCTTCTCTGCCATATCCATATCTCCATACAGATAAATGTAACTGTTGGAGGGATGATAATATTTCTTATGGAAGGCCAGGAAATCTTCGTAGGTCAGTTCCGGGATCACATCCGGATCTCCGCCGGATTCAACCGCATAAGAGGTGTGCGGATAGAGCGAATTCATGATCTCCCGCTCCAACACGTCATCGGGAGAAGAATAGGCCCCCTTCATCTCACTGTACACAACGCCGTTGATGCACAAGTCGTCTTCAGCATCCTCCATCTCGTAATGCCAGCCTTCCTGTTTAAAGATTTTCTCCTCATGATAGATATTAGGGTGCAGCACCGCATCGAGATACACATCCATCAGATTCTGGAAGTCCTTATCATTACAGCTTGCCACCGGATATACAGTCTTGTCCGGATAAGTCATAGCATTTAAGAAAGTATTAAGCGACCCCTTGGCCAGTTCGATAAAGGGATCCTTCACCGGAAACTTATCCGATCCGCAGAGCACCGTATGTTCCACGATATGAGCAACTCCTGTACTATCCTTTGGCGGTGTACGAAACCCGATATAGAACACTTTGTTCTCATCGTCATTCGACAGAAGCGCCACCCTGGCGCCTGTCTTATTATGTTTCAATAAGTAGCTGACTGAATTTATATCCTTGATCTCCCTCTTCTCGATCACCGTATAAGCCTGTAACTGTTCTATCTGCATAATCTTTCTTCTCTCCCTTCATCAAACGCTGAACGCCATCAAACTTAATTTTGACAAGATCAATTCCTGCACCACGATTCCACTTTTCTTCTTCTGTGCAAGATTCATCCCTGTAAACTCGTCCAGCTTCATCACTTTATTCTCATATTTCACTCCGCCCCTGCCAAGCAGCCCCCTCTTCTCGACCAGCAGGCTGACCTTGACTCTGGCTTTAAGCTGTGTATAAGTCTTATAAGAAAACTGCTCCGGTGTCATATAATATAATTGACTTTCCAGTGTCGTCTCCGGATCAGTATCCTTCATGATATAGTGTTCCACGATACTCTTAAATTTAAAAGTGACCATTTCATCTTCCAGAATCTCTTGATACGTGTATTTCGCGCCCAAATATAACGACCCTGTATCTTGCATAAAATATTTAAAATCTCTGTTCTGATATTCCACTTCCTCTACCGCCCTGTATCTTAAGTCTTATCCCATAACAGCCCCATCCCGGGCTTCACGTTTGTCCGGACACCGGATGACTTGCCAACGACTCGATCTTATTTCCACTCATGCGGACAGCATCCTCGATCGTACGTCTGCTCAATCCTGTCTCCTGCATCACTTCCTCCACCGACACCTTCCTGCGAAGTTCCTCATACAGCTCATCTGCCGCCCTGGCAACTTTATTGACCTTGTCCAGAATCTTCTTATCTTTCTTAACCTCCTCGGCGTTCTGCATTATACACTCTTCCATGGCATCCATGATCATCTTGCCCAACATACCCTGTGCCTCGGACGCATGCTCCAATGCTCCCAGCATAGTAACACCCACAGACACCGCCAGATTACCCTCTCCGATCAGATCTTCCAGATAAACACCCTGCCCGGCATAAAGCTTCGCAATCTCCACCACTTCCGGAAGATACAGCTGCGTCAGCATATTCTTGGCATCCGCATCGCCTGCCATAGCAGACAACGTGACTGCTTCCCGTTCTCCATCCGTCATCTCAGGAAGTGCCTTAAGTTCCTCCAAATAATGATCCAGATAATCTTTCTCTTCCTCAGCCAGATATTCCTCAGGATCCATCGGCTCCCCGATACCGATCTTACGCTGATGCAGATACGTATACACCATATCCAGCTGTTCTGCACTTAAAACAAGCGGCCCAAACAGATCCTCCACCTGCTCCTTTGAGATGCAGTTGCCCTGCTCCTTTGCCTTCTTCCTGACTTCTTCCAGCGTCTTTGCAAATAAAAGTTCTCTATTCTCCGTACTCATATCACCTGCCACATTCCCTCTTTCCCAATAGTCCTACGAATTCTTAACATGTGTGTGCGTATACAAATGCTCTTCACAATACTCATAATTTCCGTCGCACTTAGAGCAGAAGCGGAACTGCAGCTGCGGGCTGTCTACCTCTGTCCTGCCACAGATTGCGCATTTATGCTTGGTAATGCCTGCGCTGCGCTTCACATCCCTCTTAAACTCCTGCCTTCTGTGTATCTGCTTCGGATTCAGATGCATCATATTACGCGAAGTCAAGAAGAACACGACGAAATTGAGCAGCGAAGCGGCAATCGCAAATTTACCGTCCACTCCTGTCTGCAGGAAATCAAACAACAGCATAACGGCATAAATAATCCCCAGCCATTTGACCTTGATCGGTATTATAAACATAAGCAGCACCTGCACATCCGGAAACGTCGCCGCAAATGCGAGGAAAATAGACATATTGATATAATATGTGCTGAAATACAGAGAACTGATCAGAAAATAATATTCCGCTCCCACTGCCGCGATGCCATCCCTGTTAAACAGATAATTAAACCCCATCAGCAAAAAGCTGCCTGCTATAGTAAAAAGCATCCCCTGGAACAGATATACATTATACCGGTATGTGCCCCATGTTCTCTCCAACGTTGTTCCGATAGAACAATAAAAGTAAAGCATGATCAACGTCAAAAAGATATTGCTGCTACCGGGCGGAATCAGGATCCATGTGAACAGTCTCCAGATCTGCCCATGTAAGATCGCATAGGGATCCAGCGTCAGATACAAGATCAGTGTTCCGCTCCTGTCAAACATCTGCAGCAGATATCCCACTGCATAACATAGTACTAATACAAAGGAAAGATTCTGGATCGCATATTTCCCAAATCTACGTTCAAAAGAACTCATTTTCATCTTAATCCTCCATTCCTGCCCAGCCTGCGGATTTGGACGCAAACACAGCGCTGCATGCAAAAAGCGTTCTATGTGCATTTTCGATTAGAAAACTGAATACATTTTAACATTCCTTATTTTAAAAGTAAACGATACTGCATTCAAAAATACATATGTCATAAAAATTTTATAAATACAACCGGAAATCTTAACACTTTACCAACAATTAGCCGATTGATTTTTACAAAATGGTGTCGTATAATGACAGAGTCTGTCAGGGCGGTTCTACTTATTTATATGTAAAGTCGCCGTCCAGTCCCTTGAACATTTGAACATCACTGAAACACCAATAGCCTCTCGGAATCTTTTGAAGCCTGATCTTATAAGATAGGATCAGCGGCAGAATAGATGCATGAGAGATTCCGAGTGCCTATCATAAGAGATAAGGAGTGAAATCTGAAATGAGTGAGATGCAGTATACCCTTGGTATTGATATCGGTTCCACGACCGTAAAGATCGCTATCCTTGATCAGAGGCAGCAAATACTCTTCTCCGACTATCAAAGACACTTTGCAAACATAAGAGAGACTCTGTCCGATCTGTTACAGAAGGCATACGATATGCTGGGCAACCTGACGGTGCATCCAATGATCACCGGCTCCGGCGGTCTGACACTGGCCAACCACCTGCAAGTGCCCTTCGTTCAGGAAGTCATTGCCGTCTCCACTTCCCTGCAGACCTTTGCCCCAGTCACCGATGTGGCGATCGAACTGGGCGGCGAGGATGCCAAGATCATCTATTTTGAAAACGGCAATGTGGAACAGCGCATGAACGGTATCTGTGCCGGCGGAACAGGTTCTTTCATCGATCAGATGGCTTCCCTGCTGCAGACGGATGCGCCGGGCCTTAACGCCTATGCAAGAAACTACCATTCTCTGTACACGATTGCAGCAAGATGCGGCGTTTTTGCCAAATCTGACATACAGCCGCTGATCAATGAGGGTGCCACGAAGGAAGACTTATCCGCTTCTATTTTCCAGGCAGTCGTAAACCAGACCATCAGCGGTCTCGCCTGTGGTAAACCGATCCGCGGCCACGTTGCCTTTCTCGGCGGCCCGCTGCATTTTCTGTCGGAATTGAAACAGTCCTTTATCCGTACGCTGAAACTGGATGAAGCACATATCATCGATCTGGATAATTCCCACCTGTTCGCAGCCATCGGATCAGCCTTAAACGCGAAGGAAGACACTTATTACAGCATGGAAGAAATGGTGGGAAAACTTTCTTCCGATATTAAGATGGAATTTGAAGTAGAGCGTCTTGAACCGCTGTTTGCTTCCCAAGAAGAATACAATGTCTTTTGCAGCAGACATTCCACGCATCATGTAGCTACTTCCGACCTGTCTGCCTACAAGGGTAAATGTTTTCTCGGTATCGACGCCGGTTCCACCACGACCAAAGTGGCGCTGGTGGGCGAGGACGGCTCCCTGCTCTATTCTTTTTACAGCAGCAATAACGGCAGCCCTTTAAAAACTGCCATCCGTTCCCTGAAAGAGATCTATGCGCTTCTGCCTGCGGATGTCCAGATCGTCCGTTCCTGCTCCACCGGCTACGGAGAGGCCTTGATGAAAGCAGCTTTTCTCCTGGATGACGGCGAAGTGGAGACAGTGGCACATTACTATGCGGCTGCCTTCTTCGATCCGGAAGTGGATTGTATCCTGGATATCGGCGGTCAGGACATGAAATGCATCAAGATCAAGAACCAGACGGTAGACAGCGTACAGCTCAACGAAGCATGTTCCTCCGGATGCGGTTCCTTCATCGAGACTTTTGCCAAATCCTTAAATTACGGCGTGGAAGACTTTGCCAAAGCCGCACTTTTTGCCGAGCATCCGATCGACCTTGGAACACGGTGTACCGTGTTCATGAATTCCAAGGTGAAGCAGGCACAGAAAGAAGGGGCATCCGTCTCGGATATCTCTGCCGGGCTTGCCTACTCGGTGATCAAGAACGCGCTTTTCAAAGTCATTAAAGTATCCGATGCCTCGGAACTCGGTAAAAACATTGTTGTACAAGGCGGTACTTTCTACAACGACGCTGTGCTCCGCAGCTTTGAAAAGATTGCCGACTGCCAAGCGATCCGTCCTGATATCGCCGGTATTATGGGTGCCTTTGGCTCCGCGCTGATCGCCAGAGAACGTTATAAGGAAGGCACATGCACTTCCATGCTGACTATCGAACAGATCATGAACCTGCAGTTTGAGACCAGCATGGCGAAATGTAAAGGCTGCACCAATAACTGCCGTCTCACCATCAATAAATTTACCGGAGGACGCCAATACATCTCCGGCAACCGCTGTGAGCGTGGTATCGGCAAAGCCCGTACCGAAAACGGTATGCCGAATCTCTACGACTATAAGCTGAAACGGCTCTTTTCCTATGAACCGCTGGCTCCCGACCAGGCCAAACGAGGTACAGTCGGCATTCCGCGCGTTCTGAATATGTATGAAAATTACCCGTTCTGGTTCACCTTCTTCACGAAGCTGGGCTTTCGTGTCGTGCTCTCTCCCAGTTCTAACCGTAAGATCTATGAACTGGGTATAGAGTCCATTCCCAGTGAATCGGAATGTTATCCCGCAAAACTGGCGCATGGACATGTGGCCTGGCTGATCAGTCAGAAAGTAGACTTTATCTTCTATCCGGCCCTTTTCTACGAGCGTGACGAGTTTCACGAAGCCAATAACCATTATAATTGCCCGATCGTTACTTCCTACTCGGAGAACATCAAGAATAATATAGAACAGATTGGACGCGGCGACGTCCTGTTCCGCAATCCTTTCATGTCCTTTTGCAATCTGCAGACAGTTACCTCCGCGCTCACCAGAGAATTCCAGGAGCTCCCTGTCACTGCAGTAATAGACGCTGCCCAGGATGCATGGATTGAGCTTGCGCAGGCCAGAGAGGATATGCGCAGGAAAGGCGAAGAAGTTTTGCGCTTTATGAAAGAAAACCATAAACGCGGCATCGTACTGGCCGGCAGGCCTTATCATATCGACCCGGAGATCAACCACGGTATTCCGGAACTGATCAATTCCTACGGCCTTGCGGTACTGACCGAAGATTCGGTCTCCCATCTGGCCAAACCGGAACGCCCACTGATCGTATCCGACCAGTGGATGTACCATTCCAGACTATATGCCGCTGCCAGCTATGTTAAGACGAGAGACGATCTTGACCTGATTCAGCTCAACTCCTTTGGCTGCGGACTGGACGCTGTCACTACGGATCAGGTCAACGATATTTTATCCGGCTCCGACAAGATCTATACCTGCCTGAAGATCGACGAGGTGAACAATCTGGGCGCCGCCAGGATCCGTATCCGTTCCCTGCTCTCTGCCATCAAAGTCAGAGAACAGAAAAACAAACAGCGCACGGTCCATTCCAGCGCGATCACGAAAGTGCCATTTACCGAGGAGATGAGAAAGGATTACACGATCCTCTGTCCCCAGATGTCTCCCATACATTTCGAACTCCTTCAAGCGGGTTTTGAAGCCTGCGGCTATCATTTTGAGGTGCTCGATAACGCTAACAGGCATGCCGTAGACACTGGATTAAAATACGTAAATAATGACGCCTGTTATCCTTCTCTTATCGTTGTGGGACAGATCATGGATGCTCTGTTATCAGGAAAATACGACCTGAACAAGACCGCCGTGATCATGACACAGACAGGCGGCGGCTGCCGTGCCACCAACTATATTGGATTTATCAGGCGTGCCCTGGAAAAAGCCGGCATGCCCCAGATTCCTGTTATATCCTTAAATCTGGCCGGCATCGAAAGCAATCCAGGTTTCCATCTGAACGCTGAACTGCTCATGCGTGCTGCTTACAGTGCCCTATTCGGAGATATCTTTATGCGCTGTGTCTATCGTATGCGCCCTTATGAGAAAGAGCCGGGGGCTGTAGACAGGCTTCACCGGAAATGGGTAGCTAAATGCCGCCGCTTCGTATCCGGAAAGCATATGAATTACCTTACATTCCGTAAAATGTGCCGACAGATCATACAGGATTTTGATGCCGTTCCTATTTATGAAGACATGGTCAAGCCCAAAGTCGGCATCGTGGGAGAGATTCTGGTCAAATTCTCCCCTGCCGCCAACAACCATCTGGTGGAATTGCTGGAAAGTGAGGGCGCCGAGGCCGTAGTTCCCGACCTGCTGGATTTCATGCTCTACTGCTTCTACAACCAGATCTATAAAGCAGACTATCTGGGAACTTCCAAAAAGGCAGCGCTTTTTTCCAGAGTAGGCATCTGGGGACTTGAGAAAATGCGAAGTTCGGCTGCCAAGGCTTTTGAAAAGAGCAGACACTTTACACCGCCGGTAAGTATCTATCAACTCGTGGAATATGCAAACCCAATCGTCAGCATCGGTAACCAGACCGGTGAAGGATGGTTCCTGACCGGAGAAATGATCGAATTGATCCAAAGCGGGGTCAACAATATCGTCTGCGCACAGCCCTTCGGCTGCCTGCCCAACCATGTTGTAGGCAAAGGCGTGATCAAGGAACTGCGCCGTCGTTATCCACTCTCCAATATCGTGGCGATAGACTATGACCCGGGCGCCAGCGAAGTCAATCAGCTCAACCGGATCAAGCTGATGTTGTCCACTGCCCAGAAGAATTTAAAAAGAAAAGATAGCAGATCCGGACTGAGCAGAAAGGAACAGCGGTAAGCCATTAACGATGGCCAGGTCATGGTGTCATACGCCCGGACCTGGCTGTTTTCCTTTATAGGATTGGGTGGCGCTTTCTGCGCCGTTTTGCTGCAAGCAGATGTCTATAGATACGGTAAATATACAAAAAATATCCTCAAAACAGCCGATCGTCTAAATCCGCATTCTGAGGATATCCTGTTATTTATACCCATGTCCCATACCACATTTGTATTGAAGCAAAGGTCGCCACATATATATGAGAAGATGGTATCTTACATCTGTTTCCTGACTATCAGATACTCATTATCCAATCGATAAAAGGAACAGTCGAAATTACCACCCCTCAGAAAGCGCCCCATATCATCTTCGTCCAGATCCACCATACAGATATAGCATTCGTAATCTTCATCATATTGATAGTTACTGCAAGTATCACAATTACTCATATGTTATCTACGCTTCTTTCTAATAAAAAGTCTTATCTACCTTGCGGTTAATAAACCGAATCTTCCCCCTGATCTCATCTGCAAGCCCTTCGATCGCCTCTTCGGCGATCTCTTTCTGCAGCTGATTCACACAGAATATACAAGTACCGAATTTATCATTAGAAAAAAGCTTAGGCTTCTCCCACTTTACAAAATAAGAGACTCTGTGTTTGAGCAGTAACTTCTCTATCTTCTCCTTCGTAGAAAGATCAGTTACCTGACACCACTCCAGTTCATTATGTACTTTCACTTTCTGATATGCAGTCTCCATGATCGTCCTCCGTATCTTTACCGGCAAAAACCGTAATTCATATCTATTATAGCCTATTTTGCAAAATTGTGCAATTATTGCATGAAGGCTTTTTTTATGCTATATTTACTTTAGTTATTGTGAACAGCTTTAGAGTTATAAGTCAATATCATGACATTGGCTGTGAATGTAAGATACGGATATCTTAATAATAAAAATGTGAAAAAAGAAAATGTGAGGATTAACAATATGCCTATCAAAATAGCTGATTCTTTACCGGCAACAACCACTCTCGAGCGGGAAAATATTTTCGTTATGACGGAATACCGCGCCATGCATCAAGATATCCGTCCCTTAGACGTGCTGATCCTTAATCTGATGCCAACAAAGATCGTGACGGAGACGCAGCTTCTCCGCAAACTCTCCAATACTCCCCTTCAAGTCAACGTAGAATTCCTACAGACGGCCAGTTACGTACCGCAGCATACCGATTCCAATCATCTGGAATCCTTCTACACTACGTTTGACCAGATTAAAGACCGCAAATATGATGGCATGATCATTACCGGCGCTCCGCTGGATTATATAAGATTTGAGGATGTCACCTACTGGGATGAGTTGTGCACTATTATGGCCTGGGGTAAGAAGCATGTCCACTGCACGCTCCATCTGTGCTGGGGCGCTTTTGCAGGCCTCTATTACTTCTATGGCCTGGACCGTTACGACTTGGATACCAAACTGTCCGGCGTCTATTCCCACAAGATTCTTAAGAGAAATTCCCCTCTTTTCCGGGGATTTGATGATATCTTCTATGCGCCTCAATCCCGCGCCATGGGTATCACAGCCGAGAAGATAGCCTCTGTTCCCAATCTGGAATTGATGGCCATATCCGACGAAGCAGGCGTCACCATCGTCAAGACGACCGACAGCCGCCATTTCTTCGTTACCTGCCACCCGGAATACGATGCAGATACGCTGGCGCAGGAATATTTCAGAGACCTGAATAAGGGAATGAATCCTTCTATTCCGGCCAACTATTTCCCGGATGATAACCCGGAGAACCCGCCGATCGTCAATTGGCGCTCCACCGGGCAGTTGCTGTATTCCAACTGGCTCAATTATTACGTGTACCAGACGACGCCGTATGATATCAGGACGATTGAGTAAAGGTGCCGGAAACGCGCTGTTTTCAAGGGTTTGCAAAGCATCACATCCTGTCCGGGATGTGGTGCTCTTTTACATTATTTCCTGTTTTTGCACATATTATGATGGGAAAATGGGGTACAAAATGGGATACAGGGCAAAAAGGAATGGGGTACCGTCCTGTCAGAATACCCTCTTTTCTTAAATCAACTCATACTGCCTGCCAGCAGCATCCAAAAACATCTTTGCAAAGCCAACATCCGGTAAGTGCTTTGCTTCCCTGCTCACAGGAATCCTGCAGGATTTATGGATTCATGCATATCTCATTCTTATAATCCAGAAGATACTCCTGCGCCTCCTGTAAGGATATTCCCAATTTAACCTGCAATTGGTCCAGGATCTCATTTTCAGAAAGACCAAGATCCAGGCCAAGCTCGATGATACCTTCCGCTTTTCCTTTTTTCAAGCCTTTTTCCATTCCTTTTTCCCTTCTTTCAGGTATGCGCCAGCCTGATCTCGGCCTCTATGAATGGTTCTATCTGATCCGGATACCGCTTCATATTTTCTACTGCATGCCGGTCGCTCATAAACAAACATGCCATGCAGCTGCATCGTCCCGGATATTCATAGCAGAAATGCGGTTCCAGATGCAGCTTCTTTCCCCATTCAAACATCCTGCCTTTCTCATAGTCAAGACACGGCCTGTACCAGTGGCAGGTAAAATCCCCCAGAAGTTCCCTGCTTACACGTATCCATTTATCTGTTACCCCGGTCTTAAAATATGCAGTACACCACCTGTTCTTCATATCCGGCCACTTGAACCGTTCTTCAAGGAGCAGACCCAGGAATCCTTTCGGATGCTGTAGCAGTACGGACCTGACGCCGATAAACTCCGCTGTCTTATAAAACATCCTGATATTTTCCGGATACTCAAACCCGGTATCACAGTACAGCAGAAATATCTTCTCTTTTGGAAACTCCTGCAGAGCCCAGTACAATGCGCCGGTACTGTCAATCCCGTTACTGTAGCTTACAATCACACTAGTATAATCTGTCTGCACTCCTTCTTCAACAATCTTGTTTGTCTTTGCCATAATTAGATAGAGGCCACTGTCTTTCCTATCAGACAGCGGCCTGGCCTCCTTTCCATAAAGTATATTTACATCCATCCCATTCCTACAAGTACACCTTAAAAAGCAGCAAACCACTTTCTGATCTGCTGCTTTCTATTTCCTTCCTCTATATCGGCATAGGATAACCACTATAAATATTTCTCCGCTTCTTCATCAGAAAAAGCATACTTCTTTTTTAATATTTCTTTAATCCTATCATCATCCGCGCCTAAATCACGAAAGCCTTCCACTGCACGCAAAATAGCCTCCCGCATAGTTTCCTGCCTGGTTTCCTGTCTGGTTTCCTCTTTGATTTTCATAATCTCCGGCTCCATAATCTCTAACAATGCCTGGCACATATTTTTATCTCCTCTCAATTCTTCCACCATCTTCCGGTTTGCCCTGATGCTTACTTCCAAAACAGAATC
This sequence comes from uncultured Lachnospiraceae bacterium, assembly GCA_910588215.1. Lineage (GTDB taxonomy): Bacteria > Bacillota > Clostridia > Lachnospirales > Lachnospiraceae > UBA3282. Next base: position 96,062 of record CAJUQJ010000011.1, read on the forward strand.
TGCCAACTCTCTGTCAAGTTTCTGCGTTAACCTGTCAATCCTTTCAAGAAGCATTTCCATATCCTGCTTCTCCATTCCTTCTGACAGTGCTGTCAGCCATGTATGTGCTTCCTTGTCAAGTTCCTTTGTAACAATAATCTGTGTCGGGAACAAAACCGCGTCCAATACATAATATATCCCATGATAAGGGTTTGTTATCCTAATCTTATGCTTTTCAAAATATCTAAACAACCCATCTGGTCTGTTCTGTCTGACAATAGATACTGTTATATCATCCGCCGTCCGTTTGTCTACACTTTCCCCATAGGATTTATACAGACTGGCATACGCTCCTGACTTATAAAAAGTATCAATATTCAGTTCATCTTTCGGAGATTTATACTCCATAATATTATGGCCGCGGAACAGCTTTCCTATTTCATTAACAATCTGTACATTTCCGTCCTTCTTGATTACCAAAAGGTCTATTTCCAACGGTTTCGTATTCAGATTATATTCCTTTTCATAGATCAGATCAGTTCTATTTTCACGTAATTCTAAATTCATCGCCGAAACAAATCCAGGATGCCATTGTATTTTAATATCACTCATTTGTAATCCTTCCTACACTAATAATTATAGCAAATCCTTATAATTTTACAACCATAGCATCATTTTTCTTTTCTGCCTGTGCCTTTTGAAACTCTTCCGATTTTTTATATTTGTGCCCATGTCGCCCTCGACACAAATGTTTCATGAAAAGTGGGTGCAAGCACGGGATACACACATACACATATGCATGCAAGCTGCATAGGCTGCATGGCGCGTATATGCTCAGAAATCTTTCTACAAATAGAAATTTAGATGGGGTAAAAATGGGGTACTCACTCCTGTCATAAGGTACAGATAATGAAAAACCGCCTTTTCACCGGAACTATAATTCCTTCAGTAAAGGCGGTTAACGTTACTTATTACGTGTACCAAACGACGCCGTATGACATCCGGAGTATAGAGTAAAGATGCAAGAAACGACCTGTTTTCAAAGGTTTGCGAAGTACCGTGCCTGGGATGGGCGTTTTTTACACTAGCGTGCTGACCGCATTATATCTGGCAAAATTCCGCAGAATAAATTTTCATCAGCAAGGCGGAGAAGAGAGGCGATGCGGTGGCATCGTTGACCGCCGACAACGCAGTCTGATGGAGATTTAGGCAAGTCAATCCATATCCTCTTCAAGGCAGCTAATCAACGGTTTGATAATTTAGCGAAAGTCATATAATCGGCATATTGCTTCAATACGTCATCCGTCTTTCCATGCATCCTGACTTCTCCATCATGCAGCCATAATACCTGATCGCAGAGTTCTTGCAGAGTAGAAATACTGTGTGAGACAATGATGACCGTCCGTTTCTTATCAGTGATCAGTTCCTTCATTTTGTTAAGACTCTTTTGCTTGAACTGTTCATCTCCCACGCTCAACACTTCATCCACCAACATGATATCTGTTTCCAGCATCGCCGTAATGGAAAATGCCAACTTGGAATACATGCCACTGGAATAGGTTCTCACCGGCCTGTCGATAAAATCCCCTATCTCTGCAAAGTCAATAATGTCCTTTGACTTCGCCGCAATCTCCTGCTCCGAAAAGCCCAGTAACATTCCAGAAAGAATGATGTTTTCCCGTCCCGAGAGCAGATCCTTAAACCCTACCCCCAGAGACATAAGCGATACGGAATGTCCTTTGAGATCAATTGTCCCGGAATTCGGGGAAAAAACTCCAGCAATCGACTTAAGAAGTGTAGATTTTCCGCTGCCATTTTTGCCAATGACCCCTAGAATATCTCCTTCCTGTACGGAAAAAGACACATGCTTCACAGCCTCAAACACCTCATTCCTCTTCTTTTTATGTAGAAAAGTTTTTCGGATGGATGTGTGATTCATAATGCTGTAATGAATACACACATCCTCCAATTCGATGGCATTTCTCTTTTTTTCCATCCTTACTCACTTCCGTTCGTATCGTTCAGACACAAGCAAACAATACCTCGGCATTCTCTCCTTATCTATATTACCTTCACATAAGAATTCTCATTACGGTAGATCGTAAAAACCCCAATCCCAATCAACAGAACAGATATTACGCCCCATAAAAGTAACAGGTTCCAGTCAAGTACTCCTTCGTATAGCACCACCTTTCTCATCTCTGCTATCAAAAAAGCAACCGGATTGCCTCTCTCCAGCAGTGGTCCGAAAGGAGCCGGTATCCGCTTTGCAATGTCATAAAATGTGCCCGTCAGGTACATCATCATCGTCAGCAAAATTCCTGTAATATAAGACAGATCATTCACATATACCCCATAATGCATCAGTATACTCCCCACACCAAAAGTGAACAGAAAAAGTACCAGCAGGATCGGCAGCAAACCCAGCACGCTGCCAGTTATCCTGACACGGAATATCACAAGCATAACCGCGATCACCGCAAAAGACACCAGCATCTTAAAAGCATTTACCATAAGCTTTGAGACCAGAAGAATGTATTTGGGCAGATATATTCTTGTAACCACTCCCCTGTTAGCACGTACCATTTCCACACTGCTCGTAACCCCTCTGGTAAAGAAACTCCACATAGTAATCCCAATAAAAATAAAAATCGGAAAATATAATTCCGCCGCATCAAAAACAACCCCGAACATAACCGTATAGATCAACATCATGCAGACCGGCTCAATGAGCCACCAGAGCCAGTCCAAAAATGAGTTGGTCACCTCTGCCTTCAGATCCGCCTTTGCGGAGCGGACGGCATACGGAAAATACTTTCTCATATCATGGAAAAATCTTACAAAATAACGTTTTACTTCCGGCGCGGTAATGCCTTTGTTCAGAAACCAGCATGATACACATGCCACGACCACCCCCAATCCAGTACTGAATACAATATATTTGATTCGATAAGACAAGGTCGTGGTAAAGGGATTCCATTTTAGCATGTCGATGCCACGGTATGACGATACAGCAAACGTAACGACATTCAAGGTAATAAAATATATTACCAAAGTCCAAATATTTTTTTTATTCTTGATCGAATCCCTCCGCAGTCTGGAATGAAGTTTCCAGGCGGTTAAAGGCGCTATGAAAAACATTGTTATGCTGATGACAAACATTGCCGACTCCTTTTTCCTGTCCCTTATCTTTTCTTTCGCATACCTGCATCATCTTATCATTCTTTGACAAAATTCTCATGAAAAGAAAGGTGCAGGTAACATGACACACATGCAGGCAAACTGCGTGTCACGTGTTTACTCTGCGAACCGTTTCTTCATCTCTTTCAACTCCCGAAAAAGCATATTATACTTTTTATACAGTTCGTCATACATGGTGAATTTCTTCCTCTGTTCCCTGTCTTTACTAATATCTTCCGCCGTATATATCCTTTCTGAGCGCTTATCCAGTGCGTTTTTCAACCATGCGGCAGAAAAAACTCTATGCTGTTTCAGTTTTTCGTCCACTGCTTCCCAATCGACAGGCTTCTTTATTAATTCGACGGCCCTCTTCAGATCAACGGGCGTATCCTCCAGCAAACGTTCTTCCAATCCTACGATCTTCAGCAGACTCTTAAATCTTTCACTGGCAACATTGCGATAATTGGTCGCTCTGTAAACAATGAGAAACGGCTTATGAAAGATCAGGCTGAAACAAAGCCCATGATAACTGTCTCCAAAATAAAATGCAGTATGTTTCATATAGAAAAGCCATTCCTCCACCGACAGGACAGGCATGATCCTGTTTCCATACACATTTCTCATATTGCCATACTCCCACGGATTCACGCAGATCTGCACAGAAGCCTGGCAATGTTCACCTATCATTTGTATCAGTCGTAAATTTTCTTCCGCAAAGTCGTTCCGAAGAATATAGGCAAATGCGAATGGATCCTTAGGTTCGGCTTCCATATGCTGTATCGTTTCTTCATATATCTGTACGGGGCATAGAAATACGGGATCCAGTACATTTACGATATCGTTCCTTCCTGTCTTCTGTTTTGCCTTCTCTGCAGCTTCCTTCTCCCGTATCGAAATGCCGTCGAACTGTTTTAAATAGTGAACTGACAGCTGCTCGTATGAATCCGGTCCCTCCACACCACTGCCAAAGGATGCGGCATATGCTATCTTTTTATGCCCGCACTCTACCCAGTCCAAGAAAAAAAACATATCACTTTCCCTGCCGCAGATCTCATAATTCCATATCACATCTGAACCCACAAGAAAGTCTCTGCAGTTATCATTTGCCAGGCAATAGGCATATTCATGTGGATATGGCAAAAAAACATTACAGTGTTTCCAGATAAACTTCTGTCCAATGGTATTTAAATCGTTAAAATGCTCATCCCACAAAGCATTCGGCTTGGGAAGCATCACCACGTCGTATCCCAGACTGCGCACCACCTGATACAGCGCATAATAAGTAAGAACCGAACCATAATTGATCCCATACCACAAGCCTGCTATACCGATATCATACTTGTGCGCCAACGCATAATCCGTCAATTCATTAAAGGACTTAATATCCATACTGGAAAAGAAATGCTTTCTTCCGGAATGACTTGCAAATGGAGATACAACTGTCTTATTAATATAAGTAATCGCCTCTAAAGATACCCTCTGCAATAGTTTCATCTGCGGCGCAAGCATATGCAAAATTTCCCCGGCTTTTCTGTTATTCACAAGAACCGCCGAAGTTCCCAGCCTGTCATCCCAGGCTGGGTCTGCTCTCTCCACACCCCAAAAATCCCCTGCAGTAAAATCTCCCTGCCTGGGCAATCTTGAAAAAGCGCACTGCCCACAAGACGGACGCATGATCATACATGGTAAAAACGCCTGGTAAAATTTATCCTCCTGATGATCTCTATGTATTTCCTTCCCATCCTTGAAGTAACAGTTTATTGATGATGACCAACCAAACACAGTTTTGTCTCTAAAGTCAAATCGTTCAAGCATCCCCAGATCATAATTTTCTTCCAGATATTTCCTGAATACTTTGTAGGATGGAGCGCCATGGCACAAAATATCTATTGTGATCAACTTCTCCCTTTTTTTACCCCCCCCCAACACACTGTACAGACCTGCTACCTGACATGGTAATCCGGTAAATAAAACCCATTTTCCCTCTTCTAGTTTTCTTTTCACCAATTGATAAGATCGTTCTACACTGCCTTGTAAATATTTAGAACCCTTTATTTTATACAATTCTGTCTCATTCGCAATTTCGATATGGTGTACATTCCAATCTTCATCCCACGCCGCCCCGTATACGCTGCCGCCTTTTCTTAAGACCCACCGTGCCACAACGGGTACAAAGCCTCCACTTGAACTCGTTCTCCGCTCCTCATCCTGAGCCATCATCGCATAGCATTCCGGCCGATCCACATTGCTATATTCCGGATGCAGTACCGGGCAGTGTCTTTCACATAAACCACAGTTGATACACTTCTCTTCCAGCACGTTTGGGTATGCAAATCCCTCCCGATCCGTCTGCATTGTTATGGCATTTACGGGGCATACATTCATGCATGCGCCACAGCCTGTGCATAATTTATTTTCTTCCGCAAGTACCTTTGATATATTTCTCATGACAATATCCCCGCATTTTTGTTAAATACCCATCCTGCACTGCTTTTGCCGTAATCTGTACGATTCTTATTTATCTGGATAATGTTCCTTCACATTGCTCGCCCCAGATATATAGTCCATGGATACATTGTAAAATCTTGCCAGAATCAATAAGCTCTTTACTGGAATCCTTGTCTTTCCATTCTCATAATCAGCATAAGTACGCTGTCCCACTTCGAGCATATCCGCCACTTCCTGTTGGATCATGGCACTCTCCCGTCTAAGTTCCCGTATTCTTTCATTATATTTCACAGCGCGGACCTCCTTTTGCCCGGTTCAACCGCAGGATATGATAGTTCATGCGCGTTTTCCTGTATATAGGTTCACTCACAAGCTGCCGTAAGTTCCGGATATTCTCTAATGTTTTTGCCATATACTAATATAGTAAATCCTTCATACGTTAGAGTTTCTTCTGCCATCTGATAGTATTGCTCTGGAATTGTCTCTCCTGCAAGTACGAGTACAAAACATCTGCCCGCATGCAGTTCACTATCATAATAATCCTCTGAAATCGCATAATATTCATAATGGTCCCCTACATTACCATTGAAATAATAGGGTACAGTTGGTTTTCCTGCATCATGCGCTACGACAATAACTTGCTCATTACTTAAAACAGTAATCGGATAAGCATTCCAGAATGTCGCATATCCATATGTAAGATCATTATCCAGTAAAAATTTATAGAATTTTTGATCGGCTTTAGGATCAAATAAATTAATATCCTGCTTCCACTCAGTCGGTACATTATGGATATATAATCCGTGTATAGCAATTGTCAGTGTCAAAAGTCCTATAGCCGGAACTGCTTTTAAAACTTCATATTTATCATCAAGTATCCATTTTCCCACTAATCCGAAAAGTAGTAGATTATTGAAATATGTTGGCAAATAGTATCTTGATTCCATCACACCACTGGCTACCATCACAAAAAATGTAATAAAATTACTTATATTCACATACAAAACCAAAAACTGCATAAATCTATCTGATATGCGGCGAAGTTTTAACAAGAGATAAACCGGAACGGCAATCTGTGAAATAAGGATATAAACTAATATTCCACAGCTTTTAAAAGTCGATAAATGAAACAAGCTTTTTGTAGATGTCCAGCCCAACAATTCCAGAATAAGCACCGGAAATCTCAAAATATTCTGATAAAAACTTTCGCTTCCAACAAGTCCTGTACTTAAAGATAAGCTGTCAAACTCCAATTCTTTACAAAGCATTATATAATGTATACCAGATATCACAATAACAGCAATTGTACACCCACTATATATCAGCAGCTTTTTTTGCTTTAATATACTTTTCAAAGAAATACCATCTCTGATCATTATCATAACTACGAACGCAAAAAAAACCGGTAACATGTCTGTTGCAATTCTTCTGATCACTGCATAATTCACCAAAAATCCTGTCACTATATAGCACACACATACAAGACCTGTCTTTGTTGCAGTCTCATCTTTCTCAACTACAAACAAATACTGTATAGAAATCAAAAGCAGCAGTTTAAAAAGACACTCTCCAAGGTAAGCTCCCTGAGAAAAAAACATATCTATGACAACCCATGATAACGGAAATAAAAACAAAGTTACAGTAATAACTGCCGCTTTCCTATAATTCCAAAACAACTTGAATATCAGTACACAAATTATAGATATGTATAATAAAATTCCCAATTCGTGTACCAACAACTCATTGTCAAGAACAGCCAGAAAAGGGATCATTGTTATATTTGGCATGAGAAAAAAAATATCTGTCGTATAATGGAAGCCTTCTGGAAACATCTTTTTCTGAGCAAACTGTTCTTTGGCTAAAAACAAAAATCCTGCGCAATCAGAATGAAAATAATATTTTGAATACGCTAAAATTATATAAATGATACAGCACATACTCACAAGCATTGCAACGATCAAAATACTCTTACTAATTTTTTTATCTGTCATTATTTTTCTCCCTGCTCCAAAACTACTTCGATCCATTACGAGATACCCGATAAGATCACACCCAGCACAATCACCGCAAGTCCTGTTAATTTACGCATACTGACCTTTTCTTTTAAGATCAATCTTCCCATGATCGTTACCCACAAATACCCTGTCGTCTCTAATACCGGTCCCATAGAAAGCGGTACACCACGATATGCCAGAACTGTCAATAAACTCGACAGGAAGAAGAGTGCGTATGCTGCGATCACTCTGACATTCAAATACTCTCTCGCTTTGGATGTATACTGTTTGCCGGCACTTCTCTTCAATAAGATTTGAGATATAGCAGCGATCAACACAGACAACAAAAAAATCACAATATACACATCGTTCATTTCATAGACTCCTCACTCGACACTACAATGTATACTCCGATGACGATCACCACCGCACCTGTGATCTTCCAAAAACTCAGCTGTTCTTTAAAAATCAGTGTCCCCCATACAATTCCCCACACAACGGTCACCGCCTTGTTGGCGTAAGCTATGATCAGAGGAAGTTCTTTGATAATCTGCTGCCAGAATACTGCATAAAGAATTAACAAAAGCACTACCATACCATACAACAGACAAAATGCTACAGACAAAAATTCCTGCTGTGCAGCATACTTTGATGCAATCCCCGACATGGAGTATATTGCCAGAAGAATGTGCAGTAATAAAATGTATTTATACTTCTTCATGATTAATAACCGTTCTTACCACATATTGTGGTGAATTATTGAGGCTTATGTAGATACGGCCGATATACTCTCCGATCATCCCTAATACAAGCAGGATCATACCTCCCAGAATCATCATAGCGGCAATCGTGGAACTCCATCCAATTACTCTGTTCGGATCGCATATTTTTGCGATCACTGTATAAACTGCATACAGAAATCCTATGAAAGCTACAAATCCTCCACTATACGATGCAATCCTGAGCGGTACTACCGAAAAAGATGTAAATCCATTTATCCACAATGCCACGAGTTTCTTAAAAGAATATCCTGATGTTCCGTCCATCCTATCTCTATGTTCTACTGTCACATTGCAGATATTCTTTGTCGTACGCAGAACAAGCCCTATAACATACGGATAGGCATTACGATACTTCACCATCTCTTCCACAACAAATCTCTTTGCTGCAAAGTAACTTGATATATACAATTCCTTCGGCTTTCCCAGCATCACTTCCGTCATTTTCCGGTTTAGATTACTACCGATATTACGAAAAGCTGAATGCCTTTTGCTATCATAGGACGCATACACGACATCGTAGCCTTCTTTAATCTTATCGAGTAGCTTATCTACTTCATCCGCCGGCGTCTGTCCGTCATCATCCAGGCATACGACCGTATCTCCTGTCACGTAATGAAATCCCGCCATCAACGCGGCATGCTGTCCAAAGTTTTTTGCATGATCCAAACCGATGATATTTCTATTCTCTGTACATAATTTTTGGATGACTGCAAATGTATTATCTGGCGAACAGTCATTTACCAGAATTATTTCATATTCATAACTCTGCAAAGATGCCATCTTCTCTTTAATCTCGTTTACCACTGCCTCTAAAGTATTTTCTGACCGATAACAGGGAATAACGAAAGAAATCTTCATACTTAATCCTCTTCCTTACTTTTTAGTTTCTACAAATTTGGGATCATCTATTGTCAATATGTATGTTATAGATAGAGTAAAACGGCTTTAGCCCCAATGAATTCCATACTCCCTGCACAATAAAATTATCAAATTGTGTACTGGTCACAAAACTCTTATTTTTTTTGTTCGCATAATTGATCAAATACGCTATCATTGCCTTATATGCACCCAGTTTCCTGTCCTTGGAGGCAACTGCCGACAAAACGCCTTCGACCGCCTTATTCGTCTCCTTTATCGTCACGAATCCTATTGGAGCCTCATGAATCCTGGCTACAACACACTTTTCACTGTTTTGTGCTTCCATTGTTTCCCTAATCCAATTTTCATAGATCAATCCGGCCTTATTCTGCGTGACTCCTGAAATATGATACTGTCCTTGATATGTCTCAAAGGACTCCAATGTCATCGTCAACAACTCCCCTTTATACTTCTCAATATATTGCCAATCTGCGAATTCTATCGTTAAGTTATTGGCATTGCAGTCATCCACATATTTACCATGAATCAGTTCTTCTACTGTTCCACCACAAAAAATTGGATTCATAAATGTCAGATTCAATGCCTTGATCAGATCAACAATATGCGACGGAATTCTTAAATTATAATATCCTTTATGGGAATCAATATAATTTTTCAGCTTGTTCAGCAATTCGCACAGGATTCGCTCCTGCCTGTTGTCATGTATCTGTGAAACTCCGGAAAAAATAAACCTGACAACATAGCAATCCATACCATAGATTTGAGAAACATTATGGTTTTTCGTAATATGAAAGCCAAACAATTCACCCTCATCTATTAATGCATCTGTCGCATGATACCCCCCCCCGATGATTTTTTCCTTTAAATTTCCATACTCTCTTTTTACATAACATTCTCCCAACATTATATTATCATCGACAAATACACTCTTTTGCATTTTTTACTTATCCTTTCTTCATAATGTGCGCATACCCTTCAATAACACTCTGACCAGATTGATTTTTACATATAGTACTCAATCTGATTCTCCCAGTCTCCTGATCCATCTCCGTTATTCTGACCGTAACAGATATTTCATCCCCATATCGCACCGGACGCACAAACTGCAGTTCCTGTCCTAAATACACAGTGCCTGTTCCTGGAAAATCATTCCCCAAAACACCAGAAATGAAACTGGCTACCAACATTCCGTGTACGATTCGTCCATGAAATATCGTATTTTGTGCATATTTCTCATCCAAATGAAGCAGATTATAATCTTGTGATACTTCCGCAAAAGCACGTCCTTTTTCTTCTGTCACTTGAAATGTTCTGCTGTATTCCTGTCCTATGTACAACTCATCAAATTTTATATCCATTTCATTCTTCCCGTTACTCACAGTGCTTCCTATTCTATTTTCCGTTTCTATTTCTTTTTATAAAAATCTTTGACTGCATCAATCACTCTCTCCTGGTCCTGTTCCCGTAATCCATAATATAATGGCAGCCTTACCAGCCGTTCGCTCTCCGTTGTAGTATACTTGTCTTCTCCTCTGAACTCTCCATATTTCTGTCCCGCCGGTGCAGTATGCAGAGGAATATAATGGAACACGGCCATAACGCCTCTCTCTTTCAAGTACGCGATCAGTCTTGTCCTCTCCTCCAGATTCTTTGCCTTAATGTAAAACATATGTGCATTATGTACGCACATCTCCGGAATATATGGCAGTTCAATATATGCCGAATCTGCCAGCTCGTTTAATGCCTCATAATATCTTTGCCAGGAAGTCATTCTATTTTCGTAGATTTCATCCGCTTTCAAAAACTGAGCCCACAGATACGCTGCATTCAATTCACTCGGCAGATAGGATGAGCCTGCGGCTACCCATGTATATTTATCTATCTGTCCCCTGAAAAATTTACTTCGATTCGTGCCTTTCTCTCTGATGATCTCTGCCTGCTCAAGCATTGCACCGTCTTTCAACAAAATGGCGCCGCCTTCTCCCATGCTATAATTTTTTGTCTCATGAAAACTATAGCATCCGATATCTCCAATCGCCCCAAGCTGCCGTCCTTTATAAGATGCCATTATGCCCTGCGCCGCATCCTCAATAACGTAGAGATGATATTTGCTGGCCAGTTCCATGATTTTATCCATTTCACAAGATACACCCGCATAATGCACCGGCACGATTGCTTTTGTCTTTTCCGTTATGGCAGCCTCGATCAAATTCTCATCGATATTCATCGTATCTGGTCTGATATCAACAAATACGGCTCTTGCTCCTCTTAATACAAATGCATCTGCCGTCGAAACAAAAGTATAAGATGGCATGATGACTTCGTCTCCTGCTTTGATATCACACAGAATCGCTGCCAACTCTGTTGCATGCGTACATGATGTGGTCAACAGAACTCCCGCCGAATCTGTTTTTTTCCTAATCCAGTCATTGCACATATGTGTATATCTGCCATCACCACAAATCTTCTTTGATGCTATGGCATCCTTTATGAAATCCAATTCATCACCAACCGTTGGCGGCACATTAAAGTTAACCATGTTTTACTCCTTATCCCGTTGTATTCACCCGAATTTCCGACAAATGTACTACCCTACTACCTTGTAATCTATCCATGTATCCCCTTATACATTTTTCCAATCTACTTCAGTTCCCGTTCTGCCACTTCCAGTGCCCTGCCGATTACCTTATCCATGTCATAGTACCGATACTCGCCAAGCCTGCCTCCGAAGACCACATTCTTCTCTTTCGCCGCAAGCTTCCTATATGCCTCGTACACTGCATTATTTCTTTCGTCATTGATCGGGTAATAGGGTTCTTCGCCCTGATGCCATTCACTCGGATATTCCCTGGAGATAACGGTCTTTTGCTGTTTTCCAAACTCAAAATGCTTATGCTCTATGATCCTTGTATAAGGCACATCTCGTTCCGTGTAATTCACTACCGCATTTCCCTGGTAATTATCGCAGTCCAAAATCTCATGTTCAAAACGGACCATTCTATATGCGAGCACACCTTCACAATAGTCGAAATACCGGTCGATCTGTCCTGTATAGATGACCCTCTCTGCCATAGCGTTAAGTTCCATCCTGTGTTCTAAATAATCGATACCCAGCTTTATCTCAGTATTCTCCAGCATTTTCTTGATCATTGCCGTATACCCGCCAATGGGAATGCCCTGATACCTGTCATTGAAATAATTATTATCATAGGTAAAACGGAGCGGCAGCCGCTTGATGATAAACGCAGGCAGTTCTCTGCAATCACGTCCCCACTGCTTTTCCGTATATCCTTTTATAAGCTTCCGATATACATCCTCTCCCACCAGCGAAAGAGCTTGCTCTTCCAAATTCTTCGGCTCTGTTATCTTCAATCCTGCAATCTGTCCGGCTATTATCTCTTTAGCTTCCTGCGGCATTCTGATGTTCCACATCTTACTGAATGTGTTCATGTTGAAGGGCAGATTGTACAGTTCGTTCTGATACACCGCCATAGGGGAATTGATGTAATTGTTAAACTCCGCAAACCGATTTATATAATCCCATATCCTTTTGTCTGAGGTATGGAATATATGAGCTCCATATTCATGCACCTGGATTCCCGATATCTCTTTCGTGTAAATATTGCCGGCTATATGATCCCGTCTATCTATTACCAAACAGCTTTTTCCTTTTCTGGCCGCTTCATATGCAAACACCGCGCCATACAGCCCGGCGCCTACGATCAGATAATCATATTTCATCTGTCTGTTCTCCAATCTCAAGATATTTTTCCCAAAACGCAAGCTGTCTGATTTCATTCCCACGCTCGATATAGCTCCGCTTTGCTTTTTCATATTTGGTCAGAATGGCAAACATCATTCCCAGTACTTCAAATCCCTGCTTGATAAAGGTCCATCTGCTCCTGTGTGTGACAAACCCCTTATTCTCCACAATGTCATAGAACAGGATCGTCTTTGCCCTCCAGACAAATTCAGGTCTCGCTTTTGCCATTGGCACTGTTCGCACATGCTTTGCAGGAAGCAGATATCCGTTAAAGGTTATTCTTCGCACTGCCTCATGCAGAAAGGAGTGTGTCTCTTTGCATCCTCTTTCATATTCCTTATAGAAGAACGGCACTTCCAACTGCTCCGCCATAGTTGCCTTGTAACCGGATCCCATGATCTCTCCGTGGAGCTGTTGTGCATCCGTCTGTTCCAGAAAATCAATCCCTTTCAGGAAATCCCGTATTCCCTGCATATACAGCGCCACGTTCTTATACCTGTACAGATATCCTTCTCTCTTATATTCCTTCAGGAGATCCCGGATCAGTTCCTTCCTGCCCCATTTCGGAAAGTGGAAGCTGTTGTCTATCAGCCTGTTACGAATGATATAATATTCCAAAAAGGAAGAATACTTGTTCTCAAAGGGTTCATGCCAGACACAGATTCCGTTCATCAGTATCAGTGTTTTCATATTGCGCAGACCGTACTCCAGATCATCGCCGCGTATGAAAATGGGCAGCGGCAGGTTATCCGGCCTGACAATCTCCATTGGAAAGCAACAATACCACCAAGCATTATATTCCCGGTATTCCTCTTGTTCATTGATCAGGCAGTTCTGCCACACCCGCAGATCCAAATCTGTCTTAAGCGCAACCAGATTGCCCGCATTCCAGGAAGCGCCCGACTCGATTTGCACGTTCCGCTGATCGGACCGCAGCATGGCACCACCGATAAAAGCCGACATATATTCCTCTTTTACAAGGGCCAGAACCGCAGCTGTCCGCAGCAGAGAAGCCGTGTCAACTACCACATCGTCATCCATCAGCAATGCATGTGTGATGCACTTATCCGGCTGCTTTAAGATCTCTATCAGTCCTCTTGTAAATCCCCCCGCGCCACCCGCATTTTTATTGCGGACGATATGTACCCTTTCACTCTCAAGACCGTATTTCTCTAAAGTCTGCCCATTGTCTGAGATAAACACTTCCACTCTGTCATACAGTGGACTGGTCGGATTTTCTATAATATCCTGATTCAGCAGCCTGACATTATCACACACATATTTTTCCCGTTTATAGGTACATATCACAATTCCCAGCTTTACGGGATGTATTTTATCCTTCTCTATCTCTGTGGCATAATAGCCCCCATAAAATTTTGCGCCCTCTTCAACAGCTTCTAATCGAAAGAAAAACATACCCTTCGTTTCCTCCGGATATTCCATCACGACCTCTGTCCGTCTGTCCGTATCCACGGTGATATTCTTCAGTTCTCTTTCCACATATCTTTCATCTATTTTCTGTTTCCAGCAAAGACTTACATTAAATTTCCCCAGCAGAAACAGCGTAAGCTTTATGGTGCCTACGTTCGTATACTTCGTCCATTTTCCGATCGTCAGGCTGTTAAAATAGGTATCTGTCGTAACAATGCCACCCTTTTGAAATAGAATACAGATGCACTCCTCCTTGACTAAGCTCCTCTTATAGTTGGAGTGAAAATACATTTCTATATCTGTACATATTCCGTCTTTGGGCCATAAAACATCCTGAATCTTCACTTTTGTAACCGTGCTCCTTTCTATGTGCAAGTGCTGTCAAGACCTGCCTGAGTCTGCGTATGCCGTATGCGTGCTCTCCTGAAATTGGGAATTCCGATCCAGACGACATCGGCCAATCTTGCATCTCTGTAAGCTTCTCTGACTAGGTACTTTTCATATTTCCAATCATAATCATCCATATGTATCACACCGAACAGCCAATTACGAAATACAATATTACAAAACATATCTATACCGTTTACTACTCTGTCTAATACACTTCCATGCATCTTCACACATGTGATCCGGTTTCTGATTCCATAGTATTCACGCCAATCATAGCGTCGATGCGGATGTCTCTTACTATATGCTGTAGTTTTATGGTCAATCCTGGCCGTCGGTATGACCAGAAACCGTGTATATCGATTGATACGAATGGAATATTCCGTATCGTCATGCCATATAAAGTATGCACCGCAGGGCAGTCCGACTTTACGGACCAGTGCCCTGTCGATCACCATGCCGCAAAAAGACGCTATATCACAGGCGAATGGCTGCTCTGCGTTTTTGCCTGTATAGCAGTTTTCCGAGCACTTCTTCGTCCTTAATCCCGGTCTTATCACATTTCTGCGATGAGCAGTATCTATTTCTCCGTCCGTCATTACCGCACCGGCATACGCCTGATAATCCGGATTACACTTCCTGGCATCCATGATCTTTTCCATATAATTACTGTGAAGAATCGCATCGTCGTCTATCAGCAGTATGCATTCTGTCTTCTCCCTTCCAGCTGCCTCTACTCCCCTTTCAAAACCGCCGGCGCCCCCTGTATTTTCTGCACAGGTAATGATCCCATAACGTGGATCCTTCTCTTTATGCTCCCGCAAATACTCTGTCGTACCGTCTGTGGATGCGTTATTTACCACAATAATTTTTCTTGCTGGAACTGTCTGGTCTTCAATCTGCCCCAGACATTCTTTCAAAAGCTTCAGCCTGTTATATGTCACTACTACGACTGCGTAATCACCTGTCATGATCTAGTTCCTCCTGCAGTCTTTCGACACATTTCTAAAATGTGTACTTTTGCAAA
>CAJUQJ010000012.1 GCA_910588215.1 uncultured Lachnospiraceae bacterium
AACCAGCGTATTTACTGGGTTTGTCTAACTTTAGTCTTATTATAACGTGGTCATCTCCCTCTCTGCACCCTGTCCAAAAAAGGATTTCAAATATCACATAATACTTGCTTTCCCGGTCAATGCCGCTGATGAAGCAATCGTATTCGTCTTTCGTCCAAAAGTTCAGCTTGTCAGCGTCAGACTTTCCCATTTTCTTAACCTTTTTACATGGGTTATTGTTGAGATTGTAAATGTTACTTGCATGAGTAAACAATGCTGTAATCTGATTTTGCACCATGCGTAAATAAGTCTGCGAATACCCTTTTGCTCTGATAGCGTTTTGCCACTGGATAATGTCAGAGGGGCTTATTTCGTTCATTTGCTTATTCTCAAAATACGGTAATACATGGGCTTCTATCATGTACCGCTTGTTTTTTATCGTGCGTTCCTTTAGTTCTCCTGCCTTATCCCGGAAATACACATCAACAAATGCGCCTAACATCATATCCATATTGGCAGATGTACTTTTCAGAAATTCTCTTTCCCACTCCAACGCTTCTTTTTTCGTGGCAAAACCACGCTTCTTTTTGTGCTTCTTCTCCCCTTTCCAGTTTTCGTAATAGCATTGAGCAGTCCATTTCCCGGTCTTTTCATCTCTTGAAGCAGACATTCCTTATCCCCCTTTCATGCGGTTTGGTTCGGCTGATTGTAACCATAAAACTTTGTTTCCCAAAATGCCTTTGGCACTTTCCCGGCAACAACAAGATAGCCTTTGCTCTGTAATTCTTCATTTAATTCTCTTATCAGTTTGTAAGCGTGTCCTTTGGAAACACCTAATGTTTCCGCAACTTCTCCGGCAGTCAATAAGTAGTTCTTTCCGTTCATGCAATCTCTCCTTATCATTTATTCCACTATTTATTAGTGTTAATGATATTCTAGCACCCACTATCATTTATGTCAATAATTTTTATCTGTATTTTTCATATTTATTATTGTTGTCAATATTTATTGAAAGTGCTATACTATAAGAAAGCAAAAAAGAAAAGAGGTAACGGCATGGATAATACAATTCAGATAGCAGAACGGATAAAACAACTCCGTAAAAATCTAGGTTTGAACCAAAGTGAATTTTGTAAAAAGCTAGGCATAAAGCAATCCACCCTATCCAGTTATGAAAACGGAACGGTATCTCCGTCCAACGAGGTACTTTATGCCATAGCAAAACAATACCACGTTTCTTTGGATTGGCTTTTTGGCATTTCAGACAATGAATTTTCTTTATCGTCTATGGGCGATATTATCAGTTTTCTTTTAGAATTGAACGAATTAAAAGAATTGCGCTATGAACTGGAAATCAACGATAAATTTTTCAATGACATAGAAACCGAAGATAACCGTTGGTATGCAAACATTAAATTCTATGGGAACGAAAAAGGACATTTATATAATGCAGATATGTGTCAATTCCTTGCTTCATTGAATGAGAGCCGGGAAAGTTTTGAATCCTACTTTACGCCAAAGGATATGTTTGATATATGGAAAAAACAGAAAATTGCTGATTACTCCACCTTGCCAGTGACAAAGAAAGTGTATGAAGATATAGACAATGCTACAAGAATGAAACTCCGTAATGAACATTTGGAGCGGCAATTTAAGAAAAATCAGAGTGACAGCGAATAAAAATAGAGCCATTTTAGAGCCACAAGCCATTTTCAATGAAATTCCGGCAAGTGGCTTTTCCTTTTGTTCGCTATTATTTTTAGGCATTAAGAAACCGCAACCCCTTGATTTCTCAAAGGATTGCGGTGCTTAATATACAAACGATATACAAATAACCAACACTATTCTTTATATAAATATGATAAATTTCTGTATTTAAAATCTAACAATTTATGTAATCAGAAAAAGAATGAAACAATTGCCACTATTATACTGATCACAGTAATTATACATGAGATAATCGTAATTCTATTGCTTCTTTTTGAATGTGTACTTGCAAAAAGAATTGCTTCCTGCGAATCATCAAGAAATTTGTCCATTTCTGAATATTCATTATATGCTGATTCAAACAATTTATATCTCTCGTCTTCATCTATCTCATTTTTTACTTCTGTTTCTTTTGCTAGTTTGAAAGCATTTTTAGCTTTCAATTCTAATCTATTCAGCTCTGGTAAAAACTTTCCGTTATCTGCTAATCCTAAATCAATATCCTTATATTCATTCCTAAAATCACAAACTTTTTCTTCCATAGAAATGCACAAGTATTTATAACAATCTAATATCGCTCTTTTTGAATGACTCTCCGCCGCCGATATATCCTTGTCACTCTTTTGCAATTTATAACGTGATAAATGAGTAAATACTGAACGTATTTCATTAAATATTTCTATTGGATATTCATTATCTCTTACTTCCAATTCTGCAATAAAGGGAGCTATAATATTTTGGTATTGCCAATATATTTTTTCTTCAATATTATTCGTTTCCATATATCTTTTCTCCACCGTAAAATAATATTATGCCATCTACTAAAACAAATACTCGTGACAAATCCTTAATCACGAGTATTTGTTATTACACTCCAAAAAATTTCTTGCTCTTTTTCTCTAAATCCTCAGCCGTCCGTATTTTTCTCCTTGCTAGCAAAGGATTACCTCGACCAATAATTCCATACCTATGTCTTTTGGAGAATGACAATTTAGAATTATTTCTTTTTTCTATCCAAGAGCGTTCCTCTTTTACATCCATATTAACTAATTTCTCTATAGGAATACCGATGACCCGCTCTATATTCATTTTTGTTTTTTTTGATATAGTATACATTTTTCTACCCCGAGTAAAATACTCATATATGCGGTCTACAAGATACCTTTCTAGCTTAAATCTTTTAATAAAAGTTTACAATATTATGACATATCTGTCAATCTACTTTTTTACAAAAAACCTCAAAATACTCCCTATTATAGTATACTCTTTAAAAGAATATATGCTACCTATTTTTGGCATATGTATTTGCAAATGCAAGATTTTTTATAAAATAGAGCCATTTCAGAGCCACGAGCTCCAATAAAAATAATTTGATAGGAAGAAGGGACTTCCTAAACAACTTAGAAAGCCCCATAAAATCTAGCTTTTTACCAATTACTCAATAATCGTAGCCACACGACCAGACCCAACAGTCCTACCACCCTCACGGATAGCGAACGTAAGACCCTGCTCCATAGCGATCGGATGAATCAGCTCGATGCTCATCTCTACGTTATCACCAGGCATGCACATCTCTGTACCTTCAGGAAGGTTACATACACCTGTGATATCAGTTGTTCTAAAATAGAACTGCGGTCTGTAGTTATTGAAGAAAGGAGTATGACGACCACCCTCGTCTTTCGTCAATACGTAAACCTGAGCCGTAAATTTTCTGTGGCAGGTTACAGAACCGGGTTTAGCAAGAACCTGTCCTCTTTCGATATCTGTTCTCTGGATACCACGAAGCAGAACACCGATGTTATCACCAGCCTGAGCCTCATCCAGCAGCTTACGGAACATCTCGATACCTGTTACAACGGACTTCTGAGTCTCTTCCTTAACACCGATGATCTCAACATCATCAGACATGTGCAGTGTACCACGCTCTACTCTACCTGTAGCAACGGTACCACGACCTGTGATAGAGAATACGTCCTCGACAGGCATAAGGAAAGGCTTATCTGTATCACGCTGAGGATCCGGAATATAATCATCAACTGTGCTCATCAGCTCCATGATCTTATCGCCCCATTCGCTGCTGGGATCTTCCAGAGCTTTCAGCGCGGAACCCTTAACGATCGGGCAGTCTGTGAAGTCATACTCTTCCAACTGCTCTGTGATCTCCATCTCAACCAACTCAAGCAACTCAGGATCATCCACCATATCGCACTTGTTCATGAATACTACGATATAAGGAACGCCTACCTGACGGGACAGCAGGATGTGCTCTTTTGTCTGAGCCATAACACCGTCTGTAGCAGCTACAACAAGGATAGCACCATCCATCTGTGCAGCACCTGTGATCATGTTCTTAACGTAGTCAGCATGTCCAGGGCAGTCAACGTGTGCATAATGTCTCTTGTCTGTCTCATACTCAACGTGTGCTGTAGAGATTGTGATACCTCTTTCTCTCTCTTCCGGAGCCTTATCGATGTTCTCAAAATCTGTAGCAGTGTTACCTGCAACTCTCTCGGAAAGCACTTTCGTGATCGCTGCTGTCAATGTTGTCTTACCATGGTCAACGTGACCAATGGTACCGATATTACAATGTGGTTTGTTTCTTTCAAACTTAGCCTTAGCCATTTTTAAAGTCCTCCTTAAAAACTAAATAAATTGAGATTTTCTGTTTAATCAGCTATCTTTGATTATATTAAAGATTGCCAAGATTTTCAAGCATTATTTGCATTAACCATTCAGAACAGCAAAATATTTTTGAATCTTCTATTTTGCCTTAGCTGCTAATACTTTTTCTTGTACGCTCTTCGGCACCTGCTCGTACTTCTCGAAAAACATCGAGTAGTTACCACGTCCCTGTGTCTTGGAACGCAGGTCTGTAGAATAGCCGAACATCTCAGCAAGCGGTACATAACCCTTCACCATCTTGCCACCGCCGATGTCTTCCATACCTTCGATCCGGCCACGACGGGAGTTGATATCACCGATAACATCGCCCATATACTCTTCCGGCATGGTTACTTCGACCTTCATGATCGGCTCAAGCAGGACTGGTCCTGCCTTCTTCATTGCTTCCTTGAAGCACATGGAACCTGCGATGTGGAATGCCATCTCAGAGGAGTCAACTTCATGGTAGGAACCATCGTATACGTTGGCGTGAACGCCAAGTACCGGGAATCCACCCAGAACACCGGCTCTGGATGCCTCTTCGATACCTTCGCCAACAGCGGGGATATATTCCTTCGGAATCGCACCACCTACTACGCTGGTTTCAAACTTAAAGGTCTCTTCACCGTTCGGATCCATGGGCTCAAATTTAACTTTACAGTGCCCGTACTGTCCACGACCACCTGACTGTTTCGCATATTTATATTCCTGATCAACAGGCTTCGTAAAGCTCTCTTTGTATGCAACCTGCGGTGCACCCACATTAGCCTCTACCTTGTACTCACGGAGCAGACGATCAACGATGATCTCCAGATGAAGCTCACCCATACCTGCGATAATAGTCTGGCCTGTCTCATGGTCGGTGTGCGCGCGGAACGTAGGATCTTCCTCGGCAAGTTTTGCCAATGCTTCACCCATCTTACCCTGACCGGCTTTGGTCTTCGGCTCGATCGCCAGTTCGATAACCGGCTCCGGGAATTCCATGGACTCCAGGATAACAGGATGACGCTCGTCACAAATAGTATCACCGGTTGTGGTAATCTTAAACCCTACTGCCGCAGCAATATCACCGGAATATACTTTATCAAGTTCTGCTCTCTTATTGGCATGCATCTGCAGGATACGGCCCACACGTTCTTTCTTGTTCTTCGTCGCATTCAGCACGTAGGAACCGGAGTTCATCGTACCGGAATACACACGGAAGAATGCCAGCTTACCAACAAACGGATCGGCCATGATCTTAAACGCCAGTGCGGAAAAAGGCTCGTCATCGGAAGAATGTCTCTCCACTTCATTGCCGTCGCTATCCACACCTTTGATCGCAGCAATATCTGTAGGCGCCGGCATAAACTCAAGGACAGCGTCCAGAAGCTTCTGTACACCTTTGTTCCTATATGCAGAACCACAACATACCGGTACAGCCGTACACTCACAAGTGCCACGACGTAACGCTGCCTTTAACTGTTCTACAGAAGGCTCTTCTCCTTCCAGATACATCATGGTAAGCTCATCATCTAACTCACAGATTTTCTCTACCAGTTCGTCATGATAGAGAGCGGCATCGTCTGCCATATCTTCCGGAATATCTGTGATCGTGATATCTTCGCCTTTATCATCATTATAGATATAGGCTTTCATTTCAAAAAGATCAATGATTCCCTTAAATTCATCCTCTTTACCGATCGGTAACTGAAGGATGATCGCATTTTTACCCAATCTTGTTCTGATCTGGTCTACGGCACCAAAGAAATTGGCACCCAAAATGTCCATCTTATTGATGAACGCCATTCTCGGAACATTATAGGTATCAGCCTGTCTCCACACGTTTTCTGACTGCGGCTCAACACCACCCTTCGCACAGAATACGCCCACAGCGCCATCCAGTACACGGAGGGAACGCTCAACTTCTACAGTAAAGTCAACGTGACCGGGAGTGTCGATAATATTGATACGGTGCTCTAACGCGCCCGGCTTCGGTTTGCAGTTTTCTTCCAAAGTCCAGTGGCATGTCGTAGCGGCCGATGTGATCGTGATACCTCTTTCCTGCTCCTGCTCCATCCAGTCCATGGTAGCAGTGCCTTCATGAGTGTCACCGATCTTATAGTTTACACCAGTGTAATACAGGATACGCTCAGTCAATGTGGTCTTACCGGCATCGATATGGGCCATAATACCTATATTTCTGGTTCTCTCTAACGGATATTCTCTTCCAGCCAAGATTTTTTCCTCCTTATAATAATCAAGAACAACGAGAAGCTGATATTCTTTGGCGACATATATGACGCCTGAGAATATCATCTCGTTTTTTAGAAGCGATAGTGTGCAAATGCCTTATTAGCCTCTGCCATCTTATGCATATCTTCTTTTCTCTTAACGGCTGCGCCGGTATTGTTAGACGCATCCAAGATTTCATTGGCAAGTCTCTCTTCCATAGTCTTCTCGCCTCTCTTACGAGAAAACATTACCAACCAACGAAGTCCGAGTGCCTGGCGTCTGTCCGGACGTACTTCGATCGGTACCTGATAGGTCGCACCGCCGATACGTCTTGCCTTAACCTCCAGGACAGGCATGATATTGTTCATAGCCTCCTCGAAAACGTCAAGTGCCGGCTTACCTGCCTTATTCTCTACGCGGGCAAATGCTCCGTATACAATCTTCTGGGCTACACCCTTCTTGCCGTCCAACATGATATTGTTGATCAGCTTGGTAACCACCTTGTTATTGTATAAAGGATCTGCCAATACATCTCTCTTTGCAATATGTCCTTTACGTGGCACGTTTCTTCCCTCCTTATTATCATTAATAATTCATCGGTACTCACATGTGTCCTCTAATTCAATGTGTTCGTGCGGTTTTCTACAGCCGGCGGCATCCGCCGCCTATTATCTATCACTAAGAATCCCAACACTAAATTAGTTCTGTTTGTGGTCCTGAAATTCACAACCCAAAGCCTGTCTGACCTGCAAGTCGGCCCTGCAAACCTAACAGATTAAATTGCAGTGCGATCTTACTTGCCTGCTTTAGGTCTCTTGGCGCCGTACTTGGAACGAGCCTGCCGTCTGTTAGCAACACCAGCTGTATCAAGAGTACCTCTGATAATATGGTATCTTGTACCAGGTAAGTCTTTTACTCTTCCGCCGCGGATCAGAACAACACTGTGCTCCTGCAGATTATGACCTTCGCCCGGAATGTAGCTTGTCACTTCGATTCCGTTAGAAAGACGTACTCTGGCAATCTTTCTCAGCGCTGAGTTAGGCTTCTTAGGAGTTGCTGTCTTAACAGCTGTGCAGACACCTCTCTTCTGCGGAGAAGAAGTATCGATCGCCGTCTTGTGAAGGGAGTTGTAACCTTTCAACAAAGCCGGTGCTGTTGACTTCTTTACAGATGTCTGACGTCCTTTTCTAACTAACTGGTTAAATGTTGGCATTCTTTTCACCTCCTGTTGTAATAAATGAACCTACTGCGTGCATCAGCACCAAATATCATAAGTCTCATATTCTCATGATACAAAAAAAATGCATTCACACGCACTAAATTAGTATACTTGCATGTGAATGCATTGTCAACCTATTTTCTGTAAAAACGCTTTAAAATCCCTTAAAACCTGGCCTTGACCGAACTCTTTACTCCACGATTTCCATCTCCGCTTCAGATTCCTCTAGATCATCAGCCTCATCGAACTCTTCCGCTTCGTCCAGTTCCGTTTCCCCCAGATCTTCTTCAAGATCCAACTCCTCATCCAAATCCAGTTCATCCGTCTCAGCGTCGAGCAGTTCTTCTTCATCTTCCGTCTCATCCGCACGAACCGGGAAATCAAATCTCGGCCTTCTGACAAATCCGTCATCGAACCGCAACTCTTTCTCCGCCGCCAGACGGCTTAAAAGATTTTCATCGGTGCTCAGTCTCGTGTCGCGGTAGCGCTTCATGCCTGTACCGGCCGGAATCAACTTACCGATGATGACATTCTCTTTCAGACCGATCAGGGAATCAACCTTACCTTTGATTGCCGCCTCTGTCAGCACCTTTGTGGTCTCCTGGAAGGATGCCGCAGACAGGAAGGAATCTGTTGCCAGCGCC
This sequence comes from uncultured Lachnospiraceae bacterium, assembly GCA_910588215.1. Classification (GTDB taxonomy): domain Bacteria; phylum Bacillota; class Clostridia; order Lachnospirales; family Lachnospiraceae; genus UBA3282. Next base: position 8,425 of record CAJUQJ010000012.1, read on the forward strand.
GCCTTGGTGATACCGAGCAGTATCTGCTTGCCTTCCGCCAGTTCCTTACCTTCTTTGAAAAGTTCTTCGTTCATGTCCTCATAATCCAACACATCTACCAACGTGCCGGGCAGGAAATCCGTATCGCCGCTGTTCTCGATGCGGACTTTCTTCAGCATCTGCCGCACGATCACTTCGATATGCTTATCGGCAATATCAACACCCTGCAGACGGTATACTCTCTGTACCTCACGCAGCATATAATCCTGTACCGCCCGTATGCCCTTGATCTTCAGCAAGTCATGCGGGTTAACGCTACCCTCTGTCAACTCGTCGCCAGCCTCCAGCACTGCTCCGTCCATGATCTTGATCCTGGAACCGTAGGAGATCAGATAGGTCTTGGATTCGCCAGTCTCATTGTTCGTGATCACGATCTCACGTTTCTTCTTCGTATCTTTAATGGTCGCCACACCACCGAACTCTGCGATGATCGCAAGACCTTTCGGCTTACGTGCCTCGAAAAGCTCCTCTACACGGGGAAGACCCTGCGTGATATCATCACCGGCCACACCGCCCGTATGGAAGGTACGCATAGTCAGCTGTGTACCAGGCTCACCGATGGACTGCGCCGCAATGATACCGACAGCCTCACCCACCTGCACCGCTTCGCCTGTTGCCATATTGGCACCATAGCACTTCGCACAGATCCCAACGTGTGAACGACATGTCAAGATCGTACGGATCTTCACTTCTTCGATCGGCTCACCCTTCTCGTTTACCCCGGCGCTCAGGATCCTTGCCGCCCGGGCGGGTGTGATCATGTGATTCCTCTTCACGATCATCTTACCGTCTCTGTCCTTGATATCCTCACAAGAAAAACGTCCTGTAATTCTATCTCCCAAACCTTCGATGGTCTCCTTACCATCCATGAACGCCTTCACCACGATACCCGGAATCTCATCCTTGCCTTCGCTACAGTCGGTTTCGCGTATGATCAGTTCCTGCGATACGTCAACCATACGTCTGGTCAGATAACCGGAATCGGCTGTACGTAACGCTGTATCAGACAGTCCTTTCCGCGCACCATGAGCAGACATGAAATATTCCAATACGTCCAATCCTTCACGGAAGTTCGACTTGATAGGCAACTCGATAGTACGTCCGGTGGTATCCGCCATCAATCCGCGCATACCTGCCAGCTGTTTGATCTGCTGGTTAGAACCACGAGCGCCGGAATCCGCCATCATAAAGATGTTGTTATATTTATCCAAACCCGACAGCAACACCTCTGTCAGTTCCTTATCCGTCTCGTTCCATGTCTCGACAACCGCACGGTATCGCTCTTCTTCCGTGATCAGACCACGCCTGAAATTCATGGAGATCTTGTCAACCGTAGCCTGTGCTTCCTCCAGCATCTCAGGCTTTCTCGCCGGCACGGTCATATCGGAGATAGAAACCGTCATCGCCGCTCTGGTAGAATACTTATATCCGGTGGATTTGATCAAGTCAAGTACCTCGGCCGTTCTCACTGCACCGTGAATATTGATAACTTTCTCCAGAATCTGCTTCAGCTGTTTCTTACCGACATGAAAATCCACTTCTAATTTCAGCAGGTCTTCCGGATTAGTTCTGTCCACATAACCCAGATCCTGCGGCAGGATCTCGTTGAACAGAAATCTGCCCAGCGTGGACTCCACATTACCGCTCACCGTCTCTCCGTCAGGCGTCTGTTTAGTGACTCTCACCCTGATTCTCGTATGCAGGGTACATGCTTTATTTTCATAGGCCAGAATAGCCTCGTTTACATTCTTGAAGAACTTTCCTTCACCCGTTGCCCCTGGTCTCTCCTGGGTCAGATAATAGATACCCAGCACCATATCCTGAGACGGAACCGCCACCGGGCCGCCATCAGAAGGCTTCAGCAGGTTATTCGGCGAAAGCAACAGAAATCTGCATTCTGCCTGCGCTTCCACAGACAGCGGCAGATGTACCGCCATCTGGTCACCGTCGAAGTCGGCGTTAAATGCCGTACATACGAGGGGATGCAGTTTGATTGCCTTACCTTCTACCAGGATTGGCTCAAATGCCTGAATACCGAGTCTGTGCAGTGTAGGAGCACGGTTCAGCATCACTGGATGTTCCTTGATCACTTCTTCCAGCACATCCCACACCTGAGTATCCAGCCGCTCCACCAGCTTCTTGGCGTTCTTGATATTCTGTGAAATCCCTCTGGACACCAGTTCTTTCATTACAAACGGTTTGAACAGCTCGATGGCCATCTCCTTCGGCAGACCGCACTGATAGATCTTAAGTTCCGGTCCGACCACGATAACAGAACGCCCGGAATAGTCCACACGCTTACCCAGAAGGTTCTGACGGAAACGTCCGGATTTACCTTTTAACATATCTGACAGGGATTTGAGCGCCCTGTTACCCGGTCCCGTAACCGGACGGCCTCTTCTGCCGTTGTCGATCAGTGCATCTACAGCTTCCTGCAGCATTCTCTTCTCGTTGCGGACGATGATATCCGGCGCGCCCAGTTCCAACAGTCTCTTCAGACGGTTATTTCTGTTGATGATCCTTCTATAGAGATCATTCAGATCACTGGTGGCAAAACGGCCGCCGTCCAGCTGTACCATAGGCCGAAGGTCAGGCGGAATGACCGGGATCGCATCCATGATCATCCAAGACGGCTCATTACCGGATTCTCTAAACGCCTCCACTACTTCCAGTCTCTTGATGATACGAGCCCGTTTCTGGCCCGTGGAATCACGCAGCCCTTCCTTCAGCTCCACCGCCTCTGTCTCCAGGTCGATGGCTTCCAGCAGCTCCTTGATCGCTTCGGCGCCCATGCCAACACGGAATTTATTGCCCCAGGTCTCTCTTGCGTCCTGATACTCCTTCTCAGAAAGAACCTGTTTATACTCCAGATTACTGTCGCCCCCATCCAGCACGATATAGGACGCAAAGTATAATACCTTCTCCAACACACGCGGAGACAGATCGAGAATCAATCCCATACGACTGGGAATCCCTTTAAAATACCAAATATGAGAAACCGGTGCCGCCAGCTCAATGTGACCCATGCGCTCTCTGCGGACGCTGGACTTAGTCACCTCAACGCCACACCTGTCACAAACAACACCTTTATACCTGATCTTCTTATATTTACCGCAGTGACACTCCCAATCCTTGCTTGGTCCAAAGATCTTCTCGCAGAAAAGGCCTTCTTTTTCCGGTTTCAGGGTTCTGTAATTGATCGTCTCGGGTTTGGTAACCTCGCCCCTCGACCACTCTCTGATCTTCTCGGGGGAGGCCAATCCGATCTTAATCGCATCGAATGTCATAGGTTGATAAGTTTCTTGTTTCATGTCTGACATCTTCAATCACCATGCTCCTTCCAGATTATATGCTGCCATGCACGGCTCTGCCGTCCACGGTAGCATGATGCTCTCGCGAAAACATAAAAACGCTGCTACTTACGGCTCAGGAATGCGCGTAAATGCGCATTCCGTGAAAACATGATAAATCTTAATAAATCTCTGTTTCTTCCTCCGCAAAGTCAGCCTCTATCTCATCTTCCGCAAAATCCTCTTCCTCCTCGCTGGTCACGAGTTCTCCACTGTCATCGTCAAATTCCTGTTTCTGATATCCCATGGAGCCAAGAGATTCCTGTTCATAGTCATAATTTCTGGAGTCACCTTCAATCTCATAACGATAATCATTCTCGCCGTAGTCGATCGTTTCCATGATCTCCACTTCTGTCTGGTCATCCCGAAGCACTCTCACATCCAGACCAAGCGACTGCAGTTCTTTAAGCAGCACCTTGAAGGATTCAGGCACGCCAGGCTCCGGAATATTATCACCCTTGATGATCGCTTCATAAGTCTTAACACGTCCCACCACGTCATCGGACTTCACTGTCAGAATCTCCTGCAGTGTGTAAGCCGCGCCATAAGCTTCCAGCGCCCACACCTCCATCTCACCGAAACGCTGACCGCCGAACTGCGCTTTGCCGCCCAGGGGCTGCTGCGTTACCAGAGAGTAAGGACCAGTGGAGCGTGCATGGATCTTATCATCTACCAAATGATGCAGTTTCAGGTAATGCATGTGGCCGATCGTAACCGGTGAGTCGAAATACTCACCCGTCCGGCCATCCCGCAACTGTACTTTACCATCGCTGGAGATCTCCACACCCTTCCACACTTCACGATGTTCTCTGTGGTCGGAAAGGTACTGCATGATCTCTTCCGAAATATCTTCTTTATGCTTCTCCTCAAATTCTTCCCATTCCAGATTCACATAATCATTGGCAAGATTCAGAGTGTCCGCGATATCATCTTCCTTCGCACCGTCAAATACCGGTGTCGCCACGTTAAAGCCAAGAGCTCTGGCCGCCAGAGATAAGTGAATCTCCAATACCTGTCCGATATTCATACGGGAAGGCACGCCCAACGGATTCAGAACAATGTCCAAAGGACGGCCGTTAGGCAGATAAGGCATATCCTCCACCGGCAGCACACGGGAAACCACACCCTTGTTACCATGACGACCTGCCATCTTATCTCCTACGGAAATCTTTCTCTTCTGTGCAATGTAAATGCGGACTGCCTGATTAACGCCGGGTGAGAGTTCATCGCCATTCTCCCTCGTAAATACCTTCGCATCCACAACAATACCATATTCACCATGTGGCACTTTCAGGGAAGTATCCCTCACTTCTCTGGCCTTCTCGCCGAAGATCGCACGGAGCAATCTCTCCTCCGCAGTCAGCTCCGTCTCTCCCTTGGGGGTTACTTTACCAACCAGGATATCACCGGCCCGAACCTCCGCACCGATACGAATGATACCTCTGTCATCGAGATCTTTCAGTGCCTCATCACCTACGCCGGGAACGTCTCTTGTAATCTCCTCCGGCCCCAGTTTGGTATCGCGGGCTTCCGCCTCATATTCTTCAATGTGTACGGAGGTATAGACATCCTCTTGTACCAATCTCTCGCTGAGCAGTACCGCATCCTCGTAGTTGTAGCCTTCCCAGGTCATGAAACCGATCAGCGGGTTCTTACCCAATGCCAGTTCGCCCCCTTCCGTGGACGGACCGTCTGCGATCACTTCTCCCTGTGCCACATGATTGCCTTTGAACACAATAGGCTTCTGATTGTAACAGTTGGACTGATTACTGCGAGAGAATTTGGTCAGATGGTATTCATCCTTCTCTCCATCGTCGTAAGTCATCCTGATCAGATCCGCCGATACGAAATCGATAGTACCCGCCTTCTTCGCCACCACACAGACACCCGAGTCCACAGCTGCTTTCGGCTCCATACCGGTTCCCACTACAGGGGTCTCCGTAAAGAGCAGTGGCACGGCCTGTCTCTGCATGTTGGAACCCATCAGTGCACGATTGGCGTCATCATTCTGTAAGAACGGAATCAGCGCCGTCGCCACCGAGAATACCATCTTCGGCGACACATCCATATAGTCGAACATGGCTTTAGGGTATTCCTGAGTCTCCTCCTCAAAACGTCCGGAAATATTATTACGGGTAAAATAGCCGTCGGCATCAATAGGGGCTGATGCCTGTGCTACATGGTAGTTATCCTCTTCGTCCGCCGTCATATACACGACTTCATCGGTGACACGCGGATTCTGCGGATCTGATTTATCTATCTTACGGTAAGGCGCCTCCACAAATCCATATTCATTGATCCGTGCGTAGGACGCAAGCGAATTGATCAGACCGATATTCGGGCCTTCCGGTGTCTCAATAGGACACATTCTTCCGTAATGGGTATAGTGTACGTCTCGGACCTCAAATCCGGCTCTGTCTCTTGACAGACCACCAGGACCCAGCGCCGAGAGACGTCTCTTATGCGTCAACTCACCAAGAGGGTTGTTCTGATCCATGAACTGGGACAGCTGGGAGGAACCAAAGAACTCCTTCACTGCAGCCTGTACCGGTTTGATGTTGATCAAAACCTGGGGTGAGATCTCATCCGCATCATGGGTCGTCATCCTCTCGCGGACTACTCTCTCCAATCTGGACAGACCGATGCGGTACTGATTCTGTAAAAGCTCACCTACCGCGCGGATACGTCTGTTGCCCAGATGGTCAATATCGTCATCGTTGCCGATGCCGTACTCCAAATGGATATTATAATTAATAGATGCAAGGATATCTTCCTTCGTAATATGCTTGGGGATCAATTCATGCACATTCTTGTGAATCGCCTCTGCCAACATCTCCGGATCATCGCTGTACTCCTCCAGAATCTGCTGCAGCACAGGATAATAAACCAACTCTGTAACGCCCAATTCTTTAGGATTACAATCTACAAAGTTAGTGATGTCTACCATCATATTAGAGAGAACTTTCACATTCTTCTCCTCTGTCTGGATCCAAACATAAGGAACCGCCGCATTCTGGATAGCGTCAGCCATCTCTGCGGTAACCTTGTCGCCCGCCTTGGCCAGAAGTTCACCTGTGGTCATATCCACCACATCCTCAGCCAGAATATGGTGCCTGATCCTGTTGCGGAACATTAACTTCTTATTAAATTTATATCTGCCGACCTTAGCCAAATCATATCTTCTGGGGTCAAAAAACATGGCGGTGATCAGACTTTCAGCACTCTCCACGCTCAAAGGCTCACCGGGACGGATCTTCTTATATAACTCCAACAAACCTTCCTGATAGTTCTCGGAAGTATCCTTGGCAAAACTGGCCTCAATCTTCGGTTCTTCACCAAACAATTCTCTGATCTCATCATTAGAACCGACACCCATAGCACGGATCAGCACCGTGATCGGCACTTTCCTCGTCCTGTCCACGCGCACATAAAACACATCATTAGAGTCTGTCTCATACTCTAACCATGCGCCGCGATTCGGGATAACGGTGGCGGAAAACAATCTTTTTCCGATCTTGTCATGTCCGATTCCGTAATAAATACCCGGAGAACGTACCAGCTGGCTTACGATAACACGCTCCGCTCCATTGATCACGAACGTACCGGTCTCTGTCATCAGCGGCAGGTCACCCATGAAGATTTCGTGCTCCGTGATCTCGTCCTTCTCCTTATTGATCAGGCGAACCTTAACCTTAAGAGGTGCCGCGTAAGTAGCATCTCTCTCTTTACATTTCTCAATAGAGTATTTCACATCCTCTTCGCATAACTCAAAGTCTACAAACTCCAGACTTAAGTGTCCGCTGTAATCTGAGATAGGAGAGATATCGTCGAAAACTTCCTTCAGTCCTTCCCTAAGAAACCACTGATAAGAGTTCTTCTGAACCTCGATCAGATTCGGCATTTCCAGGACTTCCTTCTGTCGTGCATAGGTCATACGCGTATTTCTGCCGGCTGCAGTCTTACGGATTCTGTTCTTTTCCATTGACACTTTCACCCCGTTCCTTATGATTTGCTGCTTATCAGCCTGCCTGTCAGATTGTCTGTGGTATGAAATCATACTACAAATAAGCATACCACACCACAATAGTGCATTTTCCATTCTACTACAAGTTTTTTTGTGAGTCAACGACTATTTTGAAAAGTTTAGAAATACATGATATAGACTATCGAAATAACCGTGCAGATATGGCTGAGATCAAAATTGTTCTTGACGCCAACTATAAAAACTGCAACGCAATAAAACCGCTCACGCGGGCTATGTAAAAACATACCCGACATGAACGGTTTTCTCAGCTTCACTTGCTCTTGTCGATTATTTCAGAGTGACCTTAGCGCCCTCAGCTTCCAGTTTAGCCTTGATATCCTCGGACTCTTCCTTGGATGCAGCTTCTTTCACCATCTTCGGAGCGTTGTCTACCAGGTCTTTTGCTTCTTTCAGACCAAGGCCTGTGATCTCACGAACAACCTTGATGACTTTAACCTTATTCGGGCCAACCTCTGTCAGCTCAACATCGAACTCAGTCTTCTCCTCAGCTGCTGCTGCACCTGCGTCTCCGCCTGCTGCTGCAACGACTACACCTGCTGCTGCAGATACGCCGAACTCTTCTTCACATGCTTTTACTAAATCATTCAATTCCAATACGGTCAACTCTTTGATCGCGTCGATAAATTCCTGAGTGGATAACTTTGCCATTATTATTTACCTCCATAATTTTCTTTTACAATCTTAATAATAATTGTATCTTTGTTCTGTGTGCAGATCCCTGCACTTTACCTTATGCTTCTGCCGGTGCTTCCTCGGCTGCAGCTTCAACAGGTGCCTCTTCAGCGGCAGGTGCTGCTTCACATGCGGATGCGCCACCCTTCTCCGCGATCTGGTTCAATACGCGTGCCAGGTTAGCAACCGGCGACTGCATACTGCCAAGCAATCTGGAAAGCAACTCTTCTCTGGACGGAATCTTGGAAACATCCTCAATTCCCTTAGCGTCATAAAGCGTGCCCTCTACGACACCGCCCTTGACTTCAAGAGCATTAGCTGTCTTCGCGAATTTGCATAATACTCTGGCCGGCGCCGTGGCATCCTCTTTGGAAACAGCCAGCGCACTCGGACCTTCCAGATAAGGGGTCAAAGATTCGAAATCTGTACCCTTAAATGCAAAATTCATCATCGTGTTCTTGTAAACCTTGTAGGTGATCCCGGCTTCACGCAGCTGCTTACGAAGCTCTGTATCCTGCTCTACCGTAAGCCCACGGTGGTCCACCAGGACAACTGACTGTGCGTCCTGAATGACAGCAGAGATCTCTTCTACGATCGGTTTTTTCAGTTCAACCTTTGCCATTACATTTACCTCCTTATAGATTTTACGCCGATAGGAGTCTTAAACCATATGCTGTATCAAAGGATATCTTTCCTTATGATGCAAAAATCCTCCCTGAAGACAGGAAGGATGGAATCTACTACAATCTATCTTATAGCAACTCTTCTCCTCGGTAGGCGATATTCTTACGCCGTCTCACGGCACCTACTGTCTTCGGCATGGTCTTAACAACCTCAAACACTATACCACAGCAAATTTGATCTTGTCAACTGTTTTCTACCATATCCTCTCCATCACACACGGTACTGACATTGCTGAATACCGCGCTGTCATCCGGATCTGAAAGCTGCACGCTCATTTCTCCAAAAGACGTACGGATCACCAAAATTTTCGCCCCGTCTGCTCGGGTAATGATCCGAGTGTCGGAAGCAGCCTCTTCCTCTTCAGCAGCTTCTCTGGCCGTCTCGATCTCCGCTTCGATCTGTTCCCGCAAGACTTCCTCCGCAGTATCTATTTTCTCCAACAGCTTCTGCCATTCTTCCTGGGTGTAAGCCTCAGCGCCAATCTGAATCTTGGGCTGAATAGTCCCATTCTTGATCTTGGCACGCATCTCCTCCATTTTCTCCTGAAGAAACTTCCTGTAATCCGGATCGCTTTCAGTCTCCGCACACCCATTCCCCGCTGTCTGCCCGGTCTTTTCCTGTTCTGCGGCTTCTTCCGTACTCTCCAGCATCGCGCCAAAATTCCCGTCCTGTTTCCTCGCATTCCGACTGTTTGCGCGACGCGCGGCGAACTGTTCCATAATAAAAGGGTTCCTGCTTCCAATTTCCATATTACATCCATACCTTTCTCTCAGCCATAAAGAATCCTGAACGATTTCTTATACAAGATCAGTCTTTCACTATCTCATAAATAATACGATCTATTCCGGCAAAAAGTTTCACCCCACGCTGCTTTTTGCTTACATGCAAAAAACACAGCCGGAAACTGTCACCCCTGCCTTCTGATGATGTACCCCTCCTCATCGATCTGTACATCGGATATCTCACGCAAATGATCCAAGATCCTTCTTTTCTCTTCTCCCTGAACCAGAGATGTCGTGCAGCCGCTCTGCAGGCAGGGGACAAATTGCAGGCTCTGCAGTCCGTTCTCGTCCAATGTCGCTTTGATCATTCCCGTGTCCACCGTCTTGGAGTTAAACCAGAAATTTCCCAGGCTATATACAACCGGTACACCATCTATCATGCTGACAGGCTGCAGGCAATGCGGATGCGCCCCAATGATCAGATCGGCTCCCGCCTCCACGACTTCCGGCGCCTGTTTCTCCTGTGCCCAATCGATGGTTTCCGTATTCTCAGTCCCCCAGTGCAGAAATACGATCACAAAGTCACTGTTCTCCTCTGCCTCCCTGACAGTCTCCAGCAGATTGGCGCCGTTCCAACACCGGAACACACCTGCGGAAGTCTCTGTCGCACCTCTTGTATCAGGATTATCCAGCCTTTCAATCTGTGTTGCCGCCACAAAGGCAATCTTCATATTATTGATGATATAGTACACCGGCCGGCGCGCTTCGTTAAGATCGCGGCCAGCCCCCATATACGTGATACCGGCTTCCCGCAAGATATCCATCGTATCCAAAAATGCCTGCTCACCATAATCATAAGCATGATTATTGGCCAACGACACGAGATCGACACCCATCTCTCCCAAATAAGAAACAGCCCCCGGTTTCGCACGAAATGTGAACTGTTTTTCCGGTGTGGGCGTTCCCCTGTCAGAATATGGGAATTCGTTGTTGAGCACCATGATATCCGCACTTTTCATCTCATTTATCAGATCCGGTGCGATACCACCCGTAATACTGCCACTCTGCAAGACTTTACTCATAATGGCGTAGTTTGTGTCAAACAGAATATCTCCGGCGAAAGCAATCGAAACCTGCGACGGGTCTCCTGCATCCTTCGCAAAAATATTGTTCTGTTCCATATAATAAGGATCGTTCAAAATATTCGTATACCTATCGTTGACATGCAAGATCTCTTCAATCCGTTCCTGTTCTTCCTCCTCTATGACCTCCGGACTCGTAACACTCTGCTCAAGTTTCTTGGTCGTCAGTTGAAAATGACTCGTATCCCTTGCTCTGGCCGGTTCTATGATCCATAAAAAGGAAAATATGGCAAAAAGACCGATCGTCACGACAACGAGCAATGTAACGCAGAACGGCTTTATGAAGTTAGATTTCTTTTTACGTTGTTGCTTTCTCATTTTCACCTCATGCCGGAAAATAAATCTGAAATCTATTATAGGACTCGCCTGCGGCAGGTCTCGTTAATGTCCTTCACATTATAAAAAGCACATTTTGACACCCTGATCCCATAGAATAAAGTGGGCAAGCCCACATCAGCTCCCCTCTCCTTAGGAAGTCAAATACTCGTGCAAGCACGGTACTTGGCTCATTGCTCGTGGGAATGAAAAAAGATTCCCACCGTCTCCGACAGGAATCCTTTTTATAAAAATTAATATTTGGCCGTGTTAACCTTTACACCAGGACCCATAGTGGTTGCCAATGTAATACTTCTTAAATACTGACCTTTCAATGCTGACGGTCTTGCCTTAACGATAGCCTCCATCAACGCATCAATGTTCTCCTGCAGCTTGGACTCCTCGAAAGAAACCTTTCCTACCGGAACGTGAATAATGTTGGCCTTATCCAATCTGTACTCGATCTTACCGGCTTTAATATCGTTGATTGCCTTCGTAACATCCATCGTCACCGTACCGGCTTTCGGGTTCGGCATTAAGCCCTTCGGTCCAAGGACTTTACCAAGACGACCTACAACGCCCATCATATCGGGTGTTGCTACAACAACATCGAAGTCCAACCATCCGTCATTCTGAATCCTGGGGATCAACTCGTCGCCGCCTACGTGATCGGCACCTGCAGCCTCAGCCTCAGCAAGCTTGTCGCCTTTCGCAAATACCAACACTTTCACAGTCTTACCTGTGCCATTCGGCAGTACTACCGCGCCACGGACCTGCTGTTCTGCATGACGTCCGTCACAACCGGTCTTAATATGAACCTCTACAGTCTCATCAAATTTAGCTGTCGCTGTCTTCTTCACCAGAGCGATGGCATCCGCTGTATCGTAGAGAGTGGAACGGTCTACCAGCTTCGCCGCCTCTGTATATTTCTTACCATGTTTCATGTCAAATCCTCCATTACTCTTCTACTGTAATACCCATGCTTCTTGCAGTTCCGGCGATCATGCTCATCGCTGCTTCCAAGTTTGCGGCATTCAAATCGGGCATCTTGGTCTCTGCGATCTCCTGAAGCTTCGCCTTGGAAATCGTAGCAACCTTCGTCTTATTCGGAACCGCGGAACCGGATTTGATATTGCATGCTTTCTTCAAAAGAACTGCTGCAGGGGGAGTCTTCGTGATGAAACTGAAACTTCTGTCTGCATAGACTGTGATAACAACCGGGATGATCACATCACCCTTATCAGCTGTTCTCGCGTTGAACTGTTTCGTAAATTCAACGATGTTAACACCGTGCTGACCCAGCGCAGGACCAACCGGCGGTGCTGGCGTAGCTTTGCCAGCAGGAATCTGTAACTTAATATATCCTGTAACTTTCTTTGCCATAGTGGCACCTCCTAATATAATGTGGTACGGGCGTATGATCTCGTCTTTCACCTGTCCGGGCATCCAGCTTTAATAAATTCCTCTACCGGATCTCTCGATCCGAAAGAAGCCGATGCGGCGGATTCCTTACTGGTTCTCTCAATCGGAGCGTATTCTGCGTCAACAGATCCGTTCGACTGCGGCATCATCGAAATCACACTCCCACAATATATCTAATCCGCCAAGGCGGAATAAATATCGATTACATTCTTCTGACTTCCGCGAAACTGATCTCCACCGGCGTCTCTCTGCCGAACAGCTCGACATTGATTGTGGCTGTCTGCTTGCCGAAATCCATCCTCTGGACAACGCCGATCGTATCCTTCCAGACACCGGCAACCACCGCTATGGTATCGCCTTCCGCAAAGTCAACGCTCACATTCTCTGTCTTAATACCGAGCGGCTTCATCTCCGCTTCGGTGAGTGGCACCGGCTTGCTTCCCGGTCCGACAAACCCTGTGACGCCTCTGGTATTCCTTACGACATACCATGTATCATCATTCATGACCATATTGATCAAAACATAGCCCGGAAACATCTTCTTCTGCACCGTCTTACGCGCACCGTTCTTCATCTCCACGACATCCTGTAAGGGCACTCTGACTTCCAGAATCTCTTCCTCCAAATGTCTGTTCTCGATCGTTTTCTCAATGTTGGCTTTTACTTTGTTCTCATACCCGGAATAAGTATGAACAACATACCAATTTGCTTCTGCCATACTAATACCATTCCTTTCTCAGAACCTGTTTTCAAAGCGTCTTAAAATTTCAGTGTCGTAATAAAGTCCACCCCATACTGCATACCGAAATCCAACACTGCGATGATCGCTCCGACAACAACAGAAATGATAACAACCGCAACAGATTGTTTCAAAAGGTCATCCTTATCAGGCCAAGTTATCTTCTTAAATTCAGCTTTCACACCATTCCAGAATTTTACAAGTTTGGATGTTTTCTCTGATTTTGCAGAATCTCCCATACTAATCCTCCATTCTCATAAAACCCACGATTATTTTGTCTCCTTATGCAGAGTATGTCTCTTACAGAATCTGCAATACTTCTTAGTCTCCATTCTGTCAGGATGAGTCTTCTTGTCCTTGGTTGTATTATAGTTCCGCTGTTTGCACTCTGTGCATGCTAAAGTGATTCTCGTACGCATCTTGCTACCTCCACATGTATTCGTCAATCATCCGATCCATTAATTTTAAGCATAAAAAAAAGACCTGAATCTTATATCGTGCAAATAATATAGCACACACAACCTCTGAAGTCAACCAGTTTTTGGGCAAATAATATTTACAAATTTTATTTTTATTTCATAATTTACTTGAAATCTCTTTATCTTTTACCGAAAATGTTCGATATATAAAATATGAGAAAAGCTACGGCAACAGTTACTACATCGCTCCTACAAAATACAACGTTTTAGAGCATTCAGACAAATGTCAGGCGTTCTAAGCCGTATCAACAATATAATACGCACCCACATCTGATGTCTTTCAGGCTAAGGACAGCTCGTAGAGGACATCGATGGATCAGGACGGATCCTGATTCATTTCAAGGAAGAAAGGAGGGTTTTAATGTCAAGCACAATTGGTAATTTATCCAATGTCTATAATTTCTATATGACTTCTTATGCACCGAAGTCCAGTTCGCCTTATGATTCCCACAAGAAAAGTGAACTGCGTCGTGTATATAATTCCATTGTCAAAATGAACAAGGAGTCTCCGCTGTTTATATTGGATACCAGCAGGAGTTCACAACAGTTTGCCATCAGCGTGAAGGAAAACGCAAGAGAGCTTCGCAATACTATTGCTTCTCTCGGTGGATTGGATGAGGAAGAACTCTTAAATAAGAAAATTGCATATTCCAGCAACGAAGAAATTGCCACGGCAATTTATATCGGCCCTATAGAGCAGAGCGACAGCGCGCCTTCCTATGATATTGAAGTCGACCGTCTGGCAACTCCACAGATCAATATGGGGAAGTTCCTCCCTGCCGAGGAACCCGTAGCATTGCCCGCTGACACCTATTCCTTTGATGTCAGAATCGAAGATCTGAATTACGAATTTCAGTTCAGCATCAGATCTACGGATACAAATCATACCGTACAGTCACGGCTTGCACGGCTGATCACCAATTCCAATGTGGGCATCACGGCCCGTGCTTCCACGGATGCAGACGGCTACTCCTATCTGAGACTGGAGTCTAATTCCACAGGTGTTAAGAACAACCGTTCCCGTATTTTCACCATATCGGATAATCGGACGAGTAAGACCTCCGGCGCAGTAGATTATTTTGGTCTTGACTATATATCTACACCGCCTTCTAATGCTTCTTTTCTGGTAAACGGAGAGGAGCGCAGTTCCGCTTCCAACCGAATCTCCTTAGACCGCACCTATGAGGTACAGTTAACCGGAGTAAGCGGTGAAGGCTGCGAGTTCACCTCGATTGGCCTTAAGACAGATGTGGATTCTCTGGCTGAGAATGTCAATACGCTGGTGGACGGTTACAATACTTTCCTGAACGCCGTATCCGAATACAAAGACGAGCAGCCCAAGAGCACACGCCTTTATAACGAGATGAGCGGTGTAGCAAGAACATATGCAAGTGACCTTACTACCGTCGGCCTGAATCTGAACCTGGATGGCAGGCTGGAAGTAGACGACAACGTTTTGCGTGAGACCGCGATGAGTGACGATGCGAAAGAAGCATTCTCTCCCATGAAGAATTTCACCTCTTCTATTCTGCGTAAGTCCAATCAGGTTGCTCTTGATCCAATGAACTATGTCAACAACACCATTGTAGCTTACAAGAACCCGGGCAAGAATTTTGCCTGTCCGTATATCACAAGCGCCTACAGCGGTATGATGTTTAACGGATACTGCTGACGCAGAACCAGAATTGTTTTCTTTTGTCAAAAGAGACAGGCCGATTCGCCTGTCTCTTTTATCTTCGTTTCCCACTGCTTACAGAGGGATATTGCCATGTTTCTTCTTCGGCCCCTCAACACTTTTATTCTTCAGCCCTCGCAATGCCCTCACCAGCGCTGTCCTGGTTTCCTCCGGCTTGATGACCTCATTCACATATCCTCTTGCTGCTGCCACATAAGGATTTAAGAACCGTTCCTCATACTCCTTCTTGCACTGTGCCCGCATGGCTTCCGGGTCCGCTGCGCTCTTGATCTTACGCTTAAAAGCAATATTTACGGCGCCGTCAGCCCCCATCACCGCAATCTCCGCAATGGGCCACGCATAGACGATGTCCGCCCCCATCTCCTTGGAATTCATGGCGATGTAAGCACCGCCGTAGGCCTTACGCATGATCAGTGAGATTTTAGGCACTGTCGCTTCCGAATAAGCATACAGAATCTTCGCCCCGTGCCGGATGATGCCGTTGTGCTCCTGTGCCGTACCGGGCAGGAATGCCGGCACGTCGATCAAAGTGATCAGCGCAATGTTAAAGCAGTCGCAGAACCGGATAAATCTGGCAATCTTGTCTGAAGCATGATAGTCCAGCGAACCGCCCATGGAATTAGGCTGATTAGCCACGATACCCACTACCCTTCCTTCCATCCGGCAAAAGCCCACCACCGCATTGGTCGCAAATTCTTTCTGTACTTCAAAGAAGCTGGCCTCGTCCACGATGCAATCTATCACTTCCTTGACGTCATAGGCATGGCGGGAGTTATCCGGCACGATATCCCTGATCTTGGCCGCCTTCGCCTTCATGACAGAAGCCACCCGGCCGTTCTCTACTTTGCCAAATACCTTACCGACTTTCGGCAATATGCTCTGTCGTTCCATATTGTTGATCACCGGTGGCTTTTCTGTCCAGTTGCCCGGCAGATAAGAAAGAAGCTTGCGTACGCCCATCAAGCACTCGTTCTCCGTATCATAAGTAAAATGAGATACACCGCTTTTCTTCGCATGTACCTCCGCACCGCCCAGCGCTTCCACCGATACTTCCTCGTTGATGACCGTCTTCACCACATTTGGCCCGGTAATGAACATCTTGGAGATATCTTTTACCATAAATATAAAATCACAGATGGCCGGTGCATAGCAGGCGCCGCCGGAACAAGGTCCCAGAATGACCGCGATCTGTGGGATCACGCCGGATGCCTTCGTGTGCCGCAGGAACATACCACTGTAACCGCTGAGAGAAGAAATCCCCTCCTCGATACGGGCACCGCCACTGTCATTGATACAAATCAGAGGTGCCTTCATCTCCATCGCCATATCCTGGATACGACAGATCTTAAAAGAATGGTATTCTCCCAGCGTACCGCCGATCACAGTAAAGTCTTCACTGGCTACGAATACCTGCCGGCCGTCGATCTCTCCGTACCCGGTCACCACGCCGTCTCCCGGCACCCTTCTCTTATCCAGATCGAAATCATCGATCCTGGACTCCAGAAAGCCATCCACTTCCACAAAGGTTCCCGGATCCAGCAGCACTTCAATCCGCTCCCGCGCCGTCATCTTGCCTATGGCATGCTGTTTGTCGATCCGGCTCTGTCCACCGCCAAGGAGTGCTTTCGCTCTCCTGCTATCCAATTCTTTAACAGCCTCGTTCCAGTTCATAATGCCTCCTGTTGATTTCTTAAAATCTTATTCCTGTCATTCATATCGTGACCTGACTCTTTGATTCTTCTTTTCCTACATTCTTTTCTTTGTTTCTCTCGAATCTTTCATGCAGATCACACTCTGTATACTTTATTTGAACATCCAATACTTTGATACTCAAACTATCTTTTTGTATTATAGGCAGAGTATTTCTGATTGTCAATACTCTGCCCGGAAATTTTTCACCTGTGCGGTTGCGATCCAATGACCAGTCTGCATGCCATTTATGGTAATGCAGGCAAGGCATTGGATCAGCAACCCACTTCCAAATGAGCAAAGTGCGGATGCGCAAGCAGACGCAAAAGCGCGTAAGCGCGAGTTTTGCGAATGCGGAAGTCAGGTTGGATGCTCCTTGGAGCGTCCATCCGCACAAGTGGAAATTTTCACCTGTGCGGTTGCGATCGTGTTATTACTCACGGCCTCCTGCACTCTGCTGCAAGGCATCCGACTGATAAAGCATTAGTTTCAGGCCTCCTGTGCCGCCGCATCAAGCGCCGCCGCGATCACCTTATCCATATCATAATAGCGGTACTGTCCCAACCGCCCGCCAAACAGAATCTGCGGCCTGCTCTTGGCCAGTTCCTGGTACTTACTCAATAAGGCGGAATTGCGCTCATCATTGACCGGATAGTAAGGCTCGTCTCCTTCCCGCCATTCGGCCGGATACTCTCTTGTGATGACCGTGCCCGGCTGTGTACCAAACTCAAAATGCTTGTGCTCGATCACTCTCGTATAGGGAATCTCCCGCTCCGTGTAATTCACTACCGCATTGCCCTGGTAGTTATCACACTCCGGAAGCTGCTCTGTCTCAAACCGCAATGAGCGGTACTCCAGATGTCCAAGACAATAATCAAAATACTCGTCCAGCATCCCAGTGTAGACTACCTTGCGGTAAGTGTTCCCCGCATGGTCACTCACCAAAATACCGCCTTCCGTCTCCTGCTCCACCGCAAACTCTCGGTAAGAAATGCCGGTCCGCACCTCAACACCCTGCAGCATCTTCTCTACCATAGCGGTATACCCGCCCACTGGAATGCCCTGATAACGATCATTAAAATAATTATTGTCATATGTAAACCGCAGAGGAAGACGTTTAATGATAAAAGACGGCAGTTCCTTGCAATCCCTGCCCCACTGCTTCTCGGTATATCCCTTGACCAGCTTCTCATAGACGTCCGTTCCCACCTGGGAGAGCGCCTGCTCCTCCAGATCATGCGGTTCCGTGATCTGCAGCGCTCCGATCTGCTCTGCGATCTTCGCTTTAGCCTGGGCCGGTGTCACCACACCCCACATCTTGCTAAAGGTGTTCATATTAAAAGGGAGATTATACAACTCTCCCTTATAATACGCGATCGGTGAATTTATGTAGTGATTGAATTCTGCAAACCGGTTCACATACTCCCATATTCTCCTATCAGAAGTGTGGAAAATATGTGCGCCATATTTGTGTACCTGAATATCAAGCACCTGCTCCGTATAGATGTTCCCGGCTATATGCGCCCGCCTGTCGATCACAAGTACCTGCCTGCCCTGCTTCTTCATCTCATGTGCGAAGACTGCACCATACAGCCCCGCTCCGACGATCAGATAATCATACTTGTGCCCCATGCCATCCTCCTCACAAACCACATTTCATCAGTTCTCCTCAACTGCTTTATACTTATCCAACTGTGCATAATCTTCCATCAGTTCCAGAGCTTTCTTGCGTCCCGTCTTATTCAGCTTCACATAATACTGCATTACGCGGTTCTCCATAATCTTACTTCCCAGCACACTTTTCTGATTCAGCGGGGTAAAGTCAACAGGATTCAGGTTCAGTTTGTCACACATTCTGATCACAGTACCATAAGCCATTCCTTCGATGCCTCTGTCAAGAGCAGTAACCAACGTAGAGTACGGAATTTCCATCTCAATGGCAAACTGCCTGACACTCTTGTACTGTTTCAAAATTTCTGCCTTCAAAATCTCTGCCTTAGTCATTGTAATCCCTCCTATATTAACGTATGATTCTGGTTATTTATACACAGTTTACCACAAACTTCTTTGAAAAGGAAGCACCCAATCCGATATTTTAACGGTATTTCGTCATCATCGGCAGGTTGTTGTCTTTTTAGACATTTTTTTGTGCAAAAAGTATAAATAAAAATCATATTGTCGTAGCATACAGAAAATGCTAATATGAAATAGAATAGGAAAAGATTAAAGAGGTGAGCCCATGCTTCCAGTTTCTGTATGCATGATTGCAAAGAATGAAGATAACCATATAGAAGAATGTTTAAAGAGGCTGCGTCCCTGCAAATTTGAAGTCGTTGTGGTGGATACAGGTTCGGTGGACAGGACCATAGAGATCGCGCAGAAATACACCGACAAAGTATTTCACTTTTCCTGGTGTGACGATTTCAGCGCTGCCAGGAATTTCTCGATTCAACAGGCCTCCAACGACTGGGTACTGGTCATCGACTGCGATGAATACCTGGAGAATGTCAATCTGGCCGAACTGGAGGAATCGCTTGATGCCAATGACCGCTCCGTCGGTATGATCGTCCGCAACAATCCCTATATTATCCAGGGGGTGCGCTCTATCATGTCGGAACGGATCGGCAGGCTTTTTAATAGAAAGTATTGTCACTATGAGGGATGTATCCACGAGCAGGTCTGCACATTGGATGGCCGGGAACCGAAATCCTTCCAGCTGCCCCTCACCTTCTACCATGAAGGCTATGTAACGGAATCTGATAAGCGGATGCGTGCCACCCGTAATCTGGAGATGCTGTTGCACGACCTGGAAGTAAAGGGCTCCAGTCCCTATATTTATTTCCAGCTGGGCCAAAACTATATCTCCTTAAACGACATGGAGAAGGCTGCCCACTATTATAAGCAAGGATTGGAACTGGATGCTGACCCTAAATCCGCCTTCGTGCAAAGTATGGCAGAGACTTATGGCTACTGTCTGTTGGAGCTGGCCAAGTACGATCTCGCCATGAAGCTGCGAGACAAATACGAACTCTTCTCCCACCGGGCAGATTTCGTCTACCTGATGGGCATGATCTATATGAAAAAGGGCAATTACAGCAAAGCCCTCGAGGAATTTAAGAAAGCTACCACCCTTTCTACCTGCTCCCGCAAAGGCGTCAACAGTTACCGCGCCAACTACAATATCGCCTCCATCTACGAGACAATAGGCAATCCGGAAGAAGCGAAGCTTTATTACAGAAAATGCGGGGATTATGACCCCGCAGTCAAGAGACTGAAAGAATTATAATTATAGTAAACGAAATTTTTAATGTCGTTAACTATAAGAAAGAGGTTCACCTTGTTACCTGTTTCCGTCTGTATCATTGTCAAAAACGAAAAATTACATATCGAAGAATGTTGCAAGTGTCTTTTGCCTTACGGGTTTGAGATCGTCATAGTAGATACCGGCTCTGACGACCGAACTCTGGAACTGGCCCGGAAATACACCGACCGCATTTATCATTTCGACTGGTGTGACGATTTTAGCGCCGCCAAGAATTATGCCATAGCAAAAGCCTCCCACGACTGGATACTTTCTCTGGACTGTGATGAATATGTGGAGATGATCGACCAACCGGCTCTTCAGAAATATATGGAACAGTCTCCTTCTTTCGCAGGGCGTATCCTTATCCGCAATCGTTTCACGGAGAACGGACAGACTGCCTTTGAGCAGGTTCGAGTGAGTCGATTTGTCAACCGAAGATATTATCATTTCGAGGGGGCCGTGCACGAGCAGCTGGTGCCGAGGCCCGGCTATGAAGGAATCGCTGAAAAATACGTTTACCCTGCACCCATCATCGTGCTCCATGTTGGTTATGACGGCACGGAAGAAGAGATGCTTAAGAAGTGCAGACGCAATATTGCACTGCTGGAATCAGAATTACAGCTTCAGGGAGCAGATCCCTATCTCTACTTTCAGCTGGGGCAGAGCTACCGCAGGCTCCACGACTACGATAAGGCTCTCCGGTATTTTGACGCAGGGCTGGCCATGGATGTGGATCCGGCCATGGATTACGTCCAGACAATGGTAGAGTCTTATGGCTATACGCTGCTTGACTTAGAACGCAGCCAGGATGCCCTGAATCTGCTTGGTATCTATGATGAGTTTGCGAAACGGGCCGACTTTGTCTTCCTGATGGGGCTAATCTATATGAACAATGGACTGTTCGATGAAGCCATCGCCGAATTTCAAAAGGCTACCACGATGGAAGAGTTTGCGGTGGACGGTGTCAACAGTTATAAGGCTGACTATAACATCGGGGTTATCTATGAATGTGCCGGTTATCCCGAGGAGGCACAGAAAGCGTACCTGCGGTGCGGGGATTACGGGGCAGCGCAGGCACGACTGCAGCAGCTGCGACAGTCACCCTGATCTATTCTCCACACACTTTGAGTCTATGCAAACGGAGATTGCCATGGAAATACATGAATCTGCGGATGACTATCTGGAAATCATATTGATCCGCAGAGGACGAACTGGGCATGTCCGCTCCATCGATATCGCCACGGAGATGAATTACACTAAGCCAAGCATCAATCCGGATGCAGATCTGTGCGACGCCCGAATGCACAGATCAAGCAAGAATGGGGGATCAATATGAAAATCCTGTTTATAGAGTGGGCCAGCTTCGGAAACGAAGATATCAAAGAAGCATTTACCGCGGAAGGACATACCTTCATCTGCTTTCCCTTTTCCAACAGGGACGGAAGGCAGGACGCAGAGACTAAGAGCGCATTGTCCGCTGTCCTGCACAAAGAGACACCGGATGCGGTTTTTTCTTTTAACTTTTTCCCCGTAATCTCACAAGTATGTAACAAAGAGGCGATCCGCTATATCTCCTGGATCTATGACAGCCCCTATGTGATGCTCTATTCTTATACCGCCGTCAATCCCTGCAACGAGATCTATGTCTTTGACCGGGAGCTTTATATGGAGTTCCATAATGCCGGTATCCGGACAGTCCGTTATATGCCGATGGCGGCCAATACCGCGCGGCTGGACATGATGGAGTCTGCCATACTCTATGATGTCTCTTTCGTAGGCTCCCTCTACACCGAACAGCATAATTTCTACGACCGCATGACAAACCTGTCAGAATATGCCAAAGGTTATCTGGAAGCTCTTATGGCCGCCCAGATGAAGGTGCAGGGCTATAATTTCATCCAGGAATCACTCTCTCCTGTAATGGACGACTTATACAAGGCTCTTCCCATGGATCCTAACCCTGACGGCGTGGAAAGCCGGGAATACCTGTATGCCCAATATATGATCAACCGGAAGATCACCGGCTTGGAGCGGATCGACTTACTTTCTGCCGTAGCCCAATACCATACTTTGGATCTGTTTACACATGACACCAATGTCACCTTGAAGAATCTGCGAAATCACGGCACGGTAGAGTATTATCGGCAGATGCCGCTTGTTTTCAAGCAGAGCCGGATCAACTTGAACATTTCCCTGCGCAGCATCAAAAGCGGCATCCCGCTGCGCGCTTTCGACATCATGGGCAGCGGCGGCTTTCTGCTCTCCAACTTCCAGGCAGATTTCCTGGAGCATTTCATTCCCGGAGAAGACTTCGTCTACTATGAAAGCAAAGAAGACCTGCTGCAAAAGATCGGCTACTACTTAAACCACGAAGATGAGCGGGCTTGTATCGCTAAGAACGGACACGATAAAGTTGTATCGGGACATACTTTCCGGGACAGAGTTCGGGAATTTCTGACATGAGCAGATCCTGGCAATATTCCTGCGCTTTACAGTGCATTTACAGCAAACTTATATCGCTCAATAGATTCAAAGGAGACTACCATGCCCTATCCTATTTCTATCTGCATGATCGCTAAAAACGAAGAAAAGTATATCGAGAAATGCCTTGCTGCCATTCGCTCCCATGCCACCGGCGCTGTGAAACCGGAGATCGTCGTTGTAGACACAGGCTCTATGGACCGGACGAAAGAGATTGCAACCCGGTACGCAGACCAAGTATTGGATTTTGTATGGGTGAATGATTTCAGTGCCGCGAGGAACTTTGCAGTCTCACAGGCGAGTCACGATCATATCCTGTCGCTGGACTGTGATGAAATCATTACGCAGTTGGATCTTGACCGGCTATCCGTTCTGATGGAGCAGCACCCGGAAGCGGTCGGTCGTATCGCCATCGACAACCATTACTTCTCCAATCAGACCGACACCGTCTACCGTGACCGCCTGGGCCGTTTCTTTCACCGCGGCTTCTTCCATTTTGACGCGCCGATCCATGAACAGCTCGTTCATAAGCAGACCGGACCCCGCTACGAGAGTTATGACGCGCCAATCTTGGTCGACCATGTCGGCTATCTTGGCAGCATTGAAGCGCTGCGGCCCAAAGTGGAGCGCAATAATACACTTTTATTCCGGGAATTGGAAAAGGACAAGGCAAATCCTTATCTCTATTTTCAGATTGGCCAATCCTACAATATGATCTACGATTACGAGAATTCTTATCGATATTATAAAGAAGCGTTGAATTATGACATAAATCCGGAAGAAGAATGGGTGCAGATGATGATCATCGCTTACGCCAATGCCCTTCTGCATACCGGCAGAGAGACAGATGCCCTGCAGCTGGAAGCCGTCTACGATGCCTTCGCAACAACCGCCGATTTCCTCTGTATGATGGGACGCATCTATCTTGCCAACGGCCAGTATGTCAAGGCAATGATGGAGTTCGTTAAAGCCATTCACTGTCCGGTGGCAAGGGAAAGCGGCACCAACTCCTTTATCCCCACGTACAACATCGGTCTCATCAACGAGATGATGGGAGATGTCACGACTGCGTTGATGCATTACCGCAATTGTGGAGATTTTCCGATGGCATTGGACAAGATCAAAGAGTTGGAGGGCTAAACAGCCTATCCAGCCCTATTAGGTAAGAAAAAGCTTCCCTTACCTTTCTCTTTCCGTTCGCAGCAATCTGTCTGCGCTCTTCCTCATGGGACAAATAGTACGCAGCCTTAGCAAGGCAGTCTTCCAGACTATCAAACGTAACGATCTCTGTCCCTTCCGCAAAATATTCCGCGATCTCAGGCTGCCAATTAGACAGCACGAAGCCGCCGCAAGCCATGATATCCAACACCCGAAGCGGTATTCCTGAGTGGATGGACCGCAGGGAAATATTAAGGTTGATCTTGCTGCCTGCAAAGACAAGAGGCATCTGCGTACGATAATCGACTGTACCGTGATGAAACAGATCCAGTGCAGGCAATGCACCTGTATCAGAACCCGTATATAATCGAAAATCATATTGACCGCCAAGACCTTTGCCTGTATCGGCATCCGGTTTATTCCCAGTTCCGGAATTTCCCGCAGAATAATTCGCCATCCGTGTCAGGAGAATCCTTCTTTCCTCCACCGTCACCTTTTTTTCAAGGACTGCTGCCAGAAGGATCTCTTCCGGCTTTGCATCGTAATCTTCTCCCAGCATCAGGCCCAGTTTTTCCATCTGTGTCTGCATCATGTGCAGGTCTATGCGGCCATCAAGGACGGCCTGCCCTAAGTGATCCTCATGATATGCGAAGCACTGCCTGTGAATGCCGGACTCATCAGCCGCCTTACTCGCCGTCCCGAACAACCTGTCATAATAATTATGTGCATCCGTGTACAGTGAGCCCACAAATGAAATATCACATCGAAATCTTTCCTTCTCTTCCGTTGATGCCTGCCCGATGATACTGTCAAAATATGGCACATCCGCTGCCAACGGCACATGATAGACCGTATCTATCCCATGATCTTCCCGCAGATGTCTGACCATCTCCCGGTCGAAGATACCGATACGATTGCATGGAAGTGCAATCTGCTTCGCATATAGCGTAAAATGCGGGCAATCATATACCCACGCATAATAAGGGATTCGGCAGGTATTGCAGATCATGGAGAGCATCGGAAAATAGTTGAAGGAAATGACCGCCTCCGCACCATGCGCATGGATAAAGGGCAGCAGCCCCATCGCCAGTTCCATGTCACGGGTGTAGTGCTTACACTCCTTACGAAACCACACGACTTCGAACCCCAGCCCGCTCAAATTATCCGCCAATATCTGCTCATTGTTTGCATTCCAGGAATATAGTATCAGTTTCATCTTTTCTTCCATTCCGAAGCGCTTTGCGCTGAGGACTTTTGCCACTCTTCTGCATCTGCCAAATATTCCACAATAAACTTCTCTTTTTCCCCGTCATAATTCTGCAGATTGATGAACCCACAATCATGCACGCACCATGGCCTCTTCATATTGGGTACCACCACCTGATACCCCCTGCGCCAAAACTCCATGCTCTGGGAGCAGTCATAAAAATCCCATTTACAGAAAAGGTCTTCCCGCCAGGGAATATCGTACTGTGTCACCATCAGAAAGCCGTCTATCGCATCCACTTCCATATAAGGCAATTCATCCGAAAACGCATTGGAAAGCAGTTTAGTCTCATAGATATGCTGCTCATACAACATTCCATACCGGTCCGCATCCCACATCACACCTGTGGGCGGCATCTTTCCCACCCCCACGTTTCCGATCATGCCGACTTGTGGATTCGCCCTGAAAATACGCAGACATTCCTCTATAAAATCCGGATTGATTATGAAAGTGTCATGATGCAGGTACACCTTATACTTTGCCTCAGAACACTGCATTGCCTCATTGTAGGCCGAAGTCAGAGACTTCGCTTCCTCAACTGTCAGCACGTTGACCTGTATGCCATCCGGCACACGCAAATGGTTGATATAATGAATACATTCCTGCGAATACACTGCATTATTCGTACAGATGATAAAGCAGAATATGTCGGAAACATCCTTGCCAAGCTCATTGTCTTCATCTGCTGTATCCACACTGTCTGCATCCGGCATTCGATCAGAAAGCACCCCTTCATTGATCGCCCGAAGCACCTTATCCCTGTTCACAATACTGAAATCTATCACTCTCAGTAATTCATAGGAAGAGATACGGTTCTGTAAGAGAAACTGATAGAACGACTCCATCTCATCCAGAACATCGAAATCAATCCTTCTCAGATAGAACTTCAATGCGGTATAACGGTCCAGCAATTCATCCATGTCGGAAATCTTTGAGAAGAGCACCTGCTCCCCTGCCGCCTTCTCACGCTCACAGATCGTGCACAGATAGCAGACCATGGCCAGGTCATTATCGTGCTCTGTCGTATCTTTATATGATAGCAATAGCGGCTTGATATCATCGTATTTACCATTCTTCAACAGATCATTGACCTGCTGCTTCAACTGATCGGCATCCATATCTTTTCCTTTCGATCATTCCTACCGGCACCTCATACCTGTTTCAACACAATTCCCATGAAAAGTACTTCTGATCATTTTGTATCCTCAACGTTTCTGTGCCTTAACCGTATACTGGAACGTCTCATACATCCAGGCCTCTGTATTCTTCGACAGTTTGAGCAGGATATTCATGATCTCCCGCTGCCGATTAGACAGATTGAACACGGTTCCGTTGATGTCCTTGACTTCATATCCAGCCTCCTGAAAGAGTGACATGATCTCGTAGTAGGTAAAGAAATGAATATGCGTCCTGTCCAACAGCCCTGTATCGCTGTAGCGAAATCTTCCTTCGATCAACTCTTCCATCACGGAAATATGCATCACATTAGGTATACTCGCAATTATATATCCATTTTCGTGCAGCAGCTCCCGGCACATCCTGACCACTTCCTCCGGATGCCGCAAATGCTCCAGTACATCGCCGAAGATGATATAGTCGAATTTCTCCTTAAAAGGAATGGACAATTCATCGATATTTCCATACTTCACTCTGGCAATATGCCTGGCTATGTCCACTGCCGCTTCGTTAATATCCAGACCATAGGTCTGGCAGTTCGGATAGCAGGACTTGATCTCAAACAGCGTCGCACCCAGATCACATCCCACTTCAAGCACCTTGAATTCCCGTTCGGACGGTTCTTTAATATACTTCACCAGTGTCTTGTTGGGACGCAGATTAAAATAATTCATCCCCCAGGCCGCTTTCATAAAGGTTCTGTCTTCTGCCTGCCATTGCCAGGCTACGGCATAAATCTCTTCTCCCTGACTGAAACTCTCCCATGCACACGCCCGCTGGCAGATCACCTGTCCAAGATTATTCTGTATCATGCGGAGTACATAATCTGTCAGCACATTGTCCGGAGATTGCAGTTCCTCCCGGAAAAGCCCGACGTTCTCAAACAATTCCTTCCTCGCTGCCCAGATCCGCCAGTTGGAAGACAATGTCCGACAGGACGCATTACCACTATGTCGAATCCGTTCATCCCTCGCAAACATAGCAAGCGCATCCCTTCCGGTAATCGCGTTACCGTCGTCACCATAATAATTAGTGACCGGATTCGCAACACCCACACTATCAGTGCACAAAGCAGATAGCAGCTCCGGCAGACTTTCCTTTCCCGGGTATACGCCGGCCTCCATAAAGATAATATGCTCTTCTACCGCAAAATTCTCTAATACAGTATTCCACAGCCTGCCATAGCCCTGTATGCCCTCATCAAACCACAGATACTCGTAGGACCTGGATGCAAGCCAATCCGCCGTACCATCCGTGGAACCGTTGTCCACTATGACAATATTGGAAATGCCCTCCATATCGGAAAGCCATTCCAAAGTATCCTGCAGCTGAACTTTACGGTTACAGGTGCTCAGGATCACCGTTGCCTTAAGAACCTCTTTATCTTGTAAAGCGGGTATCTCCTGCCCATACTCCTTGATAAATTTGAGCCGTTCCTTATCATAGTTCATCAGACTCACGAAACCGCTGTCATGAATGCACCAGGGTTTTCCCAATTTGGGCACCACCACCTTATAGCCGCGTCTGGCAAATTCTTTGCTCTGCGCACAGTCATAGAAATCCCACTGATCAAACAGATCTTCTCTCCATGGAATATCGTACTGAGTTATCATCAGAAATCCATCTATCACTTCGACCTCTGTCTGCGCATCGTCTGACATCCAGATTTCCTCCGTTTGCTGCGCAGTCCACTTATACAATGCCCCCTTCCTGGGGCCTTCCCACATGACCCCACTCGCCGGCAGTCTGGGCGCTCCGATCATACCGATCATGCCGATCGTTTCATCCTGTCTGAATACATCCAGAAAGTCCTGTATAAAATTCTTATTGACGATAAAGACATCCTGATGCAGATATACTTTATACTTTGCATCAGATGCATACATGCCTTCGTTATACCCTGCCGCCATAGACTTGGCATCCTCGATCGTCAAAACATTGATCTGATATCCATCCGGAACATGCAGATGCGCAATGTAATAGATACACTCCTCTGTATACAACTGGTCGTTGCTGCATATGATAAAACAGACTTCCTTGTCTCTGACTACTTTACTCATATCACTATTTCTCCACTTAACATCTTATCCTTAATGATCCGCAACACCTTTTCCTTATCAATGTTCCCACAGTACATAACGGCAAACAATTCCTGAAGCGATACGTGATTCATCGACAGAAACTGCCGGAAATCTGCCATGCTGTCGTCCATGATATCAAATTCAAATCTTCTGAGATAAAACATCAATATCGTATAACGGCGGACAAGTTCTTCCAGACTGTTCACTTTATCATAAACCGTTTGCTGCCCTGCCTCTTTCTCCTGATCACATACAGAAAGCATGACCCTGGCGATCGCCAGATCATTGATCTCATCTATGATCTGCTTATCCGTCTGAAGCAGCGTGCAGATCTCATCATACTGCCTTCCCGACAGCAATTGATCGAACCGTTCTTTCAGAACCAAATCCCATCTCACTTGTTCACTCATCTTTACCTCCATGCCGAAGCGTTTTACGCTGAGGACGCGAGCAGAATTTCAGATTCTGCTCTGCGATCTCGAGTTTGTGGCTCCGGCACAAACTCGCAGTTGAAAAATCAGCACATCAGTGTGATTTTTCAACCTTACCTCCATGCCGAAGCGTCACAATCTCTAACTGAACTTGTTCAGTCAGTTACACTAAAATGTAATCCATTCTTTCAACATAGATACTTCCGCAGAACATTAGATATTCTCCCCCAGCATAGGATATTCCTACGTTTCTTGCACCACCCTGCCTGAGATTTTCCGACAGGGAAACTGCCATGACCGAATCCGGAAACCTTCTTTCTGTTTCTACGATCCTGGTCCATGTCTGCCCGTCGTCCGTAGAAGCATCATCCACCAGTATGATCTCCAGATTCTCAATACCTATGGTCTGGTTGACAAGACTATCGATACATCTGTCCAGATACTGCACAGCATTATAGCAGGGAACTACAATACTAACCTTTTTCATAGGCCACTATACTCCTCCCTCATCCTCTGTCACCCAATCTAACAGTCTCTTGATCTTCTTCTCATAAGTATAATCGTTCATCGCCTTCTCATGGCCTGCTCTCGCGATCTGCTCCCTCTCTTCTTCATGTTCCAGATAATAATCCACCTTCTGTATCAATTCCTCCGGCGTCCGGAACATGACGATCTCTTTGTCTTCTTCAAACAACTCTGCTGTCTCCTCACAGTAATTGGTCAGCACAAATCCGCCCGCCCCCATAATATCCATAATACGCTGCGTCGTACCGCCCTCGATCCCTTTCAATGCGATATTCAGATTGATCTTGGTGCCTGCGTAGATAAAGGAAGTGGCCTCTCCCACCTGTACGGGTGGCCGTCGATGAACTTTAGGCATTAACGTTTCGTCCACTTCACTGTAGGTATACAAATACACATCATGATCTTCCGCCAGCAGATTCAGAACACACACACGTTCGATATTGGCCAGCTTCCGAATCAGATACATTGCCTCAAAGTAACGTACGTCTTCTACATTATATGGATTGTTAATTTTGAGTGTCGGGCTCACCAGCTTCATATATTCCAGGATCTCCTGCCCCGTCTTACCATAAACCCGATTGACTCCATCCCATTTGAAAGCTGCTTCCTCAAAGATGCTGCGAAAATATGCCTGCATATTTTCCGGAAGCAGGTCAAGGCATCGGTCATAAGCATTGTCTTCATACAGATTGGCGATCAGGCTGATATCATGGATATATCTTCTCTTGGCCAGAAAACGCTTCTTCCACGCAAGTATATTCTCTCTGTTTACCGACAGCGGCTGATACATAACATGTGGGCATCCCCCCTGCCGCATTCTCTCGGCATCCAGTTTATCAAAGGCGGAATACCAGATATTATCCAGCGTCCCCATAACAGTGTATGCCTTCAGATAAGGAGCATCCCAGATTACGGATATGTACTTGATCCCTGCCCAGTAAGCAGCTACCGCAACATTATAGATCAAATGGATCGACATCAGATGTGTGATGCCATGCTCTTTCACATAGGCCACCAACGCATTGATCTTCTCTTCGTCCATATTGGACGTGTCCTGAACCTCCGGATATTCCATAACATCACATTGTAACTTTCGCAAAGTCTGTACGATGTTTTTCTCCGTGGAAAGGCCGTACACATATAATATCTTCATTTTAAATTCCAATCTTATATCGCTTTTTTTCACTATCTATAATATAATAAAAAACAGCACAAAAGTAAACCGCAAATAAGTGAGGCGCCAAATGTCTGTATCTATCTATACAATGACCCATGTACCTTTTACTCCGCCGGAAGATCCGATCTACATCCCGCTTCAGGTCGGCCGTGCCCTTCATGACGACCTGGGATATCAGGGTGACGATACGGGCGATACTATTTCCGCACTGAATCCCTACTACAGCGAACTGACCGGCCTGTACTGGATCTGGAAAAATGTAAACGATGCAGACTATCTTGGTCTGTGCCATTATCGCCGATATTTCCTGAATGAAAACGGCACATTGATGACCAAAGCCGATTATCTGCACATCTTTTCCCGCTATGACGTGATTCTGTCCAGGCCGCAGGCCGGCGCCTATGATTATCGTACAGTCTACAGCCGTTCCCACGATGTCCGCAATCTGGATATGACAGGTGAGGTCATACAGGAACTGTATCCTGAGTATTTCGATACCTTCCAGCACGTGATCAGCGATACCTCCTGTTATATAGGAAACTTATTTGCTGCCCCCAAAGCGTTATTCCACGCCTACTGCAAATGGTTGTTTTCTATTTTCGCCGTGCTGGAGACGCGCATTGACGTCAGCGGTTATGACGATTACCATAAAAGAGTATTCGGTTTTCTGTCGGAGCAGTTACTGATCGTATGGATAAAATACAATCAGCTGTCTTATTATGAAGCGCCTGTCGGTCTTATCCAGGAAAAAGCCGAGACAATAAGTCTCAAAAATGAGCTGCAGTCTCTGCTGCATACAGGAAGCGTCACCGATGCCTGGCAGTATCTGTGTTCCGCGCTGGATAAACGTCCCGATCTGTCGCTTCAGCTGTCTGACTTTAACCAGGAATTGATTCTCATCGAGCATATTCTCAATGTATGCAGAATCGAAGAGGAGGAAGAACTGCCTACTCTTCTGCAATTTTCAAAAGATCTCGGCACACTGATCCGGCATTTCCGACTTCTGCTGAGCATTGTTGAGCATATAGGGAACAACATCGCCACCGAAGAGGAGATTCGTTATCTCCTTGACTGCCGGGTCTCCTATAAAGCAATCGTCTATATGATGCAGAATTTTAAGCAGTTGTCCGGTACGCCGCAGATATGGCTGAACACTTTGGCAGGTCTGTACGCAGATGCCGAAGAATATTTGACCGCCCTGTCTTTCCTGGAAGAAGCTCTTGCCATTTGCGAGACGAACAGGAACACGCTGTCCAATATCATCACCATTCTGGAGCATATGGGACAATCGGAAATAGCTGAAGAATACCGACGACTTTATCTTGCCCTCCCTCGAAGGATCACGGTCTTCATGGGCGGGAGCATTCCCGTTCTGAACTATATGGCCAAGCAGTATGCTGCCAGTGCAGAACTACTGGGCTGTACAGTATTCCGCTATGACAAGTCCACTATGGAAGATAGTTTTGCAAGGCTGCTCCTTTTCCGTGAAAACGGTCTGGATGCTGCCGTCGTTTTCAACAATGTCTGTTTCCAAATGATGCTTGAATGCGGCAAAAGCCTCTGGGACCTATGGGATATTCCCTGCTACAACATCATCGTAGATCATCCTATGTACTATGCCGACACTCTGGACCATGCGCCCAAAAACGGTGTTGTTGCCTGTGCAGACCGCAATCACCAACACTACATCAGTCGCTTCTATCCCACTGTGAGGAAGACTCTGTTCCTCCCCACTGCCGGACAGTGTCTGAAACCCTTTGCCGAACTAAAGCCCTTTGCCGAACGTTCTATTGATGTCCTCTTTATTGGCGCCTACAAATATGATGACAGTTATTCTTATGATTCTTTCGATTCACAGTTGACAGAAGAACTGATCCGAAACCCGGAACGAACCTTCGAGGATACCGTTGAACACTGCCTGCGATCTGGTCAGACCAGTCTGAACGAGGACGAATTGAAAAGCTTCCTTCAAGCACATTGCTTCGTTGACACAAATACCGGCGCACTGTTTCGTAGAGAAATTCTCAGGACGCTTGTCAATGCCGGAATAACCGTCACTGTATATGGCGATCGCTTTGAAAAGACCGATCTGTTGAAGTACCCTAACTTTATCTACAAAGGGCGCTGCTCCACCGAAGAAGGTATCCGCCTCATGGAAGACAGTAAGATCGTATTAAATCAGTTGGCATGGTTCAAAGACGGTTCCAGCGAAAGAATCTATGAAGCCATGCTGCAGGGCGCAGTGGCGCTCACGGATGACAGCGCCTATTTAAGAGAAACCTTTATCGATGATGTCGATATCAAATTCTATTCTCTGGCATACTTAGACAGACTGCCTGCTCTCGTCCGCTCTATCCTTGACGATCCGCAGAACACAGAAATGCTGCGGACGAATGCCTATCGCAAAGCAGCTGCGCAGCACACATGGCTGCAGCGCACGGAATCCTTACTGGCAGATTTCTAACATCGATACTCAAAAAGGCTGGCACATGGCCAGCCTTTCTATTTCTTATGATACCGATCATCCATGTCAGAGCAGTTTACTGCGATGACACGCGTCGGAAATCTCAAATTGCCGATTGAGAAATCATTGCATCAGCATAATATCTCAATCTATGCTTCTCAGTATTAACCAAGTAAGGACAGTGCCAACTGATTAGACTGATTAGCCTGTGACAACATGGATGTACCTGCCTGCTGCAGAATGTTGTTATTCGCATATCTAACCATCTCTGTAGCGATATCCGTGTCACGGATCTGTGCTTCTGCAGATGTGGTATTCTCTACGATGTTATCCAGGTTGCTGATGGTGTGCTCCAGTCTGTTCTGGATCGCACCGAGGTCGGAACGCTGCTGTGATACGTCTTTGATCGCATGCTTCGCAAATGCATTCAGCGCTGCGAAATCTGCTGCCGTAGGCGCGTTCGCGGTGTCAAGCGTTGTAGATGAAGAAATCTGAACTTTACCAGCCGCTGCCGTACCCGTAAGGGTTGTGTCAACAACATCAGTTTTCTCAAATGCATAGAACTTCCGCAGCATATCCAGCGTCAGATAGTTATCACCTGCGATATACTTCTTCGAATCTGTTGCTCCAGCCAGCGATAAATCACCAGTCGCAACGCCACCAGCTTCCTCGGTACTGTCAATATTAGCCACACCGAAGGTAACCTTGTCATTCACTGCCTTAGCGATCAATTCATTGGTGCTCATATTGCTGATCGTGATACCGATATGCTGACCGGATTCTGCACCAACCTGAAGACCCTTGTTGGAGAAAGAACCATCCAGCAGGCTCTGCTCATTGAATGTGGTCGTGCTCTGTACACGGTCGATCTCGCTCATCAGCTGCTTAACCTCAGCCTGGATATAGCTGCGGTCTGCAGATGTCAAAGTACCGTTCTCACCCTTTACAGCCAGCTCATTCATTCTCTGCAGCATATCCTGTACTTCATTCAATGCGCCTTCTGCTGTCTGTACACAGGAGATACCGTCCTGAGCGTTAGCGGATGCCTGTGTCAGTCCACGGATCTGTCTTCTCATCTTCTCGGAAATAGACAAGCCTGCAGCATCATCTGCCGCACGATTGATCTTGTAACCGGATGACAGCTTCTCTGTGGACTTAGCCTGTGCAGCTGTTGTCAGGCCAAGCATTCTGTTAGAGTTCATTGCCGTAATGTTGTGCTGTACTACCATAATATATTCCTCCTTGAATGATAGGTGGCTTCCCTGCCACTTATTAGCTTCGCTGCAATGAGTCTTCCGGATCGTACGCTTCCATCTTCCCCATCACACCGCCTTAAGTAAATTTATTACTTATAGTATATATCGGCCTCTTCTGCTTTTACTTTAGCCTATATATTTCCAAAATAGGATCGATCACTCCTGAATTTCTTCACCACCTGCCCAGGCAAGCAGTTTCTTAATCTTCTTCGTGTAGGTATAGTACTGCATTACCTTCGCATGTCCGTTCCGTGCGATCGTTTCCCGTTCTCTGTCATGCTGCAGGTAATAATCCACTTTGTCCAGCAGTTCCTCCGGCGTCCTGAACATAACGATCTCTTTGTCTTCCTCAAACAAATCTGCAGTCTCGGCGCAATAATTTGTCAAGGCGAAACCGCCGGCTCCCAGAATATCCATAATACGCTGAGGGGTTCCCCCTTCTATCCCTTTCAGGGAAATATTCAAATTGATCTTACTGGTCTGGAACACATGATGCAGATCCTGCTCCGAGCAGATCGGGGGCATGATCTTAACATTGTCCAGTCTATGCTCTGCCGTTTTACTCGTAGTATACAATGTTACAGAATATTTCTCCGCCAGCAGATTCAGGACACAGATCCTCTCAATATTCGCAATTTTACGCGTTACATATCCGTTCTCAAAATAGACCGAGTCCGGGATATCGAAGAAATTCACCATCTGAAATCCCGGTGTCACTGCACGGATATACGCTACCAGTTCATTACTTACAGTCCCACTGATGCGGTTGACGCCGTCCCAGCGAAATGCCGCATTTTCAAACAGTCCGACAAAATAATCCTGTAAGTTTTGTGGAAGATTGTTGCAAAACTCATCATAGAAATTATTATCATATAGGCTTGCCACAAAACAGATCTCTTCCCGGTATTCACGAAACGCTCCTGCCTGACGATCCCATTCCCGTATCTGGTCGTCATCCACAGCCAACGGCTGATACAGAACATGAGGAATCTTCGCATCGACAAAAGACTGTGCCTCGATCCGATCAAACACAGAATACCAACAATGATCCATCCTTCCATACGCCGTGAAAACCTTATGGTACGGGGCATCCCAGATAAGCGCTATATAGTTTATTCCGGCCTTCTGTACCACAGCCGCCAGCGTATCGATCAAATGAATAGACATGAGATGTGTGATTCCGTTCTGCCTGCTGTAGGTCGCCAGTTTATCGGCTTCCAGCTCATTCGTAAAAGTATCCAATATTCTTACCGGATATACCTCATGCTCTATCTTTAACCTGCGGAGGGCATTGATGATACCCTCTATCTTACTGCTCCCATGCACATACAATATTTTCATGAATCACCTTCCACCCAGGACAATAACTTCTCCAGTTTCTTTTCATAAGTATAACAATCCAGCACTTTATCATGTCCTGCCCGGGCGATCTGCTCCCGCTCTTTGTCATGCTGTAAATAATACTCTACTTTCTCAAGCAGTTCCTCCGGGGTTTTAAACATCACGATCTCTTTATTCTCTTCAAAAAGTTCTGCAGTCTCCTCACAATAATTTGTCATGACAAAACCGCCCGCTCCCATGACATCCATCACTCTCTGCGGCGTACCGCCTTCAATCCCTTTCAGAGACAGGTTCAGATTGATCTTACTGCCGGCATAGACCACTGCCGCATCCTTTCCCGGCTTTACCGGCAGCCTGACTTCCACATTACCCAACTGCCCTTCTTCAACCTTGCTCACGGTATGTAGTACCACATGGTAAGTCTCCGCCAATGTACTTAATACTGCCACTCTCTCAATATTCGCGATCTTTCTTACCAGATAACTGATTTCAAACAAGGAAGTATCATCTATATCAAGCCTGTTGTCCACATGGAACTCCGGATTGATCATTTCCATATAGCGCAAAATATCCCTGCCTGTCTTACCATAAACTCTGTTGACCCCGTCCCAGCGAAATGCCGCCTCCTCAAAAATACTGTTAAAATAATCTACAATAACAGACGGCATATTCTTTACGCGCTCGTCAAACAAATTGTCCTCATATAAGCTGCCTACAAAGCAAATATCATTAATGTATGTTCCTGCCAGCACCTTCCTGGCATTCCTGCTCCATGCGAGCACATCACTTTTATTGACAGCCAGCGGCTGATACAGTGTATGTGGTATTCCGGCACTCCGAAACCTTTCCTGATCCAATCTGTCAAACACCGAGAAATAAGAACTGGTCAATCTGCCGAATGGAGAAAAAATCTTGATATAAGGTGCGTCCCAGATCACAGAAACATATTTGATCTCGGCCTTATAGGCAGCCAGGGCAAGATTATAGATCAGATGAATAGACATTAAATGTGTAATCCTGTGCCTTTTGACGTAGGCAACGACCGCTTCTGTCTCCTCATCATTCAGAATAGAATTCTCTTGCACTTTAGGGTATTCTTCTACTTTATACCCCATTTTCCGTAATGTTATCGGTATATCCTTCGTCTCAGCCATTCCATATACATATAAGATCCTCATTGGCACTGTCCCCATTTCTAACTTATTCCTGATTCTTATAATTCAATCTCCCGACTAAGCAGCTCACTGATCTCATCGAATATGCCTGTCTCCCCGGCTACATCCAGAATTTCATTCTGCACATCATTTATGATGCCTGCCTCCGTCATCTCCCGTCGATACAGGGAGACCAGATAGCATCTTACGATCAAATACCACGTCGTATTCGTCGAAACACTGCCTGACGACTTATGGACTTCGACCAGTACCTGATCAACAAATCCAATCTTCCATTTCCCCGCTATGCGCAGGATCCATTCCCAATCTTCCAGGCACTGTATCGTTTCTTTAAATCCTCCTACCTGATCCAGACAGTCTCTGCGAACGATCACTGCCGGGGTTCCGATCACATTCTGCCGTAATAAAAACCGAAACATTTCTCCTTCCAACAATTCTCTCGAAAAATGCTGCGCAGGGCACGCAAATCTTTCTTTCCCATCCCTCGTCAAGCCGCCCATCCGGCAATATACCATTCCGATATCTTCTGAACAATTCCGAAACAATCTCATCTGCAGTTCCAATTTATCCGGCAGCCATTCATCATCGCTGTCCAGAAAAGCAATGTAGTCATATCTGGCTTCTCGAATTCCTATATTCCTGGCATGTGCAACGCCCTGGTTTTCCTTCAAAGCTATATACCGAATCCTCGCATCCTGAATGCCGGCTATCACTGATTCGGTCTCATCGGTAGAACCATCATCCACAACAACTACTTCATAGGAGTCGTATGTCTGCCGTAAGACACTGTCGATCGCCCTCTTTATCACATTTGCCCGATTATAGGTAGGAATGATAATACTGACCATTGTTTCCATTACATTTTCCTTTCCGCTCTGCTGCACAGCCTTACTTTTATCCGGCAGAACAAAACTGTATGAGTTCATTCGATACAAAGCAATTCCCTATATCATGAAAAAGAATTCTGCCTGCAGAAGTTTCTTATATCATAAAATATGGGTTGGCGTATGCCAACCCATATTGAGTACTTTCACAATAATACCAAATCTACCAGTATTAGCCAAGTAAGGACAGTGCCAACTGGTTAGACTGATTAGCCTGTGACAGCATAGATGTACCTGCCTGCTGCAGAATATTGTTATTCGCATATCTAACCATCTCGGTTGCGATATCTGTATCGCGAATCTGAGCTTCTGCGGAAGTGGTATTCTCTACAATGTTATCCAGGTTGCTGATCGTGTGCTCCAGTCTGTTCTGGATTGCACCGAGATCGGAACGCTGCTGAGATACATCCTTGATCGCGCTCTTCGCAAATGCATTCAATGCTGCGAAGTCAGCTGCTGTAGGAGCGTCAGACTTACTGATACCAGCTGTTGCTGCAACAACATTACCGGTTGCTTTAGCCTGAACATCTGTATCAACTACTTTGGCGCTGTCAAATGTATAGAACTTCGCTAACATATCAGATTTCAGTGTGTTTGTATCTCCATCAGCATACTTCCCACCACCAATATTTGCATCCGTACTATTAGCGTCCACATTAGCTGTTCCAAATGTTGTACCCTTAGCAAGTGCATTTGCAATCAGTTCGTTGGTATTCATATTCTTGATCGTGATACCGATATGCTGACCGGATTCTGCGCCAACCTGAAGACCCTTATTGGAGAAAGAACCATCCAGAAGACTCTGCTCATTGAATGTGGTCGTGCTCTGTACACGGTCGATCTCGCTCATCAGCTGCTTAACCTCAGCCTGGATATAGCTGCGGTCTGCAGATGTCAGGGTACCGTTCTCTCCCTTAACAGCCAGCTCGTTCATTCTCTGAAGCATATCCTGTACTTCATTCAATGCACCTTCTGCTGTCTGTACGCAGGAGATACCGTCCTGAGCGTTTGCAGATGCCTGTGTAAGTCCTCTAATCTGTCTTCTCATCTTCTCGGAAATGGACAAGCCTGCTGCATCATCTGCTGCACGGTTGATCTTGTAACCGGATGATAACTTCTCTGTAGACTTAGCCTGTGCCTTTGTTGTAAGGCCCAGCATTCTGTTAGAGTTCATTGCTGTAATGTTGTGTTGTACTACCATAGTATATTCCTCCTTGAATTTGATGTGGCTTCCCTGCCACTTATTCTCTTATCTGTAATGAAATCCTGGCTCGTACGCAGCCCTGGTCTCATTACAGTTCTATCAGTAAAATTGCAACTGTACTGTGATGATCTCAGAAGACAGTCCCCTTTACTTATTATATATATCGGATTGCACGCCGTTAAGTTTAGAGATCTGATTCAAGATTTTTGAAATTCATCCAATCGTTCCTGCCATCCAGTCAAGTAGTTCCCTCATCTTCTTCTCATATGTATAACATCGCATCACTTTCTTCTGCCCGGCTTCCGCAATCTGACGTCTCTCTCTGTCATGTGTCAGATAATAGTCTACTTTCTCCATCAGTTCTTCCGGATTCCTGAACATCACGATCTCCCGATCCTCTTCAAACAACTCTGCCGTTTCCGCACAGTATGAAGTCAGCACGAATCCACCGGCCGC
Source organism: uncultured Lachnospiraceae bacterium (assembly GCA_910588215.1). Classification (GTDB taxonomy): domain Bacteria; phylum Bacillota; class Clostridia; order Lachnospirales; family Lachnospiraceae; genus UBA3282. The sequence goes on from CAJUQJ010000012.1 coordinate 47,799, forward strand.
CATAATATCCATGATTCGCAGCGGAGTTCCTCCCTCTATCCCTTTTAATGTAATATTGAGATTTATCTTACTTCCCGCATAGACCAAAGCCGTTGCTTTACCATAAAGAACCGCCGGGCCCAGTTCTACATTCAACAGCTTTGTCCTGGCTGCTTCACTGGTTGTATACAGTTTGACCGAATACTTCTCTGCCAGAAGATTTAATACCGCGATCCTTTCTATATTAGCGAGCTTTCTGATCAAATAGTATATCTCAAATACCCTGACATCCTCAATGTCCTGTTTATTCGGCACGCAAAACTCCGGATTTACCAACTTAATATACTGCAAGATCTCTGCACCGGTCTTGCCATATACCCGGTTGATGCCGTCCCACTGAAAGGCAGCTTCCTCAAAAATACTGTTGAAATACGGCTCCAGAACTGCCGGGATCAATTCTTGGTTCTTATCATATAAATTTTCATCATATAAGCTGCCCACCATGGTTATATCATGAATATAATTCCCCTTCAATGTTTTCTGTATCTCTCTATTCCATTCCGTTACTTCCTTCGCATTTACCGAAAGAGGCTGATAAAGTACATGCTGTATTCCGGCTGCAAGCAGCCTGTCTCTGTCCAATCTGTCAAATGTAGACACCCAGACATTCCCCATTCTTCCCAAAGGATTGTAAATCTCCGTATAGGGAGCATCCCATAGGACAGAAATATACGGAATCCCTATCTGCCATGCCGCCAGTTCCGCACACATGATAAAATGAATCGACACCAGCAATTCTACTTCATGGGCACAGATATAGTCTTTCAATTCCTGCACGACCGTCTCATGCAGTACAGTTACGATCATTGGCTCTTCAGAATAGGTCTGCACATCGTGCCCCATATCTCTCAATGCCTGTACAATATCTACTCCCGCTTTTTCCGTTTGAAACCCATCAATATACAAAATCTTCATAATATCCACTGTCCTACTCATTGAAAAACAACGGCTGACATATGCCAGCCGTTGTCATATTCTGCTATAACGTAATAAATGTAATTCTCAGTATTAACCAAGTAAGGACAGTGCCAGCTGGTTAGACTGATTAGCCTGTGACAGCATAGAGGTACCTGCCTGCTGCAGAATGTTGTTGTTCGCATATCTAACCATCTCGGTTGCGATATCTGTATCACGAATCTGAGCTTCTGCAGAAGTAGTATTCTCTACGATGTTATCCAGGTTGCTGATCGTGTGCTCCAGTCTGTTCTGGATCGCACCAAGATCGGAACGCTGCTGAGATACATCCTTGATCGCGCTCTTCGCAAACGCATTCAATGCTGCAAAGTCTGCTGCTGTAGGTGCATCGGTCAAAGCGCTAGCCATTTCCTGCTGCTGGTTATCCATCGTACCCATCTTGCCTTTAATGTCTGTATCAACAATACTATCTGAATCAAAATCATAAAACTTAGACAACAGCTTAGAAGCAAATGTCTTCTTTCCGTCTACAAGATTTCCATCGTAGTTATCCGCGTCTGTGCTCGTCGCATCTTTCTCATAATTAGATACGCCAAAGGTCGTTCCCTTTGCAACCGCATTCGCGATCAACTCGTTGGTGTTCATGTTCTTGATCGTAATGCCGATATGCTGACCGGATTCTGCGCCAACCTGAAGACCCTTGTTGGAGAAAGAACCATCTAACAGACTCTGCTCATTGAAGGTGGTTGTGCTCTGTACACGATCGATCTCGCTCATCAGCTGCTTAACCTCAGCCTGGATATAGCTGCGGTCTGCAGATGTCAGGGTACCGTTCTCTCCCTTAACAGCCAGCTCGTTCATTCTCTGAAGCATATCCTGTACTTCATTCAATGCACCTTCTGCTGTCTGTACACAGGAGATACCGTCCTGAGCATTGGCAGATGCCTGCGTAAGTCCTCTGATCTGTCTTCTCATCTTCTCGGAAATGGACAAGCCTGCTGCATCATCTGCTGCACGGTTGATCTTATAACCGGATGATAACTTCTCTGTGGACTTAGCCTGTGCCTTGGTTGTAAGACCAAGCATTCTGTTAGAGTTCATTGCTGTAATGTTGTGCTGTACTACCATAGTATATTCCTCCTTGAATTTGATGTGGCTTCCCTGCCACTTGTCTGCTTCCTGTAATAAGTCCCCGGCTCGTACGCTGCCTTCCAACTATCTACAGTCATGTAAGCAATTACACTTGCTTTACCTGTAATATATATCGGGTAGTTTTCAGTTTACTTTAGATATTTTTCCGATTTTGGAGCATATCTTCTTAATCAGAATATTTTTCCAATCAAATACCCCGCTGCAAGCAACGGGGTATTTGACCCTCGCGACAGTCGCCAAATGTCTGCATGCAGCCACTCGGCTCGTTACTCGCGGGAATAAATAATAAACTATTAACTTACCAATATCCTTAAGATATCTACGATTAGCCAAGCAGAGATAATGCCAGCTGGTTGCTCTGGTTAGCCTGTGACAACATAGATGTACCTGCCTGCTGCAGAATGTTGTTGTTCGCATATCTAACCATCTCTGTTGCGATGTCCGTATCACGAATCTGTGCTTCTGCAGATGTGGTGTTCTCTACGATGTTGTCCAGGTTGCTGATCGTATGCTCCAATCTGTTCTGGATCGCACCGAGATCGGAACGCTGCTGAGATACGTCTTTGATCGCATGTTTAGCAAAAGCATTCAGCGCTGCGAAATCTGCCGCTGTAGGCGCAGTACTCGTATCACCGTCGGCAGCAGGCGTCTGCTGCCACTTAGTACCTGTAAGCTTAGCTGCAACTGCTGTATCCACAACCTTAGTGGTATCTGTCTCTACCTCGTAGAATTTAGCCAGCATACCTGCTGTAAGAGTTGCCTTGCCGTCAGCATCTAAATTAGCAGCAGCGTAATGATTCTTATCCGTGCCTGTCGCAGCAGTTGCTTCTGTATTCGATACACCAAACTTCACTTCATCTGCAACCGCATTCGCGATCAACTCGTTGGTGTTCATGTTCTTGATCGTGATGCCGATATGCTGACCGGATTCTGCGCCAACCTGAAGACCCTTGTTGGAGAAGGAACCATCCAGAAGGCTCTGCTCATTGAAGGTGGTTGTGCTCTGTACACGGTCGATCTCGCTCATCAGCTGCTTAACCTCAGCCTGGATATAGCTGCGGTCTGCAGATGTCAGGGTACCGTTCTCTCCCTTAACAGCCAGCTCGTTCATTCTCTGAAGCATATCCTGTACTTCATTCAATGCACCTTCTGCTGTCTGTACGCAGGAGATACCGTCCTGAGCGTTTGCAGATGCCTGTGTAAGTCCTCTAATCTGTCTTCTCATCTTCTCGGAAATGGATAAGCCTGCTGCATCATCTGCTGCACGGTTGATCTTGTAACCGGAAGATAACTTCTCTGTGGACTTAGCCTGCGCCTTTGTTGTCAGGCCGAGCATTCTGTTAGAGTTCATTGCTGTAATATTGTGTTGTACTACCATAATATATTCCTCCTTGAATTTAATGTGGCTTCCCTGCCACTTATTTGCCTGTTTGTAATGAATCCACTGACTCGTACGCAGCCACTGAATCCATTACCTTGCGTAAGTAAAATTGTATTTCCTTACCTGTAATATATATCGGGTGATCCCTGATATTGTTTAGGGTATTTTCTTAATTTTTCGGAACAACTTTCTACCTGTGCGGTTGCAATCCAACAATTTGTCTGTATGCCATTTATGGCAATACAGACAGGCTGTTGGATTAGCAACCCACTTCCAAATGAGTAAAACGCGGATGCGAAAGCAGACGCAAGAGTGCTTAAGCACGGGTTTTACGAATACAGAAGTCAGGTTGGATGCTCTTTGAAGCATCCAACCGCACAGGTGGACAACTTCCCATACCATAAAAGCACCGTACACTCATCACAAAGTGCACGGCGCTCACAAAATCAAATTCCACGCTCACTATTTCTTACTGTCGTAAAACTGCGGGGAAACGTAATTCAAGTTATTCATATTCTTATAATAATTCCTGGCCGCCTTATTCTGCGATGCGCCGGTGCCAATAGACGCCCTCTTCTTATTAAACTGGTTCTCCGCCAGTACTTTATTACGCATATTGCCCGCGTTGATCGTCACGACCTTATCGGTGATCTGCTGAATCAGTTCTTTCATACGTGCTATCTCCGCATGATAGCGCGCCTTATCCTGCAGAAGTTCACCCCGCACCCTCTCATAGACTGCCTCAAACCCCCGATCCAGCAAATCCAGCTGTTCCACATAATCCCCTTGCTGCTCAATAGCCTCATTGAAGGCATCCATATCAAGATCATCCTGCTTCAGGATCGTCTCCTGAACGCTGTTTTGCTGAATAATCAGATCAAGCAGCCGGTTCTTCTTCTCCAGGCTTTGTAATAATATCTGTGCGCCGCTTTGATTCATTGTCAAACCTCTCTATGCCTTATTGCATTTTCTCATAACTTCTTTCCAGGTATCCCGCAGGCTCCGCAAGTGTCCGTTCACTTCTTCCAGAATCTCTTTGTCCTTCTTGATGTTGGCATCAAACAAACGCCTTAGCACATACACATAAATCCTGTCAAAGTCCTCCGCTACTTCATACTGTCGATCCAGCGTGTTCCGGAATTCCTCAATGATACGCTGTGTCTTCATAATATTGATATGGGCTTTCTCCATCTCGTTATTCTCAATCGCCATGATAGCAATGTTGCAGAACTTAATTGCTCCCTCATATAACATCAAAGTCACTTCCGCCGGCGTTGCCGTCAACACTTTATTTCTCTGATACTGCTCATAGGGATTCTGTGCTGGCATAAGTCTCTTCCTCCTTGACCGTGCTTATACTCTTTAAATCTTATCGCATATTCTCTGATTTTTATAATACAGATAATGATACGGCCTGTCAAGCGACAGGCCGTATTTATTACTTTGCCGACAGCAACAACATATCTGTTCTCTTAAACCGTACTCATCAGCCGCCGAACATGCCGGACACTGCATTGTTCTTGGACTGCAGTTTCGCCATCGCAGTCTCCATCGCCGAGAATTTCTTGTACCAGCTATCGATCAGTTCATTCAGCTTAGTCTCTTCCTTAGCGATCTTATCTTTATAATCCTTATACTCTTTCTCCATCGTCTTATCATTGTAGACAGTAAAGGCACTGCTGGTATCCTTGATGCTCTTCATCTTGTCGGTCAGCGTATCATAAAGGTTCTTCGACAGACCAGCGAAGAACTTCTGCACCGTCGCCGGATCGGAAGCGATCATCGCGCGCAGTTCATCATCCTTATTCGCTACGGCCGGATCGTCCTTGTCACCATTGATATGGTACGCCCCCTTCTCATTATCCGCTGCGTTAAAGTAGCCCAGCGTATTGATGCCGAAGTCAGACAGATACATCTTCTTGCCATTGACGGTAGCGCCCTGCATCAGCACTGTCTTCATAGCATCCGACACATCCCGCAGGGTGGAATCTCTGCGAAGCAGGGAATCTTTGATCTTCTTCTCCCACTCTTCGATCTCCGAATCCGCCAGGCCTTGCTTCTCTTCGGAGAGAAGCGGCTCATAGCCCTTCGAAGAATCCGCATTATAAAGGGCATCCATCTCGTTGATCAGCTTGTTATACTCGGTGAAGAAATTCTTGATCGTATTGAAGATGCCATCCGTATCCTCTGCCGTTGTCAGCGTGATCTCCTCGTCCGGTTTCGTTGTCTGCTGCGCCGTAATAGTCAGTCCATTGATCTCGAACGTGTTCGTACTGTTGGTATATTTTACATCATTCAAATATATCTCTGCATCAAGGCCGTCTACTTTAGTAGCTGTCTTATCTGCATCAAGGCCGTTGGCATATGCCTCATATTGCAGGGCTGTTGCGATCTTACTATCAAAGTAAGCCGTGATCTCGTCTTTAGCTTTCTGCGTAGCCTGCAGTTTATTGTCAGTACTCAGGGCCGGATCACCGTTGGCGTCTACTTCATAATAACTCCGGTTATCCTTGATCGTCTCCTTATTGGCTTCCACTGCATTCTGAAGATCAGCGACCGCCCTGACGTAACTGTAGTGTGCATTCTTCTTATTAAATGCACTCTGCGCATTGGCCATCTTCTGACTTGCATCCTTTACTGCCTCTTCCGCCAGTTTGATATCCTCAGCCGTAGCAGTATTATCCTTCTTCAATTCCGCCAGCTTATTCTGAGCTTCCTTAAGAACTTTGCTCGCGTCGTCCAGATCTTTCTTCAGTCCGCCGTTGCGCACCTTCTCCATGATCGGCTGATTATTCTCATCGAACATGGGATTGCCGTCTTTATCCTTCTTCTGGACTTCAACTTCCGGCCCGTACAATTCATCGTACAGTTTATCTGCCTGAGCATTAACTTTATCCTTGTCGTTCACATCATAGTCAATATCATACTTGCTGTTCTCGTCATTATCCTTAAAGATCGCGTCCAGTCTCTTCTGATATTCTTCATTCGCTTTCAGCAGAGAATCCGTACTCGCCTTCTTGTTGGCGATCAGTTTCTCCAGCTCACGCAGCTCAGCCTCAGCGCGCTTCACCGTATCGGAATCGTACGAAGCCCAGAGCGCATACTCTTTGGCTTCATTGCTGGTCGCATTATAAGCGGACATCAATCCCAGGGAAGCAAGAGCATCCAAACCCTCTTTGTTATTAGCTGTGATCATAAAGTCTGCCGACGCGCCCGAATTCTTGGCATTCACATAAAAACGCTGATTCTTCGCGTCAAAGCTGGCGCTGATGCCCGCAGACTGCAGTTTCGACACCACGTCGGATATCTTCATATCCTTCGTGACAGTAATGTCAGTTTCTTTGCCTGCCACTTTCACACGGAATTTACCTTCGCCATTGGCATCTCCGGTAAAGCCCAGATCCTCCAGCTTAGTAGATGCAGTAACCCTCTTGCCGTTAATATCTTCTTTCAGAGCCGCACCTGTCAAATTACCCTGCTTTGCCAGTTGGGTAATCTTCAGATTCTGTACACTGTTCGGCGCATCCGCAGATGTCACCACACTGACTGCATTGGTATTGGACACTTTCGTCATTTTCTTCAAATAGGAACCTTCAAATCTCATATTGTCCAATACATTCGTATAGAAGCTGTAAATCTTCGTATTCAGGGCTTTCCATGCATCCTGCTTCCAGCTTAACTTCGTCTGCGCCTTCACAAGCTTATTCTTCTTCACACTCTGCGCAGAGGCAAGTTCACTGATGATACTCTCCGTATCCAAACCGGAATACATACCCGTAATCCTGATAGCCATTTCTGTTCCCTCCTAATATAAAATACTGTCTGTCATATTGCTCACAGTCACACTGATCTTTACTCATATGCATCACGCAAATGACCAGATCTTCAACTGCGATACATTAACGCTTCTCATCTACAAGGATACCTGCCATCTCCCAGATGCTGGCGATCATATCAAGTGTCTTCTCCGGCGGAAATTCCTTGATGACTTCCTTCGTATCCTTATCCAATATCTTGATCATGATCCGGTTGGTCCTCTCATGAACACCGAAAACCGCTTCTTCATTGCTGTTGCTGATCTTCCTGTTCATCTCCGCGATCATCTTCTTTAAATGTTCCGGAGTCTCCGGAGTCTGTGGCTCCATCTCCTCCTGTTGCTGCCCGCTTCCATTACCCTCGCTGTCAGGTTTCTCCTCTTCGAGCTGAATCTTAGTAACGGCTGCGGTTGTCGCATCAACATTCACTGTCTGTCCGTCCTCAGGAACTTCCGTGTTCACTGGCGTAGTCGTCTGCGGTTTTACAGTCGATTGTGCCTGATATGTCATAGCACTGCTTAATGGTTCGATTGCCATTGCCGATCACCTCCATGTGATATAGTATATTTATTCTGAATCGTCTCACGATAACGTCCGCTTCTCTCTATCCTATACGAAGACGGGAAGAAATCCGCACAACAACAGAGAGTTACTACGTAATCTTTGATATATATATCGGAAAAATGAAAAATATGTTTAGAGCGGCCGGTACAAAACGGGAATTATTATGTTACAATATCTTTACCTTTAATTGTCAGGAGCACACATCCTTTCGATTAACGGATATACCTGCCACGGCAGACAGGAACGGAGAACCCATATGGAAATCTTATTCTACCGCTACAACAATATCTGTGAACCTGACATCCTGCAGACCTTTCAGGCATTCGGCATCACAGTGCACACCGAAGAAATGGAAATGACCGATAAAACTATCACTCCCAGACAGTGCGCTGTCAAGATCGCTGATTGGCTTACCGAACACACATTTGCCTTTGTTTTCAGTATTAATTTCTTCCCGGCAATCTCTTATACATGCAACCGCTTCCATGTGCCTTATGTATGCTGGAGTGTCGATTCTCCGGTGCCGGAGTTATTTTCCAATGCCCTGAAGAACGAGTGGAACCGGATCTTCCTGTTCGACCGGACACAATATGAGTTCTTCCATCCCATAAATCCGCAGCGCATCTTCTATCTGCCGCTTGCCACCAACACGAAACGCTGGGAAGAACTGATCCTGACTATGACGGAAGAAGACCATGCAAACTATAGCAGTGATATCAGTTTCGTAGGTTCTCTTTATACGGAAAAATGCAGATACGACACCTTGAATCTCACGCCGCACACACGCGGTTTCGCAGACGGTCTGATGGAAGCGCAGCTTAAAATATATGGCTATAACTTTATCGCAGAGACTCTGACCGAGGGTGTCATTCGTGAGATTGCTGACGCTGACCCGGATTTCTACAAAGGCGCTGACACCTATGGGGACACGAAGCGCTACCTTGTCGCACATCAGTATCTTGGTGTCAAACTGGCCGCTATAGAGAGAGAACGGATCTTGAACCGTCTGGCAGAACATTTTCATGTAACGCTCTATACCAACAGCGACAGCACACCGCTTCCTAACGTACATTGTATGGGACCTGCCAGAACCCTGACGGAAATGCCCCGAATCTTTCATGCCAGCAAGATCAATCTGAATATTACCATGCGGCCCATCGAAAGCGGACTTTCTCTCCGTATCTGGGATGTCCTTGGCTGCGGCGGATTCCTTCTTACCAATTACCAGGCGGAAATCCCGGAATATTTCGAGATCGGCAAAGATCTTGAGACCTATGAATCCATAGAAGAGCTGGAGCAGAAGGCAGCTTATTATCTGTCCCATGAAGAAGAACGGCTGGAAATAGCCATTCACGGTTACGAGACCGTAGCAAAACTGCATACCTATGAGATCAGAATAGCAGAGATGATACGGATCCTGCACTCCTTGTCATGATGCCGGAATCATAAGATACAAAAAAAATCCTGCAGGCAGGATTCTCCGCCTGCGGCGGGTCGCTCCAGCGACATTATTCCGTTCCGCCGCAGTGCGATCATTGCTTTTATCATATAGGAAATTCATCGAAATTTCCTATATGATAAAAACTGCCTTGCAGAGACGATCCCTCTGTAAGGCAGTCTTATTCCATATCTTTATCCCAACAGCTTCTTCAGAGCTTCAATGCCATCTACATTGACAGCCTCCTTATTCGCATCCTGAATCTGCTCATGGACTTCCTTCCGGTATACAGGTACTTCCCGTGGAGCGCTGATGCCCAGCTTTACCTGCTCACCTTTAATTTCCAGCACCGTGATCTCCACATTATTGTTGATCACCAACGCTTCGTTCTTTTTCCTGGATAAAGCTAACATCTACTCACCTGCTTTCTTCTGATTTAAAATATCATAAATCGGAAATTTCACCTGATAGGTATCACCCTCCACGATCACTTGTATCGCTTTCCTCTCTGCCGCATTGATCACGATAGGCCCTTTCAGATTAACCGACATCTTTGTCAGGTCTTCCGGAACCGTCACGGTCACGAGCACAAGCATATCTTCCTGATCAAGTTCACCCAGATTCTTCAGCAATTCATCATCTGCTTCCGGATTATAATCAGGGCATACCAACAGTGGATCCATGACCGGCATGGCAAATGCAGGCTCCTGGATGGACTGCAGCCAATGGATGGAATCCGAACCCTTTTCCTCATCATGGATCAACGCGAAATCCTTCAGATCGGGAAACCCGATAATTCCTTTGGGAAAATGTATCATCTTATCATCGTCAACTACAATCTCACCAAACACTTTTGTTGTTATCTGCATATCTTACCGTCCTCTCTCTTATAGTGGAAACCTGCGAGGCTACGCAAACCCGAATCATTATTTCTTAAATATAATTCATCAGATTCGTCTGCATGATCTTACCTGTCGCCATCAGCGCCGCCTGATAAGTCAACTCCGAACTGGATAACTCTACCGCCACCTGCGTAATATCAATACCCTCATTATCTGTCTGCAGTTCTTTGAAAGTCGCCTTCTGGTTGCAAAGTCTGGCTGTGATCAGATCCAGTCGGCTTCCTCTGGTAGCGTTATTGGTGATCGCCAGATCATTGTCGTCACGATACTTCTGATAGTTTGTGATCTGATTCTCGAATCTCTTCTGGATATTCTCACGGATATAGGTCTCTGCCTTCTCGGCGCCTTTCAACTGCTCTGCCAGATCCTTATATGTCTGGCTGTCCTCAGGCACATCTTTCATCTTGGCTTCGATATCACTCTTCTTGGTCTCGATCGCTTTCAACTGATTGAGACAGTGCTGGAAATCATCCATATCCCTCTGTACATTATGGGTAAATACCTCATCTGTCACCGTATTGACCTGGATCTTCTGGTTAAATCCGACATCGTAATAAATATCCTGATCCGCTTTGACCGTATTATAAGCAGTCTTCTTACCGTCATCCTTCGTCTCCACACAAGGGAAATAGTGTACCGGGTTGATGTCTCCTTCTACCCAGTTGGATTTCGTGTAAGTGATCTGGAAATCGTCGCCCTCTTTAAAATTATCTTTATAAACCTGTTCGCTGAATACCAGTTCTCCGGTGGAGGGAATATAAGCGATCCCTTCACACTTCCCGTCCGCAATATCCTTATATGCTGTCTCCGCATCCGCGTATTCCGTAAAGGTCGGCGTGATCGGCACCATGGTCGGCGGTGTTGTTGGCGGCACTACCGTCTCATCCACCTTCTGCAGCTGTATCGGATTCCCGTCTTTGTCCGTAACCTGCAGCGGCAGCTGGCCACCGGCCGCAGTAGCATCCACATCATCGTAGGATAAGCGGAATCGATATAACGTATTATTCGTCACATACTGCTCATAGCTTTCGTCCGGCAGCGGGCCGGTACCACCGGTACTGTTCGTAACATTGTTCAGAGAGTTCTTGCCGTCTGCCAGCACGCTCAGATCGGTATAGCTGATCGTACTGATATCTTTAAATCCGATATTCTCCTTAATCTCATAAGACACCGGGTGTTTCTCCATCTGCGCGATATCTTCCGCGGAGAAAGTGATCGCCGTATCCGTCCTGAATCCGGAGAAGACATAACGCCCTGCATAGTCAACATTACCGCTGGCATAGAATTCTTTCGTCAAAGATTTCATCTGCTCCAAAATAATACTCAAGTCTTCCGAAGTCAAATATTTATTGGCTGCACCTGTAGCCTGACTGTAGAGATCCTTCAAGACCTCATCTATTGTATTGAGTGCATCCGCAGTCACTGTCAGCCACTGATCCGCATCTGCCGCGTTCTTGTCATGGTACTGTGTTACATTAGTCACATTAGTCCTCAGACGAAGCGCTCTGATCGCAACCACCGGATCGTCGGAAGGCCGCACGATCTTACTCTGATTGGTCATCTGATTTGTCAGCTTATCTTCCAGAATCTTATTCTGATTGATATTATACAGCGAATTATTCCGCATGATCTTATTCGTCATTCTCATGGCTCATTATCCTCTCTTCCCGATTATAACTCCATCTCTGTCTTTGGCATACTATCCCCGGTCCCGCATTCCAGTGCTTTCCAACTCAGATTCTCTGCAATTTCCGCTTTACTCCACTCACAAAAACGTCTCGCAACAGATCAACCGTGAATAGTAACACAACATCAGAGTCAGACTCCTGTCTGCAGGATCAACCTGTCGTAGATCTCTGTCAGCACGGAGATCATCTTGGAAGCCAGCGTGTAAGAATTCTGATATTTTACCAGGTTTACCGCCTCTTCATCCTCATCCACGCCGGAGATTGAGATTCTCTGATTGTCAATGTTAGTTTCCAGACTGAGATAGGTCGCATAGAAAATATTGGCATTGCTGGCATTCAAAGCCGCATCAGACAATACGCACTCCAGGAAACCGCCTGCATCTCTTCCACGGAAGCTGAACTGGTTCTTGTCACTCATCATGGAGAGGACTTTCTTCACCTGTTCACACTGTTCCACGCCGTCTATCTCTTCACCGTTGTCAGGATCTTCGTCTGAGATCTTACCTCTCGTACCGAGCAGTGACGCATCCTTCATCAGCTCATCCAGGACGCTCATATTCCCTGCCGTCATATAGTAATATCCCTTACCGTTCCCCGCGGAATCGTTCAACTCGTCTTCCGTATACTGTCCGTTCTTCTTCGGATATCCACCGGTAAAAAGGATACCCGCATCGTCGCCCTTCGCAGTCAGACCATCCGTGAAGATATCATTGACCTTCTTGGAAAACTCACGGATCCACTCGTTCATCTGCTGCATGTAGTAAGGAACACCTTGATAATTGACATCATATCCAATCGTCGCCTGTTTGTTAGTCTTCGTTGACGAGATAGGCTCATCGCTTGCCACATTATCTATCGTAAATGTATATACACCGTCTCCCTCGTAAGTCCAGTCCGTATAGTAATACAGCTGATTTCCGATATTGATGACGCCGCCCGTATCAGACAGATTACACTTCATCATACTCTGCAGATAGGCATCCGTAGTCTCTATGGTAACCTTACTAGTGTCACCGCCATAGATGACTTCTTTGATCATTCCGTTGAAATATTCACCGTTGTTACCGTCACGCATCTGGAACAGACCTTTCAGCGATCCGCCCATGGATGCATTGTTCAGGCTGAAATCCGGTCCGTGGGTCCAGCGGATATCATACAGACCGTCAATATCTGTCTGGTTCACTTTCTCTTCCGCGGAACGCGCAACACATTCCAACTGATTGTATTCATTCTGATCCACAAGGATCTGTCCGCCGGCTATCCGAACGATACATCTGTTGGCGCCCGTCTCATTCCCCTGCTGATCGTAGATCGGATCCTCCACAACCTCGACATCCACGATCGCCGACAGTTCATCCAACAGGACATCCCGCTTATCCCGCAATTCGTTGGCTACCGGCCCGTTGATCTCTATCAGATTGATCTGCTTGTTCACCGTAGCCAGATCCTGCGCAATGGAATTGATATGATCGATACGGATCTTGATCTCGTCATTGACGTCAGCCTGCAGGTTCTGCAGATCGCCATACATATTGTTAAAGTAATCCGCCATACTCTTAGCCGTGGAGATAAAAGCTCTCTTCGTGGCATCACTGCTGGCATTCTTGGTGATCTCCTGTAAAGCCTCTCCCAGATCGTCGAAGATCGACTTGAAGCCGGTCTTGCCGTCGTCTGTCAGATATTCCTCGATCATCTTGCAATAGTACGCCTTCGTATCGAATTCGCCCAATTTCGTCTCATTCTCACGGAACTTCTGATCGTAGAACCGTTCGCGGATACGCTCGATCGCCAGCGTATTGACACCGGCTCCCGCACAGCCATAAGTCGCAAACACACGCAGCGGATTCATCGCTTCCTGCTTCACTTCCTGCCGGCTGTAGCCCAGCGTATTCGCATTACTGATATTGTTAGCCGTCGTGTTGAGTGCCGCATTCGCTGCACGCAGACCCGATGACGCAATTTCCAATCCAAAAAATGTTGATGCCATAAGCTCACCTCTTATTGTCTTGTCTTATCTTCCAAGCGTTGTCAGAATATGTTCCAGCATCTCACTGATCACATTGATATAACGGCTGGATGCATTGTATGCATTCTGGAATTTGATCATATTCTGCAGTTCCTCGTCGGAAGAAACGCCTACCACCTGCTCTCTTGCATACAAAAGCGCGTCGGTAGCTACCGTCTGACTATCCTGAATCCCTCTGAATACCGAACCGCTGTTGGCCACCTGCGATACCAGATTCTTGTAATAATCCGTAAAGCCCACCGGTGTGGCCACGTTAGGATTCAGCGTATATATCTTCTCCTCAAAGGCCTGTTTCAATTTCTCGATGGTCGCATTGTCCTCGGAATGATCCGGAAGACGGAATGACAATAACGACGGATTCTGACGCAGTACACCGTTCACGGTGATATTGGATACCGTCCAGTCATCTCCTTCGATCGTCTTGACGAATAGCTGATACGGATCGCCGTTCTCGTCTCTCAGATAATCCGAAACATCTGCCGCTCCTGCTGTCTCTGCGGCTTCCGCCAGAATGCTGTTGACTTTGGTCACCACCGCATTGATCAACTGGTCGAACTCTGCCTGTATGTTCATTACAATAGACTGAGAAATATTCCTGTCGTACCAACCCTCCACCTTCTGAGTCGGATCACTCGGATCCGCATCGGGCGGATAGTCCTTGATCTCCTTATAGGTCGCTCTGTGATCTCCTCTTACGAGAAGCATGCATTTCAGGGAACCGATATCGGTATTCAGGTCGGAAGATATCTCTTTGCTCAGATCGTACACAAGAGCACTCTGGATATCTTCTTCCGTTACGACCATTTTCCCCTTCTCATCGTAAGAACCGTTAGCCAGCATCTTCCAATAAGGAGTATAGAATCCCGTCTGAGGATCCGTATATAATTCCATCTTATTTACCAGACCGCCCTGCACAATATTGACATTCTCAAACCGCACAGTCACATAGCCCGATGCGTCTTCCCTGCTGGAAATATTACCCAGCTGGGCCAGTTTATCCAAAAGCAGATTCCTGCGGTCGCGCAGATCGTTGGCATGCTCTATGCCCCCGGCCTCGATCGATACGATCCTCTGGTTAAGCTGCTCGATCTCCTGCGCATACTTGTTGATATTATTCACTTCTTTGACAATAGACTGGTTCAAATTGTCCTGATACTGGCACAGACTGGTATAAACAGCCGATGCCCGCGTGGTAAACTCATGCGCCCGTGTCACAAACAGGTTCTGGTTCACCGAACTGGTCGGATCCTTGCTGAGTTCCTGGATCGCCGTCCAGAAGTTTGAAAGAGACTCCGAAAACTCATGTCCCTCGTTGGATTCTCCCAAAATATATTCTACCTCTTCCATCGTGTTTGTCGCCACATCATAAAAAGCACTCCGTCCCGACTCACGACGATAGTTTAAGTCCAAAAAATAATCTCTTTCCTGTCTTGTCAGGGTATAGCTGACACCGAGTCCGTACTGCTTCCAGTTCGGTGTGCTCTTGGCGATCGTCACATAAGTTCTGGTCCCCTGAGCCACCTGCTGTCTGGTATATCCGGTGGTGTCCAAATTCGACATGTTATGCGCTGTTGTATTCAGCGCATTGTTAGAAGTTTGTAATCCTGATACGCCCGTCCAAAGGCTTCCCATTAATGACATAATTCTACCGTCCTTAACAATTATTGTTTGGCGTCAAAAGTCATATGACTCGTCCCGATCATATCGCCGGTATTGTAGGCGCCCCTGTTGTAATTCGCAGATTCCGGAGCTTTATTCATCGCCTGGAGGACATTCATATCAAACTGGATCAACTCCAGTGCATCCTTGATCAATTCGCGATTCTGTTCATTCACTCTCTTCACGCTGCGCACACTCTCCCGCAGCTTATCGAACACAATCGCAAGCTTCTCCTGTTCCTCCGGCCTTGCCGCCAACATCCTGATCAAATCTACAATTTTAAGTTTGTCAACATCCTTGTTAAGTACATCCGCAATATCATTAACGGCTTCGTTCCTCTGGTGATCCAGACGATTTATCCTGCCTACGATGATCTGCTCCTCATCCGTGATTCTGGTCAACTCTGTAAGATCCTCAGACACAATGACGGAAGTTTTCCTCATGGACAAGCTTAACAGCTTCTCGTACTCCTGATTTTCCTGCTCCAAAACATCAATCAAGACTTCCATTAAACTTGCCACGATATGTTCTCTCCTTCACTGTGTCTACAGACCTTCGATCTCTTCATATTTCTGCATTAACTTCTCCGCGAAGCTCTCTGCACTCACCTGGTAGTTTCCGTTCGCGACGGCTGCCCTGATCGGCGCCACCACGTCTTCCCTGATATCCGGCGCTGCCGCTACCGCATTCTTAGCGGTCTGAATATCCTTGCCGAAACTGGATATCTGAATCTTGTCGGTTGCAGATGCATGTGTCTTGCCCTGTACTTTAGCGGGCTTGTTCGCGTTGTATAATTGCTGTACCTGTGTATAAGCTTCTATACGCATAGGAGACGCCTCCTTTCCTGTTACAAATCTCTTCACTAATTTTATCGGATGATTCCGGTAAGACTTTAGAGGAAAATGAGATTTCTTCCGACGTATCGCTTACAATACGGTGTCATCCCGCAGGGCATCCGCCAGGCTGCTATTCAACACCCGCTTCGCGCCGAGCCAATATGCCAGCGCCACAAACCCAAAAATCGCAAGGATGAAGCTCAGGATCGGCACAAACGGTGCCTCCCGGATAAAGAGTATCGGTTCCAGATAGCTTGCCCTGATAAAAAGAACCACCCCCGCAACGGTAACGGGCAGTGCCACCAGCAGCGGACGCCCCGCAATGACGAAAGCCTCTATGCAAAAAATCTTCTTCATCTCCTCCGGTGTCAGGCCGATGGACAGATAGCGTGCAAACTCCCGTCTCCGCTGCCGCACAAAGCCCAGCGTGTTGGAGAATACATTGCCGATGCCGATGGCCGCAAGCAGAATACAGAAGACGCTTAAGACGGCCTTCATTCCGGCAAACATCCGGTCATTGTCCTGTTGCGCGCGAAGACGGTTCTCTATTTCGACACGGTCTGCCGATACATCGGCGGCTTCGGCGATCTTCGTAAGAATTCGGGCGATCTCTGTCTCCATCTCCTCCAAGTCTGCCGCCGTAATTCCCTCCCGCGCCAAAATCCGCAGATACAGATCCTGCTGCGCGCCGCCGATCTGCCCCTCTATCTCTCGCCAGACCGACAGCGGGATAAAGTGCACCAGCTCATAGAAATCCAAGGTACCGTACTCTTCCCGCAGGATGGGCGGCGTCTGCGTATAGGCGGTCACGGGAAGAAGAACCGCGTCCGCTGCCGAGAAACCCGTTTCCGGTTCGTTCTCCGTTAACCCGCTTTGTATCAACATTGTCGTCGCATTGTTCCCTTTCAGATAGGGAATGGTCTTCCGCTTTCGGAAATTCGGGTCTTTGGCATCCTTCGTGGTGTTCAGGATCACCACCCCGTCCAACCGCGGCTCTGCCCCGATCTGTGCACAGTATTCCAGAAAGCCGGCGTCATCCAGAATGACTAACGGTGCATGCACCAGCCAGCCTTCCGAAAGCCGTGTGGCGTATTCCGCCGCAGTGTCCTCAAATCCGCCTGCTGCCAGCATCTCTTCACTGATCTCTTCCGGCATAACGATCCTTCCTGCGTCTGCCTTCTTATAAACTGTACAACTCCGCACACCAGGCAGATCCTGCAGTGACTTAAGCCCTGCAAGCGCATCAATATCCGCATCCTTTACTGTCACCATCAGATCCCAGGCATCCTGATATCTGGTGAAATAAGTTTCCTGTTGGCTGACCACCGTGATCGTAATAAAGCACATCATGAAGGAAAATGCCAGAAAGGAAAAGACCAATGATAAGGTAGCAGTGCGCATGGCCTTTCGCTGCGCCTTCAGCGCAGTTCCCGCCAGTTCTCCCTCTATCCCGAACAATTTCGACAATATCGGGGACGCTTTCTTCCGTTTCAGCTGCAGTTCACCGGTATCTCTGATGGCTTCTAAAGGTGTCAGTCTGCTTATCTTCCGCGCAGGAATCCAGGCGGAGACAAGCAGCGTAACGGCTGCCGCCAGAAGTGACAGGCACAGGATCAAAGGGTGATACTGAAACGGCAGCACAAGACGGCCTTCCACATCCGCCAACAGAATATTCACGGCTTCCACCATACCCATACTGAGCAGTATGCCCAGCAGGCTTCCTGCCAATACCGGCCCCGCACACAATACAAATGTCTCCTGCAAAAGACAGGTGCGGATCTGCCCTGGAGTAGCACCGACACTCGCCAAAATGCCGAACTGATGAATCCTGGCGTTCATAGATACCGCAAAGGCATTGTGGATGACCAGAACAAGCGACAGACAGGCCGCCGCCGTAACCGCCACCACAAACGGGAACACCCAGCGCAGCGCAGTGTCCTCAGCACTGCGGATCAAGTACATGTTCAAAAGGGAGTAGTGCCAGTCGACAGTGACCTTTTTGTCTGATCTCTGCTCCGCCCCGGCCCGATCCTTACTATCGGTCTGATCCATCACCTCACTCCGTCCCGTATCGTCAACCTGAACTCCGGCATAAGACTGCCCATCATCGCAGACCAACTCTGCTATGCAGGGCAGATCCGTAAAGATAGTCCGTTTATTTATAAAATAAAGATCGACCACTCTTTCCGCCCCGTCCGACAATTCTTCACGAACGACTACCTTCTCCACATTGGCGTGATCGCGGATGCGTTCAATGTCTTCTTCACTGATCTCACCCACGATCCGGCCCTGCCAGTCACCTTCCTCCTTTTTGATCTGTTCTATCTCATAGATCCACAGGTTATAGAAGATGCTGCACAACAGCGATAAGAGCAAAGCGGAGATAAAGGCCGAGATTATGACCGAGATCCCGGACGTGCGGTTATTTTTGAGGTAATCGGATGAATACTCTTTCCACATAGCCGTCACCTCCTCTTCTCATCGGCAAGGACACGGCCGTCTTCTATGGTAACGATCCGGTCTGCCTCCAGCGCGATCTTCTCGTCGTGGGTGATCATAAGGATCGTTTGCTTTAGGCTGCGGTTGGACAGTTTCAGCATATCAACGATTTCCTTGGAATTCTTCCGGTCCAGATTGCCGGTAGGCTCATCCGCCAGCAAGATCGCCGGGCGGTAGATCAACGACCGGGCAATGGCCGCCCGCTGCTGCTGACCGCCGGAAAGCTGATTCGGCAGCAGATCCAATTTATCCTGGATGCCCAGAGACTGTACGATCTGGTCAAAAAATGCCGGATCGGGCTTCTTTTTATCCAAAAGCAGGGGCATAAGGATATTCTTCCGGATGGTAATTGTTGGAATCAGGTTATAGAACTGGTACACCAGCCCCACCTTCCTGCGCCGGAAAACGGCCGCCTGTTTCGCGTTCAGAGAGGCCAGGTCGGTGCCCTCGATCGTCACTTTGCCTGCCGACGGCTTATCCACACTGCCCAGAATATGCAGCAGCGTGGACTTCCCGGAGCCCGAAGCCCCGATGATCGTCACGAATTCCCCTTTTTCCACGATCAGATCGATCCCTTCGAGCGCCACCGCCTGATTGCCGCCGCTGCCGTAAGTTTTTCTTACACCTTCACATCTTAAAATTTCCAATGTCTGCTTCCTCCTATCACTGTTTATTGCCAATGTCGGTACCCATTTGATACCTGTTATCATTAGCCAATGCTTTCTTCTTTATTATAGAAGCGTAAAGTGACAACTCAGTGACAGTAAAAGCGAATTTCAAAACATGCACCGCCCTCCGGCAGATTACGCGCCAAAAGAGTGCCGTTCTGCCGTTCGATGATCTCCCGGGAAAGCGCAAGGCCGATCCCAATCCCGCCGTCTGCCGCATTTTTACCTCGATAAAAACGTTCAAAAAGGCGGGGAATATCTTCCCTTGCAAATCCGGGACCATTATCTCGTATTTGGATCAGTGTGTAGAGGGGATTCTGTTCGTAAGTGCAGTGTACAGTGCCGCCGGACGGAGTATGCTCCATACAGTTTTTCAGAAGGTTCATGACCGCCTCCATAGTCCAGTCTTTGTCCACCAGAATGATCTTCTCACCCGCTTCCGGTATCTCGACCGAAATGTTTTGTGACCAGAAGAATTCCTGTAGGTTCTCGGCCGACATCACGAGAAGGGTAAAGACATCCACTTCTTTTCGTTCCAGTGTCAGGGTGCCGGCGTCGATGCGGGCCAGCAGAAGGAGGGCTTCTTCCAGACGGGTGAGGCCGGAAAGCTGTCCCATGATCCGGGAAATGTGGTGTGCCGTATCGCGCTGTCTGTCCTGTTTGTCTTCATGCGTACTGCCCGCAGGGGAATCCGGTGATGCGGCCTTATGACGGTCCTGTCCCTGCATCCGTGTATGCCCTGGGCGGTCTTCTTGTAGCAGCTGCAGAGAAAGGGATATAGATGTGATCGGCGTCTTTAACTGGTGGGCGATATTGTAGAGATTTTCCGCGTAATTTTCCTTCGTCCTGAGCGCGGCATTCCTCGCCTGATGCAGGGCAGTGACAGTCTTATAGATCTCGTCCTGTAACTTGGAAAAGGCGTCTTCACCGGTTTGCACAAGTACACCGTCCCTGCCAGTGTTTACCTTTTCCAGATAGTCGGTCATCGCCTCGATCCGTACGGTCTCCTTCCTGTGCCAAAGAAATGCGGTCGCGAGGAACAAAATGCCACCCGCCGCGGCCCCGGTCAGGGCCATAAGCCAGCCGCGGCCTTCTACGGCCTGGAGAAAACCCGCCTGCCGGTAGCCATAGGCAAAGAGAATATTCTGCTGTGCCGGCAGATGGGGATCGTATCGGAATTCTTTCAGAACAGACAACACCATCTGCCTGGCAGAAGGATATCCGACGGTATTCTCCACGTGCTCTATAACTGACTGGCAGACCTGTCCAAGCACCTGCGTGTATGCGTGGCCATAGTAGTCCTGAAGCAGTGCAGCCGTTACGGATGCAGACAGCAGACTGATCGACAGGACAAATCCTGCCAGGATGGCAATATTCTTTCTACTGATCATATTGGTCCCTCTTACTAAAATATAATCTCTCGGCCTCTCCCCTTGCCCGGAATTCACCCTTCCTCCATGCGATACCCTACACTTCTGACCGTCTTCATGCTGCGCGGCTGGTGCAGCTTATCCCGCAGGCGCTTCATCGTGACCGTGAGCGTGTTGTCATTAACAAAGTTCCCATTGCTGTCCCACAATTTATCCAGCAGGGACTGCCTGGTGACGATCCGTCCCTGATTCTCCAACAGGGTCAACAGCAATTCATACTCCAATGGGCTTAAGAACACTTCCTCCGTCTTCCAATATACCTGCCGTCTCTCCCGGTCCAAAGAGATATCGCCGCAGGAAAGAGATTGCTTCGGGATGTCCCCTGTCCTGCGCAGCAATGCCTGCATACGAGAATACAATACTTCCAGTTCAAAAGGCTTTACTACATAATCGTCCGCACCGTTCTGAAATCCTGAAACGATATCGCTTGTATCACCGCGGACGGTGAGAAAGATAACCGGCAGTTCCTTCCAGCGGCCGCGGATCCACTGGCAAAAGGCACTGCCGTTTCCGTCCGGCATGTTCCAGTCAACCAGCACCAGCGTGGGAAGCCTTTGCAGAAAAGCTTCCTTCGCCCCGGCGATCGTGGGAAAGACCGAAACGCTGCAACCATGCCGGCTCAGATATTCACTGACCAGCTGTGCGATATTTTCATCGTCTTCTATATAGTAGATGGTCCTCATATGCCATGTCCTCACCTCTCCTGTAATTTCCCTCTTTTCCTTCATTCCCCTCATTCCGAGGCGCTTTGCGCTAAGAACGCACGCAGGATTTCAACCTGTTCAGTTTTGGCATATACTGCCTTGTCTATTTTTCCATCTGTCTCGTGATCCACTCCATGATCACATCCACCAGATACGCCTGCTCCGTCTCGGACAGGGCCGCTCCCTCGGCAATCCCATGCCACTTCGCCAGACATCCCCGACAGCAGGTAGCAGTAGCGTGTTGAGCCACGAAAACAGGATGCCCGCGCATGGGCGTCTGCCTGCCGTCGTTCGCCGGCGCGGCGGGCGCAAGCCTTTTGCCGATGAAGTCCTGTGCATGTCTGCGCACGACATCCATCCCTTTCTCCCGGACATAATGCCTGTCATTGCTTTTCAGAGAAAAACTGCTGCGGAATTCTGACTGACCAAGCCGCTGGAACAGGGATCCGCCATAACGTGCGGGCTGTTCGCTGACCATGGAAGGCTGCGCACCGCTTTTGTACTGAATCATCTTGATCTTCTCCGGAGTTTCCGCGGATCTTGTCCGCTCTTCCTCCTGTACCTGTACCGGCGCCTGAGACTCCTTACGGTCCGGGCGCGCCGCGATCCTGGACTCCATGCTGTCCTCCTGCAGCCGTATTGCCAGCCTGGTGTTCCTGTCTGCGGTGGTCTCGTTTTTGATCGCATACCAGACCGCCTTCTTCTCCCCGACCAGTACCAGAATCTTCTTCGCCCTGGTCACCCCGGTGTAGAGTAGGTTCCTCTGCAGCATCACATAGTGGCTCATGGTAAAAGGCATCACCACGATGGGATACTCAGACCCCTGGGATTTGTGAATCGTGGTGGCATACGCAAGCGTCAGTTCCTCCAGCTCACTCACATCATACACCACTTCCCGGCCGTCGAAATTCACCGTCAGCTCCCTTTCTTCCATATCCACATGATTTATGACACCAATGTCACCGTTAAAAACTTCCTTATCGTAGTCGTTGCGGATCTGCATGACCTTATCATGCAGCCGGTACTGCATACCGCCTCTTCGCAGCAAGATGCTGCCCGGATTCATAGCCTCCTGCAGTACCTGATTTAAATTCGCCGCCCCGCAGACGCCTCTCTGCATAGGTGTCAGCACCTGGATATCCTGCAGGGCATCCACATGATAGTAACGTGGCAGATTCTCCGTGCAATATTTCACCACAAGTTCCACCACCTCTCCATTGGTCTCTTTCGCCGCAAAGAAGAAGTCCGAATCCCGGCCGCCCCGCATATCGATCTGCTCCCCTTTGTTGATACGGTGGGCATTCATAACGATACGGCTGCCCTGAGCCTGCCGGAAGATCCGGCTTAAGCGCACCACCGGAATCCGTTCGGAAGAGATGATGTCTCCCAGTACATTTCCGGCACCTACCGAAGGAAGCTGATCGGTGTCACCCACCATGATCAGCGTCATGTGCGCCGGCAGAGCTTTTAACAGATTGTACATCAGCATAATGTCGATCATGGAACACTCGTCCAGAATGAGCACATCGCCCTCCAGCGGGTTCTCTTCCTTGCGCTGATATCCTTCCGGCGGTTTGTACTCCAACAGCCTGTGAATGGTCTTCGCCTCCATACCAGTGGCTTCGGACATACGTTTCGCCGCCCGCCCGGTAGGCGCCGCCAGAATGATCTTGCAGCCGGCAGCCCGGTAAGCGGCAATGATTCCCATGGTCGTGGTAGTCTTGCCCGTTCCGGGACCGCCGGTGAGTACCATGACCTTGGAAGACACGGCGACACGGATCGCCTCCAATTGAACTTCGTCGTAAGTTATCTGCCCCTGCGTCTCTGCTTCCTGCATCCGGTGCGGCGCAACATCAGCGTCATCGGCAGTATCCGCTTCCTGGTCTCGCTCTGTACGGCCCATGACCCTCTCCATCACCGCATCCACATCCATCTGCACACGGCGCTCGGCCATAAGCAGCTTAAGCAGCCGCTTCGCACAGCCTGTCTCGGAGAAGAAAAAGGGCGGCAGATAGATGGCATCTTCCTCCCGGATCACATCCTCCGTGCGCAGCATTTCGTCCAACGTGATCTCCAGCTCCGCTTCCTCCACCTCCAAAAGCTGTCCGGCCGTCCGAATCAGCTGCTCTCTTACCGCATAACAGTGACCATTCTCGGAAAGCTTGTTTAGTGTATAGAGAATACCGCTCCGAAGCCGAATGAAACGATCCTTCTCAATGCCCATCTTCTCCGCTATCGTGTCCGCCGTCTTGAAACCAATCCCCCAGATATCATCGGCCAGCCGGTAAGGATTCTCCTGCACGACACTGATGCTGTCACTGCCATAAGTCTTGAAGATCTTCGTGGCATGACTTGTACTGACCTCATGCCCCTGCAAAAAAAGCATGATGTTCTTGATCTCCTTCTGCTCCTCCCAACTCTTCTTGATCCGCTCCACCCGCACTCTGCCGATGCCCTCCACTTCGATCAGAGCCTCCGGGTTTTCCTCTATCACATCCAGCGTATCTTTGCCAAATTTCTCCACAATGCGCCTTGCGAACTTCGGCCCCACACCCTTGATCAAGCCGGACCCAAGATATTTCTCGATGCCATAGACCGTAGCCGGCAGGGTTTCTTCAAATTTCTCCACGGAAAACTGGCGGCCGTATTTGGCGTCCACCTTCCAGAAGCCCTCCAGGGCAAGCACCGAACCTACATGCGTTTCCGGCATGATGCCGACTACAGTCACCAGATCCTGGGCACTCTTGACGGCACATTTGAGCACCGTATAACCGTTGTCGGCGTTCTGGTATGTAATTCTTTCTACGACACAACGTAAATGATCCATGGGTCTGGCCTCCTTACCCGAAACAAGCGAAGCGCGTTTTATATTTCAGTATACGTTCTAAATGAATCTTGAACTGTCGCCCGGAAGGCCCTCTAAACCCACGGCGGCAGTTTGTATAAGCTATCGGGTAGCGTTCTGATACTATGTATTTGGAATTTGAGGCGCTATGTGTATCCATTCCTCTGTCTAATAAATGCGTACAAAATAAATTGAAACTCCAAAATATATCACTTTTTATAAATATCAGAAATATAAATATTCAACAACTATCTATTAATTGTTGCATCATTAATCAATTCCAATAATGCTTCACCATTCTCCGGTCTTTTAGTATAGTCATTGGCTAAAGCCCTTAAAATAATGTTCACAATAAATTTATCAGTACCTGTAAATTCATCCCCATTCAATATACCCCCTGGAAATCTCTTCGTTAATACGAGCGCAAATATCATTCCCATTTGATAAACATCGGAATATGTTCCTATATCGTTCATGCCAAAATAATATTTATTTACGGCTTCTGGGCTTATCCAAAAAACTGGACCAACTTTTTCATTTTCGCCTGTAATATCGCAATGTTCGTCCGCGTTTAAAAACTCACACAACCCAAAATCACTTAACACCCAAGTCTCACCTTTTACCAAAATATTTTCCGGCTTAATATCCCTATGGATAGCAAATCTGTGTATTTCCATTAAAGCTTCACACAATCCACGAAATTGTGGTGCATAGAGATCATATGCAATTTTAGATGTTTGAGACAATAAATCTTTTAGATTTAAATCTGCCTTTTCCATAATTACAAACAATGCTTGTTGTTCTTGAGGCGAACGTCTATTTTCTCTTAAGTTTACAAATCCATCATCAATATATTTAATAATATGTGGATGATGTAATCTTTTCATCAATGAAATTTCTTGCCCAAATCTCTTTCTACTTTTTTCTGTAAAATGAAGTAAAAACTTTATCGCATAGATTGAACCATTTTGGTCGATGCACTCATAAACAACACCATTCCCACCCGCGCCTAATCTATCACTGATTTCATAGCTACACCCTGAATTCGCTATAACTTCGTCTCCCTCAAAATAGAACACGCGATTTTTCTTTAAGTAAAGTTCCATAATCATCCCTCGTAAAGAATAGCCATCCTTTTTCTCATAAATTCCGTTCTCCAATTTCTATTAGTAATAGAATTGGCATCGCTTAGACAACGTGTAGCATATTCTCTATACTCATCATCTTCTGATTGAGGACCGATATATTCATCCATTCCTCTTAATTCATTCCGTATCTCTTGTAGTTTGTCGATCTTCAGTTTTCCTGTTTCTCTTAATGACAAAACACATGCAAAAAGAGAATAAAAATCTGATTTCTGCCTAAATCTAGTGTCTTGTATTGGAAAAGTTTCCAAATCAAAAATTATTGATATATCTTGTATCACTCCAAGAAATTTTTGTTCAATCCCCCTTTCATCTTCCAAAATAACATATTTTTCGCATACGTTATCCAGGTATTCCTTTTTATCCTGCACACCTTCTAATACTATCGTTAATAATTCTTCAACAAATTCAACATCTAACATTCTTCTTCTTTGTTTTACACTAAAAATCCTCGAACTGTCAAAAAAGGGATTCTCAGATATTTTTTCCGCAAGTGAAATAAATTCTCCCGGAAAATCTGCTTTCCTAAGTTCCTGTTTATTCAACTGAACCGTATATTTGTTTACTCTTGAATAGAGATCCCTGATTTCTTCATCCGATGGATTAAATATCTCGTTAATATCAATTTTATACCGAATAAAATCATCATGAACGCTTTCCGGCAATTCACTATATTTCATATTAAAATACTCGCCTTGATATGGTTTTTTTAGCGTAAGCTCATCGCGAATAAACTTTAAAATAGCAGTTAGGCGTTGTTGTCCGTCAACTACAATCCTATATGTCTTTTCATTCTTCACGATGGATTTAATGTATATCTTTGGGATTGGTATCCCTTTCAAGATCGTGTCAATCAACATTATCTGTGCCGCCTGTGTCCATACCTCATTTCTCTGAAAATCCGGTCTTAATTCAAGGCGCTCATTGTCCGCCCAATCGCGCACATCCGAAATCGGATGTGAATATGATTCCCATTTCATATACTGTTCTCCTTCTTTACTTAAATATTACATGTAATTACAAATATCCATACCCTGATAAATATGATATTTTGATACTCTATCGTTATTATTAAACCCCAGGGGTGTGAACACAATTATATAATCCCTTGTCTATCCTTTTAAATATACTCTTTGCGAATAATTAGGTCTATCAATCACAACTTCCTCCATACCTAACTTTTCAATTAAGTTCAAAAGATTTGCTAACATTTGTTTCACATCTCTTCTATACGGCTTAGGATCAGATACAAGTGCATTATGTAATTTTTCGGCTAATGCGCCAAAATATAAACAACGATTATTTTCCTTTAATGTAGTTAGTAACCATAGATAAACATTACTCCATCTAAATGATTCTTTCAATTTTCCGATATCCCCATTATATAGTTCATCTAAAAAAGAAATATACTCTCCGTTCGTTAATTTAAAATCCTCAGGTAATTCATATGAAAATAAAGTATCAATATGTGGATGAAACATAGTTATAATAGTCGCGTCCCAACTATACTTTTTTGTTGTCCGTTTGCTTCCACTACATCTATTTGAGATTTCAGTTTCCGAAGCAGTGCATCATCCACTAAAATAGCATCATCAAATAATTTATTGATCTTCTCAATATCCTTTGGTTCTATATCGACCAAGGTAGCCATTTCCATATTTCTATTTTTACCTATATTCAGCCCTGAATTAGTTGCGTTAGCGCTTCCAACCAATCCTCTCTTATTATCAACGATATATGTCTTGGCATGCAAATCAAAACGAATATAAACCTGCCAACCTGTTTCTATTCCGCATTCTATTATAGAGAAATCAGTACTTCCTTTCAGAATATCATCCATCCTGAATCTGACAAGTAACCGTTTTTCCTTAACCTCATCGTTTATGTAGCTATTTAAACGCATAAAAGAAGACTCTTTGCAATAGGCTGTAATTATCTGAACTGAAGATAATGCATTTTTTAGTTCTCTTTTTACAGAATCCAATATTTCATTAGAAAAGAGTATAGACATAATTTTTCCTCTACGTTATATTCCTTGGATTTAACTGTTCTGAAATGTAATTATTCAAGCGATTATACCAAGTTGTCATAAGTCTGTCATTCTCCGCCAGCTGATATGCATCCGTCTTTCTTATTGACTGAATTAAGGATGCTAGGAATAATTCAAATGTTATTTTTACCTCTGCATTTGTATATATCTTACTTAAGAACGATGTATAAAATTTGTGACTTGTATTTATTGTAATCACCGTTGTTTTAAGAACGGCTTTATAATCAAATGCAGGACTTCTTTCTCCCTTGTCTGCATAAACAAAATTAACAGAATTATTGATAAAAGCAATACCCTGTTCATCTGTTGGATTTTCGTATCCTAACTCTTTTAGTTCCTCTTTACCTGTCTCCGCAACTTCTTCCTCCGATGGTTCTTCCATATCCTCATCTTCGTCAAGATCTACAGCAGCCGGATCATTTTCTACTGTATTTATTATATCAGTACTGGGACTGTTACTTCCATCAAAAGTTCTTGTACTATTTCTAGTCTCTTCATTCTGATCATACATTGCTTTTATTGTTGGAATAATCGTCGTTGCCAATTGATCCCAAATAGGAGGAATATCATTCTCATCAGGATCTAAATCATTTACATCCACTCTCTTTAATTCAACATACTGCTTGTTGTTTGAAACACCAAATATCTCATCTAGTTCCGGACCAAAAATAATTTCACAACCCCACCATCTATGCTGGGGTTCATTAATTACATTATAAAAATCAAAACGCCTGAAATCAATTTCCCTCCTTGCCCTTATGACAGAAATACCCTCCATTTTTGCAGCATGCTTCCCCAATTTATAAGTACCAGGATTTGTTCCTTTAGGAAATGCCGTTACATCATAAAACTTATTTTTCACAATTGAAAACCTTACTAATACAGATGAAGTCGTCGGTACTCCATTCTTATCAATATATTTTATTGGAATCTCGACTTCTCCTGTTCCAGTTCCCTTTGCAGAATACAGTTCAAACGGTGCTTCTATCGTTGTCTTCTGTCCCGCCTTATATATTAATTTTGGTTCCGCCGGATCACAAAGCACACAATTATCCTCCATTAAAAACAACGGATCGTTAGGCGCTACATCAACCGCAACCTCAGGATTTTCATCACAAACTATCTTTATTTTGCTTACTCCATCATGTATAAAGTACCGGAATTTTTGTCCCAGGCTAAACTCCAGTCTTTCTGTTAATGGTGCACGTGTCTTTGGACTAATTCGATCACATCTCTTCCAGATAACCAATGTTCCCGATTGTGAAAAATCATATACGCCCACCAACGTCTGATATCTGATATATACCGCATAGGGATCAGGAATTTTCTCCTGTATAGGATCTTCAATTTCCGTCTGCTCTCCATCTTTGACTTTATTAATATCGAGATATACTTTCTGAGCGTTTTCCACACCTCCCTGCCAAGAATACACTTCAATTTCCGGACATGCATATAATGAAGCCTGTGGCAGTCCTACACCAAATCTTCCCATTCCCTTTCTTGACTGACGGGTAGACGCACCAATTCCCAGACAACTTCCCAAAACATCAGCGTTCATACCTTCTCCGTTGTCCAGAAAGCCAATCTCTGTAACCACTTTTCTTCCAGAAGCAGCGACTCCTTCCCGTAAAATAACAAAAATATCTTTTGCCCCTGCTTCAACAGAATTATCAATAATCTCAGATACAGCGCTCTCAATATTCTTGTACCCGGTATTTCTAAGTGCGTCACCCATATTTCTAATATCCACAATACTTTTTCCCATGTTTTCCTCCTAAACTCTCCAATAGTCATTAAAGTACGAAAATGCAGTTTCATTATTAAACACTTGCAAATTATCATCTATATCAATAAGTATACATTCTTCATTACCGCCCATAAGCGGCCCCCTAAGTCCTCTCCCAAGCATCTGACTATAAAGAACAACGGATTTTGTTGGTCGAGTGATGAAAACGCATTTAATATTCTTTGAATCGAAACCCGTAGTTAGCACTTCATAATTAATAATGATATCTACACCGGAACCTTTCATTTTGAAAGCCTCTATTGCATGCTTACGATCCATTAGATCCATCTCCCCTAAAACCAGACTGTTAGGAATCCCTTCAAGCGTTAACATTGCTGACAACATCTTGGCATGCTCAACTGAACATGCAAAAACAATTGTTGGTTTTTTATCTAATTGGAGCTGCCGCAATTGTCTCATGATTTCCAGATTTCGTTCCTTATTCCCCGCCAGAACTTTTAACTGATCAGCAGTATATTCTTTATCATTATACCCTAAATCTCTAAGCGCTCCATTCAAAATTTCCAGTTCTTGCTCTGAAAAATCTTTATGATATGTTAATCTTCTTGGAATCATTTTTGCTAATATGTGTCTATCCTGAAAATATCTAATAATATTGGTTTCAGCGACAATATTTAATGCCTTTAATTTTCCATAATTTATCTGATTTAATATATCTGCGTCGATATAAATCAATTTATTGCCAAACATATTAGTCAACAGATTATTATCATAGGAGTCTTCGGTTGTTCTACCAGGAGTAGCCGTTAGCCCTAGCAATGCTCTGTTTTCATATCCCTGCGGCATTCGCATTAATCCCTCAATTACCCTTTGGGTCTGCTTTGCTGCTGCCTTATGTGCTTCGTCAAAGACAACTAATCTGCAATCTTTCTTTAACCTTTCATACAAACTGCTATTTGAGGTCACAATAGACATTAACTTTGATAATCCACAAAACACAATTCCACTCAATGGAGTATCTGTATTGCTTATGTTTTTATTTCCCCATAATTTATAAACATTTATTTTACCATCTCCTAAATGAGTCCAGACGGATACAAATGTATCATATGCCTGCTGCAAAAGTTCAATTGTATGTGCAATCCAAATCACTACACCATTTTTCTCTAATGTAAAATTTATGTAGTTTGTTATTATATGCATTGATGTCTTTGTCTTACCAGTACCTGTTGGCATATGTACCAACATCCGTTCAAGTACATGTCCGGAATTCAGATTATTGAGAACCCTTTGCTTTATATAATATTGATAGTCCAATAACTCATAAAATTGTTCTTCTGGAGCAGAGATCACGTTTTCAATTACAGTATCATCTTTTTCTTTATCAAATACAGAATCCGGAATATCCCACATCTTTAGCAAATACGTGCTCACTACATTCCTATTCCAAGGCTTATTCACTACAATATCAATTATAAGTAACGGATCTTTTTCCATTTTCTCAGACCCGGACAGACATGCATCCCTTATCTTTAAAATCTCTGTTGTCCGCATACATTGAAGCAAGTCTTTTCTGAATTGCTTTTGTTTTAGAATTGACGTTCCATAAAGAGAATCTATCATACTCACCATTCGCTGTTTTGTAAGCAATGTATCTCCGTTTGGCAGCCACTCAATCAACAAATCAACCATATCTTGTCCAAGATATCTACGAAGATCAGATTGACTGAATTTTAACATATAATCGATATATTTACTCATCTATTATCTCCTTTAGTCCTGCTATGAGTTTATCTATATCATTCATCGTAGAAAATTGTCCTAGTCCAACTCTCACAGTGCCTTGATTCCCTGTATCTCTTAAATATTTATGAATAAATGGTGCGCAATGATAGCCTGTTCTTACCGCTATATCAAAATCCTCATCAAGAATTGTTCCTATGTCTTCTGAACTAAATCCCTGAACTACAAAGGAAACAATTCCAACATGCTGCTTCTGATTCCCTGGTAAATACACTTTAATTTTTTTCATAGAATACAACTGATCTATCAAGTAATCTGATAACTCCTTCTCCCATCTCATGCAAAACACCGGATCTATAACTTTGAGCGCAGCATTTAATCCGGCAACCGCTACAATATTACAGCTGGCTGATTCATATTTTGACTCTTTTCCGTCAGGCATTTCAAGATTCAAAGAATCACTTCCCGTCCCCCCACTAATAAAAACATCTAATGGAATTCCTGAAATATTAATAAAACCACCTATCCCTAACGGACCGTATAGAGTCTTGTGTCCTGCAAACGCTATTATATCTATTTTCATCAAATTTGCTTGAATTTCTACCAGACCCAATGATTGGGCAGAATCAAGAATATTAATACAGTCATATTTCTTTGATTCCTCAAATATTTCCTTCACTGGTAGAATATATCCTGTAACATTGCTCACATGCGTACAAAAAATTGCATCTGGTCTATCTTTTACAAATTCATACTTCATTTTCTCCAAATCAATTTCCAAATCAGAATTAATTGGAATCTCTTTTACAATAAGTCCCTTCTTCTTTGCAAGTTCATGGACACTTCTTGCAACCGCATTGTGCTCATATGGCGACAAATAGACAACTGCTTTATCTCTTAGTCTCAATCCATTAACTATCTGGTTCATTGCAATTGTTACCGATGGTGCAAAAATCACTGCAGAAGATATATCTGTATTAATCAATCTACGAAGCAATTCTTTCGTTTCTGCAATAAGTTTACTTGCATCTAGCGCAAGTTTATATGAGCCTCGCCCCGCATTAACGGCTCCTTCTCTATTTATTTTATCCATAGCATCATACACAACACCTGGTTTCGGAAATGTCGTTGCCGCGTTATCTAAATAAATCATGCTGCCCATCAATCCTCATTTTGTTATTTTCTCAATCATCTCCAGTAAAATAGAGACTCTGTCATTAACACTTAAGTCATCATATTCTTCCAATGTATCTTCAATAATATTTCTAAGTACACTTCCCGTGCTTTCATTAGCATGACTATATGTTTTCTCAAAAGGTTCCCCATTTCTACGTGTAAAAGAAAGGGTCATTTCTCCTTCTATCACTTCATCTTGTATAGACTCAATTTTTGTCTTTACGGAAATTAGTTCCTCGACAAATTCTTCAAGCGATCCGATATTCCAGTTTTCAATGTATACATCTGTTGCGGATTTAACTACTTTTTTGGCTATTTCTGTGTCACTATATACGTCCATTGTTTCAATCGCCGACATAAAATTGGTCATTCGTCCATTATATAATCCCCGTTTAGATCTCTTACTCTGATTATCGTACCATTCCTTCAGGTAATGAAATAAATCTTTCTTTCTTTTTTCCCCCCATATTTCATATATTTTTGATACGGCCTCGTTCAAAACCCAATCAAAATAATCATCATAATATGTTTTACATTCATCTATTACCCTAAATGCCTCTTCTAAAGACTCTGATTTAAATGCTTCTGGAAACTCTACAAATAGACTTTCAAATGGATTGAATTCCACCTTCTGCATGGCCATTTTAATTTCTTTCATTGCACGAATCATACCATCGGATTCAACATATCTTTCAAGATCCATTACGTTTCTTGACACCTGCGGCAAAGATCTAAACCACCTCTGCATACAAATAAAAATATTTTTTATTCTATTTGTTGATAAGTTTCTATTATCCTCCACTTGAAAAAGTATATTTAATTCCTTTATATATTTCTCTTTCTGCCAATCTTCTTTCGAGATATAAATTGCATAATCCTCAGGCTGTTTACACATATTAACAATAATATCTGCAGTTAATTGAACTTCTTTATCCGTGAAATACACAATAATATCTTCACGCCTGTTCGCCAGGATATATGCCAAATAGAAAGGAATCAAACCATGCCTCATCCCATATGGTGCCGATGTCAATTTCGTAATCAGTCCCTTCATCGAAACCTTCGCATCAGAACAAGAATCCACAAACCTATTTATCTCTT
The DNA here is from genome assembly GCA_910588215.1 of uncultured Lachnospiraceae bacterium. GTDB lineage: Bacteria > Bacillota > Clostridia > Lachnospirales > Lachnospiraceae > UBA3282. Next base: position 81,322 of record CAJUQJ010000012.1, read on the forward strand.
GCAGCATATCCTTTATATTATCATCCGGTGAATTATTGACAATATTTGTTACACAAAAAAGGGATCTATAAACAGTTGCCTCCTGGCTGGAACCCTCATAAAATTGTTTTGTATCTGTATGAGACAACAATGCATAAATAATATTTACGCTTGCTTTCCTGGTCTGCGCCGTGCTTATGATAGAACGATTAACCATCTCATTATTGATTATCGGCGTTTTTGTAAATACATTTTCACAGCATTCATTTACTGTTGCCTCCTCATTTCCTATTTTTGCAGTTCTTATTTCTTTTCCATCAAAAGAAAAAACTCTTGTATCCATATCATCTTCATATATTCTACCTAATGACAGCTCCAACCCTTTAGCCAAATCCTCAATCATTAAGGGCAATTCTCTTTTCAATATCTCATTATCAGATGTAAATATCTGATCATCCCTTAGCTCCTGAATAATTTCATATTCCTTCAATTGTTTCTGAAACTTTAGTCCTTTTTTAGGACAAACAACAACTAGCCGTTGCTCTGCAAGATCAAGAAGATGCTGCATTACCCTCTCTTGCTTTATTTCCGCGAAACTAAACAATGTAATAATCTTACCATCCCCAGCACAATCTCCAAGTAAAACTTCCGAGGAATCAATATTTAAAAAGTCGTCTACATCCATATATTGATTCACAAAAAAACGCGTCATCATGTGTATCGTATTATATTTACGTGGAATTACATAATGCTTACCCGTTACATCCAATAATACTTTTGGATAATTAACAGTATCCCCCTTAATCTCCTTTTGCCGTTTTATTTCCGATCTCAATTCAGAACCGGCTCTTGTTTTGAATGCAAAACAACCCGTAGCACTTTTTATATATATAAGCTTCTTTGTTTCGAGTTCATTAATTGTTTGTGCAGTGTCTCCTACATTTACACATAATCCAAGATATTTATCCGTTGCAGGTATTTCATCTTCCTTATTCACAATCAAAACAATTGCAAGCGCCTTAATAATCTTTTTTTGATCTTCCGACTCACACTTCTCAACTGCATATTCTGCACTTAACCAAATATTGTGCACATATTCATTCGACACTTCCTTTTTTAACAACAAACTAAAATAATCATAAATAAGGTCTGCTCCAATACTCCACTCCATTTCTTCGGAATGTTCCGATACAAATCTAGCCATACTATGGGGTTCATCATTTGAAATAAAGGTAAATAGTGTCCTCTCATTCTGTGCAATTTTTTCACTTACATTCAATAATAAATATGCTGCAATCGGATTTAACGGGTAGCATCCCTTTAAGATAATGCTATCGAATTCACTTTCAATAAAATTACTTCTAAACGCAGGTAACTGATAATATTCCTGAAGTGCTGATAATCCAAGAATCTTTTCATAATGAGGAATCTCGCCCAGCATATCACTTTTCTTTATAATTGCGTTTTTAATCAACTCATAATTATTTTTAGACGAAGTAATAAAATATTTTTCAATAATTCTTCCTTCGATTCCGGTAAAAGAATTGATAATGTCTTGTGAAAGATACTTTCCATATTCTTTTATACTTTTGTGCGCAACCATCGTAAAATATACTTGAACATCTCGTGAATCTGTCGCTAACTCACAAATATCCTGAAGCAATTTCATATTTGCTCCTACAGCCATTCCATTTTGACCTTCTATGAATTTGCTAAATTCATCAAAAACAAGATAAATTCCTCTATATTTATACTCTTCTACAAGTTTTTCGCTTATACTCTTGTATAAGGGCAGCACATCAGATACAACCATCGGATTAAACTCGCTGCCTGCCGTAACCTTTGGATAAATAGACCTGAAAAGATCTAAAGCTTCTCTCGAATACATTTTTAAATCTGCCTTAAGTACAGACATACTTATCCCATACGATGATATTTCTTGTTCAAATATTGCATAAGTATCAATATAATTTTTTTCCCAGTCAGCAATTCTTTCTAATGCAATTGAATAATATGTATCTGGAATCAGATCTAATAAGCCCTCGCGCTTTAATGCATCGTTCAGTCCATACAAAAATGCCTGCTTCAAATCACCAGTAGTATCTGTAATCAATACAGGAAGAAATTTATCCTGACTCCATATCTTCTCTATTTGACTGGCAACTGCTTCACCTACCTCGTCGACTTTTCTTATCTTTTCAATAAGCTTATCAATTATTTCTGTATTCTTTGGCACTCTATCAAGAGACAACACTGCAAGTAAAACCAAAAGTAAATGAGATTTCCCTTTGCCGTAAGGTCCCACCAATAATGTAGCTTGTTCTTTGCCCTCTAATACAGATCTGGCATATTCACCCAAAAAGCTTACAGACGATTTTGTCGGTATATAACCCAATACTTTATCTGTCTTATTCAGACTCAAATACAAGTTTATCGCTATTTTAAAATTACTATTAAACTCTATAATATTCCTTAACGATTCCATCTTTCCCATTCCATCACCTGCTAGCGATTTTTATAATAGTTTTCTAATATATTTAATTCCTCTTCTTTTTGTACAAAATAAATCATATCAAGGCCTGCCGTTCTATTAACACGTATATATCCTGCGGCATCTAATCTGTCAAAATAGTCATTTGCCATTACACTAGTCAAATTATAAGTATTAGTCAATCCATATTCTCCGTGAACAGCTTTTTCAATAGAAACACCTTCTGACTCCCTTGACATAAGAGCTAATTCATACAGCACTATCATTTCCGAAAATATTTTCTTATTAGGATGATTTTTAGTATATTTTCCATCTATATTTTTTATTAACGCCAGTTGAGAAAATGGAGAAATATTTTTGTCTTCTGGATCTGATTTTTCTTTATGCCTACTGTACATATTAAGCAATACATCCACATCGTTACTTAATGACCTTTCTGAAAAATTTTGACCTGAAACATATTTCTTTATTTCTCTTAATAAAATTGCCTCAATCTCACTTTTTTTCAGATCATCTGCATCACAATGATTGAAATACATAAACCAGGTTGTTGCATCTTCTTTATTCTTTGAAATATAGGAATGCATAATCCACAAGGTAAACGGGTCTTCTAAATATGGATCATATTTAGCAATAAGTTTTCCTCTTTCTGTCAGTTCAGCCCCTGCCGCTCCTTTTTCAATTGTCAACCCGTATGCTCTCATCCAATACCTAAGAGACTTTACCATATTACTGCCGATACCAAATATATCTGTTGCATCTTTTCTTAAAAAAACTTCCGGCACATCAGGAATTATAATCAGTGCCTTATTAACCCATCCTTCTCTCAAAGCAAACTTCTCATGACCCTGTAATCTAAATTTAACCTTTTTCACTGCCATACTATGACCTCTTTATACATAATACTTTCCTCATATAGCATCCCGCATCGAAATGTCCCACACATTCTGTACATCTCTTACACTTTTCGTCATCTATCGAATAAGAAATTTTACCCGTCCCATCATCCTTAACATTAATGGCATCGAACCTGCATACACTTTCACATGCCTTGCATCCTAAACACATCTGGTATTTCGTAAGCTGGCATTGGACTTTTCCCTCTGCTACCGACAAAGTTCTTGCTTTTGCTATATGTATATCTTTTATTACAACCTTTAACCTTGTACTGCCAATTCGCCCCTGAAGAATCAATACCACTTTACCAGCCTTATCCATCACATAAACTTCACCAAGACGCTTATTTCCCAATTCCTTATTGATATAACCAAACGGTTTAAACAGTTCATATAACTCATTTGTAATTGGTTTTTGTAAATCATAATTAAAGGCTCTCTCTTCTGTTGCACATGGTTCAAATGAAACAATTGATGACTGTGCAGCCGCAAGTCCATTACCACCTTGTCTTGCTTTCCAACCTCCATCATTTATATATGTTACCGGATCCGGTTTCCCAATTTGCTTTGCAAAATTTACAAGTACTTCATGCCAGTGAACATACTGATCATACATATGAATTTTGGCCAAGAATTCTGACCAACCTCCATTATTTGGGCAACACCAGCAACCAACCCGCGTCCATCCAAGCCTATATGCATCATTAAAATCTATCTTTGTGGTTAATATATATAACCAAACATCATAATCAATCCACTCAATAATTGGAGACGCGACAGTTTGTTTTGAAATTTTAGGACTTTCGCTTTCTCTTTCATATTTACTTCTACTAATAGATTCACTATGCCGAATACCCTGAAAACTTAGAATATTATTTTTATCCTTAAAAGCAGATGAGATTGTTTTCTGAATTGCCCCGGTTTTAAATACCGTACAACACCATCTCATAACTCTGCTTGGCGGTCCTACTACTTCACAGAGTTCCTCAAAATTTTTTTCTCTATTCTTTGCTGTAAGAACCCTAACTCCTTGTGACTCCTCATTTTTACTAAAGCGCTTTTTATATTCAAGCGTATAAGGAAATTCCAGTGTTGTATCACCAAACACATGTAAAACCTTGTTGGTTCCTAACGCTTTATTGACAATATGAGAAGTAACCGTAGAATCCTTTCCTCCACTAAATGAGACCATCATGTCTTCAACTGTATATTTGTTTTTATACTGTTGGACAAAATGAACCGCCTCCTCTGTTATGTAGTTGTATCTATCTGCATTCGCTTGTATAAACTTTTCGACAACCCTGTCGAAAAATATATAGTCTATTTTCTCAGCAAACAAATCATACTTTTCCTTGATCCGTTTTATCTCCTCATTCGGCAACTTATTTATTTTTGTAATAGGAAGTCTTACCTTTTTTCCATCTACAATATATACTCCACTTCCATACCAAATTGATGCTGCTTGATATCTGACTGGATCATCTTCCAAAATAATGGAAACTAATGCATTCTCTTCCGGAAAAACGGGCCGCAAATCCGTTGCAATATATTTTCCATCATTTCCGCAGGTAGGACAAATATTGTCAAAAATAGGTATGTTACACTTTTCACACCAATAAACTGTAAAGGACATTTGAGTAACACTACCGCAGTTAGGCTTTATACACTTTTCACCATTCATAGGAACCCTACACTTAGGGCATATTCTTTCTACCATATGCTTTCTAATATCTATTCGGTCTTCACCGTATCACAGATATCTCCTATATTGTAATTAAAATATTTGCATGTTTTAAAACAACATCCATAATTGTTTCTTAATCTGTATTAGTTTTACTATCATACCAATACAATCTTATTAATCATTTTACCACAAAGTCAATATATAAATATCAAAAACATATACTATTCACTTGTTCTTGGGGTTATTATATAACCAAATCATTTAGTCTAAATATCTTAACCATAGATTTTTTGCTCTTTTTTTATGTATATTATATTTATATTCTATACCATAATTTGAACTCATAAAGCAACTGGTAATTATATTAATAAGGTGTCAGTCAGTAAATAGGTTGGTAAAGTTATATCACTGCTAAGACAGTTTCACGCATATCTTTATTGCTATGCTAATAATTGGTATCTGTCATCTTCAGCACCACATTGATCAATCGCCGGATGATATCTTCAACATTCCAGTAAGCAGTTCCAAAAAGAGCATTATACTGCCACAGGATTTACAGAGAAAACGTTGTTTATTGCATTTGTGTCCATAGCAGATGACAGAAGAGGAAACACAATAAGACAATTCGGCTTGACCTCGGGGTATTCTCCACAGACATAGGAAGAACAGCATCTAACAAAGACGCAGTTTCTTTTTATGAAAGCAGATTGATACTGCTGAAAAGTAATTCTTTGTTGGTCATGATATTACCTTCTGGATAGGAATATCATATCCTTTTCCATGTCCTATAAACCGGACTAAAAAAGAAAACCAACCCATTTTTTGACTAACACCATTAATAATTATAACAAACTAAAAGAAACAGAATAGCTTGAACGTAAGATCTATTCACCCTCTCACCACGATCTACACTGTACTTCTTTCCCATATTCCTTCCATTGTCACTACTGCATTCTTAAACTCAACTACGATTATACCTGTCTTCTTTTCAACAAAATCATACCGCCGAAACAATTATCGCAAAAATGTGTCTTCACTTTTTGATAAGAATTGACGTGCTACTCCTTTGTTCTAATCATACTCCCTCTTCAATAGAATAGGCCCTCAGAATCTCCCTTTCACCTGTCTTTGTAACTAGTTTTCGCCAGCTACACACAAATTTAATCAAAGTACATTCCATGTAAACTTTATAAACTTATGCGCATTTGACAAAAATACATCTCACAAATCAGACACTGAGAGACTTCGAGAGCCTATTATAAATTGTCATATCTTGATTCTTACCCAAAAGAGGTTATCCCTACCTCGAAGGCACCATCCGTATGATCCTTCCCGCGAACTCATTAAAGTTCTGCGTCTGCAGGATCACTTTACCCGGCCCTGTCAGCTTCGTCAGGAACAGTCCCTCGCCGCCCAGGAAAATATTCTTGAGCCCCTTCACCGTCTCGATTTCATAACTCACCGACCGTTCAAAAGCCACCACGTTACCGGTATCCACCTTCAGCACTTCGCCCGGCGCCAGGTCTTTCTCCACCTTGTTTCCGTCGATTTCCAGAAAGACCATGCCTGTCCCGCTGATATCCTGCAGGATAAAGCCTTCGCCTCCGAACAGTCCTGCGGAGAATTTCTTAGTCAGTGTCACATTCAAGTGCACTGTCTCCTGCGCGCAGAGGAAAGCGCCCTTCTGGCAGATCAGACCGCCGCTTGCTCCCACGTCCAGCGGAAGCACTTCTCCGGCCACGGTGGAGGCAAACGCTACCATGCTGCCTGCCCGCTCCGCCTTATAGGTTGCCATAAACAGCGACTCTCCCGTGAACATCCTGCCGATACTCTTGCCAAGACCACCCTTCATATTAGAATCCATGGCAATGCCGTCCGTCATCCAGGCCATACCGCCCGATTGTGTGTACATGGATTCTCCCGGTGCATCGAAGAGCACCTCCACTGCCGGCATTGTATCACCGATGATTCTGTACTGCATACTTAATTCCCCCTTTATGATTAAAATTCTCAACTACCCAATCCTATGATATGATATGAACAATAAACCATATCCCCTCTTATTATGCATCCTGCCCCATCGCTTCTGCCACTGCCGCCTCACAGCTTCTCATCGCCAGGATGGTCTTATCGAAAAGCACGTCAAGCTCCCAGCCAAGCCTCTCTGCGCCCTGGGCGATCGTCTCTCTGGAGCAACCCGCCGCAAACTTCTTATCCTTGAATTTCTTCTTCAGGCTCTTGACTTCCATATCCATCGTGCTCTTGGAGGGGCGCATCAGTGCGCAGGACCAGATCAGGCCCGTCAGCTCATCGGCCGCAAAAAGAACTTTCTCCATCTCCAGCTTCGGCTCCTCTTCGCTACACATACCAAAACCGTGCGAACAAATGGCGTAGATCATATCTTCACTCACCCCTGCTTCCCGCAGAAGTTCCGGCGCCTTCTTACAGTGCTCCTCCGGATACAGTTCAAAATCGATGTCATGCAGCAGTCCGGTGATACCCCAGAAATCCTCTTCCGCGCCATAGCCCAGTTCTTTCGCATACCAGCGCATCACGCCTTCCACCGTCAGCGCATGCTGCAGATGGAACGGTTCTTTGTTATATTTCCGTAAAAGATCCCACGCCTGCTCTCTTGTGATACTGCTCTGTTTTGCAGTCTGCTCCTGGCTGTGGACATCTACTTTCTTCTCGTTCTTTTCGCTTTCATCATGATCTCTCTGCTCGTCATTCTTTCCGCTCTTATCCTGGCCGTCATGTTTCTCCTTGTCAGCCGCCTTCTTCTCCTGCCCTTTCTCCAGACTCTTCATCGTCGGGAAGAGCAACACATCACGAATTGCCGGCGAATTCGTGAGCAGCATCACCAGCCTGTCTATACCGTAGCCGATCCCACCTGTCGGCGGCATACCGATCTCCAGCGCATTCATGAAATCCTCATCGGTGGTGTTGGCTTCCTCGTCACCTGCTGCCAGCGCCTCTTCCTGTGCCCGGAAACGTTCTCTCTGATCGATGGGGTCATTTAATTCCGAATAAGCATTGCACATCTCACGGCCCGTGATGAACAGCTCGAAGCGCTCCACATACTCCGGGTTCTCCGGTTTCTTCTTAGTCAACGGAGAAATCTCGATCGGATGATCCATGATAAAAGTAGGCTGCACCAGGTGCTCTTCCACATACTCCTCAAAGAAAAGATTCAGGATATCACCCTTTTTATGCCTATCCTCGTAATGGATACCTTTCTCATCGGCTAGTCTCTTCGCTTCCGCCGTATCCTTCACGGTATTGAAATCCACTCCCGCATATTTCTGTACGGCTTCTACCATAGTCATCCGCGCAAAAGGCTGTCCTAAATCGATTATCGCCTCTCCGTAGGGAACGGTCGTTGTGCCGCAAACCTCTTTTGCCACATGGCGGAACATATTCTCCGTCAGCTCCATCATGCCATAATAGTCTGTGTATGCCTGGTATAATTCCATCAGAGTAAACTCGGGATTATGTCTGGCATCCAGCCCCTCGTTGCGGAACACACGACCGATCTCATAGACTCTCTCCATCCCGCCTACGATCAGTCTCTTCAGATACAGTTCCAGGGAAATGCGCAGCTTCACATCCTCGTCCAATGCATTATAGTGGGTCTCAAAAGGTCTCGCCGCCGCGCCGCCCGCATTGGATACCAGCATCGGAGTCTCCACCTCCAAAAATCCCTGTCCGTCCAGGTAGCGCCTGATGGAACTGATGATCTTGGAGCGGGCTACGAAGGTCTTCTTCACATCCTCGTTCATGATCAGGTCAGTGTATCGCTGGCGGTAACGGATATCCGTATTTACCAGCCCGTGATACTTCTCCGGCAGGATCTGCAAGCTTTTCGACAGTAATGTCATTTTGTTGACATGGATGGATTTCTCACCAGTTTTGGTCCTGAATACCTCGCCCTCGATGCCTACAATATCACCCACGTCATATTTCTTGAAATCTGCATAGGCTTCTTCGCCGATGCTGTCTCTCGCTACATAGGACTGAATATCCCCCTGCAGATCCTGCACATTACAGAAGGACGCTTTCCCCATGATACGCTTGGACATCACACGGCCCGCGATGGACACCTGCTGCCCCTCCAGCGCGTCGAAGTTATCCTTGATCTCCTGACTGTGATGGGTCACATCATATTTCGTGATCTGAAAAGGATCCTTGCCGTTTTCCTGCAATGTGGCCAGCTTCTCTCTCCTCACCTTCAAAAGCTGGTTGATATCCTGATTCTGTACTTCTGCCATACTGACCTCCATCTTGCCGCCTGGCGGCTGTTTAAACACGTTGCTCTCTACTTGCAGTCACCGTTTGGATATCCGCATTGTCACATCGGCACTGCCGTCTTCTATCCTTAATTGGAACGCTGGATCTCCAGCACTTTATACTGGATCATACCTGCCTGTGTCTCCACTTCCACCTGATCGCCCACTTTACAGCCGATCAGTGCCTTACCCACAGGAGATTCGTTGGAAATCTTTCCCTTTAAGCTGTTGGCTTCCGTGGAACCTACGATCTTATACTCAAGTTCCTCGTTGAATTCCATATCCAGAATCTTCACCTGACATCCGATGTTGATCTTGTCCAGATCCACCTCGTCCTCAACGACTACTTCCGCATTCTTCAAGATCTTCTCCAGTTCTTCGATCCTCGCCTCGATATCGCGCTGCTCGTCTTTGGCTGCGTCATATTCGGCGTTCTCGGACAGATCGCCCTGCTCTCTGGCTTCTTTGATCTTCTCCGCCACTTCCTTACGCTTGACCACCTTCAGGTCGTGCAGCTCATCTTCATATTTTCTCAGTCCCTCATACGTTAAGATATTTTTCTTCTCCTGCATGGTGCTACTCCCTTTCTATTTATCATTCCTATTTATTGAAGATCATACCCCTTTTACCGCCAGTAATCGGAATATCTTATGTCATTTTAACTTTTCTATCATAACTATTTTTTACCACAGTGTCAAGATATTTCAGCGGCGATATATACGGAATTGCCGGACTTTTCCGCCCCAACAGCCGCTCCTTCTCCTCATCAGAAGTAACGTCGATATAGACGCAGTCTGCAGACGTAATCTTCGGATACCGGAACCCCTCCCCATAATCAAGGATTACACCGCCGCAAGGCTCCTTCCCGCATCGAAATGCTGCCATCTCGCTTCTTCTGTACGGTACAAGCTGCGGCACCAGTCCATATTCATAATAATAATCCTCTATATATTCCTGCAGCGCTTCCCGGTCATCCTCTCCAGCTGTTGCCTCATCATTATAATGCTTATGAAACGCTGTCTCTTCCTTGCTCTTCTGGCTCTCCCGGCCCTCATAATAAAGCAGCATTCGGTTGACTCTGGGTAAGTATGGTTCAAGCAGCTCCCATGTCGTCTCCAACTGCCGCTCCGTCTCTTCGGGCTGTCCCAAAAGCACCGTCACCATGCCGGTCAGGGCAAGTACCTTTCCCGCCCGCTGTTCCAACAGATATTTTATCAACCTCTTCACCGTACCCGCGTGCGGCTGCCACCTGCCCCGGCTTTCCGACGGCAGAAGCCGCAGGATATCCTGGTGCACACAGGTATCCGGCATACCGGCAGCGGTGTGCAGGGCAGTCTCCATCGCCTCGGAAAGTATCGGCGCCTTCCAGGTTTTCTTCCGATAATAAAAAGGCGGCACCGCACATCCAAGAATGCCGAACTCCCCCTGCGTTGTCAGCAGCATGACAGGCAGCACTGCTTCCTGAAACCAATGCTTCTTCGCAGCTATAGTGTTGTCCGCGCTGTCCGGTCGCGCCGGCAGCGGATAATAATAAAGAATCGTCTCCTGTTCCATACCAAAGTATATGCATTACGGGTATGACCCATGCACGAAATAATCCCGATCGTTTAGCCGGCTCTGTCCTTTCAAAAGCACCTCTCACCTGCCGGATGCTTCAGGCCACTACCCTCATGATTCCGCTCCATTGGATCTCAAATCCAGAAGCAGACACGCTTGTCTGAGAGAATACTCGTTTTCCGAACATTCTCTTTCACATCCCCTTTACCAATTCTTCCAGTTCCGCAAAGCTCTCCACCTCGTTGACACTACGCCGCAGCCTGGCAGAATCAGGCATTCCTGCCGTATACCAGGAAACATGCTTACGCATTTCCCGGATACCGGTGTACTCACCCTTACAGTCAAGCTGCAGCCTCGCATGGCGCAGGATCGTCTCCTTGATCTCAGCCTTTCCCGGTCCGGGCAATACCGTGCCATCCTGTAGATAAGCTGCGATCTGTCTGAAGATCCACGGATTGCCTCTGGCAGCGCGGCCTATCATCACCCCATCACATCCGGTCTGTTTCAAGATTGCCTCTGCACCGGCACCGTCCGTAATGTCACCGTTTCCGATCACCGGAATGGACAGCTTATCTTTCACTCTGGCTATGATCTCCCAGTCCGCTTCTCCGGCATAATACTGTTCCCTTGTCCGGCCGTGTACTACCACCGCAGCCGCACCGGAATCCTCCGCGATCTGTGCGATCTCCACCGCATTGACACATGTGTCATTAAATCCCTTCCGGATCTTTACGGTGACCGGTTTCCGTACGGCCTTTGCCACAGCGCTGACGATCTCCCCCACCAACTTCGGCTCCTTCATCAAAGCCGATCCTTCCCCGTTCCCAACTACTTTCGGCACGGGACAGCCCATATTGATATCCAGAACCGCAAACGGCCTGTCCTCGATCTGTCTGGCCATCTCGCTGATGATCTTCGGGTCAGAACCAAACAACTGCAATGACACCGCTCCTTCCTGCGGATGGATCTTAAGCAGACTTTCCGTATTCTTATTCTTATACAAGATCGCCTTGGCACTGATCATCTCCATACAGGCCATTCCCACGCCCTGTTCCCTGCACAGCAAACGAAATGGCAGGTCTGTCACGCCTGCCATCGGTGCCAATAAGATATTATTCTCTAAAGTGACACTCCCGATTTTTAATTCATGCAATAAATCCTTCATGCTTCCCTCCATGCCGAAGCGTCCCGAAACTCTCTTGTCTTTCCGGACACAAACGTTCCGTGAAAGGTACGGTTATTACTCATCGTCCTCCAGAGCCGCCCTGTCGTGCAGTATGAACACTCTGTAGTACAGCTGCAGCGACTCCAGCAGCTCTTGCCTGTTCCTGCGCACCTCGCTCACCAGGAGGCCGCTGCCGATCTCGTCATAAAGCAGATCCTCCTCTTCCGCGTCTGTCTCCAGCAGGATCGTACCGTCCTCATCGAAGACGATCGTAAAAATACCGCCCACTTCCTCTGTAAAAAGTACACAGATCACCTGCAGTTCCTCTTTGATCGACTCGGGGATCCCCGCAAATTTTTCATTAAAATAGTATTTCTGCTCGTAGGCGTTTGCGCCACAGAGCACTACTCTCTTCTCTTCCATCCTATCTACCCGTCCGTCACACATAACCATATAATCCGCGCACCGAGACCTCGCCTGCGTAGACCGGGGTTCTCTCTCCGTTTTCCCTCACTACGATCAGTTCCCCCTGCGCGTCAATTCCCTCCGCCATTCCGGTGTATTCCCCTGCCGGATCCAACACCCGCACCTGGGCCCCCATATTCAACAGATGCGCCTGATACCGTTCCTGCAGGCCGGACAGATCCAGCGTCTCCAGGAAAGTCGCATAGTTCTCTTCAAACCGCTGCAGCACCTTGTCCAGCAGACATGCCCGATTATACTGCTGCCCGGTCTCGATCCGCAAGGATGTGGCCGTAGGACGCACCTCCTCCTGAAACTCCTCTTGGCTCATGTTGTTGACATTGATCCCCGCACCTACTACCACATACTGTATCTCATCCATCTCCGGCGTCATAGTCATCTCCGTCAGCATACCGCAGATCTTCTTCCTGTTCATCACGATGTCGTTGGGCCACTTGATCCCGGTCGCCGCTCCCGTTATCTCCTCCACGGCTTCCGCCACACTCAGTGCCATCACCAGCGTGATCATCGATGCTTTATCCGGCACGAAGTCCGGCCGCAGAAGCAGCGTAAAGGAAAGCGCCGTGCCGGACAGTGTCTGCCAGCTTCGTCCTCTGCGTCCCTTTCCTGCCGTCTGGATATCCGCCACCACCACAGTGCCATGCGGCTCGCCCTCTTCGCCCAGACGCTTTGCATCGGTATTGGTGGAGCCTGTGCTGGCATAATAGTACAGCTTCCTGCCCGCCCATTTCGTCTTCAGCCTGCTGGCGATCTCGCTTTCCGACAGCATGTCCGCCGGCCCCTCTACCAGTCGGTACCCTCTACCGGAAACTGACTCGATCTGATAGCCCTCTTCCTTTAACTGATTGATCACCTTCCAGACCGCCGTCCTCGTCACCCCGAACCGGTCACACAGCTGCTGTCCCGATATGTAGTCCGCACTGTTTCTCAGTAACGTTAATATATCTGATTTATCTGTCTTCATTCTGCTATTTCTCTACCTTAAAATATTACGTAACAGTTCAGCCATGAAACAATTCGCGGTCTATGCGTGGGTGCTTGCACACAAAGCTTTGACCGCGAATTGCTTCATGAGCGGAGCGCCCTCATAATCAAAGACCCCGCTGCAAGCAGCCACTTGGCTCGTTGCTCGCGGGAACAAAAGCTGAGCCACAAAGCTGCGTCGGATGCGTAGCAGACGCTTTATGAATGATGAAGGCTGAACTGTTACAACACTATATACTCATCTTGTTGACTAATATGATGCTTGGACGAAGCTGCTCTTCTTAAACCTCATACTCCCCCAAAGTCACCGCCATCACCGCCTTGATCGTATGCATCCGGTTCTCCGCCTCATCGAAGACGATGGACTGAGCTGACTCAAACACCTCATCCGTCACTTCCATCTCGTCAATCTTGTACTTCTCATGGATCTCCCTGCCGATACCCGTATTCAGATCATGGAAGGCAGGCAAGCAATGCATAAACACTGCTTTCTCACCGGCATACTCCATCACCTTGCGATTCACCTGATATGGCATCAGATCCCGCAGACGGCTCTCCCAGACCTCCGCCGGTTCTCCCATGGAAACCCACACGTCAGTGTAGATCACATCCGCACCGCCTGCGCCTTCTTCCACATCCTCCGTGAGTGTCACACTTCCGCCTGTTCTTGACGCGATCTCCTCACAGGTGTGTACCAGCTCCGCCTCCGGAAAATACTTCTTCGTGGTACATGCAGTAAAATGCATTCCCATCTTGGCGCAAGCCACCATCAGGGAATTGCCCATGTTATAGCGGGCATCGCCCATATATGTCAGCCTGATCCCCTTCAGGTATCCGAAATGCTCCCTGATCGTCAGAAGATCTGCCAGCATCTGCGTCGGATGAAATTCATTAGTCAACCCGTTCCACACTGGTACACCGGCATGCTCTGCCAGCTGTTCGACAATCTCCTGGCCGTATCCGCGGTACTCGATCCCTTCATACATCCGTCCCAATACCCGAGCCGTATCCGCGATACTCTCCTTCTTGCCAATCTGAGAACCTGAGGAATCCAGGTAGGTCGTCCCCATACCCAGGTCATGAGCCGCAACCTCAAAGGAACAGCGCGTCCTGGTGCTTGTCTTCTCAAAGATCAGTGCCACGTTCTTACCCCGACGGATGTCAGCCGGGATACCCTTTTTCTTCTTCTCCTTCAAATCCGCCGCCACATCCAGCATATACGTGATCTCTTCCGCTGTAAAATCCAAAAGTTTTAAAAAATGACGTCCTGCTAAATTCATACTCTCCTCCTGTCTTCCTCTCCGTCAAAAATTTACCGTCAGTACAGATTTCTGCCTCTGACTGTATGATATCCGGTGAACCTCCACAGTAAACTTACATCATGCTTAGCCTGCCGTCGGGCGGGCCGCATGGCCATCCATG